>JBIOYV010000015.1:0-39359 GCA_044870335.1 Burkholderiales bacterium | reverse complement strand
GGTGCGCCCACCAGGATGAGCCTCATGCGGATATCCTCGTCATCGGGTTGATCTTGCTGCCGGCGGTGCGTCCCGCAGCCGGGCGGGATTGCAAAAGGACCGGGCAGGGCCTTGCCAACCGCCTTTGGCGCCCCGATTGAGGCATGAGGCATGCCAGAAAACCGGCCGAAGCGGGTCGAGCACGCCCGGAAGCCGGGTGTAGCCGTGACGCGTCAGTCTGCGATGACGATCACGTAGCGATCGTCCATCGGCCGTACCCGTCCCTCGGCTACCAGCTTGTCCACGTGTGCGGTGAGCGAGCGCAGCGCCACGCGATGCATGCGGGTGGGCACGTCGTCATACACTGCAGGCAGCAGCTCTTCCAGCGTGGCTGCGGCCACACGCTCCAGCGCTGCCATCACCTTCTGCTCACGCAGCAGGCGGTGGCGGATCAGACGGCGCACCTCGCGCTGCGGCTCGCCGATGAGATAGCCGTGCCCGGGCGCGAGGATCGCGAGGTCCTCGCCGAGCAGGAGCTCGAGCGAGGCGAGATAGGCGCGCATGTCGCCGTCGGGCGGATTGATGACGACCGTGGAGCCCTGCATCACGTGGTCGCCGGTGAAGAGCATGCGCGTGTCTTCCAGCAGGTAGCAGAGGTGGTTCGAGGCATGGCCCGGCGTATGGAGGACGCGCAGCGAAACGCCCGCGAGCGAGAGGCGCTGGCCGTGGGAAAGCACTTCGTCGGGGGCGAAGCTCGCGTCCTGGCCCGCGGGCGCGGGGCGGCCGAGGATCCTCGCGCCGGTCGCCTTCTTGAGCGCCGCGGCGGCGGGCGAATGGTCCATGTGCGTGTGCGTGCACAGGATCCAGCGGATCTTCCCGGCGGCGAGGATCTTCTCGATGTGCGAGTCGCTCGCCGGGCCCGGGTCGATCACTGCGAGCTCTTCTTCCCCGAGCAGGTACGTGTTGGTGCCGGGACCCGTCATCATCCCGGGATTCGGAGCGATCAGGCGCGTGACATGGCGGTCGAGCCGTTTGGCGACGCCGGGGACCAGGTCGTAGCTCGTCTGCCCGCTCTCCTCGGGATCGCTCCAGTGGATCTCGAAGTACGGCGCGTCGCCGCGCCTGAAGATGCGCGCGCCCTCGCGTCCCTGGGCCCAGCAGGCGCGGTTGGTGGGAATCTCGACCAGGCTCATGGCGTAATCGAAGGCCGTGCGCGGCTCGGCGAAGCGCGCGAAATCCGCGAGCGTCTGGCGCGTGGCGTGGACCAGCTCGATCTCGCCGCGGTCGGCGCGCGCGAGCGCGTGCCGCGGCTCGATCCAGAGGTGGTGGACCGTCTCGGCGGCGTCGTGCGCGCCTTCCTGCCCGGCGGGCGCGTGGGTGACGAAGAAGCGCGTGTCGAAGCGCCGGCTGCGCCCGGGCTGCGTGATCCAATGGCCGTAGTACGCGAGCGCGCCGGCGGGAATGTACAGGTTCTCGCGCTCGAGCAGCTCGAGGAACGGGCTCGCGCGCTCGCCCATGAGGCTGCGCGCGCGCGCCGGAAGCACCGGGTTTCCGTTCGCGTCGCAGGCGAGCAGCACGCCCGCCTCCTCGAAGCACTCGCGTACCGCGGCGACGTAATAGCCCAGGCCGCCGCTCGCGAGTCCCAGCCGCTGGTTCGCCTGCGCCTCGGTGAGGCCGAGCACGCGGCGCGGCGCGACGTCGCTTGCGTCGAGCGAACCTCCAGGGAACACGTATGCGCCGCCGAGGAACGCGGCGTTCTGCGTCCGCTGCAGCATCAGCGTCTCCAGGCCGCGCGCGCCCGTGCGCAGGAGCATCAGCGTGGCAGCCGGCCGCGGCGGCATGGGTGTCGCCGCCAGAGGCGGCGTGGGCGCCGCGGTCACGCCGTGCGGCCGGCGCGGTCCTTGTCGTTCTGCGCCTTGATCATCGCCCGCATCTTCTCCCAGTCGGCGTCGGAGAGCCGGTCGAGCTCGGTGAAATAGCCGCCCGAGCCGGTGGCGAGGTAGCCCCCGCCGTCGACCGCGATGGTCTCGCCGGTGAGCCACTCGCAGCCGTCGGCCATGAGGAAGGTGGCGAGGTTCTGCAGCTCCTCCATGCGGCCGACGCGCCGCATCGGGTTCAGCTCGGCGGACTTGTCGAAGCCGCCGTCGGGGCGCAGGCGCTTGGTGGCCCCCTCGGTGGGGAACGGCCCGGGCGCGATCGCGTTCAGGCGGATGCCGAAGCGGCCCCATTCGACCGCGAGCGACTTCGTCATGACGTGGAGGCCCGCCTTGGACATCGCCGAAGGCACCACGTAGGGCGAGCCCGTGTGCACCCAGGTCACGAGGATGCTCACGACCGAGCCCTTGTGCCCGCCCGCGATCCAGCGCTTGCCCACCGCGTGGGTGACGTAGAAGGTGCCGTGGAAGACGATGTTGGCGATCGCGTTGAAGCCGTTGGGGCTGAGATCCTTGGTCGGGCTGATGAAGTTGCCGGCCGCGTTGTTGACCAGCCCGGTGAGCGGCCCGCTCTCGTCCCAGATGCGCTGGACCATCGCATCGACCGCCGCCGCGTCGCGGATGTCGACCGCGTGCGTTCCGACTTTGCCCCCGTATCGGGAAACGAGCTCCTGGGCTGCGCTTTCGAGCACCGCGCCGCGCCGCCCGGCGAGCCAGAGCTCGGCGCCCAGCGAGAGGTAGCGCGCCGCGATCTCCTTGCCCAGACCGGTGCCGCCGCCGGTGACGAGGATGCGCTTACCCTTGAGGAGATCCTGCCTGAACATGAGGGCCCATTTCCGAGCCTCTATTCTAGGCGACCTTGTTCCTCAGGTAGTGAAGCTCCTGGGTTTCGCCCGCATACCCCCACGAGTCCGCGGGGAGCCCCGTGCCCATTGTGCGCCGGGCGGTGAGCTCATCGGAGGGCGCGACGCACAGCATGGCGCTGACGTAGGGCATGTCAGGTGACGTACTGCGCGATGCCGTTGCCGAACGACCAGTTCTCCTTCTTCACCTCGACCAGGTTCACGAGGACCTCCTGGGGCCGCACGTCGAGCTCGCGCCTGACGCTGCGGCCCTCGCTCAGCGTGATCTGGATCGCGATGAAGCCATCGCCGCGCTCGATGTCCAGGTAGTCCGGGTCGTACACCAGCGTGTCGGGCGCGTGCTCGCTTAGACGACGTCGCCGACCCTGCGGCCGGAGCCCTCAGGCTTTCGGCGCAGCAGCGAGATGCGGACGAGAGGCATGCTGAGCCCTCAGGGTGAACAGCGACTTGATGGCTTCGACGATGAGACGGTGGATTGTCTCGGCGCGCTCGCGGCGCGCCTGCAGGATGAGGGTGCGCATCAGCTCGGGATTGCGGGCTACGGCTTCGTAAGTGAGCGGTTCCATGTTCGGTCCTTTCAGCTAAGGCTGACGGCGGCTTCGCCGCCGAGCGAATTCACGAGCGCGATTCCCGGATGCTCCAGCCGGTAGCAGTTGCCGGGCTCGAGCACGATGTCGCGTACCTGGTTCTCTTCGGTGATCCACAGGGCGCCCTCGAGCGCGCATACCGTGCTGCCTGCGCCATCGACCACCTTGAGGGTCTGGTTGGGGCCCAGTCTGACGGCCCCCGATTCGAGCTCGATCTGCATGACGCGGTTCCTTTCGGCTTGCGTTTGGTATGCGCAGGATGCATGCTATGCGGCGCTTCCTCAAACGGTAAATTCTCAAGCCTCGCATGAGTAATTGGAATGCGTAACCGGAATCCATTGCCGGCCCTGGACCTGCTCGTGGGCTTCGAGGCGGCGGCGCGCCACCTGTCCTTCACCAAGGCGGGGGAGGAGCTCTTCCTGACCCAGTCGGCGGTGAGCCGGCAGATCAAGGAGCTCGAGGAGCAGCTCGGCGTGGAGCTCTTCCAGCGGCGCCACCGCGCGCTCGCGCTCACCGACGCCGGCAAGTCCTTCTACGCTTCCGCGGCGCAGGTCCTCACCACCATGCGCGCCGCGACGGACCGCCTGCGCGCGCAGGCCGGGAAAAAGGGCCTGTCGGTGACCACCACGCACTCGTTCGCGGCCCTGTGGCTCATCCCGCGCCTCGCCGGCTTCACGCGCAGCCATCCCGGGGTCGACGTGCGCATCATGGCCGACACGCGCGTGCAGGATCTCGACCGCGACGGCCTCGACCTCGCCATCCGCCACGGCCCGGCGTCACTTGCCGGCTCGAGCGCGGTGCGGCTGATGGGCGAGCGCGTCTTTCCCGTTTGCAGCCCCAAGCTGGCGAAGGACAAGTCGAAGCCGCTGCGCGAGCCGCAGGACCTGCGCCACCACTGCCTGCTGGCCTACGACGACCCCGAGGTGCGCCATCCGTGGCTGCACTGGAAGACCTGGCTCGAGGTCGAGCGCATCGCCGACCTGCGTCCCGCGGCCACGCTTTCGTTCTCCGGCTACGAGCAGATCATCCCCGCGGCCATCGCGGGTCACGGCGTCGCGCTCGGCAGAAGCCCGCTGGTGAAGGACCTGCTCGCCTCGGGCGAGCTCGTTGCGCCGTTCAAGAGCAGCGCCGACCCGGCGCGCGCCTACTACGCGGTCGTCTCGCGGAGCGCCGAGGGCCGCCCCGAGGTAAGCGAGTTTGTCACCTGGTTAAAGCAGGAAGCTGCGAAGAAATAGGTGTTACAGAAAAATTGCTCTGACCCCTTTTAGAGGGTGAGGACGATCTTGCCGATGTGCTGCGAGCTCTCCATCAGGCGATGCGCCTCGGCGGCCTCGCCGAGCGGGAAGGTGCGGTAGACCACGGGCTTGATCTTGCCCGCCTCGATGAGGGGCCAGATTTTGTCGCGCAGGTTGCGCGCGACGTAGCCCTTGAACTCGACCGGCCGCGGACGCAGCGTCGAGCCGCTGATCGTGAGGCGCCGGCGCATGACCTCGTTGATGTCGAGCTCGGCCTTGTGGCCGCGCAGGAAGGCGATGAACACGAGCCGGCCGTCGTCGGCGAGGCTCTTGAGCTCCTTCGGCACGTAGTCGCCGCCGGCCATGTCCAGGATCACGTCGACGCCCTTGCCGGCGGTGGCTGCCTTGATCTCGGCCGCGAAGTCCTGCGTCTTGTAGTTGATCGCCTTGTCGGCGCCGAGGCGCACGCAGGCGGCGCATTTCTCGTCCGACCCGGCGGTGGCGAACACGCGGTTGCCGGTCGCTTTCGCCATCTGGATCGCGCTCACGCCGATCCCCGAGGTACCGCCCTGCACGAGGAGCGACTCGCCCGGCGCGAGGCGGGCGCGGTCGTAGACGTTGCCCCAGACCGTGAAGAATGTTTCGGGGAGCGAAGCCGCTTCGGTGAGCGACCAGCCTTTCGGCACCGGCAGCGCGGTCGCTTCGGGCGCGACGCAGTACTCGGCGTAGCCGCCGCCGTGCACCAGCGCGCAGACCTTATCGCCTGGTTTATGGATTCCTACTGAAGAACCCGTGGAAACCACTTCGCCCGCGACCTCCAGCCCCGGCAGATCCGAGGCGTCGGGCGGGACCGGGTAGTTTCCGCTGCGCTGCAGGACGTCCGGGCGGTTGACGCCCGCGGCCGCGACCTTGATCAGGATTTCGTTTGCCTTCGGCGCCGGGACCGGACGCATGACGGGCTTCAGGACTTCAGGGCCGCCGGGTTGCGCGATCTCGACGGCGCGCATCTCTTTCGGAATCATCTATGCCATGATAACGGCATGGCCCAATTCCGCGTCGAATTCGTGCTTGACCAGGCTTCGGGGAAATACCTCGCGGAGATGTACCACCCGGACAATCGAGACGAGCTGCTGGTGCGCACCGAGGCGCTTTATCCCTCGGAGGCGGCGGCGGTGCTCGGCCTGGTGCAGCTTTTCAAGAACGCGGTGCTGCAGTTCCCGCAGCCCGGCGAGCCGGTGAGGAAGATCGGCAAGCCCAAGAAGGCCAAGGCCGCCAAGAAAACGAAGAAGCCCGGCAAGGCCAAGCGGGCCAAGCGCGGCAAGAAGCGCAAGTAAACCGATTGCTGGAGGAGACTCGAATGTATTTCGCACGCGTCCTGGCCGCGGCGGCCCTGCTCGTCGCGCTTCCCGCTGCCGCGGATTTCAACGACAAGAAGCCGGTCAACGCGACCGTCACCGGCGCCACGCCGAGCGGCTACCCGCGCACCATGGTCGAAGGCCTGAACGCCGTGGTGCGCGACGCGTATCCGGGCTCGGCGGTGTCGTTCAAGCCCAATTCGCCCGGCGGCGGCGTGCTCGCGATCGCCGAGCGCCAGGCGGACTTCACCGCCACCGCGACCGGTACCGAAGTGCGGCTCGCAAACGAGGGCCAGTCGCCGTACACCCAGCCGCTCAAGGGCAAGTTCAGCTACGTGATGCAGCTCTACGACAACCAGTTCATCCACTTTCTGATGACCAAGGAGTGGGCGGAAGCGAACGGCATCAAGTCGTGGGCCGACATCGCGGCGAAAAAACCGCGCATGCGCCTCGCCATCAACCGCCCGGACAATCCGCAGACCACGATCGGCGGGCCTTACGAGGTGATGAAGGCCTATGGATTCAGCATCAACGACATCGAAAAATGGGGCGGCAGCTTCGTGTTGGGCAACAGCCAGATCGGCCTCGACGCGATCACCGACGGCAAGGCCGACGTGTTCATGAACGCGCGCAACCTCGGCGACTCGCTGGTGAAGGACATCGCCGGCAAGCGGCCGCTTTTGTGGATCGACGGCGACCGGGCGACCATCCAGAAGGCCGCCGACACGTTCAACTTCAAGGCCGACATGGTGCCGGCCAAGACCTACGACTTCATGGAGAAGGACTACCCGACCGTGCGCATGTGGGTCGCGCTGCTTGCCGGCAGCCACGTGCCCGACGAGGTGGTGTACAAGTACGTGAAGGCCGTCGCCG
Organism: Burkholderiales bacterium; assembly: GCA_044870335.1. Classification (GTDB taxonomy): domain Bacteria; phylum Pseudomonadota; class Gammaproteobacteria; order Burkholderiales; family SG8-39; genus SCGC-AG-212-J23. The sequence goes on along the minus strand of JBIOYV010000015.1, from coordinate 32,533 downwards.
AGAACGAGGGGCGCGTGCAGGCGATCGGCGGCTCGCTCAAGACCTCGTTCACCACGCAGAAGATGCCGACCAATCCGGCCAAGCTGCCCTTCCATCCTGGCGCGCTGCGCTACTACAAGGAAAAAGGGCTGCTCAAGTAACCTGAGGTAGTTTGAACTTCCTCACTTGGGAGGGGGCACGGCATCGGCCGGGCGGCGCCTGGGCGGTGCTGATCCGTACCGGCTCGGTCATCGCCACGATCTACGTCCTGTGGATCGGAGCCCTGGCGCAGATCACCGGCAATGCCGCTCTGTGGCTTGCCTCGCACTTCCACCTCGGGTTTCTTTCGCTGTTCGCAGCATGGGCCCGCTCGTATACCGCGAACTGGCACCTCGACATCTCGATCTTCATCGCGGTCACCTTTCCGATCGCGTTCCTGACCACCACCGCACGCCGCTCCCGCAAGCATCTCGCCTGGACCGACGTGGCGCTCGCCGCGCTGTCCTTCGCCGCGGCGCTGTACTACATCGTGCTCGACCACAAGTTCCTCCACTGGAGCCGCGGCTTCTCGCAGCCGACGACGGCCGACATCGTGGTCGGGCTCTTGCTGCTCGGGCTGGTGATCGAGCTGTGCCGCCGCAGCACCGGCTGGGGGCTCACCACGCTGGTGGCGGTGCTGCTGGTCTTTACCGTGTTCGGGAGCTGGATGCCGGGCGCGCTGCACCACGACAACTTCGGCATCGCCTACTTCATCGAGATGATGACCATCACCGAGAACGGCATCTACGGTGCGCCGCTCGAGGTGGCGGCGACCTACGCATTCCTGTTCGTGCTGTTCGGCAGCTTCTACGAGAAATCGGGCGGCGGCCAGCTGTTCTTCGAAATCGCCGGCGCGGTCACCGGGCGCATGCGCGGCGGCGCGGCCAAGGCCTGTGTCACCGCGAGCGGCCTGTACGGGTCGATCTCGGGCAGCCCGACGGCCGACGTTGCGACCACCGGTCCGCTCACCATTCCCATCATGAAGAAGATGGGCATCCCGGCGGCGCGCGCCGGCGCCATCGAGGCGACCGCGTCGAGCGGCGGAGCGATGCTGCCGCCGGTGATGGGCGCGGTGGCGTTCATCATGTCCGACATTACCGGCATCTCCTACGCGAGCATCGCCTGGGCCTCGGTCATCCCCGCTCTGCTGTACTACTACTCGATTTACCTCCTGGTGCACAACGAAGCGGTGCGCTACAACGAGCCGCGGCTGCCCGAAGAGGAGATCGTGCCCCTGGGCAAGGCGCTCGCCGGCGGCTGGCGTCACCTGCTGCCGATCGGTGCGCTGATCGGGCTGCTGGTCGCCGGCTACACCCCGGTCTATGTCGCGGCGGGGGCGACCGCCGCCGTGATCGTGCTGTCGTGGTTCCACCGGCCGAGCGCAATCGGCCCGCGCCGCTTCGTCGAGTGCTGCACCGACACTATCACGCAGCTCGTGCCGCTGGTGGGCGCGGTCGCCGCCGCGGGCGTGGTGATCGGCGCCATCGAGATCAGCGCGCTCGCCGGCAAGTTCACCCTGCTGATCAACATGATCTCAGGCGGGCTGCTCGTCCCGACGCTGCTGCTCTCGGCGCTGTTCCTGATCCTGCTCGGCATGGGGATGCCCACGCCCGCGGTCTACATCATGGGCGCGGCGCTGCTGGCGCCCGTGCTGCGCGGCGTGTTCAACCTGCCCGAGATGCAGGTGCACCTCTTCATGCTGTACTTCGCCTGCCTGTCGGCGATCACGCCGCCGGTGGCAGTGGCGAACTTCGCCGCCGGCGCCATCGCCGGCGTCAACCCGATGGCGCTCGGCCCCTACGCGGTGAAGCTCGCGATCGGCGGCTTCATCCTGCCCTTCTACTTCCTGTTCAACCCGGGGCTCAACATGCAAGGCGGCCTGCTGTACATCCTCGAATGCATCTTCTTTGCGGTGGCAATGGTCACCTTCGCCTCGCTCGCGATGCAGGGCTTCATGGGGCTGCGGCCGATCTCCTGGCCGCTGCGCCTGGTGCTGTTCGCCTGCGCGGTCGCCACCGTGTCGCCGCGCTTCGACATTACGCTCGCGGCAGTGGTCCTGGGCGCCGCGGTGCTAGCGTTCCTGCATTTTCGCCGCAGCCCAGCGAAGGTCGACGTTGCCGCCGGATAGGATCACCCCGACCCGCAGGCCTTTCGCTGCGAACTTGTTGGCGTGTAGGGGAGCGAAAGCCAATGCACCCGTGGGCTCGACTACGATCTTCATGCGCTCCCACAGGAAGAACATGGCGCGCAGGAGGTCTTCGTCGGACACGGTCAGCATGTCGCTCACGTACTTCATCACGAGCGGGAATGTGACGGCGCCGAGCGAAGTTGTGCGCGCGCCGTCGGCGATTGTCTCCGGAACTTGAATGGTGACGAGTTTTTTTTCGCGGAAAGAGCGCGTAGCGTCGTCCCCGGCGGCCGGCTCGACGCCGATGACTCGGCAGCCCGGGGCGAGGTGCCGCGCCGCGATCGCGCAGCCCGAGATCAGCCCGCCGCCGCCGCAGGGCACGAGGAGAACGTCGAGCGCTCCGGCGTCCTCGATCAGCTCCTTCGCCGCCGTGCCCTGGCCGGCGACCACGTGCGGATGGTCGAACGGGGGGATGAGCGTCAAAGTCCTTTCCTTGACCAACCTGGCCGAGACCTCCTCGCGGTTCTCGCCCTTTCTGTAGGTCACGACCTCGCCGCCGTAGCCTCGGGTAGCCTCGAGCTTCACTTTGGGCGCGTCCTCGGGCATCACGATCGTGGTCGGAACGCCCAACAGCCTTCCCGAGAGCGCCACGGCCTGCGCGTGGTTTCCAGAGGAGAAAGCGAGCACGCCGCGACGCTTTTCATCCGGTGAGAGCAGAGACAGCGCGTTATAGGCGCCGCGGAACTTGAACGCGCCCATGCGCTGCAGGTTCTCGCATTTGAAGAAGACGTTCGCGCCAGTGAGCTCGTCGACCTGGCGCGAAGTCATGACCGGAGTGCGGTGGGCTTGTGGCTTGATGCGCTCGTGCGCGGCGGCGACGTCGTCGTAGGTGACCATTTCAGCTCCAGTGGCTCAACGCGGCCGCGGCGACTTCGTCGCCCCATTCCTGCAGGAAGTGGCCGCCGTTCTCGACCCGATACGGCTCGGGGCATCCGCGAATCCATTGCCTGAGCTCGGTCATGACCGGCAGGCCGAGCACCGGATCCTTCACGCCGATCGCCATGAAGCTCTCGCCTTTCCAGGCATCGCTGAGCCATTGCCTGGCTTTGCGCGCGATGTCGGCGCCTGGGTCCTCGGGGCGCTCCGCCACGAGCTGCGGAAAGCGGCGCGCGCCCGCCTTATAGCGCGTATCCGGGAACGGCGCGTCGTAGGCCGCAGCCTCGCGCGGCGTGAGATGCGGGCAGGTACGCGACATGAGCTTGCCGCAAGGCAGATCGGGGGTCTTCGCCACGTACGCACGCCAGGCGAGAAAGCCTTCGCTCAGCGGCTGGTCCCCGCCCGCGAGCGCCGTGTTCATGACAAGCAGCCGCTCGAAGCGCTCGGGCATCTCCATCGGCAGCGTGAGACCCAGCAGCCCGCCCCAGTCCTGCACCACCAGGGTGATGTTCTTCAGGTCCAGCCTCTCAATCACCTCCAGCAGGAAGGCCCGGTGAAAGTCGAAGGTGTAGCTCGCCTCGTCCGCCGGCTTGTCGGAGCGCCCGAATCCGATGAAGTCGGGCGCGACGACGCGGCCGCCGTCCTTCACCAGCACCGGCATCATCCGCCGGTACAGATACGACCAGGTCGGCTCGCCGTGCAGGCAGAGCCAGGTGCGGCTTCCGGTCCCTTCGTCGACATAGTGCGCGCGCCGATCGCGCCACTGCAGGTAGCGCGGCGCGTAGGGGAAGCCCGGAAGATCGGCGAATCGCTCGTCAGGGGTGCGCACGTCGCGATTGTAGAATGAGCCGATGGACTACTCCTCCTACTATTCTTCTTATAAAGATCTGAAAGTCCGCCTCCTCGAGCCGGGCATCCTCGAGATCACGATGGGCGAGGAGGGCAAGCTCGCGGTGGCGACGGAGAACGCGCACGCCGAGATGGCGCGCATCTGGCTGGATGTGGACCGCGATCCGCAGGCGCGCGTGGCGATCCTGCGCGGCGCCGGCAAGGGCTTCTCGGCCGGCGGCGACCTCGCGATGGTCGAAAAGATGACGCAGGACTTCGACCTTCGGGCGCGCGTCTGGCGCGAGGCGCGCGATCTGGTCTACAACATGATCAACTGCTCGAAGATCATCGTTTCGGCGATGCACGGCCCGGCGGTCGGCGCGGGGCTCGTCGCCGGCCTGCTGGCCGACATCTCGATCGCGGCGCGCACTGCCCGCCTCATCGACGGCCACACGCGCCTGGGCGTCGCGGCCGGCGACCACGCCGCGATCGTGTGGCCGCTCCTCTGCGGCATGGCCAAGGCGAAGTACTACCTGCTCACCTGCAAGACCATCAGCGGCGAGGAGGCTGAACGCCTCGGCCTCGTCTCGCTCGCGTGCGAGGAATCCGAGCTGCAGGCGAAAGCGCTGGAAGTGGCGCGCGAGCTCGCCGCGGGTGCACAGACCGCGCTGCGCTGGACCAAGTATTCGCTCAACAACTGGCTGCGGATGGCGGGCCCGACGTTCGATGCCTCGCTCGCGCTCGAAGTGCTCGGCTTCACCGGGCCCGAGGCGAAGGAAGGCGTCGCCTCGCACCGCGAGAAGCGCAAGCCGGTCTTTCCGCCGGAGCCGAAGGATTTCTGAGGCGGCTCAGGGTGCCTTGCTGAGGCGGCTCAGGGCGCCTTGCTGAAGTCGAGGTCGGGGCCGGGAGAGCCGCCGCCCGACTGGCCGACGCACAGCCGCTCGAGGTCCTGGACGATCGCGGCGGCGTCGGGCCCGGCGCGCCCCAGGCTCGCGAGCAGGATGCGCACCGGCAGGTCGACCAGCGTCGGGTCGGGATGGTCGCGCAAGTGGGCCACGTTCTGCAGCGCCGGGACTGCGCGGGCGCTGCGGAATCCACCGCTCTCGGTTTCAATCGCCTGCACGATCGCCGCCTGCGCGCGCGCGATGCCCATCAAAAGCTCCGCGAGATGCTGCGCCGAGAGGATCTGCATTGCGCCTCCGCGTGTGGTCGGGAGCGCGATGGTAGCATCGGGCCGCGTGTTCTCCTGGAAGCGCCCGGACAACCTCGGCGTGCGCGACGGCCGCCTCGCGCCGTGCAAGCGCTCGCCGAACTGCGTGTCGTCGCAGGCCGATCCGTCCGACCTCGAGCACTGCATCGCGCCGATCCGCGGCAGCATCGCGGCCGCACGTGACGCGATCAGGTCGCTCCCGCGCACCACCATCGTGGAAGAAAGAGAAGACTACCTTTACGCGGAGTTCCGCACGCGGCTTTTGCGCTACGTCGACGACGTCGAGCTCTACTTCGACGGGCAGGTGCTCCAGGTGCGCTCGTGCTCGCGCCTCGGACGGCGCGACTTCGGCGTCAACCGCAAGCGGGTGGAAGGTCTGCGCGCGCTGATCGAAGCGCGCCGTTGAGTCTCATTCCGCGCGCAGGCCCGCGTCGCGGATGAATTTGCCCCACTTCGCCACGTCGGCGCGCACCAGCTCGGCGAACTGCTCGCGCGTCGTCTCGCGGTACTCGAGGCCCTGCTGCGCCAGGCGCTCGCGCACATCCGGCGCGGCGAGCGACTTCAGGGTTACCTCGTAGAGTCGGTCGGCGAGGGCTTTCGGCAGCGTGGCGGGGCCGAACAGGCCGTACCAGGGCATGTACTCGTAGCCCGGCACGCCCGCTTCCGCGATCGTCGGAAGCTCCGCCAGCGCCGGCGAGCGCCGCGCGCCCGAGGTGGCGATGGCCCGCACCTTGCCGCCCTTCACGAAGGGCATTGCCGCCGGCATCGTGAGGAGCATCGCCTGGATCTGCCCGCCCACGAGGTCGGTGAGCGCGGGTCCAGAGCCTTTGTACGGGACGTGCGTGAGGCGGGCTCCGGTGAGCGACTGCAGCAGCTCCACCGAGAGATGGCCGGCGCTGCCGACTCCGCCCGAGCCGTACGCGACGCGCCCGGGATTGCGGCGCGCGTAGTCGAGGAACTCGTTGAGCGTCTTCACCGGCAGGGAATCGGTCACGACCAGCACGTTCGGCGTGGCGCCGAGGTACGCGATCGGCGCGAGATCCTGCGTCGTGTCGTACGGAAGGTTCGAGTACAGCGCGGCGTTGAAGGCGAGTCCCTGGTGCATCGTCATGAGCGTGTAGCCGTCGCCCGGCGACTTCGCCACCAGCGCCGTGGCGATGGTCCCGGCGGCGCCGCCGCGGTTCTCGACGACGAACGGCTGCCCGAGCTCCTCGGCGAGCTTCGCGCCGACGAGGCGCGCCACGATGTCCACGGTTCCGCCCGCCGCGAAGGGCACCAGCATCCGGACGGGGCGCGTGGGATAGGGCTGCGCGAACGCGGGCGCGGCGGCGAGGATCGCAGCCCAGCAGAAAAGCGCGCGCAGGAGGCGGCTACGCGAAGCGGTAGCGCGCAAGCTTGGCCTCGTCGAGCGCGACACCCAGGCCCGGCCCCGCGGGAAGCGCGAGCACGCCGGAGCCGAGATCGATTTTTTCGGCCACGATGTCGTCCGCGGTCTTGAGCGGTCCGACGCATTCGAGCCCGTCGAGCACGTTGGCGCTGGTGGCGGCGAGCATGATCTCCGCCATCGTGTTCACGCCCAGGCCGAAGCCATGTCCGATCACGCAGCGGATGCCGGCAGCCTGCGCCGTCGCGAGCATCGCGGCGGTGCGATGGAATCCGCCCTGCTTCATCACTTTCAGCTTGACGATGTCGGCCGCCTGCGCGCGGATCACGGCGACCAGGCTGGCGTGGTCGAGGATCGATTCGTCGGCCATGATCGGCACGCCCCCCGCCTCGCGGCGCACGCGCGCCATGCCCGCGAGGTCGTCCGCGGGCACGGGTTGCTCGAAGAGCTGGAGCTCGAACGGCTCCGCGAGGCGCAGGAGCCTGATCGCGGTTTCCGCGTCGTACCCCGCGTTTGCGTCGATGCGCAGCGCCATGCCGTTGCCGACGGCTTCGCGCACCGCGCGCACCCGCTCGCGATCGGCTTCGATGCCCCCGCCCACCTTGATCTTCGCCGAGCGGAAGCCGCGCTCGAACCATTTGGTTGCTTCCGCCGCCGCCTCCTGCGGCGAGACGATGCCGATCCAGGCGTTGAACGTGAGGCGGTCCTTGACCGCGCCGCCGAGGTAGCCGTGCACCGAAACGCCGAGCGCGCGCGCCGTGAGATCGACGCACGCCATTTCGATCGCCGCCTTGGCGTCGAGAAACCCTTGCACCGCGGCGTCGAGGCGCGCATTCAGCCGATGGATGTTCGCCGCATCGAGGCCGTGGACGCAGGGGGCGAGCTTTTCGCGCAGCGCCGAGAGCGACGCTTCGATGGTCTCGGTGGAGTAGCCCGGCGAAGGATCGATGTTGCCAAGTCCCACCGCTCCACCGGACGCGGTGATCCGGACCAGCGCGCTCTTCTGCACCGTCTTGGTCAGGTAGGCGTTCTTGAAGCCCGGGCCGACGAGCGGCACCGCGACGCCGAACACCTCGACGCGCTCGATGGCGAGCGGCGGCAGGACTTCAGCCGCGGGCTGACGCGCGGCTTGAGTGCGCATCCTTGATCTGCGTGCGGTGCATGAGCCGGCGCGCCTGCGGGTCGAAGGCATCGCGCCGATGCAGCGTGCAGCGGTTATCCCAGATGAGAAGGTCGCCGGCTTTCCATTGCTGGCGCAACGTATGCTCGGGGCGGGTCGCGTGCGCCCAGAGCTCGTCGAGCAGCGCCTCGCTCTCGGAGAGCTCGAGGCCTACGACGTAGCTGTTGCGCCGCCGCCCGAGGAACAGGCACATGCGGCCGGTCTCCGAATGCGTGCGCACCAGCGGATGCCGCGCGCCGGGGGCCGTGCGCGGATCGGTGACCTCCTTGTAGCCCTTGCGCATGATCCCGGCGCTGTTGTAGGTGGCGTCGTGGACGGCCTGCCGCCCGTCGATGCGCTTTTTCAGCCGCGCCGGAAGGGCCTCGTACGCGGTGTACATGTTCGCCCAGTACGTGTCGCCGCCCGAAGGCGGCACCTCGAGCGCGTACAGGATCGCGCCCATCGGCGGCGTCTCGACGTAAGTCATGTCGGCATGCCAGATCGCTTCGCCGTCGCCCAGGCCGCCGATCGGCACGCCTTCGTTCTTGATGTTGGAGATGACGTTCATCTCGGGATGCTCGGCGAGAAAGGGCTTGCCGTACGGATTCGGGCCGGGCGGGTCGAGCTCGCCGAACTGCTTGCTGAACGCGAGGAGCTGCGGGTCGGAAAGCTTCTGGCCGCGGAAGCGCAGCACGAGGTGCTCGAGCCACGCGCTGCGAATTTCACCAAACGCGCCCGCCGCAACCGGCTGGGAGAGATCGACACCGATGACCTCCGCGCCGAGGGCGGGCGCCAGCTTCTCGACTTTGATTCTGGTCATGCCAGCTCAAGTATAAGTGGTTGATGATCCGAGGCGCGGTTGTCCGCGTCGATGTGGATCGAGCGCAGGCGAGGCACGAGGTCGGGCGTGACGAAGACGAAGTCGCAGCAGTAGGGCGACTCGCCTTCGTCGCGCTCGTGCAGCTTGAAGGTGGGCGGGTGCGGCACGCCCGGATGCAGCGCCTGCCACCCATCGACGAAGCCGATATCGAGGATCCGCCGGTGCAGCGGATCGTCCGGCGGGAGGTTGAAATCGCCGCAGACGATCGTGCTGGCCGGACTCGGCTGCGAGCGGAAGGGTCCCTTCTCCTCCACGCGCCTGCGTTCCGCGAGCCACTCGAGGCGAAGCTGTGCCAGCCGGGCGACTTGCGCCGCGCGATGCTCGGCAAGGTAGTACTCGAGGTGCGTGCACAGCACTCGCAGCGGACCGAACGGCGCATCCACGATCGCTTCGACCGCCACGCGCGGCATGCTCGGCTCGGTCGGCGCCGACGGCCATGGCAGGGAATGGCGCCGCGCGCGCTCGAGCGGCAAGCGCGACAGGATCATGTTGCCGAACCGCTTGCGCGTGCGCCCGGCGCCGGCAACGTCGACGCCCCAGCCGACCACCGTCTCGTATTGCGGCAGCTCGCCGCCGAGCACGGCGGGCTGGTCCTCGCCGTGGCTCCCCGCCAGGTCGGCGAACCCCGCCGCGATCTCCTGCAGGCAAGCGACGTCGGGGTCGGCGATGCGCCGCAGCTCGGCGGCAATGCGCGCGGGATCGACCACGCCGTCGAGTCCTCGGCACCACTGGACATTCCAGCTGACTATGCGCACCTACCTGGCCCCGAGTGGATTCCGGAATAAGCGTAACGCCCCACTGTGCCAGTACCAAAGTTGTCGTGGTCGGACAACAAAAACAACAAGGTGAAATGACAGCCTAGCGGAGCGACCGTCGGAGTAACCTCTCGCTCCCCCAAGCCGCGCTCCCCCAGAGACGGCTACAACCCCCGGCCTCCCTCCAGGAGTACCCGGGGGTTTTCTTTTTGTACTACGCCCAGGTATGGCGCACCACGACGACCACGCTGGCGAGCTCGCGATAGTCGCCGTCGCGTGTGGTCTTCACCATGAGCTTGAGATGACACGCGCCAGGCGCCCAGACCGGGAAGCTCGCCATGCGGTTGACGACCTGCTGGCGCGCGTTGGTGCCGAAGCCGAGCTTCGCGGCCGGCGTTTCGGCAAGCAGCTCGCCGGCGGAGGACACGAACACCGACTTCGACTCGAACTCGCCGGACTCGCCCTTTTCCTTCTGCCACAGCGTGAAGATGGCCCAGGCCATGCCGATCGAGGCGTTTGGCGCCGGGGCGGGGGCGCCGCGGGCGAGCGTGACGTTGACGGTCTCGAGGATCGACAGCACCGAGATGTTCTTCGACTCTTCCTCGATGACGACTTTCTCGCAGGGAAGGTAGGCCAGGAGCTTGGGCATCGCGCGCTTCGCCGGGTTGCGTTGGCGCTAGTTCAACACAGTTGCGGCCCGGGGGCCACGAGGGGACCTCCACCTCTGAGGGTGCTGCGCGGGGCGCAGGTGCGAAGCGTCACGGTGCGCTCGGTCGACCGCGCGCAGTATTTCAAGGGCTCGACGGCCTACTGACATAGGGATACGATAGAAAATCCGATCGGGACTTTCACGGAGCGTGACGGACCCGGGTGACCGACCTTCCTCTGACCGAAGAAGAGCGCTCGCAGATCCAGCTGCGGCTCCAGGCGCTCGAGATCGAGCATCACGACCTGGACGACGTGATCGACCGCCTCGCGCTCGATCCGGGGCAGGATCGCCTGCAGCTGCAGCGCCTCAAGAAGCGCAAGCTCCTGCTCAAGGACCAGATCGCGCGCCTGCGCACCCGGCTCATCCCCGACATCATCGCGTGACCGCCCCTTTTACCATCGCGTGATCGCTCTGATCCAGCGCGTCGCCGAGGCCGGCGTGGCGGTCGGAGGCGAGAGCGTGGGCGCCATCGGTCCCGGCATCCTCGCGCTGGTCGGCGTCGAGCGCGACGACGACGAGGCGCAGGCCGAACGCCTCGCGGAGCGGGTGCTCGGCTACCGCATCTTTCCCGACGCGCAGGGCCGCATGAACGTCTCGCTGGTGGAGGCGGGCGGCGCGCTGCTCGCGGTGCCGCAGTTCACGCTGGTCGCCGACACGCGCAACGGCACGCGCCCGAGCTTTTCGAGCGGCGCGCCGCCGGAGGCGGGCAAGCGCCTCTTCGATTGCTTCGTCGAGGCCGCGCGCCGCCAGGCGCGCGTGGAGACCGGCCGCTTCGGCGCCGAAATGCGCGTCAGCCTCGTGAACGAGGGCCCGGTGACCTTCTGGCTTCAGGCAAGGCCCGGGTCTTGAAGTTCGCGGGCGCCACGATTTCGATGAGCTCGAGATTCTTCGAGTGGCGGATCTCGCGGTGGCGGATGCCGGGCGGCTGGTAGAAGCAGCTTCCGGCTTTCATCATCACCTTGCCGACGCCTTCGTACTCGAAAAGCGCCCAGCCCTTCAGCACGTAGACGAACTGCAGCGCGCAGTCGTGAGCGTGCCACTCGCCGTGCGGCGCCTTCTGCGGCCGCGCGCGGATGACGTGCGCTATCACCTTGCCCCGCGTCGCGCGCCGGATGCCGAGGTCGCGGTACTCGAAATAGCCCCGCAGCCCGCGGCGCGAGAACTTCGCGTCGGCGAGATGCGCCACATGAAAGCGCGTGCTCATGCCTCGGGGATTGTAGGGTAAGCTTGCCCCGGCATGTTCGAGCAGTTCATCGGCACCAAGCCCGTCGAGGAGCGCCACCGGATCGACGCGGCCGCACTTGCAGCCTTCCTGAGAACGAAGATAGAAGGCTTTCATTCCGCGGTGGGGGTAGAGCAATTCAAGGGCGGGCAGTCCAATCCCACCTACCTGATCACCTCTGCCGACGGCCGCCGCTTCGTCCTGCGGCGAAAGCCGCCAGGCAAGCTCCTGCCCTCGGCGCACGCGGTGGACCGCGAGTTCCGCGTGATCCAGGCGCTGCATCCGACCGGCTTTCCGGTCGCGCGGCCCCACGTCCTGTGCGAGGACGAGTCCGTCATCGGCACGGCGTTCTACGTCATGGATTTCGTCCAGGGCCGCGTGCTCTGGGACCAGTCGCTTCCCGGCATGTCGAAAGCCGAGCGCGGCGAAATCTGGGACGAGCTCAATCGCGTGATTGCCCGCCTTCACTCAATTGACGTTGCAGCAATAGGGCTGGACAGCTTCGGCAAGCCGGGGAACTACATCGAGCGGCAGGTGGCGCGCTGGACCAAGCAGTACCAGGCCTCCGAGACCGAGCCGATCGAAGCGATGGACCACCTCATCGCCTGGCTGCCGAAGAACATTCCGCCGGAAACCGGCACCGCGGTGGTGCATGGCGACTTCCGCCTCGACAACGCGATCTATCACCCTTCGGAGCCGAGGATCCTCGCGGTGCTCGACTGGGAGCTCTCGACCCTCGGCGATCCGCTCGCCGACTTCGCCTACCACTGCATGAGCTGGCACATTCCTCCGGGGCAGTTCCGCGGCATCGCGGGCCTCGATCTGCCACACCTTGGAATACCGACGGAGAAGGAGTATGTGGCGAGGTATTGCGAGCGGACCGGAAGAAGCGGGATCGATCCGGCGCACTGGGATTTCTACATGGCCTACAACCTGTTCCGCATCGCCGCGATCCTGCAGGGAATCCGCAAGCGCGTGGTCGACGGCACCGCGGCGAGCGAGCACGCGGTCGACGCCGGCTCGCGCGCGAAGCCCTTGGCCGAATTGGGTTGGCAAATGGTACGAAAGATCGACGGTCGCAAATTCTCTGGGAGAGCAGCGTGAACTTCGATTTCTCGGCGAAGGTCCAGGAGCTGCGCGAGCAGCTCATGGCGTTCATGAACGAGCACGTCCGTCCCAGCGAGCACAAGTGGGAGGCGCACGTGCGAAGCGACAAGCGCTGGGAGCCGGTGCCGGTGATCGAGGAGCTGAAGGCGAAGGCGCGCGAGGCAGGCCTCTGGAACCTGTGGCGGCCGAAGTCGCACGGCGGCACCCTCACCAACCTGGAGTACGCGCCGCTCTGCGAGATCATGGGCCGCGTGCACTGGGCGCCGGAGGTCTTCAACTGCTCGGCCCCCGACACCGGCAACATGGAGACGCTGCTGAAGTACGGCTCGCCCGAGCACATCAGGCAATGGTGCGAGCCGCTGCTCGAAGGCAGGATCCGCTCGGCCTTCTTGATGACCGAGCCGAACGTCGCCTCTTCGGATGCGACCAACATTCAGACCAGAATTCTTCGTGAAAAAAATGAATATGTGATCAACGGGACCAAATGGTGGTCGAGCGGCGCGGGCGATCCGCGCTGCAAGATCTACATCGTCATGGGGAAGACCGATCCCGACAACGCTTCGCGGCACAGCCAGCAGTCGATGGTGCTGGTTCCGGCAGACACTCCCGGCGTGCGCGTTTTGCGCCCGCTATCGGTGTTCGGCTACGACGATGCGCCGCACGGCCACATGGAGGTCGAGCTGAAGAACGTGCGTGTGCCGGCATCCAACGTGCTGCTCGGCGAGGGCCGAGGCTTCGAGATCGCGCAGGGACGCCTCGGGCCCGGGCGCATCCATCACTGCATGCGCCTCATCGGGCAGGCCGAGGTCGCGCTGGAGAAGATGTGCCGCAGGGCCACGGAGCGCGTCGCCTTCGGCCGGCCGATTTCCGACCAGGGCGTCACGCGCGAGCGCATCGCGCAGGCGCGCATCATGATCGACTCGGCGCGCCTCATGGTGCTGAACGCGGCGTTCAAGATGGACACCGTCGGCAACAAGTCGGCCAAGAAGGAGATCGCGATGATCAAGGTGCTGGCGCCCAACGTCGCCTGCCAGGTCATCGACTGGGCGCTGCAGGTGCACGGCGGCGGCGGCGTGTCGGACGACTTCGGCCTCGCCCGCGCCTATGCCAGCGCCCGCACCCTGCGCTTCGCCGACGGCCCCGACGAGGTGCACCGCAACGCGATTGCCAAGCAGGAGCTGGGCGAGCAGACCTCGATCGCCGAAGCGCTCGCGCTGCGGCGCGCCTAGGAGGAGTGCATGCGCGTCGCGGTGCTCGACGACTACCAGGGCGTCGCCCGCGAGATGGCCGACTGGGCGAGCCTTGGAGCGGATTGCGAGCTCACGTGCTTCCGTGACCACCTATCCGTCCTGGACCAGGTTGCAGAAAGACTCGCGCCCTTCGAGGTCGTGGTGGCGATGCGCGAACGCACGCCGTTCCCGCGCGCGCTGCTCGAAAAGCTGCCGCGCCTGCGGCTCCTCGTCACCACCGGCATGCGCAACGCCTCGATCGACCTCGCAGCCGCGCGCGAGCGCGGCGTCGTCGTCTGCGGCACGCCCGGTGCTGCCGGCACGACGGGAGAACTGACCTGGGGCCTGATCCTCGCGCTCTTCCGGCAGATTCCGCGCGAAGACCGCTCGCTGCGGGAGGGAGGATGGCAGGCCACGGTGGGCCTCGGGCTTGCCGGCAAGACGCTCGGCATCATCGGCCTCGGCACCATCGGCTCACAGGTGGCGAAGGTCGGCGCGGCGTTCAACATGGAACTGCTCGCCTGGAGCCAGAACCTCGACGCCGAGCGCGCGGGGCGCGCGGGAGCGAAGCGGGTCGAGCGCGACGAGCTCCTGGCGCGCGCCGACGTGGTGAGCGTCCACCTCGTGCTGAGCGAGCGCACGCGCGGGCTGATCGGCGAGCGCGAGCTCGCCCGGATGAAGCCCACCGCATTCCTCGTGAATACTTCGCGCGGACCGATCGTCGACGAGGCCGCGCTCGCGGCGGCGCTGAAGAACGGCACGATCGCCGGCGCGGGAATCGACGTCTACGACGCAGAGCCGATCGGGCCGGACCATCCGCTCCTCGCCGCGCCCAACACCGTGCTTACGCCGCACCTTGGCTACGTCACGCGCGAGAGCTACAGCGCCTACTTCCGCGGCGCGGTCGAGGACGTCGCCACCTGGCGCCGGGGCGCCCCGGTACGCGTCCTCTAAGGCCGCGCTACAGCGACGCCTGCTTCACTGCCGGAAGGCTCGTGCAGCGGTAGTAGGCGACCTGCGCGTCCTTGAAGGCGTTGACGTTCACGATGCCGACCGTCATTTCACTCGGCGTCATGATGTACGCGTAGTTGGCGCCCTTCTTCGGCGCGGCGTCCACCGCGGCCGCGGTCACTTTTTCGGTCGCCGCCACCTTGTCCATGGTGCCCTTCATGCCCCATTCCTGCCTCTCCTGCGAGAGCTTGGTGCAGCCGTAGTCCGCTTTCGGCTCGGCCTGCCCGGCCATGACGCGCTGGCCCGACTTGGCCTGGTAATCCTTCACCGTGAGCTGGCCCATGGTCGAGCACGCGGCCAGCGCGCAAGACGCGAGCAAGGCTATCGTTGTTCTATTCAGCATGGTGTTTCCCCCGGTTATGAAGCCCGGGAAGATTAGCTTCGGGGCCCGGCGGCGTCGATGAACTAAGCCTCAATCCGAAACCGTGATTTTGGCTTCGCGGACCACGCGTGCCCACAGGGCGAGCTCGCGCGTGATCAGCCGGCCGAGCTCCTCGGGGCCGCCGGCGGGGATCTCGATTCCGTCGGCCTGGAAGCGCGCCGCGACCTTGGCGGAACGGGCCGCCTTGGCCAGGGACGCCGAAAGGATGGAGACTGCCTCCGCCGGCGTGCCGCGCGGCGCGAGCACTCCGATCCACAGGTAGCCCTCGTAGCCGGGAAAGCCCGACTCGGCGACCGTGGCGACGTTCGGGAGCTGCGGCAGGCGTGCGCGCCCGGCAGTCGCGAGCACCTTGACCTTTCCCGAAGGCAGGAGCGGCGAGGTCGTCGCGTACGTGTCGTACTTGAGCTGGACCACGCCCGCAAGAAGATCGGTCAGCGCGGGCGCCGCGCCTTTGTATGCGACGTGGGTGACCTGCACGCCGGCCTGGCGCAAAAGGAGCTCCATCGTGATGTGGGGCAGCGTGCCGATGCCGGCGGAGGAATAGCTGAGCTTGCCCGGATTTCCCTTCGCGTACTTCAGCATCGCGTCGAGCGTGTCGAAGGGCGCCGAAGGATGCGCAATCAGGAGCTCCGGCACGTTGCCGATGAGGCTCACCGGGACGAAATCCGCAACGGTGTTGAACGGCATCTTCTGCCGCAGCGCCGGATTGATCGTGTGGTTCGGAGTCGTCACGAGCACGGTATAGCCATCCGCAGGGGCGCGCGCTACGGCTTCGCTCGCGATGATCCCCGCCGCACCTGGCCGGTAGTCGAGCACCAGCGGCTTGCCGAGAAGCTCGGAAGCCTCGTTGCACACGAGCCGCGTCACCACGTCCACGGTTCCCCCCGGCGGGAAGGGCATGAGCACCTTGATCGGCCGGTCCGGGTAGCCGGCGAGCGCCGCCTGCACCATGGTCATGGCGAGCGCAATCCACAGGACCTTCATGCGCGTTCTCCCTCGATGAGCTTCGCTACGTGCACGGCGGCGGTTTGCAGCTCCAAAAGACTGTTGAGGTAATCGGGGCAGATGCGCAGATACTCGCCGCGCGCGTCGGTCTTGACGCCTTTCTTCTCGAGCTCGGCCGAGAGCAGTTTCGCCTGCGGATTCCTGAGAGTGACAAACGCGCCATGGTCCTCGCCTTCGCCCTCGACTGGAAGAAGCGATTTCAAAATGGCTTTCTGCTCCAGGTTGTGCTCTCTTATGCGCGCCACCCCGAGCTCGAGGCTGATTTCGAGGCCGGCGAGCCCCTGGAAGGGCGTCAGCACCGCAGGCGTGGACTCGAGCCACGCGTCCCCGCCGGCGGCGAAGCGCGGCGGCTCGGGCCGCTGGTAGGCGAAGACGTCCTCCTTGGCGAACCAGCCGGTGTCGAGCGTGCGCAGGCCGTGGTGCCTCGGATGCACGTACAGCCAGCAGGCGCCCGGCCCGCCGCGCAGGTACTTGTACGAGCCGCCCACCGCGAAATCCGCGTCGAGCGCGGCGAGATCGAGCGGCAGCACGCCGGCGTGGTGATAGACATCGAGCAGCACAAGCGCCTTGGCGCGGTGCGCCGCCTCGATCGTTTCCATCACTAACGGAAAAATCTTTCCAGTCCGAAAGGCAACCGTGGAAAGCACCACCAGGTCGCAGGGCTCGAAGCGCAAGGAATCGAACGGCAGCACCTTGAGCTCGATGCAGCCCTTGTCGCGATAGACGCGCAGGATGAAGTCGATCGAGTCGAACTCCGCGTCGCTGGTGAGCACGCGCGGCTTGCCGGGCAACGCGTTCAGCACCGCGCGCAGGCCCTGGCCCGCGCTCGTCTTGGGAACGATGGAGTCCGCGCTCGCGGCATTGACCAGTCTTGAAGTCAAGGATCGGAATGCCTCGCGTCCGTCGACCCACAGCTTCCACGCGCCGTCCATGTCGCGGTACCAGGCGTCAAGCGCCGCGCGCAGGTCGTCGGCGGCGCGGTCGGGCGGGCGGCCGAGCGAGTGGTTCGCGAGATAGATCTCTTTACGCGCCAGCACCCGGGAAAAGCGCGGCCACACCTGCCGCGCGAGCCACGCCTCATCCAATTTCGGTGCGGACATCGATGAGCTCGGGGAAGAGCGCGAGCTCGAGCGTCCTGCGAAGGAACGGCACGCCGGCGGTGCCGCCGGTGCCCTTCTTGAAGCCGATGATGCGCTCTACCGTCTTCACGTGCCGGAAGCGCCACAGCACGAAGTTCTCCTCGACGTCGACGAGCTTCTCGCACATGTCGTACTCGGCCCAGTAGCGCTCGGTGTTCTCGTAGATGGTCTTGAACACCGCCGTCACGCCGGCATGGCGCTGGTACGGGGCCGTCCAGTCGCGCTCGACGCGCTCGGCCGGCACCGGCATGCCGCGCCGCGCGAGGTAGCGCAGGAACTCGTCGTAGAGGCTCGGCGACTCGAGTAACGTTCTCAAATACAGAAAAGTCGGGTCGTCGTGCCGCTGCAATTCGACGAGCCGCGCATTCTTGTTCCCGAGCATGAATTCGATGGCGCGGAACTGGTGCGACTGCAGCCCCGAGGCCGGCCCCAGCACATTGCGGAACAGGGCGTACTCCGACGGCGTAAGGGTCTCGAGCACCGCCCATTGCTCGAAAAGCTGGCGCTGGACCTGCTTGACCCGCGCCAGGATCTTGAAGCAGGGCGCGAGGCGGTCGGCTTTCACGTGCTCGATCGCCGCGGCGAGCTCGTGCAGCAGGAGCTTCATCCACAGTTCGGACGTCTGGTGCTGGATGATGAACAGCATCTCGTCGTGGTGCGACGAGCGCGGACGCTGCGCCGAGAGCAGCCGCGCGAGCTCGAGGTAGCCGCCGTAGGACGTTTCTGCGGCGAGCTCGGTGATGTAGCCCGGGTCGTCCTTCGGCATGCGCTGAATATAATGGATTGGTGACCGCCTATCCGGAATACCTGCGTTTCATCGCGACGCTGACTGCGGTGCTGGACCCGTTCCTCGCGGTCCCGATCTTTCTCGGCGTCACCGCCTCGCGCGACGCGGCCTCGCGGAAGCGCCTCGCCAACGCGGTCACGCTGACGGTGTTCGTCGTGCTTGCCGGCGCTGCGATCTTCGGCGAGGCTTTGCTCAAGCTGCTCGGCGCGAGCCTGCCTGCGTTCCAGGTCGGCGGCGGCCTGGTGCTGCTCCTCATGGCGCTCGCGATGCTGAGCGCCCAGGCGGGCGGCATGCGCCAGTCGCGCGCCGAGGCGGAGGAGCTCGAGTCGGGGGAGTTGAGCGGGGTGGTGCCGCTCGCGGTGCCGCTGCTCGCAGGCCCGGGCGCCATCGGCACCACGATCATCGCGGCGCAGTCCGGCGGCTTCGCCCACACCGCCGCCATCCTCGGGTGCCTCGCCCTGGTGTGCGCCATCCTCTGGGGCATGCTGCGCGTCGCCGACCTGGTCGGCGAGCGCCTCGGAACCACCGGCCTCAACATCGCGACCCGTCTCCTCGGGCTCCTCCTCGCCGCCATCGCCATCGAGACCATGGCCGACGGGCTGAAGGTGCTGTTCCCGGGGCTTACTTCAGCCTGAGCGGATCGCGCGGCGAGCGCTCTTCGAGCACGTCCTCCATGCGCGCCCGCACCGCCCCTTTGATTCCCCGGTGCGTGAGCACGTAGAAGCGGTTCTCCTTCACCGCGGCCACCACGGCGAGAGCCACGTCGTGCGCCGAGAGCTTCCCGGAGGCCACGGCCTTCTTCAACGCGGCTTCTTTGGCGAGTCGCTCCTTCGATTTCCCAGAAAGGGAGAGATCGGGGGGCTTATTCCTCTCCGAGTCTGCAATCCCGGTCGGAACGTAGGCAGGGCAGAGGAGCGACACGCCCACGCGCGAGCCGCGCTCGCGCAGGTCGTGATGCAGCGCTTCGGAGAGCGTCACCACCGCGTGCTTCGACACGCAGTAGGCGCCCATGCCGGGCGGCGAGATCAGGCCCGCCACCGAAGCGGTGTTGACGATGTGGCCCTCGTCCTGCGCGATCAGGCGCGGGGCGAAGGCGCGCACGCCGTTCACTACGCCGAGCAGATTGACGCCGAGGATCCACTGCCATTCGGCTTCGCTCGTCTCCCATACCGGCCCGGAGAGCGCGACGCCCGCGTTGTTGCAGACCAGGTGAACGGCGCCCAGCTCCTGAGAACACTTCTGTGCAAATGCTTCGACTTCGGACGCCTTGGAGACGTCCACGCGCATCGAGAAGCTCTTTAGCCCGAGAGCCGAGACGTCCTTCCGGGTCAGGGCGAGACCGGCTTCGTCGACATCGGCGAGCGCGAGGTGCATGCCCTCGGCGGCGAAGGCAAGCGCCATGGCTCGGCCGAGGCCGCTCGCCGCTCCCGTGACCACGGCGAGCTTTCCGCCGAGCTCGTTCAGCGCCATGACTGCCACAGCATGGACGCTCCGCCGACGACGATCAAGGCCTCGATGAAGGCGACGTGCAGCCTGGCGCCGAGGCGCGTCACCAGCGTCGCCGCGATGGCGCTGCCGGGGATGCTGGCGAGGCCGATGACCACGCCGGTGAAGAAGGCCTGCGCCTCGAGGAGGTTGAAGCGCTGGAAGAGCGCGGCCTTGGTGAGGTCGAGCGCGATGGACACGAGCGCGTCGGTGGCGAGCACCGCGGGGCCGCTCATTCCAGTGCCGAGAAGGAGCGACACCAGGATCACGCCCGTGCCGGTGGCGAGGCCGCTGGCGAGCCCGAAGAGGCCCGAACCGACAGCGAGGCCGGGGGTGCTCAGCATGACTGCTTTCTTCCTGAGAATTCTGCGCAGCGGCACCGAGGCGATGACGGCGAAGCCGAGGATGGTGCCGATCGAGCGCGCATCGAGCACGCTGTAGAGCCAGGTGCCGAACACCAGGAAGGGCAGGGCCGAGACGAGCACCACGCCGAGCGTTCGGCGCTCGAGGCTCTCGCGGTAGAACCAGAAGCGCCCGGCGTTGATGATCACGCCGGCGACCGCCATCACCGGAACCAGCGCCTTCACGCCGATGAGCGGGACGAGGGCCGCCGCGAGGATCACGCCGGTGCCGAAGCCGCCCATGCCGCCGACGATCGCCGCCCCGATGGAGAGAGCCGCTACCGCGGCGAGGGTCGACGCTTCGAGGAGCAACTACGCCCGCGGCACCGGGCGGGGCTGCCCGGTGGCGTCGATCGCCACGTAAGTGAGCGTCGCCTCGGTCACCTTCACCACGCGCGGATTCTCGGGGCGGCGCTCGGCGTACACCTCGACGGTGACGGTGATCGACGTGGTGCCGATTTTCTCCACCTCGACGTAGAACGACAGCAGGTCGCCGATCTGCACCGGCTGCTTGAAGGTGAACTCCTTCACCGCGACGGTCGCAACGCGGCCGCGCGCCATTCTGCCCGCGACCGTGCCGCCGGCGATGTCGACCTGCGCCATGATCCAGCCGCCGAAGATATCGCCGTTCTGGTTGGCGTCGGCCGGCATCGGCATGACGCGCAGCGCCGGCTGCTTGTCTTTCGGTAAAGACTCCACCTATTTCCTGGAAGCCAGGTACTGCAAAGGTCCCCCGCGGAAGGGCGCGAACCCGGTGCCGAAGATGAGCCCGGCGTCGACGAGGTCGGCGTCGGCGACGATGCCTTCGCGCAGCACCGCCTCGGCCTCGCGCAGGTAGGGTTCGATCAACTGCTGCACCAGCGTGTCGTCGAACGCGTCGGGCTGCCCCTTCACCGCCTTTCCATTCTCGTAGCGGTAGATCCCCTGGCCGGTCTTCTTGCCGAGGTGCCCCAGGGCAACCTTGTTGGCGAGAACCTTGGGCACCTCGGTCGTCTTGGCGAGCGCCTTGCCGGCGGCCAGGCAGATGTCCAGTCCGACGGTGTCGGCGAGCTCCGCCGGGCCCATCGGCATGCCGAACTGCTCCATCGCCGCGTCCAGGGTCTCGGGTTTATGCCCCTCGTCGAGCAGGCGGAAGGCGTTCTGCATGTACGGCCCGAGCACGCGGTTCACCAGGAATCCCGGCGAGTCCTTGACCGGCAGCGGCAGCTTGTCGATCTGCCGCACGAAGGCGGCCGCATCCTTCGCGATTTGCGATTTAGTGGTGGTGGAAGAAACTACCTCCACGAGCTGAAGCTGGGGCACGGGGTTGAAGAAATGGATGCCCACGAGCCGCGAGGGATCCTTGAGAGCGGTGGCGATGTCGGCGAGCTTGAGGCTCGAGGTGTTCGAGGCGAGGATCGCATCGGGCTTCGCCATCGACTCGAGCCGCGCGAAGAGCGCGCGCTTCGCCTCGAGGTTCTCGAAGATCGCCTCGATGATGACGTCGGCGTGGCGCGCGCCTTGGCCGGCGACGTCCGGAACCAGCCGGTCGAGGGCGTCGCGCACCCGCCGCTCGTCGCGCAGGCGCCGCTTGAAAAGCTCGGCCGCGCGCTTGACCGCGGGGGCGATGCGCTCGGGCGCCGTGTCCTGCAGCGTGACCGAGAGGCCGCGCATGGCGCAGATGGCCGCGATGTCCCCGCCCATTACGCCGGCGCCCACGACGTGCACGTGGCGCGCCTCGAAGGGCGCACCGCGGGCGAGCGACTTCATCCGCTCCTGCAGGAAGAAGATCCGGATCAGGTTCTTGGTGGTCGGATGCTCGACCAGCGACTCGACCGAGGCGGAAGGGTCGTTCGACGCCGCGAACGGATTGCCGTCGTACTTGCGCCAAGACTCGAGCACGGCGTAAGGGGCGGGGTAGTGCTCCCTGCGCGCGCGCTTCGCCACCTGCTTTTTCGCCTGCGAGGTTACGATCCCCCGCAACGGGCGGGCGAGCATCAAGCGATTCATGAGGCTCAGCTTCTTTTGCTGCGGAGCCTCCAGAGTGACCATCCGGGCGGTGTTCTCGAGGATGCGCAGCGGCACCGCCTGATCGACGAGCCCCATGCGCCGGGCGCGGCGCGCATCGACGGCGCGGCCGGTCAGGATCATGTCGAGCGCGGCGGCGGGACCGACGAGCTTCGGCAGCCATTGCAGGCCGTGCCAGGCCGGCATGATGCCGAGCATGACTTCCGGCAGCGCGAAACGCGTCTTGGGGTCGTCGAGCGCGACGCGGTAACGGCAGGCGAGGGCGAGCTCCACGCCGCCGCCCATGCAGAACCCGTTCACCATCGCCGTGGTGGGGAAGGGCAGCTCGCGCAGCTCCTGGAACACGTCCCAGCCGAGCTTCACGAACGCGAGCGCTTCCTGCGGCGAGTTGAAGCGCGTGAATTCCTCGACGTCGGCGCCGGCGATGAAGTTGTCCTTGCCCGAGCGGACGACGAGGCCCTTCGGGTTCTCGGCGCGGATCGCGGCGAGCGCGCGTCCCAGCTCTTCCAGCGCCTCGCGCGAGAACGTGTTGGCCGACTCGCCCTCCTTGTCGAAGGTGAGCCAGGCGAGCCCGTCGCGGTCGGTCTCCCAGCGCCAATGCCGGGTAAACGTGGAGGCCGTGGAGGCTCGGTCCATCAAGGGGATCCCAGTCTACTTGCTTTTACAGCGCTTCCACGAGCATCGCGCCGCCGAGGCCGCCGCCGATGCAGATGCACGCGATGCCGCGCTTCGCGTGGTTGCGCTTCAGCGTCCTGAGGAGGTGCAGGACGATCCGCGTGCCCGAGGCGCCCACCGGATGGCCGAGCGCAATTGCTCCGCCGTCCACGTTGAGCTTCTCCTGATTCAGGTCTCCGAGGGGAGCATTCGAACCCAATTCCTCTCGGCAGTACTTCTCGTCGCGCCATGCCGCAAGGCAGCCGAGCACCTGCGCGGCAAAGGCCTCGTTGATCTCCCAGTAGTCGAGGTCGTCCAGGCCGAGGCCGTGGCGCTTCAGGATCGGCGTGGCGGCGTGGACCGGCCCGAGTCCCATCTGCGCGGGGTCGAGCCCCGCCCATTCCGAATCGACGATGCGTCCGATCGGCTCGAGGCCGTGCTTCTTCAGGGCCTCCTCCGAGGCGAGCAGCATCCAGGCCGCCCCGTCGGTGATCTGCGAGCTGTTGCCCGGCGTCACGCTGCCGTACTTGCGGTCGAAGAACGGCCGCAGCTTCGCGAGCGACTCCGGCGTGGCGTCGCGCCGCACGCCGTCGTCGAGCGGAAAGACCGTGCCGTCGCGCTCGTAGAGCGCCTCGACTTCGCCGCCGCCGGGCGCGAGGATGCCCTGGTCCTGCGCGCGCGCCACGCGCTGGTGGCTTCTCACCGAGAAGGCGTCCTGCTGCTCGCGCGTGATGCCGAAGCGATGCGCCAGGTTCTCGGCGGTCTGCCCCATGAGGAGCCCCACCATCGGATCGGTGAGCCCTTTCATGATTCCGATCACGGGAGCGAGCAGCGACTTGACGGGTAGACGTGAAAAAAGGGCGAGGCGCTGGCCGGTGGTCCTGGCTGCGGCCATGTCGGAGAACCAGTGGACCATCCGGTCCGCATAGAGCAGGGGCGCGCGCGAGAGCGCGTCGACGCCGCCGGCCAGCACGAGCTGCGAGCGGCCGGCAAGGATGTTGTTGATGCCGGAGTCGAGCGCCTGCATGCCCGAGGCGCAGTTGCGCATCACGGTCCAGCCGGGAACCTTCTGTCCGCAGCCCATGCGCAGCGCCGCCACGCGGCCGATGTTGACCTCGTCGACCGAGGGCGCGGCGCAGCCGAGGATCACCTCGTCGAGCTCGTCGGGCCGGAACGGCTGGCGCATGAGGAGCGCGCGAGCGGCCTGGGTCGCGAGGTCGGCCGCGGCGAACGGACCGGGACGGTTCCTGGACTTGAGGAACGGTGTGCGCGCGCCGTCCACGATGTAGATGGGTTTCGCGGACATTGTGCTAGGCGGCCTTCGCGGCTACGTGAGCCTTTGCGTCGAGGACCAGCTCGGCGCGGCCGAAATCCTGCGGGAAATCGTCGACCTTGATCACCTGCTTGCGCAGCGCTTCTTTGCGTTGCCATTGTCCCAACTCCTCGGAATTGAGGATGGATTGGGGATTTTCCAGACCCTGTTTCCGGGCTTCGCGGAGCTTCCTGTCGATCGGCTCGCCGGCCACCGCGGCGAGGAACGCCGCCTCGAGCAGCGCGGTCGCGTGCTCGCCCTTGGGCAGGTACATGCCCGCGGTGAGCCGGTCGCGCGCGGCGCCCGGCTCGAGCGCGATGCGGGCGCACTCGCGGTTGCGCGAGTCGAGCGGCGGGCGCAGCCGCTTGCCGCTCGGGAAGATGATCCAGCGCAGCAGCGTCGCCACCGACTTCACCGGGAAATTCGACAGGATCCCGTCGATCGCTTCCTGCGCACGGTGCAGCGCATCGCGCACCGCCCAGCGCACCAGCGGCAAGTCCGCCTTGACCCGGCCCTGGTCCTCGTAGTGCTTCAGCGTCGCCGAAACGAGATACATCATCGACAGCACGTCGCCGAGCCGCCCGGAGATCTTCTCCTTGCGCTTGAGCGCCCCGCCCATCGCCAGCATCGAGATGTCGGCGAGGAAGGCGAAGGCCGCCGACAGGCGCGACACGTGGCGATAGTAGTGCTTCGTGTCCGCTGCGGCGTTGCGAGGCGCGGGCGCAAGGCCCGGGAAAAGGCTGAGCACGAAGCTCCTGATGCCATTGCGCAGAACGTGCCCGACGTGGGAAATGAAGGCGTCGTCGAACTCGCGCGAAGCTTCCTCTCCTTGCATCTCTTTCGCGGCGCGCATCTCGCGCAGCACGTAGGGATGGCAGCGGATCGCGCCCTGGCCGAAGATGATCAGCGTGCGCGTGAGGATGTTCGCGCCCTCCACGGTGATCGCGACCGGCGCGATCTGGTAGCCGCGGCCGATCCAGTTGTTCGGTCCAAGGCAGATGCCCTTGCCGCCGACGATGTCCATGCCGTCGTTCACGCACTGGCGCGCACGCTCGGTCATGTGGTACTTCGCGATCGCCGAGAGGACCGCCGGCTTCTCGCCGCGGTCCACCGCGCCCGCGGTCATGATGCGGGTCGCGTCCATCATGTAGCAGTGGGCGGCAATGCGCCCCAGGGCCTCCTCGACGCCCTCGAGCCGGCCGATCGGCGTCTTGAACTGGCTGCGCACGCGGGCGTACGCGCCGACGAAGCGCACCAGCGCCTTGGCACCGCCGACGGCGGAGGTCGGCAGCGAGATCGCGCGCCCGGCGGCGAGGCACCCCATGAGCATCATCCAGCCCTTGCCCGCGTATTCGCGCCCGCCGATGATCCAATCGAGCGGCATGAACACATCCTTGCCGGAGTTGGGGCCGTTCTGGAACGCGGCGTTGAGCGGCATGTGCCGCCGGCCGATGTTCACGCCGGGCGCGTTCGTAGGAACGAGCGCGCAGGTGATGCCTAGGTCTTTTTCGTCACCAATCAACCCTTCTGGATCGTAGAGGCGGAAAGCAAGACCCAGAAGCGTGGCGATGGGCCCCAGCGTGATGTAGCGCTTGTCCCACGTGACGCGCATGCCGAGCACTTCCTTGCCCTGCCAGACGCCGCGGCACACCACGCCGTAGTCGGGAATCGAGGCGGCGTCGGAGCCGGCCTCGGGGCTGGTGAGCGCGAAGCAGGGGATTTCCAGCCCTTTCGCGAGGCGCGGCAGGTAGTGGTTCTTCTGCTCGACGCTGCCGTAGTGCAGGAGCAGCTCGCCCGGCCCGAGCGAGTTCGGCACCATCACCGAGATCGCCGCGGTGCTCGAGCGCGTGGCGAGCTTCTGCACCACCGCCGAGTGGCCGAGCGCGCTGAAGCCGAGGCCGCCGTACTGCTTCGGAATGATCATCCCGAGGAAGCCTTTTTCCTTCACGAACTGCCACGCGCGCGGCGGCAGGTCCTGGTGCTCGTGCGTGATTTCCCATTCGTCGCACATCGCGCACAGCTCCTCGACCGGGCCGTCGAGGAACGCCTGTTCCTCGGGCGAGAGGCGCGGCTCGGGGACGGCGAGCAGCTTCCCCCAGTCGGGCTTGCCGGAGAAGAGGTCGGCGTCCCACCACACCGTGCCGGCGTCGATCGCTTCCCTCTCGGTCTGCGACATGTCGGGAAGGATGCGGCGGTACACCGCGAGGATGCGGTCGGTGAGCACTTTCCGGCGCAGCCACGGCACGTTCAGCGCCGCGGCGATTGCAATGAACACCGATGCGAGCATTACGTTGGCGGCAAGGCCCAGCTCTAGGTTCACTGAAAGGTAGGCAAGGAGCGCGGCGGTGGCGAGGGTCCACCAGCCGATGCCGAGCCCGAAAAAGCCGAACACGAAAAAGACGACGAGCGCGGCGAGGATGAATTCGAGCATGGGGCGGCTCCTAGGCGGCTTTGCGCACCGCGTGCTTGAGCGGCGCGGTCAGGCCGGCGGCGAGGAAGGCGGTGAGGCGGTCTTCGAGCAGGCGCGCGTCGTGCCGGTCCTCGGGCTTGCAGCCGGCGATGAGCTGGACGGCGTCGGTGGCGGCGAGCGTGTAGGACAGCGTGCCGAACATGAAGTGCATGCGCCACACCAGCTCCTCGGGCGGCATCTGGGGAAGCGCGCGCACGAACGCGGACTTGTAGCGCTCCATCGTCGGCGCGTAGAGCTGGCCGATGAGGACGCGGATCGGCTTCGAGGGCTCGGTGTAGCTGCGGCCGAGGAGGCGAATGAAATTGCGCCCTCCGCCCTTCGCGTCCTCGATCATGCGCAGGCTCTCGCCGACGAACGCGCGGATGATCGCCTCGGGCGAAAGGGGCCTGCCGGAGGCTTCGATCGCGTCGAGCGCCGCGATCCGCGCGGCGTTCATGGGATCGAGGCGCCGGCGCAGCACCGCCTCGATCAGGGCATCCTTGGAGCCGAAGTGGTAGTTCACGGCCGCGAGGTTGACGTCGGCCTTGGCCGTGAGCTGGCGCATCGACGTGCCTTCGAAGCCGTGCAGCATGAAGAGTTCTTCCGCGGCGTCGAGGATGCGCGTACGCGTCTCGTGCGGCGGCTTGACAGTGCGCAGGGAAGAGGCCGGCATGGGGGAGATCCAGTTCAAACGAACGTTTGAACGATACCGATCAGCGGCCCCGGCGTCAAGAGGCCGCTGGCAGGACGGGCCTAGACTTTACTCGAGACCGAGATCGCCCGGCGGATGAAGGCCTTCTTCTCCGCTGGGTCTTCGATCTCGTCGGCAACCATCAGATAGAGCTCGGACTCGTCGCGCGCCTTGAGCGCGGCGCGCTTGACGACCACCTTCGCCACGGGACCGAGGTACTGCGAAAGGCTCGCCTCGACGCGGCTCAGGAGCTCGGGCGAAAAGGGCGGGCCGCTGGACGCGCTGCTGCGCCCGCTCGCGGAGCCGGTGGTCGGCTGGGGCCTGGAGGCCGGGCGCGACGGATCGGCGAAGCGCCGCTCGAACTTGAGGCGCAACCCGTTGTGCGTGATGTCCGCGGCGATGAGCTGGACGAGCCCGGCCGGGTCCTGCGCTTTCTTCGCCGCCTTCCTCACCATGACCGGCGCGATCGGGCCGACGTGCTGCGCGAGCTCGCGCTCGACCTGGTCGAGAAAGTTGGCGTCGAAGAGCACCGCCTCGGGAGCCGGAGGCGGCGGGGGCGCGGGTTCGGCGTGCTTCAGCTTCGGCTCCATGGTGCCGGCGAGGGCCGCGCGCCATTCGTGGACGCTCTGCGGGCGGTCGTCCTCGTGCGGCGCGAGGCCCCAATCGATTGCCGCGAGAAATTCGGGCCGGTAGCGATTGCGGTCGCCCGCCTTGACCGCGGGCGGCATGGTGTCCTCGCGCACGCGCGCCGCAGCCTCGAGCGGCCGTTGCCCGGTCACGACCCAGTACAGCACGCCGGCAAACGCGTACACGTCGCTCCAGGCACCCTGCTGCCCCTGCGAATGGTATTGCTCGAACGGCGCGTAGCCCGGCGTGACGATCGCGGTGAGGTCGCCGCTTTTCTGGCGCGCGGAACCGAAATCGATCAGCACCGGGCTGCCGTCGTAGCGGATGTAGATGTTGCCCGGCTTGATGTCGCGGTGCAGGTAGCCCGCGGTGTGAACGACCTGCAGCCCTTCCAGGAGTGGCCCGGTGATCGCCATGACCTGGGCCTCGGGCAGCGGCCGGCGCGGCTTGATCCAGTCGGACAGGGCGTCGCCTTCGACGTACTCCATCACCATGTACGCGCTGCCCTTGGCCTCGAAAAACCGCATCACCCGGACGATGTTCGGGTGCCGCAGCGAGGCGATGGTGCGCGATTCGTCGAGGAAGCGGCGCTTGCCCCACATGAAATCCTCGGCGCTCTGCGAGGAGTTGGGCGTGACCGAGTGGTCGGGGTTGCGCACCGCGATGTCGGACGGGAGGTACTCCTTGATCGCCACCCTCAGGTTGAGGTTGGTGTCGATGGCGAGGTAGGTGAGGCCGAACCCGCCCGCCCCGAGCAGCCTCTCGATCCGGTACTCCTGGAGCGCGTAACCGGAAGGAAGAGCGGGCACCGCCATTTGCCGGCCTAGCCCTTGTCGATGAGGGCGATCGCCTTCTGCAGGCTGCGCCGCATGCGGTTGAACGCCTGGCCGAGCTGCGACACCTCGTCGCGGCCCTTGTCGGAGAAATCGGGCACGTCGAGCCGGCCCTTGGAGATCGCGTCGGCGGTCCGCGCCAGCTGCATGATCGGATGCACGATGAAGATCGTCAGCATCACGTTGAGCAGCACGAAGAGCACGGTGAACACCACCGCGACCGAGCTCATGAAGGTGACGAAGGCGTGGTTGGCGTTGCGGATCGGCAGGTCCATCGGCACCGACACGATCTGCGTGGCGATCACCTCGTTCAGCTTCCAGCCGAAGCCGTTGTGCGGCCCGTAGAGCTTCACCATCGCCGGCGGCGCCATGTCGGGATTGGTGTGGCAGTTGAGGCAGGCCTCGTCACGGATCTGGAGCGGCCGCGCGAGATACAACGAGCGACCGGTCGGGGTGTCGCGCACGCCCGAGATCTCCTTGAGCGGGCCGCCGCTGCGGAACGTGTTGAGGATGTCGCTCTCCCAGTCGACCGCCTTGTTGCGCGGATTGGTCGGGTTGAACGCCGCTTCCTTGTACGAGTAGTCCGGATACTTCTTCTGCAGCAGGTGCATGATCTCGGTGGCGGCGAAGGCCGGCACGCTTTCCGGCAGGAACTTGTCCGGGTCGTAGGGCAGGAGCGGCCGCACCTTGCCGACGGTGTAGCCGCGCATGGAGAGCGCCGCTTCCATCATCACGCCGGCATTGCGCAGCACTTCGTCCTGCGCGTTCTTGTGCAGCAGCTCATGGGACATGAAGCCTGCGACGCCCAGGCCGATGACGAACACCATGATCAACACCAGGTTGAACTTGAGCCGCAGACCCATTGTCTCCCCCGCTCCCCTTATTGTTCCGGCCGCAGGCCGCGCGCCGGCAATTTTTCAAGGGCAGCTTACACTGAAGTCGCCTGCTCGCTAGCGTACTAGGTCTCATCCTTCTATCAATGACATGGGTTTTGTTTCTGCGGTCGAACCTGACGCGTAAGCAAACTTCGCCGGGTGGCATTTTTCACGCTGCGGACGCACTAGAATCGCGCGCTCCATGAAACAGCGGCTGAAAGGCGGGGAGTGGCGCAACGTCGCGACGCTGCTCCCCTACCTGTGGGAGTACAAGTGGCGCGTGGTATTCGCGCTCGCCTTTCTGGTGGTGGCGAAGCTTGCGAACGTCGCGGTGCCGCTCGTGATGAAGCAGCTGGTGGACGGCCTCGACGCGGCCACCGCCATCGTCGCCGTGCCGGTCGCGCTGCTCGCGACCTACGGCATCCTGAGATTCTCGACCACGCTGTTCCAGGAGCTGCGCGACGTGGTGTTCGTGCGCGTGGCGCAGCGCGCCATGCGGCGCATCGCGCTCGGCGTGTTCCGGCACCTGCACAGCCTTTCGCTGCGTTTCCACCTCGAGCGCCAGACCGGCGGCATGACGCGCGACATCGAGCGCGGCACGAACGGCATCTCCACGCTGCTCTCGTATCTCCTCTTCTCGATCCTGCCCGTGATCCTGGAGTTCGCGCTGGTGGCCGCGGTGCTCCTCAACCGGTTCGACTGGCGCTTCGCCGCCGTCACCTTCGGCGCGGTCGCGCTCTACATCGGCTTCACCGTGCTCGTCACCGAGTGGCGCATGGAGATCCGGCGCCGCGCCAACGAGCTCGACTCGAAGGCCAACACGCGCGCCATCGACAGCCTGCTCAACTACGAGACGGTGAAGTACTTCGGCAACGAGGAGTTCGAGGCGCGCCGCTACGACGAGAACCTGAGCAAGTACGAGGACGCAGCCACCAAGAGCGAGTCCTCGCTCGGCCTGCTGAACATCGGCCAGAGCATGATCATCGCCGCGGCGGTCACCGCGCTCATGTACCTCGCCGCGCAGGGCGTGGTCGAGAAGGCCTTCACGCTCGGGGACCTCGTGCTGGTGAACGGCCTGCTGATCCAGCTCTACATCCCGCTCAACGTGCTCGGGATGGTGTACCGCAACATCAAGCAGTCGCTGCTCGACATGGACCGCATGTTCCGGCTGCTGTCGGCGCACCGCGAGGTCGAGGACCGGCCGGGCGCGCCCGAGGTGCCGCCGGGGCCCGCGACGGTCGCGTTTCACGACGTCGACTTCTTCTACGAGAAAGCGCGGCAGATTCTCCACGGCGTCTCGTTCAGCATCGCCGCGGGCCAGCGCGTCGCGGTCGTCGGGCACTCCGGCTCGGGCAAGTCGACGCTGGCGCGGCTCCTTTATCGCTTCTACGACGTCTCCAGGGGATCGATCATGATCAACGGCGCCGACGTGCGCGAGGTCCGGCAGGCGAGCCTGCGCAGCGCCATCGGCATCGTGCCGCAGGACACGGTGCTCTTCAACGACACCATCCTCTACAACATCCGCTACGGCCGGCCCGAGGCGAGCGACGCCGAAGTGATCGAAGCGGCGCGCGCCGCGCACGTTCACGACTTCATCGAAAGCCTGCCGGCGAAGTACGAAACCATGGTCGGCGAGCGCGGCCTCAAGCTCTCGGGCGGCGAAAAGCAGCGTGTCGCGATCGCGCGCGCGCTGCTGAAGAATCCGCGCGTCCTCATCTTCGACGAGGCCACCTCGGCGCTCGATTCGCGCGCCGAGAAGGCGATCCAGGCCGAGCTCGAGCGCATCGCCAAGGGGCGCACTACGTTAGTGATCGCTCACAGGCTTTCCACCGTGATGGACGCGGATCTCATCCTGGTGCTCTCCCACGGCAGGGTGGCCGAGCGCGGAACGCACGCTCAACTACTTGAACTAGAAGGGGAATACGCCAAAATGTGGGAGCTGCAGCGCGAGGCGGCGGCCGCCCAGGCGGTGCTCGAAGACGCCGAAATCCGGGAACAAACCCTGTAGCCTCCGCCCGACAGTGTGCATTTTTCACGACGATTCGAGGAACTATTTCCTACTACATGATTTTGCTTGATTTTCCCGTTTTGCGTCGTCTAGACTGCGACAACTCCATGCGCCGAGTAGGGCATGGCCATAACAAACGGATACCGCTACCACTAAGAAAAGATTCGCGTCCATGGCAACGCAACAAAGAAAACTCCATTCCCTCGAAGGCATCGTCGCCGCATTCGCGCTGTTCTTCGTGCTCGCCCTGACCATCGGTTTTGCCCAGGCCCAGACCCAGAAGGTCGTCTACCTGCGCTCGGCGGCGGTGATGGTGCAGGACGCCGCGACCGGCGAGGTGGTCATCAACAAGAACAGCGAAGCCGTGGTCCCCATCGCCTCGATCACCAAGCTGATGACGGCGATGATCATCCTGGACCGCGGCCTCGATCTCGAGCAGCGCATCGTGGTGAGCCGTGAAGACGTCGACACCCACAAGGGCACGCGTTCGCGCCTGATGCCCGGCACCACGCTCACGCGCGACGAGCTGCTTCTCCTCGCGCTCATGGCCTCGGAGAACCGCGCCGCCGCCGCGCTCGCCCGCACCTATCCGGGCGGCGTGCCGGCGTTCGTCAAGGCGATGAACGAGAAGGGCGCCGAGCTCGGCATGAGCGACAGCCAGTTCATCGAGCCGACCGGACTCTCGCCGTCGAACGTCTCCAGCCCGCGCGACCTGGTGAAGCTGGTGCGCGCCGCGCACAGCTATCCGCTGATCCGCGAGTACTCGACCCGCGACAAGGCGACCATCAAAGCCTTCAACCGGCCGCTGCGCTTCGTGAACACCAACGGCCTGGTGCGCAACTCCCGCTGGGACATCGAGCTCTCGAAGACCGGCTACATCAGCGAGGCCGGCCGCTGCCTCGTGATGCACGTGCGCCTCGCCTCCAAGGACCTGATCGTGGTGCTGCTCGACTCGTGGGGCAAGCAGTCGCGGATCGCCGACGCGAACCGCATCCGCAAGTGGCTCGAGATGAGCACCAAGGCGAGCCAGCGCACCTGACGCGCCCTTAACCGGCAGAGAAAAGAAGCGCGCGGAGAGAAATCGGGGTCCGACCCCGATTTTTCTAACTCGATTTTTCTAACTGGCCTTCAAGGCGTGCAGGGCGAACAACGCCTTGCGGTCGGTCCAGCTCTTCTCGACGAGGTATCCCGCGGCGGCGGCGAGGGCGCGAAAGCCTTCGATCGAATACTTGTACGAGTTTTCCGTGTGGATCGACTCGCCCGCCTCGAAGGCGAAGCGGTGGCGACCGATGCGCACGCTCT
>JBIOYV010000014.1:0-16538 GCA_044870335.1 Burkholderiales bacterium | reverse complement strand
GCGAGGACGAGCACGGCTGGGAGCCCTACGGCCCGGCGATGCTGTCGAAGGCGCGCGGACGCGTGTCCGCGGACGGCACGATCGAGGACTTCCAGTACGAGGTCTGGAGCAACACGCACTCGACGCGGCCCGGGCCGGCGGGCTATCTCGCGACCGCGTGGGACCTCGAGAAGCCGTTCACGCCGCCGCCGCCGCGGGCGATTCCGCAGCCCACCGGCGGCGGCGACCGCAACGCGATCCCGCTCTACAAGTTCGCCAATTCGCGCGTAGTGCACCACTTCGTGCCCGAAATGCCGCTGCGCGTGTCGGCGCTGCGCGCCCTCGGCGCGTACATGAACATCTTCTCCATCGAGAGCTTCATCGACGAGCTCGCCGCCGCGGCGCGCGCCGATCCGGTCGAGTTTCGGCTTCGGCATCTCCAGGACCCGCGCGCGCAGGCGGTCGTGCGCACGGCCGCCGGGCGCTTCGGCTGGCAGGCCTGGCAGAAGCAGCCCGGCCGCGGCCGCGGCTTCGGCTTCGCGCGCTACAAGAACCTCGCCGCCTACACCGCGGTGGCCTGCGAGGTCGAGGTCGACCGCGACAGCGGCCGCGTGCGCGTCGGCCGCGTGGTCGCGGCGAACGACAGCGGCGACATCGTCAACCCCGACGGCATCGTGAACCAGATCGAAGGCGGCATCGTGCAGTCGCTGAGCTGGACCCTGCACGAGGCGGTGGGCTTCGACCGCGCGAGGATCACGAGCCGCGATTGGGGCGGTTATCCGATCCTGCGCTTTCCCGACCTGCCGCAGAGCGTCGAGGTGCACCTCGTCAATCGGCCGGGCCAGCCGTTCCTCGGCACCGGCGAGGCGGCGCAGGGCCCGACCGCGGCGGCGCTGGCGAATGCGTTCGCCGACGCCACCGGCGCCCGCTTGCGCGAGCTGCCCTTCACCGCCGCGAGGGTGAGGCAGGCGCTCGGCGCATGACCTAGAGGCGAGCACCTCGACTTCCTCGGAGCGGTAGCACTCGTTGCGCCGGTAAACCTGCGCGGTAGACCACTCGGTCGCCTGCGCACCACCGCAGAGACCGCTCGTTTCATGGGCGCCTCGCTCTGAGGTTAGAATCTGCCGCGATCGTACAGGACGAAATTCAAGATCAAGGAGGAGGAACGATGAAGACAACCTGGCTCGCTGCGGCCCTCGGCGCGGCCGCGCTCGCCGCCGCGCTCCCGTTGCACGCCCAGGGCACGCTACGGATCGGGCTGGTGCTCACGCTGTCGGGCCAGTTCGCCGACGCCGGCAACCAGATCGACAACGGCATCAAGACGTACATGAAGCAGCACGGCGACAGCGTCGCCGGCAGGAAGATCGAGATCATCCGCAAGGACACCGGCGGACCCGCCCCCGACGTCGCGAAGCGCCTGTCGCAGGAGCTGGTGGTGCGCGACAAGGTCGACATCCTGGCAGGCTACGTGCTCACGCCGAACGCGATGGCGGCGGGCGACGTGTCGGCCGAGGCGAAGAAGTTCATGGTGGTGATGAACGCGGCGACCTCGATCGTGATCACCAAGTCGCCCTACATGATCCGCACCTCGGTGGTGCTGCCGCAGGTGATGGAGACCTTCGGCACCTGGGCCGCTACCAAGGGCGGGCTCAAGCAGAACTACACCATGGTCACCGACTACGGCCCCGGCCACGACGCCGAGGCGGCGTTCCAGACCGGCTTCAAGGGCGCCGGCGGCACCATCGTCGGCTCGGTGCGCTTCCCGGTGGCCAACCCGGACTTCTCCGCCTTCGTGCAGCGCGCCAAGGATCTCGCGCCGCAGTCCATCTACATCTTCATTCCCGGCGGGGCGCAGCCCGCGGCGCTCGGCAAGGCGTTCGCCGAGCGCGGCATCGACCTCAACAGGACCAAGGTGCTCGGCTCGGGCGAGACCACGGCCGAAGCGGCGCTGAAGAGCATGGGCGACACCGCGCTAGGCATCATCACCGCCTGGCATTACGACCACAAGCTCGACAACAAGCTGAACCAGGCGTTCGTGAAGGAGTTCAACGCCATGCACGGCCGCAACCCGGACTTCTTCTCGATCGGCGGCTACGACGGCATGCACGCGATCTACGAGACGTTGAAGAAAACCAAGGGCAATACCGACGCCGAGGCGTTGATCGCCGCGGCGAAGGGGCTGAAGTGGGACAGCCCGCGGGGCCCGATGGGCATCGACCCGGAAACGCGCGACGTGGTGCAGGACGTCTACATCCGCCGGGTGCAGAAGGTGGGCGGCGAGCTCGTGAACGTGCCCTTCGACAGGGTGCCCCAGGTGAAGGATCCGGCCGGAGAGCGTAGGAAGAAGCAGAAGTCGTAGCAACATGCTGGCCTCGCTCGCGGGCGTGCTCTTCGACGGGTTCGCCTACGGGATGCTGCTGTTCCTGCTGTCGGTGGGGCTCACGGTGACGCTGGGCATGATGAACTTCGTCAACCTGGCGCACTGCAGCTTCGCCATGGTCGGGGGCTACGCCACCGTCACCCTCATGAACCGGTTCGGCTGGCCGTTTTTCGCGACCCTTCCGATGGCGTTCATCGCAGCCGCGCTTCTCAGTATTTTTCTCGAAAGGACCCTGTATCGGCGCCTGTACCGCGCGAGCGACCTCGACCAGTGCCTGCTCACCATCGGCATCGTGTTCATCTCGGTCGCGGCGTTCGCCTGGTTCTATACCTCGGAGCAGCAGTCGGCGCGCGTGCCGCAGTACCTGCGCGGCTCGGTCCAGGTTCTCGGCCAGAGCTTCGCGACCTACCGCATCTTCCTGATCGGGGTCTCGCTCGCCATCACCGCCGTCCTGGTGCTGCTGCTCGAAAGAACCCGCTTCGGCGCCCGGGTGCGCGCCGCAGTCGACAACCAGCGCATGGCGCGCGGCCTGGGCATCGACGTCGAGCGTACCTTCATGATCACCTTCGCGCTCGGCGGCGGCCTCGCCGGCCTCGGCGGCGCGCTCGCGATCGAAATGGTCGGCCTCGACCCGAGCTTCGCGCTCGCCTACCTCGTCTACGTGCTGATCGTGGTGGCGGTGGGCGGCCTGGGCTCGATCGGGGGCTCGTTCGTGGCCGCAGTGGTGCTCGGCATCAGCGACATGGCCGGCAAGTACTACTTCCCGTGGCTCGGCGCCTTCCTCATCTACCTCGTGATGGTCGCCCTCTTGATGTGGCGGCCCTTGGGCCTGCTTGGCAAACGCTGACGTCAAGCCCCTCGAAGTCGTCTTCTGGCTCGCCGCGCTGCTGCCGTTCGTCCTCACTCCGAATTACCTCTCCTTGGCGAGCCAGATCGCGATCACGGCGCTCTTCGCGCTGTCGCTCGACCTCATCCTGGGCTACGCCGGCATCGTGTCGCTCGGCCACGCGGCCTTCTTCGGCGTAGGCGCGTACGCCGCCGGCCTCGTCGCCAAGCATTACTGGACCGAGCCGCTGACCGGGCTCGTGATCGCGGGCATTTCCGCAGGGATTCTCGGCTACGCGCTGAGCCACATCATCGTGCGCTTCCGCCACCTCGCGCTCATCATGCTGACCCTCGGCCTCGGGCTGCTGGTGCACGAGGCCGCGAACAGCGCGAGCGCGCTCACCGGGGGCGCCGACGGGCTGCAGGGCTTTCGCGTGCCCACCGTGCTCGGCTTCAAGTTCGACCTCTACGGCACGACGGCCTATGGCTATGCGCTCGTCGTCTTGTTCCTTTGTTTCCTGGTCTCCAGGCGAATCATTCATTCACCCTTCGGCCTCGCCCTGCGCGGCATCCGCGAGAACGCTACGCGCATGCCGGCGATCGGCGCGCCGAGCCGGTCGCATCTGCGCAAGGCGTACACCATCGCCGCGGTGATGGCGGGAATCGCCGGCGCGCTGCTCACGCATACCACCTCGACGGTGTCGCTCGAGACGCTCTCCTTCGGCCGCTCCGCCGACGTGCTGGTGATCCTGATCCTCGGCGGCGCCGGGCGCCTCTACGGCGGCATCGTCGGCGCCATCATCTACATGGTGGCGCGCGACCAGTTTTCCGGCATCAACCCGCAGTACTGGTACTTCTGGATCGGCCTGCTGCTCGTCGCCGTGGTGATGTTCCTTCCCAACGGCATCCTCGGGGGTCTCGCAAAATTCTCTCGACCAAGAAGCTGAGCAAGCGCTTCGGCTCGCTGGTGGTGGCGCAGGAGGTCGAGCTCGAGCTGCCGCAGGGC
This sequence comes from Burkholderiales bacterium, assembly GCA_044870335.1. Lineage (GTDB taxonomy): Bacteria > Pseudomonadota > Gammaproteobacteria > Burkholderiales > SG8-39 > SCGC-AG-212-J23. The sequence continues at coordinate 12,348 of JBIOYV010000014.1, read as the reverse complement.
GTGCGCCATGCGCTGATCGGACCGAACGGCGCCGGCAAGACGACGCTCATCAACCTGATGACGGGGATGCTCGCGCCCGATGCCGGCCAGATCCTGCTCGGCGGCGAGGACATCACCGGCCTGCGGCCCGAGGCGCGCGTGCGCCGCGGCCTGGCGCGCACCTTCCAGATCAACACGCTCTTTCCGCAGCTGACTGCGCTGGAGTCGGTCGCGCTGGCGGTGCTCGAGCGCGACGGCCATGCGCACAACTGGTGGCGTGGCCTGAGCCGCTTCGGAACCGAGGTCGACGAGGCCGCTTCGATTCTTCAATCCTTGAATCTGCAAAAGGGCCTGCATCGGTTGACGCGCGAGCTGGCGTACGGCGAACAGCGCCTGCTCGAGATCGCGCTCGCCCTCGCCACGCGGCCGCGCGTGCTGCTGCTCGACGAGCCCGCGGCGGGCGTGCCCAAGGACGAAAGCGCCGAGCTGTTCGCCGCCATCGCGGGCCTCTCGAGCGCGCTCACCGTGCTCTTCATCGAGCACGACATGGATGTCGTGTTCCGCTTCGCGAGCCGCATCCACGTGATGGTCGGCGGCCGCATCCTGGTGCAGGGAACGCCGGACGACATCGCCCGCGACCCCCGCGTGCGCGAGGTCTACCTGGGAAGGGCCCACCGTGTCCGTGCTTGAATTGCACGACGTCCGGGCCGGCTACGGCGAAGCGGTGGTGCTCGAAGGCATGTCCCTGGATGTGCCGGAAAACGGCAGCGTCGCCGTGCTCGGCCGCAATGGCGTCGGCAAGAGCACGCTCCTCCTCACGATCATGGGATTGACCCGCATCCACCGCGGCAGGATCGGCTTTCGCGGGAAGCAAATCGACGCGCTCCCGGCGCACCGGCGCGCGCAGCTCGGAATCGGCTGGGTGGCGCAGGAGCGCGAGATCTTCCCTTCGCTCAGCGTCGAGGAGAACCTCACCGTGGCGGCCCGAGCGGGCCCGTGGAATCTGAAAAAAACCTACGATCTATTCCCTCGGCTGGCCGAGCGCCGATCGAACCTGGGAAACCAGCTCTCCGGAGGCGAGCAGCAGATGCTCGCCATCGCGCGCGCGCTGATGACCAATCCGGTGCTGCTGCTCCTCGACGAGCCGCTCGAGGGGCTTGCGCCGATCATCGTCGAGGAGCTTGCGGCGGCGCTGAAGAACCTGCAGGGCATCGCCATCCTCCTGGTCGAGCAGCACGCCGAGGTGGCGCTGGCGCTCACGCAGGACGCGGTCGTGATCGAGCGCGGCCGCATCGTGCATCGTGCGCCGTCGGCGGAGTTCGCGCGCGACGCGCAGACCCTCGAGCGCTACCTGGGCCTCAAGCTCGCCTGATCTTCAGTGCAGGACGCGGGCGAAGGTCCGGTTGCGCAGGATGACGCCCGCCGCCGGGTCCTCCGCCAGCACCTCGGCGAGCGCAGCCACGATCTCTCGGAGGATCTCGTCGCACTGCTCCGCGCCGATTGGCGGCGCGATCCCGATTTCGCCGATGAAGAGCTCCCCGTCGCTGTCGCCGCTGCGGGGACAGTTGTCCGGCACCTCATCGAGCCCGTGGACCGAGAAGCCGCACAGCGAGGGATGGCGCAGGAAGAGCGATTCGATCTGCGCCGGGAGCGGTGTCATCAACACACCCGAAATCTCGAGGTGGAACGGCCCGGGCGGAGAGTTTCCGCGGGGCGCGCTGCGCCCGCGTTCGTCGCGCGCGAAGCGCGCCATAACCCGGTACGCAGACAGAGCAAGCAACCCGGGCAGCGCTTCGGCGCTTTCAGCCCTTGGTCGGAGAGATTGACACCCCTGCTAGCCATGACGAAATGGTGAACGCTTCAAGGCGGCTTGGGTATCGCCGCCCTCGGCGTCGTGGCGTCGGAACTAGCCTGAAATTCGCCGGCGGCTTCGTCGACAGGCGCTTCCCCTCAGACCCTAGGGCGATTCCCTAGCAGCGGCAAACCCCTGCTGGCAATGGCTTCTGGGCCATAATGGCGCGCCAGAGGAGGAGGCATATGCGCCAGCATTCGCGCCGCAATTTCATCGGAGCTTTTGCCGCTGTAGCCGCCTGCGGTGGAATCGGAGGCGTTGCAAGGGCGGTCCATGCCGCAATGGGGCCGAACGACAAGTTCGACCTCGTCATCAAGGGCGGCGAGGTGCTCGACCCGAGCCAGAAGCTGCGGGCGAAGCGCGACATCGGCATCCGCTCCGGCACGGTGGAAGCGCTCGAGGCCGATATCCCGGCCGAGCGCGCGTTGCGCGTGCTGGATGCCGGCGGCAGGCTCGTCACGCCGGGCCTCATCGACCTCCACGCGCACGTCTACCCCTACGGCTCGGCCATCGGCATCCCGGCCGACGAGCTGGTGCCCTTCCAGGCGACGGCTACGGTAGTCTCGGCGGGCGACGCGGGCGCAAACAACTTCGCGGCGTTCCGCCGCCACATCATGGCGCAGACGCGCACGCGCATGTACGCGTTCGTGCACATCGCCAACATCGGCCTCGCCGGGTTCCCGGTTCCCGAGCTCTTCAACATCAGCTACGCCGACGTCCCGACCGCGGCGAGAGCGCTCGCCGAGAACGCCGACGTCGTGCTCGGTATCAAGGTGCGCATGTCGGAGAACGTGATCGACAAGCACGGCCTCGAGCCGCTGAAGCGCGCGATCGCCGCCTGCGAAATGGCGGGCGCGAAGGGAAAGGTCATGTGCCACATCGGCGGGGTGCAAACCCGCGCGCTCATGTCGGAGATCCTGAACACGTTGCGCGCCGGCGACATCCTCACGCACTCCTACTCCGGCGCCCCCAACAATGCCGGCGACGGCACGAACATCGTGCAGGACGGAAAGCTTCTGCCCGCTGCGCTCGCGGCGAAGAAACGCGGCGTGGTCTTCGACGTCGGCCACGGCGGTGGCAGCTTCGACTACACCATCGCCGAGGCCGCCATCGCTCAGGGCGCGCCGCCCGACACGATTTCCTCCGACATCCACGTCTTCTCGGGGAACACACCCGGCATGCCGTTCCTCACCTGGGTCATGAGCAAATTCCTCAACCTCGGGTTCAGCCTCGAGCAGGTGATCGCAATGGCTACGGTCAATCCTGCCCGGGTCATCGGTCGGCTGCCGAAGCTCGGCACTTTGCAGCCCGGCGCGCCCGGCGACGTCTCGATTCTCGAGGTGGTCGAGGGCCCGGTGCGCTTCGTCGACACGCGCAAGAACGAGCGGACCGGCAAGGTCCACCTGCGCCCGGTGCAGACCGTGGCCGGCGGCGTTCCGTTCGGCCGGCCGTTCCACTCGCCCTTCTCGGTGCGTTAGGACGATTGCGGCATAATCGCGCGTTTTGGGTGTTGACTTCCCGGCATGGCGCCGACTGACCGCTTCCAGCTGCCGCTGCGCTGGCAATTCGTTCCTACGGAGCATCCGCAGGATCGCTCGGTGCGCTGGAAGTGGCACGCCTACACGCAGACCGGCAAGCTCGCCATGGAATCCGAGCGCGTGTTCGAGACCCTTACGGAGTGCATGGACAACGCCAAGGCAGCGGGCTATGGCCAGGCCTAACTCGCTCGTCGATCCGCTGATCTACCAGATCCTGGTCGAGCAGGTGGGCGACTATGCGCTGTTCGTGCTCGACCCGACGGGGCGCATCATGACCTGGAACCTCGGGGCGCAGCGGATCAAGGGCTATGCGCCGGAGCAGATCATCGGCAAGCACTTCTCGGTGTTCTACACGCCCGATGCCGTCGAGCGCGGCTGGCCTGCCGAGGAATTGCGGCTCGCCACGCGCGAGGGACGCTTCGAGGACGAGGGCTGGCGGCTTCGCAAGGACGGCTCGCGCTTCTGGGCGAACGTCGTGATCACGGCGCTGCGCGACGAAGGCGGAAAGCTCCTCGGGTTCTCCAAGATCACGCGCGACGTTACCGACCGCAAGCTCCACGAGGAAGCCCTGCGCCAGGCCGAAGAGCGCTTCGGGCTGCTGGTCGAAGGGGTGGTCGATTACGCGATCTTCATGCTCGACCCGGACGGCGTGGTGACGAGCTGGAACGCGGGCGCGCAGCGCATCAAGGGCTATGCCCGCGATGAGATCATCGGCCAGCACTTCTCCCGTTTCTACGTGGACGAGGAGATCGAGGCCGGCAAGCCCTGGGAGGAGCTCGCCACCGCGCGGCGCGAGGGCCGCGCCGAGGACGAAGGATGGCGCCTGAAAAAGAGCGGCGAGCGCTTCTGGGCGAGGGTGGTCGTCACGCCGCTGCACGACGCCACCGGGCACCTGCGCGGCTACGCCAAGGTGACGCAGGACCTCACCCACCGGCGCCACATCCAGTCGCTGCAGGATGCGGCGAAAGATGTCAACGAGTTCATCGCAACCCTCGCGCACGAGCTGAGAAATCCGCTCGCCCCGATCCGCACCGCGATCGAGGTCATGGCGAAGGTCCCCGGCTCCGACCCGGCGCAGCAGGCGATGCGCGACACGATCGAGCGGCAGAGCGCGCAGCTCGCGCGCATCGTCGACGACATGATCGACATCGCGCGCGTCACGCGCGGCGCGATGAGCATCGAGCAGGCCCCCGTGGACATGGCCGAGGCGGTGCGCCGCGCCGTCGAGACCGCGGCGCCGGCGGTCGAAGCCGGCAGGCACCGCCTCGACATCGAGCTGCCGCCCGGGCCGCTCATCGTGAACGGCGACCTGCACAGGCTGGCGCAGGTCCTCGCCAACCTGCTGAACAACGCAGCGCGCTACACGCCGCGCGCAGGACAGATCGCGGTTCGGGCGCGGCAGGAAGACGGCTGGTCGGTGATCCAGGTGAGCGACAACGGCCGCGGCATCGAGCCCGGCATGCTGGAGCGGATCTTCCACATGTTCGTCCAGGGCCGGGCGGCGCTGGAGAAGATCGGGGCCGGCCTCGGCGTCGGCCTTGCCCTGGCGCGCCGCATCGCCGAAGCGCACGGCGGCACGCTGCAGGCCGCGAGCGAGGGCGAGAACAAGGGCGCCCAGTTCACCTTGCGCATCCCGTTGCTGAGAAGCCCGCCGCGGGCAGCCAACGCGGCCCAGGGCCCCGCTAAGCCGATGCTCGCGAAGCGCATCCTGGTCGTCGACGACAACGTCGACGCCGCCGTCACGCTCGCGCTCCTGCTGAAATCGCTCGGGCACGAGACCTGCGTCGTGCACGAGGGCCTCCAGGCGCTGCGGATGGCGGTCGAGTTCCGCCCCGATGTCGTGCTCCTCGACATCGGCATGCCGGGGCTGGATGGCTATGAAGTCGCGCGCCGGCTGCGCGCGCTCAACCGCGAGCGGCCCTTGCGCATCATCGCGATCACCGGCTGGGGCCAGGAAGCCGACCGCACCCGCTCGCGCGAAGCCGGCTTCGACGTGCACCTTGTCAAGCCGGTCGACCCGACCCTCCTGACGAGCGTCATCGCGAACAACAACGGCGCCACGCTGCATTGACCGCGCCTGCTAGGGCGCCTTGTAGAACAGAAAATCCGCGCTGAACGGCTGCCGCGCCGCGCTTCCGACGTTGTCCGCCGTGCAGGCAGCTTCGGGTTCGCTCCCGACGGCGTTCAGCCGCTGCACGTAGGTGACGTCCGAGAATTCGCCTTCGCCGGCGTGGCTCGCGGCGCGGTAGAGGTGAATGGGCATCTTCCCGGGGTCGTCGGGCGAGGAGGCGACGAGCTTCAGCGTCACGCGGCTGCCATCGCGATACTGGAGCGTCGGGCCGCCGGAGTAGCGGCCGACGCGCAGTCCGCTCCAGTGCAGAAGCGCTGCGTCGGGCGCGACGAGCACCCAGCCGTACGCCCCCGCCATTCCCGGCCGCGGCCGGCATTCGTAGTGGAGCGTGCCCGCGGACTTGAGCGTCATCGCGTGGCGCTGGCCCGCGGGAGCCCGGACCGCGGTCGGCAGCGGCGGCGCCGCCATGTTCTCGGGCATGCCGGCGCAGCCCGCCACGCCGGCAGCGAGAACCGATGAGAAGGCGCGTTTCAGCTAGCGCTGAGCGGACGCCGGCCTACGAGATACCTGACGCCCTGAGCCCCGGCATCCTCCACGTGCGGGCAGCCGGCCCTCATGGAGAACTCGTCGCCCGCGCGATACGTGCGCGCCTCGCCCTGCACGGTGAGGGTGATGTCGCCCTCGAGAACGAGGGCGAGCACGTCGAAGGGATGCGAGTGCTCCGCGTTATGCCGACCCGCCTCCAACCCGTTCTCGCGGATCTCGGGGAAACCTTCGGCTCTCAGCCGCGCTTCGAAGCTTGCTTTGTCCATGGCGCTATCTTTTCCTCTTTTTCGTCTTGGCGCGAGGTTTTTCAGCCGGCGGCGGCAGGCGCAGCAGATTCACGGCGTTGCCGAAGTAGATCTTGCGCCGGTCGCCGGGCTTGAGCGTCATGCGATCCAGCGTCTTGATCGTCTCGCGGATGAAGAGCGGTCCGCCCTCGGGGTCGAACGGGCAGTCGGTGCCGAAGAGCACGTGGTCCACGCCGAAAAAGTCGAGGCCGCAGCGGATGGCGCTCGGCGAGCCGTTGACCGAGGTGTCGCCGTAGAACATCCTGAAGAAGTCGAGCGGGCGCTTCTTCATGCGCTTGAGCAGCCCCACGTAGTCCTCGTCGCTGGTGCGGCTGCCGAACTGGTCCATGCCGTAGCCGATGCGGTCGACGAAGAAGGGCGCCATGGCGCCGAGGTGGTGGGTGATGAGCTTGAGATTGGGGAGCTTCTCGAACATCTGCGAGAACACCATGCGCGCCATGAACGCGCTCGTCTCGTAGGGCCAGCCAAACAGCCAGTAGATCTCGTATTTCGACTTCTGCTCGCTCGGGTAGTCGGCGAACTTGGCCGTGCGCGACGGATGGACCCAGACCGGCAGGTCGTAGTTCTTCGCCATGCGCTCGAAGATCGGGAAGAACTCGGGCTCGTCGAGCGGCCGCCCGTTGACGTTGGTGAAGATCTGGATTCCTTTCGCGCCGAGCGTGCCGATGGCGCGGTCCATCTCCTCGAGCGAGGCCGCAACGTTGTTCATCGGCAGCGACGCGACGAAGCACGGGAAGAGCTCGGGGTGCTTGCGGACGATCTCGTGCATCCCGTCGTTCGCGAGGCGCGCGAGCTCCGGCGTTTCGTTCTCGCCGCCGAGGAACTCGATCGCCGGCATCGACAGCGTCAGCACCTGCTGGTAGCCGGGCCAGCGCTTCATCATGCGGATGCGCTGGTCGAGGTTCCACAGCACCGGGATGTGCATCCAGCGCTTGAGCGCCGCGGCGAGGCCCGGATTGCCCTCGGCGATGCGCTTCATCCGCTCGAAGTACGCCGCGGGAAAAATGTGCGGAAAGATGTCGAGCTTCTTCTGGGCCTGCGGCATGCGGCTACCCACGTTGTGACAGGGGTCGGATTCTAGGTCGTTATCCGGCCGCTGGCACAGCCCTTGCGAGGCTTGTTTCAACTGGCAGCACGCCAGCGCTCCACTCTTTTTTTCCCGAAAGGAATATCCAATGAAGGCAAAGACCCTTGTCGCGTGTGCCCTTGCCGCTTCGGCCCTACCGCTCGCATCGGTATGGGCCACGATGCCGAGCGGCCCGCAAGGTACCGGCTCGTATGGCGCGCCCAACGGCGCAGTGCCGCTTCCGCAGAGCGTACCGCCGGGATATGTCTACACCCAACCGCAAACGGCGGTCCCGGATACGAGCGTGAACCGCGATGCCCTCGCCGACCAGACCGCGCTCGATCGCGAGCCGGCGCGCACGGACGCTCGGCGGCCGTCCAACCGCTGGGTCCTGCGAGGCCCGAGCTGGGCGACCAACCCGCCCGCGCCGGCGCCGTAAGGTTCGCGCGCAGCGCTCAGTAAGGTTCTCGCGCAGCGCTCAGTCGAGCTTCGCGCCCGAGGCTTGCACCTTTTTCGCCGCCAGCTCGCGGTCCTGCCGCAGGAAGGCGGCGAACTGCTCGGGCGTGTCGCCGACGGGCTCGAAGCCGAGGTTGGTGAGAAACCTCTCCCTGAACTCGGCCGTGTTCACGATCCTCGCCGATTCGGCGGCGAATTTCGCCTGCGCCTCGCGCGGTGTTCCGGCCGGGGCGGCGACGCCGAAGTAGAACGAGGCGTCGAGGTTGGGATAGCCCGATTCGCGAAACGTCGGCACCTCGGCGATGAGGGCGTTGCGCGTACCGCCCGACACCGCGAGCGCCTTCAGCTTGCCGGCCCTGAGATGCGGCGCCGCGCCGCCGATCACCGCGAACATCACGTCGAGCCGGCTCGTCATGATGTCCTGCAGGCCTTGAACGAGCCCCTTGTAGGCCACGTGCTGCATATCGAGCCCGTTCTGGGTGCTGAACCAGGCCATCGCGAGGTGATTGACCCCGCCGGCGCCGACCGAGCCGTAGTTCAGCTTGCCCGGGTTCTTTCGCGCGTAGTCGATCAGCTCGCGCACCGAGGCGGCAGGAAGATCCGGGCGCGCCACCAGCATCAGGTTGGCGTTCACGAGCCGGGAGACCGGGGCAAGATCCCTGACGGCGTCGTACGGCAGCTTCGAGTAGAGATACGAGTTCAGCGAGAACACGGCGTCTGAAGCGAGCAGGTAGCTGTAGCCGTCCGGAGGCGACTTCGCCACGTCCTGGGCGGCGATGATCTCGTTCGCGCCGGGCTTGTTCTCGACCACGATCTGCTGCCCCCACAGCTCGGCGAGCTTCTGACCCAGGCCGCGCGCGAGGAGATCGGCCGGCCCGCCCGCGGTGTAAGGCACGACCACGCGGATCGGCTTGGCGGGGTAGGACTGTGCCACTCCCGCGAGCGGAGCCAGCACTCCCGCGAGCGGGGCCAGCAGGGACAACAGGATCAAGATGCGCTTCACTTGGCCTCCGAAAAGTCGACCAGCTTCGATTTGTAATCCGAGCGCGGCAGGCTTCCTGGCGCCACCATACGGAGCTCCGGCGTGAACGTGAGCTTGTTTCGAATTTCCGCCGTGATGGCCGCCGCGAGACCGGCCTCGCCTTCGACGGTAATGGAAAGCGGCAGGTCCTGTCGCACGCCGCGGCTGCGCGGCCGGATCAGGATCGCGCCCGTGACGCGGGGATGGAACCGCGCCACCACCTCGCGCACCGCAGAAGGAAATACGTTCACGCCGCGCACGATCAGCATGTCGTCGGTGCGGCCGATGCAGCGCACGCGCAAGGCGCTGCTCCCGCAGGCGCACCTCGAGCTCCAGACCTGCACGTGGTCCCGGCTTCGAAACCGCAGGAGCGGAGCGGCTTCGCGCTGCAGGTGCGTGTAGACCAATTCGCCCGCGGCGCCGTCCATGAATTCAATACTCTTTTGAGAGTCGGGATCGATCAGCTCGACGTGGATGAACTCCTCTCCCGAGAAGTGCATCCCCGCCTGCGCCGGGCACTCGCCCCAGAGCGACGCCGCGATATCGCCGATCCCCATGATCTCGTAGACCTTTGCACCAAAGACAGCCTGGAGCTTCTCCCGGAACGAGGCCTCGCCGCCGCCGGGCTCGCCGCCGACGATGATCCTCCGGATCGGGGCGAGGCTCGCGCCTTTGGCCGCGGCCACCTCGGCGACGTGCAGGGCGTAGGACGGCGTGCAGGCGAGCGCCTCGGGCTGCAGACGCTCGATCGCCGCGAGGAGCTTGTCGGTATTTCCCACCCCGACCGGGATATGCACCGCGCCGATGGCCTCGAATGCGGCGAGCGAGGCGCCGGCGACGAACGGGCCGGCGCCGTAGGTGGTCACCACGCGCTCGCCGGCCTTCAGGCCGTTTCGCGAGTACGTGCGCCGCCCGATTTCGCGCCACTGCTCGACGTCGCTCCGCGTAAGGGGAATGTAGAGCGGCGCGCCGCTCGTGCCGCTGGTGGAATAGATGCGCGCCGCCTGCGAGATCTCGATCGCCGCGTGCGCGCCGAGCGGCGGGTGGGTAGCCTGGCTTGCGCGCAGCTCGTCCTTCTCCGTGAACGGCAGCGCCCCGATGCGGTCCAGGCCGCCCACCGCCCGCGGCGATTCGAAGCCCGCGGCTCGCAGCTTGTTTCGATAGAACGGCGAGCGTTCGTACAGCCGCTCGATCTGGACCCGGTAGGATTCCATCGGGCCGAATGCTAAATCAAAACCCGCTGCGCGCCGCCCTCTGGATGAGCTGCGCCGTGCTCGCCTTCTCGTTCATGGCGGTCGCGGTGCGCGAGCTGCTGCGCCACCTGGGCGCGTTCGAGATCCTGTTCCTGCGCACGCTGGTGACCATGCTGCTCGTGAGCGCGGTGGTGGCGCGCGCCGGCACGGCGACGCTGCGCACGCGGCTGTTTCGCTTTCACCTCGCCCGGGCGCTGATGCACCTGGGCGGCCAGTACTGCTGGATCTACGCGATCGGCGCGCTCACGCTCGCGACCGTGTTCGCGATCGAGTTCACCATGCCGGTGTGGGTGGCGCTGCTCGCGACGGCGTTCCTGGGCGAGCGCATGAACCGCGGCCGGGTGGTGATGCTGGTCCTGGGGCTCGCCGGAATCGCGATCATCCTGCGGCCTGCCGTCGGCGATCAGCACCCCGCGCTCGGCGGCTTTCATTCGGCAGCGCTGGTGATGGTGCTCGGCTCGATGTTCTACGCCGGGAACATGGTCATGACCAAGCGGCTCTCGGTCTCCGACTCGCCGCTGGCGGTGCTCTTCTGGATGTCGCTCACCCAGCTTCCGCTCACGTTCGCCACCGCACTGCCGCAATGGGTGACGCCGAAGCCCGTCGATCTCTTCTGGGCCGCGGTGATCGGCAGCGGCAGCTTCGTCGCTCACTACTCGATGACGCGCGCAATGAAGCTCGGCGACGCCACCCTGGTGGTGCCGATCGACTTCCTGCGCCTGCCGTTGATCGCGATCGTCGGCGCGGTCTTCTACCGCGAGCCGCTGCAGGCGGCGACCTTCGCCGGCGCGGCGGTCATCTTCGCCGGCACCTACTACAGCCTCTCGCGCGAGGCGCGCCGCGCCTAGGCACATCCCTTGCGGACGTAGGACATGCACGCCACGCACCTGCACTGCCCGCAATGCCGCGCCGCGCGGCCGATCCGGTTCGACCCGCTGCTTGCCGGCGAAAGCTCGCTCGGCACGCGGATCGGCTGCGCGCACTGCGGCCGCTACGCGTTCACGCTGATCCGGCCGGCGCGGTTCTACTGCGAGATCTGCGACGACGTGCAGCCCGGGGTGCTCGAGCCTGTGGACATGGAATGCTCGCCGCTCGCGGAGCGCGACGCCGACGCCCTCGGCGTCCTGCTCGTGTGCGCCGGCTGCTTCGACGGCAAGGCGCTGCTCTACGCCGCGGCTACGCCGAATCGCTGCGCCGGCGCCGCGGCATCCGGCCCGACTGCTCCAGGGCTTCGCGCCGATCGTGCTCGGCGAGGATGATCTCCATCGCCTTCTCGAACACGGCGCGCGGCGGACCCGACTTGCCGCTCACCCAGATCGCGACCTGAGTCGGGTGCACGCCGAGAAAGGCGGCGAGGCTTTCGCGCCCGCCGCGGACCGTCTCGCACTGCTTCAGGATCTGAGCGCACATTTCTGCCCACCGCGGTTTCTGCTCCATTGGCGGTCGCGCGATGCGATTTTCGTGCCCGAATTGGGTGCGGGTAGTGCTCAGCCGAGCTTGGCGGGGCTGTTCTTCTGCGTGAGACGCTTGATCAGCCCGTCGACGCCTTCCTGCTTCACCACGGCGTCGAACTCGCTGCGGTAGGTGAGGACCAGGCTGATGCCTTCCACCACGATGTCGTAGACCTTCCAGCTCTTGCCATCGTTGCGCATCTGGAACTCGATCGGCAGCGGCTTGCCGCCGGCGCGGACGAACTGCGCGCGCACCGTCGTCTCGTCTTTTGCGTCGCCTTTGCCGCCGCGCGCAGGCATGACCTTCAGCGTCTGCCCCTGGTAGGACTCGATCGCGTTCGAGTAGGTCCGGACCAGCATGTTGCGGAACTCGTTCACCAGCTTCTTGCGCTGCTCGGGCGTGGCCTGCGACCAGGCCCGGCCGACGGCGAGGCGCGTTGCCTCCTCGAAATCGATGTAAGGCAGCACCTTCTCCTCGGCAAGCTTCAGCGCCTTCTGCTTGTCCCCCGCGGCGAGCTGCTTGTCGCTCTTGATGGAGGCCAGCACCTCTTCGGTCACTTTTTGCACCAGCTGATCCGGCGCGAGCTGCTGCGCCGCCGCCGTCAGGGAAAACCCGAGCACGAGGAAGCCGATGATTCTCTTCAGGATATTCATGCAGTCACCCTCTCCTTCTGGGCATTGCCCTTGAACATGCCCGGCTCAAGCGAATGGCGTTCCAGGAGGCGGTAGAACTCGGTGCGGTTGCGCCCGGCCAGGCGCGCGGCCTTGGTGACGTTGCCCCCGGTGATCTTCAGGATCCTCACCAGGTAG
>JBIOYV010000013.1:0-51802 GCA_044870335.1 Burkholderiales bacterium | reverse complement strand
CCGGATCTCATCGGAGCCGTCCTGCTCGAGCCGGTCCGGCTTGCCGGGGACCCGCTCCCGAAGGGACGACAGCTCGACCGCGACTCGGCGGCTCGCCTGGGCGTCACTCCCGCGGCCATCGACAACGTGCTCTACAACGCCTACGGCCAGCGCCTGGTGTCGACCATCTTCACGCAGTCGAACCAGTACCGCGTGGTGCTGGAAGTGAAACCGGAGTTCGGCCACGGCCCGGCCGCGCTCCAGGAGCTCTACGTCCCCTCGATCAACTCGACTCAGGTGCCGCTCGCCTCGGTCGCCAGGGTGATCGAGCAGCCGGCGTCGCTCGCGATCAACCACATCGGCCAGTTCCCGGCCGCCACCGTTTCGTTCAACCTCGCGCCCGGCGCGTCGCTCGGCGAGGCGGTGCGCGCCATCGAGGACGCGCAGCACGAGCTCGGCGTGCCGCCCAGCGTGCGCACCGGGTTCCAGGGCGCAGCGCTCGCGTTCCGCGCCTCGCTCTCGAACACGCTGTGGCTGATCCTCGCCGCGATCGTGACCATGTACATCGTCCTGGGCGTGCTCTACGAGAGCTACATCCACCCGGTGACCATCCTCTCGACCCTGCCCTCGGCCGGCGTGGGCGCGCTCCTCGCCTTGCTGATCGCGCGCCACGACCTCGGCGTGGTCGGCATCATCGGCATCGTGCTCCTGATCGGCATCGTGAAGAAGAACGCGATCATGATGATCGACTTCGCGCTCGACGCCGAAAGAAAGGAGGGCCGCAGCCCGCGCGAGGCGATCACCCAGGCCTGCCTGCTGCGCTTCCGCCCGATCCTGATGACCACGCTCTCGGCGCTGCTCGCGGCGCTGCCGCTGATGCTCGGCGGCGGCGTGGGCTCGGAGCTGCGCAACCCGCTCGGCCTCACCATGGTCGGGGGGCTCATCGTGAGCCAGGTGCTCACCTTGTTCACCACCCCGGTCATTTATTTGTGGTTTGACCGGCTGGTGCGGAAGCGCGCATGACGCTCATTTCGGAAAAACGTGGTCTGTCCCTGTTTTTTGGGGTGAGGCGGTGAGCCTGTCCCAGCCGTTCGTCGAGCGGCCGGTCGCGACCACGCTGCTTACCATCGGGCTCGCGCTCACGGGCCTCGTCGCCTTCAATCTGCTGCCGGTCTCGCCGCTGCCGCAGGTCGACTTTCCGACCATCTCGGTGAGCGCCAACCTCCCGGGCGCGAGCCCGGAGGTCATGGCGGCTACCGTGGCCACGCCGCTCGAGCGCGCGCTCGGACGCATCGCGGGCGTGACCGAGATTACCTCGTCTTCCTCCCTCGGATCGACCCGCGTGACCCTGCAGTTCGAGCTCTCGCGCGACATCGACGGCGCGGCGCGCGACGTGCAGGCGGCGATCAACGCCGCGCGCGGCACGCTGCCGACCAGCCTGCCCGACAACCCGACCTACCGCAAAGTGAACCCGGCCGACGCGCCGATCATGATCCTCGGGCTTACCTCGGACACCTACACCCAGGGCCAGATGTACGACGCCGCCTCGACCATCATCGCGCAGAAGCTCTCGCAGGTGAGCGGCATCGGCCAGGTCACGGTCGGCGGCGGCGCGCTTCCGGCGGTGCGCGTGGAGCTCGATCCGGAGGCGGTAAGCAAGTACGGCATCTCGTTCTCCGACGTGCGCGCGGCGATCAACGCCGCCAACGTGAACCGCCCGAAGGGCGCGCTCGATTCGAGCGACCTCCACTGGCAGATCTACGCGAACGACCAGGCGAGGCGCGCGGCCGACTACGCCCCCATCATCGTGAGCTACCGCAACGGCGCCGCGGTGCGCCTCTCGGACATCGCCGAGGTGCTCGACTCGGTGCAGGACCTGCGCACCGCGGGCTCGGCCAACGGCCGGCCGGCGGTGTTCGTGATCCTCAACCGCCAGCCCGGCGCCAACATCATCGACACCACCGACCGCGTGCGCGAGCTGCTGCCGCTCCTGAGCGCATCGATCCCGGGGGCGATCAACCTCGAGGTGATGATGGAGCGCACCACGACCATCCGGGCGTCGCTGCGCGAGGTGGAGCTCGCGCTCGCGATCGCCATCGGCCTGGTCATCGTGGTGGTGCTCGTCTTCCTGCGCAACCTGCGCGCGACGCTTATCCCGGCGGTGGCCGTGCCGGTGTCGCTGATCGGCAGCTTCGGCGTCATGTACCTCGCCGGCTTCAGCATCAACAACCTGTCGCTGATGGCGCTCACCATAGCCACGGGCTTCGTGGTCGACGACGCGGTGGTCGTGCTGGAGAACGTGTCTCGCCACATCGAGGCCGGGATGGCGCCGATGCAGGCGGCGCTGCGCGGAACGCGCGAGGTCGGCTTCACCGTGCTGTCGATGAGCCTCTCGCTGATCGCGGTGTTCATTCCCATCCTGCTGATGGGCGGGATCGTCGGGCGGCTGTTCCGCGAGTTCTCGGTCACCCTGGCGGTGGCGATCCTGGTCTCGCTCCTCATCTCGCTCACCACGACGCCGATGATGTGCGCCCGGCTGCTAAGGCCTCGGCCCAACATCCGACCAAATCGCTTCTTCGACGCGATGCTTTCCGGGTACCGGGCGAGTCTCGCGTGGTCGCTGCGCAATCCGCTGTTCGTGCTCCTCATCCTGCTTGCGACCATCGGCCTCAACGTCTACCTCTACGCCAAGGTGCAGAAGGGGTTCTTTCCGCAGCAGGACACCGGCCGCCTGTTCGGCTTCATCCGCGCCGACCAGGGCATCTCGTTCCAGGCGATGCGCGCCAAGCTCGCCGCGTTCGTTGACATCGTGAAGAGCGATCCCGCGGTCGAAAACGTGGTCGCGTTCACCGGCGGCGGCCAGAGGAACCGGGGCTCGATGTTCATCGCGCTCAAGCCGCTCGCCGAGCGCGGCGTGCCGGCGGCGCAGGTGATCGCCCGCCTGCGCACCAAGCTCGCGCAGGAGCCGGGGGCGCAGCTCTTCCTCAACCCGGTGCAGGACATCCGGGTCGGCGGCCGCCTGAGCGACGCGACCTACCAGTTCACGCTGCAGGCCGACGAGCTCGCGGACCTGCGCCGCTGGACGCCGCGGCTCGAGGCCGAGCTGCGGCGCGTGCCCGAGCTCGCCGACGTGAACAGCGACCAGGAGGCGCGCGGCCTGCAGACCACGCTCGTCCTCGACCGCGAAAGCGCGGCGCGTCTGGGCATCAGCACCAGCCAGATCGATTCGGCGCTCAACCTCGCCTTCGGCCAGGCGCTGGTCTCGACCATCTACTCGGAGCTCAACCAGTACCGCGTGGTGCTCGAGGCCGCGCCGCGCTACTGGCAGAGTCCCGACGGGCTGAACGCGATCTGGCTGGTCTCTCCCGGCAAGGGGCTGGTTCCGCTCTCGGCGCTCGCCCACTGGGAGACCACCACCACCGCGCTCTCGGTGAACCACCAGAGCCAGTTCGTCGCGACGACGCTCTCGTTCAACCTGCCGCCCAACGTGTCCTTGTCGCAGGCCACCGAGGCCGTGCAGCAGGCGATGGTGAGGATCGGCATGCCCGCGACCATCCACGGCAGCTTCCAGGGCACGGCGCGCGCGTTCCAGGAGTCGCTCGCGAGCCAGCCGTGGCTGATTCTCGCCGCGCTCATCGCCGTCTACATCGTGCTCGGCATCCTCTACGAGAGCATGGTGCACCCCGTCACGATTCTCTCCACGCTGCCCTCGGCCGGCGTCGGCGCGCTGCTCGCGCTGATGGCCTTCGGCAAGGACTTCAACATCATCGCCCTGATCGGCGTGATCCTGCTCATCGGCATCGTGAAGAAGAACGCGATCATGATGATCGACTTCGCGCTCGACATCGAGCGCCGCCAGGGCAAGCCGCCCGAGGAGGCGATCTTCGAGGCCTGCCTGCTGCGCTTCCGGCCGATCATGATGACCACCACGGCGGCGCTCCTCGGCGCGGTGCCGCTCGCCATCGGGTTCGGCTACGGCGCGGAGCTGCGCCAGCCGCTCGGCATCTCGATCATCGGCGGGCTGGTCCTGTCGCAGCTCCTGACGCTCTACACCACGCCCGTGGTCTACCTGTACCTCGACCGCCTGCGTCTGCGGTTCCTGAGGAGACGTGCGGCAGGGAGGGCGGCGTGAAAGCCTGGCCGCCGATTCTCCTCGCGATCCTTGCCGGCTGCACCGTCGGGCCCGACTACCACCGACCCGACACGCCCGACGTGGAAGCATTCAGGGAAACGCCGCAGGGCTGGAAGCAAGCCCAGCCGCGTGACGACATCGAGCGCGGAAAATGGTGGGAGATCTTCGGCGACGCGCAGCTGAGCGGACTGATCGAGAAAATCGACGTCTCGAACCAGACGCTCGCCGGCTCCGAGGCGCAGTACCGCCAGGCGCTCGCTGCGCTGGGTATCTCGCGAGCCGAGCTCTATCCCACGCTCGACGCCAGCGCGAGCGCGGTGCGCAGCCGCTCTCCCGGCAGCGCGCTCGGCGGCACCACCGCCGGCCGCACCCTGACCAACTACGGCGGAAGGCTCACCGCGCAATGGGAGATCGACCTGTGGGGCGGTGTGCGCCGCGGCGTCGAGGCCGCCGAGGCCTCGGCGCGAGCCAGCGGCGCCGACGTCGCCGCGGCGCGCCTTTCGCTCCAGGCGCAGCTCGCCACGAGCTACTTCCAGCTGCGCGCGCTCGATGCGCAGGCGCGGCTCCTCGACGACACCGCCGGTGGGCTGCGCAAGTCGCTCGAGCTCACCGAAAACCGCTACCGGGCAGGCGTAGTGGCGCGCGCCGACGTGGTGCAGGCGGATGCGCAGCTCAAGAGCACGCTGGTGCAGGCGGTGGACCTCGGCGTGCAGCGCGCGCAGCTCGAGCACTCGATCGCCGTGCTGACGGGCGTGCCGCCTTCCGGGCTCGCGATCGCGCGCCTGCCGTCGTTCGAGATCGGCGTCCCGGCCGTTCCGCCCGGGCTGCCTTCGGCGCTCCTCGAGCGCCGTCCGGACGTCGCGGCTGCCGAGCGCCGCGTGCAGGCATCGAACGCGCAGATCGGCGTGGCGAAGGCGGCCTACTTTCCCCAGCTCACGCTCACGGGCCTCTACGGATTCACCAGCCCCGACGCCTCGATTCTCTTCACCGGGCCGAGCCGCCTGTGGTCGATCGGCCCGACGATCGCGCAGTCGCTGTTCGACGCCGGGCTGCGCCGCTCGCAGACCGAGCAGGCGATCGCCGCGTACGACGCGACGGTGGCGAACTACCGCCAGGTCACGCTGACCGCGCTCCAGGAGGTCGAGGACAACCTCGCGGCCCTGCGCATTCTCGCGGAAGAGGCGCGCTCGGAAGAGGAAGCGGTGCAGGCAGCGCGCCTCTCGCTGTCGCTGGTTCTCAACCAGTACAAGGCCGGCACGGTGAGCTACCTCAACGTGGTGACCGCGCAGACCGCGCTTCTCAACGAGGAGCGCAACGCCGTCGGCATCCAGGCGCGGCGCCTCGCCGCGTTGGTCGCGCTGATCCGGGCGCTCGGCGGCGGCTGGCGCGAAAATTAGTTCCGAGGTCTTAGCTTCGTTTCCACCGCCCGGACGAAGAACGCGGCGCCGTAGGGCAGCGCGGCGTCGTTGAAGTCGTACCCCGGGTTATGGACCTCGCAGGCGCCTTCGCCGTCGCCGTTGCCGATGTTGACGTAGCAGCCGGGCACCTCGGCGAGCATGTACGAGAAGTCCTCGGAAGCCATGATGAGCGGCGGGTCGCGCCGCACCTTGTCCGGGCCGACGAGCTCGGCGCACACGCCCGCGGCGAACTCGGCCTCCCTGGCGTCGTTCACGAGCGGCGGAAAGATGGGGCGGAAATCGGTCTTCGCGCTCGCGCCGAAGCCCGCGGCCACGCCCTGCGCGATGCGCGCGAGATTGCGGCCGATCAGCTCCATCACCTCGGTCGAGAACGCCCTCACCGTGCCCGAGAGGCGCGCGCCCTGGGGGATGACGTTGTAGGCGTCGCCGGCGTGGATCTGGGTCACCGAGACCACCGCGGTCTCGACCGGACGCACGTTCCTCGAAACGATGCTCTGGATCGCGGTCGCGATGTGGGCGGCCGCCAGCACCGGGTCGATGCCCGACTCCGGACGCGCGCCGTGCGCGCCGCGGCCGGCGACGTCGATGTCGAAGAAGGCGCCGCCCGCCATCATCGGCCCCGAGCGCACCGCGAAGCGCCCGAGCGCCATGCCCGGGCGATTGTGCATGCCGAACAGCGACTCGCAGGGAAAACGGCGGAAGAGGCCGTCCTCGACCATCGCTTTCGCCCCGCCGATGCCTTCCTCGGCGGGCTGGAAGATGAAATTCACCGTTCCGTCGAAGGCGCGCGCGCGAGCGAGGTGCTGCGCCGCGCCGAGCAGCATCGCGGTGTGGCCGTCGTGCCCGCAGGCGTGCATCACCCCGTCGTGGCGCGAGCGGTGCGCGAACGTGTTCGCTTCCCGGATCGGCAGCGCGTCCATGTCCGCGCGCAGCCCGATGCTTCTTCCCGAGGTCCCGCTCCTCAGCACCCCGACCACGCCGGTTTTTCCGATGCCGCGGTGCACCTCGATGCCGAACGACTCGAGCCGCGCCGCAACGAGCTCGGACGTCCGCTTCTCCTGGAAGCCGAGCTCCGGGTGCGCGTGGATGTCGCGCCGCCACTCCCGCATCTCGTCTTGCAGTTTTTCAGGGATGAACATCTTCGGAGAACCAGTGGTCCGGCAATTCGGTGCCGATTTTCATCTCCCTCGCCCTGGCGAGCACCGCGGCGCCGGCGGCGGCGAACTGCAGGCCGGTGCCGACGTTGTTGGCGAAGCAGGTGATCTCGGAGGCTTCGCGCCGCCCCGGCGCCGTGCCGGCGAGGAGATCGCCGAGGTCGGGGTAGCTGTGCGCCGGATCCTTCCACCAGCCCCCGTCGCTCTCCTTCCTCGCGTTCGGCGTGCCGGGCATCACGTTGCTGATCTGCTTCGCCTGCTGGCGCGTGTGCACGAACACGCGGTCGCAGCGGCCGAGCACCTCCGCGTCGATCTCGTGCGTCTTGATGCAGCCGAGGTGCATGCCGGGCCGCAGCCACTGCGGATCGATCACGCGCACCATGGAGGAGGTCGCGGCGAGGATCACGTCGGCGCCTTCGACGCATGCTTCGATGGTGTCCACCGTCTTCACGCTTTCGTGCTGGGAAGCGAATGCCGCTCGACTTTCCGCCCTGGGGCTGAAGACGCGCACTTCCTTGAAACGCCGGACGGCGCGCGCGGCCATGAGCTGGGCGCCGGCTTGCCAGCCGGTGCCGATGAGCGCGAGCGTCGCGACGTTCTCGCGCGCGAGGTGCTTGAGCGCGAGCCCGCTCGCCGCGCCGACGCGCAGGCGCTGCATCACGCCGTCCGGAAACATCGCCATCAGCGCGCCGGTCTCGGTGCTGAAGAGGAGCACCAGGCCGACCCAGCGGCCCTTGCCGTCAGGTCCCGGGGCGAGCGGCTGCTTGACCCGGCGCGGCTTGCCGGCGACGAGCGGGTGCGTCACCACGTCGGAATTGATCCGCAGCGCCTGGATGCCGCGCGCCGGCCAGGTGCCGCCCATGTGCTTGAAGCCGTAGTAGCCGCCGGGATGCGTCGCCGGCGCGATGTTGTCCACGCGCGGCGACAGCAGCGCCTGCCCGTTCGCGTAGTCGCGGTACATCGGCTCGAGCGCGGCCATGCACTCCTCGATGCCGAGGAGCCGCGCGACCTCGTCGTTGCTCAGGACGAGCAATTTCTGCTAGGTGACTTCGAAAAGACCCGCCGCGCCCATGCCGCCGCCGATGCACATCGTGACGACCACCAGCTTCGCCTTGCGGCGCCTGCCTTCGATGAGCGCATGGCCGACGAGGCGCGCGCCGCTCATCCCGTAGGGATGGCCGAGCGCGATGGCTCCGCCGTCCACGTTGAGGCGCTCGTTCGGGATGCCGATGCGGTCGCGGCAGTGGATCACCTGGACCGCGAAGGCTTCGTTCAGCTCCCACAGGTCGATGTCCGCGACGTTCTTGCCGGCCTGCTCGAGGAGCTTCGGCACCGCGAACACCGGGCCGATGCCCATCTCGCGCGGGTCGCAGCCGGCTACCGCGAAGCCGCGGAAGACGCCGAGGGGCGTGAGTCCACGGCGGCTCGCTTCCCGCTCGCTCATGACGACGGCGGCCGAAGCGCCGTCGGAGAACTGGCTCGCATTGCCCGCGGCGATGCACCCGCCCTCGATCGCGGGCTTGATCTGCGACACGCCCTCGTAGGTGGTGTCGGGGCGGATGCCTTCGTCCTCGGACGCGGTCACTTCGTGGATCGAGTCCTTGCCGGTCGCCTTGTCGACCACCTTCATCTTGGTGGTGATCGGCACGATCTCGTCCTTGAACTTGCCCGCGGCGCGCGCCTTCGCCGCGCGCTGCTGGCTCTGCACGCCGTACTGGTCCTGTTCCTCCCGCGTGATCTCGTAGCGGCGCGCCACGTACTCGGCGGTCTGCAGCATCGGCCAGTAGATCTCGCAGTGATGCCGGTGCAGCCACTCGTCCTGGAAGTGGTGCTTGTTCATCTCGTTCTGCACCAGCGAGATCGATTCCACGCCGCCGGCCACGTAGACCTCGCCCTCGCCGGCGATGATGCGCTGCGCGGCGAGCGCGATCGTCTGCAGACCCGAGGAGCAGAAGCGGTTCAGCGTCATTCCCGGCACCGTGACCGGGCAGCCGGCGCGGATCGCGATCTGGCGCGCGATGTTCCAGCCGGTCGCGCCCTCGGGATTGGCGCAGCCGAAGATCACGTCCTCCACCTCGTCGGCGTCGAGCTTCGCGCGGTTCAGCGCGGCGTGCACTACGTGGCCCCCCATCTTGGCGCCGTGGGTGTTGTTGAGCGCGCCCCGCCAGCTCTTGCAAAGCGGCGTGCGCGCCGTGGACACAATGACAGCTTCGGTCATCTTCTCCTCCTCCTATTCGTTGAACCGCTTGCCGGCCTCGGCCAATCTGACGAGCAGGGGCGCGGGCTTCCACTGCGCGCCCTGGTAGCCCTTCTGGAACCCGCGCATCGCGTCGAGCACCTTCGCCAGCCCGACGCTGTCGGCGTAGAACATCGGGCCGCCGCGGTACGGCGGAAAGCCGTAGCCGGTGAGGTACACCATGTCGATGTCGGAGCCGCGCAGCGCGATGCCTTCCTCCAGGATGCGCGCGCCCTCGTTCGCGAGCGCGTACATGCAGCGCTGCACGATTTCTTCGTCGGAGATCCGGCGCGGCTTCACGCCGATTTCGCTTCTGTACTTTTCAATGAGTTCCTGGACTTCGGGGTCCGGGAGCGGCTTGCGGCTGCCGGGCTCGTACCTGTAGAAGCCCTTGCCGGTCTTCTGGCCGAAGCGGCCGAGCTCGCACACGCGATCGGCGACGCGCGAGTACACGAAGTCCGGGCGCTCACGATAGCGGCGCTTGCGGATCTCCCAGCCGATGTCGTTGCCGGCCATGTCGTACATCGTGAACGGGCCCATCGCCATGCCCCAGCGCTGCAGCGCGCCGTCCACCTGCTCCGGGCTCGCGCCCTCGTCGAGGAGGAAGTAGGCCTGCTGCGTGTATTTTTCGAGCATGCGGTTGCCGATGAAGCCGTCGCACACGCCCGAGACCACCGGCAATTTCTTCAGCCGCTTGCCGAGCTTCATGGTGGTCGCGAGCACGTCTTTCGCGGTCTCCCTGCCGCGCACCACCTCGAGCAGCCGCATCACGTTCGCGGGCGAGAAGAAGTGGGTGCCGACCACGTCGCCCGCGCGCGTCGTAGCGGCCGCGATCTGGTCGACGTCGAGCGTGGAGGTGTTGGTGGCGAGGATCGCGCCCTTCTTCACCAAGGCGTCGAGCTTGCGGAAGATCTCCTGCTTCACGTCCATGCGCTCGAACACCGCCTCGATGACGATGTCGGCGTCCGCGACGTCGTCGAGGCGGGTCGAGCCCCGGATGAGGCCCATGCGCTTGTCCATGTCGGCCTGCGCGAGCCTGCCCTTGGCGACCGTGGCGGAGTAATTCTTCTTGATGTTGCCGAGGCCCCGATCCAGCGCCTCCCCAGTCGTGTCGACGATCGTGACCGGAATGCCGGCGTTGGCGAAGCTCATGGCGATGCCCCCGCCCATGGTGCCGGCGCCGACGACCGCGGCGGCTGCGACCTCGCGCAGCGGCGTGTCCTCGGGGACGTCGGGAATCTTGGACGTCTGGCGCTCGGCGAAGAACATGTGGCGCAGCGCCCTGGATTCGGGCCCGGTGACCAGCTTGTCGAAGTTCGCGCGCTCGAGCCGCCGGCCCTCGTCGAAGGGAAGCGTCGCCGCGGCTTGCGCGCACTCCAAGATGAGGAGCGGCGCCGGATAGCCCTTCGATTCCTTCGCCACCTGCTCGCGCACGCGCGCGAAGAACGACGCGGGGTCTTCCTCCAGCTTCGCTTTCGCGTCGCGAATGCGGGGCAGCGTCTTCCCGACCTTGCTCCGCGCGATCTGAATGGCCGAATCGAGCAGGTCGCCCTGCGCGATCTCGTCCACCAGGCCGAGCTCCTTCGCCTTCTCCGAGGGAATCGGGTTGCCGGTGGTCATCATCTTCACCGCCTCGGCCATCGGGATCACGCGCGGCAGCCGCTGCGTGCCGCCGGAGCCGGGAAGGATTCCGAGCTTCACCTCGGGGAGCCCGAGCTGCGCCTTCGGCGCGGCGACGCGGTAGTGGCAGGCGAGCGCCAGCTCGAGGCCGCCGCCGAGGGCGAAGCCGCCGATCGCGGCGACCAGCGGCTTCCTCATCCCGTCCTGCTGCTCGTTGACCTCGGGCAGATCGGGCTTCAGGCGCGGGGCGTTGAATTCGCGGATGTCGGCGCCGCCGCAAAAGGCCTTGCTGGAGCCGGTGATCACGACCGCCTTCACCGCCGGGTCGGCGTCGGCCGCCTTGAGGTGATGCAGGATGCCGGTGCGCATGGCGTTGTTCAGGCCATTCACCGGCGGATTGTTGAGAGTGATGACAGCGACGCCGTCGCGGACGGCGTATTGAGCGGCTTCGCTCATGGCTTCCACAGTCCTCTATTCAACGAGCGCGAACGGGCCTCATGCTCCGGGCGAAAAGAAATCGCACAGCCCGCTGCGGTAGGATACGCCACTATTTCTCCTTCGAACGAAGAAGCCTGGCGATATCAGAGTATCCCTTTCGCTCCGCGATGCCGGCGGGCGTAAGGCCCGCGGTGCCCTGCCCGCGCACGTCGGCGCCTCTTGCGAGCAGTTGCTCGATGGCCCGATCCTCCCGCGACAGCACTTCGGCGTGCCCGCGGTTTGGCGGGAGTAGTTGCGCTGCGGCGGGCCTCGCGCTGTATACCGCGAGATGGAGCGGAGTTCGGCCGTATCTATCGCGCGCGTTCACCTTCGCGCCTTTCTGGATCAGGAGTTGCACAACATCGACCCCGCCGACGATGCCGCTCACCGCCACGTGCAGCGGCGTCTGGGCATACACCGTCGCCGCCTCGAGATCAGCATTCTCATCGATGATCAGCCTGACTAAGAAGCCTTACGAGGTCCGGGTCTGCGCCGTAAGCGGCCCGGTGCAGGGGGGTGGCTCCGAGCTCCGACCTGGCATTGAGGTCGGCGCCTCGGTCGAGCAGCAAGCCGGCGACTTCGGCGCCTCCCGGCCTTCGGCGACTAGGGGCCACGTGCAGAGCCGGGTCGCCGAACTCATCACGATCCTCGGCGCGCAGGTCGACCCCCTGGCTGAGGAGTCTGCGAACCTCCTGAGTGTCGTTCTTCTGGATTGCGTCGTGAATGGGCGCTGCGAGAGCGCCCGGCGCTACGAGGACCAGGCCAAATGCCGACGCCCAGATGCGCATGCGCTCATATTCTGCATGCGCGCAGCTGCGACGTGCAATGGTGGCGGTCGAATAGGCAGGTTACCGGTTGCGCCTGTAGGCAGTCGAGAACTGCGAGTCGTGTTCCGTAAGCAGGGCGTCGCTGACCGCCATCGAGGCGGCGGCGTGGACTCTCGCGGCTTCGATCGGCTTGAGGCGCTTGGACTCGACGAACGCGGCTACGGCGGCATTCATTGCCGCGAGCTTCGCTACCGAGTCGGGCGCCGTCGCGGGGCTGGGGGACGCTCCCAGGGCCTCGAGGGATGGCGGCGGTTCGCCCTTGTCCGAGGACCGAATCGCGTAGATGTTGGCGCCCAGATGTCTGCCCCAGGTACGGGCGGCGGACTTCTCCGCCTCGTCGCGCACCGGCCCGAGCGAACGCTCCAGCGCGGCGTCGAGCGCGGCGCTGCGGCCGGGATGCATCTCGCGCAGAACGTAGTGGACCGCCGCCGCCGCGGCCGCCTCCCCCGAGCGTCCGAGCGGCGCGGGCGGCTTCACCAGGAAGCGCGGGACATAGCCGCCCTCGATGAAGTTCATGACCTCGAACATGGCCACATGCACGGTCGCCATCGCATACGCCGCCTGCGCGGTGTCCCGCTCGAGCGCGGTCACGGTCTCGATGGCGATCGCGTTCCAGTCGGCTACGACGTCGGCCCGGGCAAGCGAGCAGGGCAGCGCAAGCGCCACGAACGCCCGGCGGCAGAATCTCGAGACTTCCAGTTCCATGTACCGCATGTCGGCCCCCTTGTTTGAACCATCGAGGCCAGTGTGCCGGCGGGCAACGCTGCGGTCCGCGTCGCGTTGCACGCGATTCTTGTCAACTATTCACGAAATCCGCGCTGCGCTTGCGCAGCGTGCCCGCTGCCACCAGAATGGCCGAGGCGGAGGGCCGATGCCAAAACCGGGTTCGAAGGACGCGTCGCCCGACGATGTCCTGAGCGATGCCGAGCTCAAGGCGCTCTGCCCGCGCGCGATCGTGCGCACCTTCGCGAAGAACACGGTGGTCGTCAGCGAGGGCGACACGACCGACTCGCTCTACATCGTCGTTTCCGGCCGGGTCAAGATCTACGTCAGCGACGACCAGGGCAAGGAGATGATCCTCAACCATGCCGGCGCCGGCGAATACTTCGGCGAGATGGTCCTCGACGCGGGGCCGCGCTCGGCCTCGGTCATGACGCTCGAGCCGACCCGGTTCCTGGTGGTGCCGAAGGAGGATTTCGCGGCCTTCCTGGCGACGAGCCCCGAGTTTGCATTGCACCTCATCCGCAAGCTCATCCGGCGGGTGCGCGGCCTCACGCACGACATCAAGAGCCTTGCGCTCATGGACGTATACGGCCGCGTGGCGCGGATGCTGCTGGAGCTTGCGGTCGAGCGCGATGGCGCGCTCGTGATCGAGGACCGGCCGACGCAGCAGGAGATGGCGAACCGCGTCGGCGCCTCGCGCGAGATGATCAGCCGCATCCTGAGCGAGCTGGCCGCGGGCGGCTACATCGAGGTGGCGCGTGAGCGCATCACCATCGCGCGCACCCTGCCGCGGGCCTGGTGACGCCCCCGGAAGGGGCAGCGCGCCCGGTTCGTTCCTTCAGCGGTCCCGGACGATCCGCCTGAGCTAAACTTGGCGCCAGCACAGGAGGATCCCTATGCACGGCTTGATGATGGACATGCCGCTGCTCATCAGCGACCTGATCCGTCACGCCGATCGTCACCACGGCGCCGGCGAGATCGTGTCGAAGACGGTGGAGGACGGCGGCAGGCACCGCTACACCTACCGCGAGGCGCACCGGCGCGCGCGCAAGCTCGCAGCCGCGCTCAAGAGCCTGGGCGTCGGCATGCACGAACGAGTCGCGACGCTGGCCTGGAACGGCTTCCGGCACTTCGAGGTCTACTACGCGGTCGCGGGCTCGGGCGCGGTGATCCACACCATCAATCCGCGCCTATTCCCCGACCAGATCGCGTACATCGCGAACCACGCCGAAGACAAGGTCGTGTTCTTCGACCTGACCTTCGCGCCGCTGCTGGAGAAGCTCGCGCCGCAGTTGAAGTCGGTGAAGCACTTCGTCGCGATGACCGATGCGGCCCATCTGCCCAAGAGCAGCATTCCCAACCTGCACTGCTACGAAGATCTGGTCAGCAAATCTTCCGAAGCATACGAATGGCCGAGCTTCGACGAGCGCACCGCCGCGTGCCTGTGCTACACCTCGGGCACGACCGGCAACCCGAAGGGCGCGCTCTACACCCACCGCTCTACCATCCTGCATGCTTATGCCGCCGCGCTGCCCGACGCGCTCAACGTCTCGGCGCGCGACGTGATCCTGCCGGTCGTGCCGATGTTCCACGTCAACGCCTGGGGCATGCCCTACAGCTGCGCGCTCACCGGCGCGAAGCTCGTGTTTCCGGGCCAGCACCTCGACGGCAAGAGCCTGCACGAGCTCTTCGAAAGCGAAGAAGTCACGATGAGCGCGGGCGTGCCCACCGTGTGGCTGGGACTGCTCAACTACATGAAGGAGCAGAAGCTCGGGTTCACGACCCTGAAGCGCGTGGTGATCGGCGGCTCGGCCTGCCCACCGGCGATGATCCGGGCGTTCCAGGACGACTTCGGCGTCGAGGTGCTGCACGCCTGGGGAATGACCGAAATGAGCCCGCTCGGCACCGTGTCCACCTTCAAGCGCAAGCATCTGCAGGCGCCGAAGGAAGACCGCTACGCGGTGCAGAACAAGCAGGGCCGCGCGATCTACGGCGTGGACCTGCGGGTGGTCGACGAGAACGGCGCCGATCTTCCGTGGGACGGCGCCGCCATCGGCGACCTCCAGGTGCGCGGACCCTGGGTGATCCAGAGCTACTTCAAGGGCGAGGGCGGCGACCCGCTGACGAGGGACGCGCGCGGCGCCGGCTGGTTTCCGACCGGCGACGTGGTCAACATCGACGCCGAGGGCTTCATCCAGATCACCGACCGCTCGAAGGACGTGATCAAGTCGGGCGGCGAATGGATCAGCTCGATCGACCTGGAGAACATCGCCATCGCGCATCCGGCGATCGCCGAGGCGGCGGTGATCGGCGTCAAGCACCCGAAGTGGGACGAGCGGCCGATCGTGGTGGCGGTCAAGAAGCCGGGCCAGGAGGTGACGAAGGAGGAGCTGCTCAGGTTCTACGAGGGCAAGATCGCCAAGTGGTGGATGCCCGAGGACGTGGTGTTCGTGAAGGAGCTGCCGCATACCGCCACCGGAAAGCTCTCCAAGCTCACCCTGCGCCAGCAGCTCAAGGATTATCGTTTCTAAATTGCCTTCGATCCGGGAGCTCAAGGAGCGGGTTGGGCAGGAGGTCGCGGTATCGCCCTGGCTCGACGTCAGTCAGCAGCGCATCGATACCTTCGCCAAGGCGATCGAGGATTTCCAGTGGATCCACGTCGATCCGGCGCGCGCGAAGCGCTCGCCCTTCGGCGGCACCATCGCGCACGGCTTCCTCACGCTTTCGCTGCTGTCGCACCTTTCCGAGATCACCTTCTCGTTCTCCGACCGCAAGATGGGCGTGAACTACGGACTGAACCGGGTACGCTTCACCTCGCCCGTACCCAGCGGCTCGCGCGTGCGTGCCCGCTTCACGCTGCTGAAGTACGAGCCCATCGACGGCGACGGCGTGCAGGTGACCTGGAACGCCACGGTCGAGATCGAAGGCGCGCCGAAGCCGGCGCTGGTGGCCGAATGGATCGGCCGGCATTACTACTGAAGCAAAAACAGGGGCAAAAACAGGGACAGACCACGTTTTGTTTTTCGTGGTATTGAGAGAAAAACGTGGTCTGTCCCTGATTCGGAGGTTTGATGGCCCAAAGATGGAAGCAAAAACCGCCGGGCTCGAACTGGGGCGAGTTCGGCCCCGACGACCAGCGCGGGCGGATGAACTACGTGACGCGCGAGAAGGTGCTGCAGGGCGTCGCCGAGGTGAAGGAGGGGATCAGCTTCGGGCTTTCGCTGCCTCTCGACTACCCCGGCGGCGCCACGCTCAATCCTCGCCGCAGCCCGCCGCGCCTCGCGGCGACCATCCGCGACGGGAAGAGCGCGGGCAAGCAGAACTTCTGCTTTCCGCTCGCCGACGACGAGCCCGAGCTGACCGACGTCGTATCCGACGACCGCGTGCTGCTGACGCTGCAGTACTCCACCCAGTGGGACAGCTTCGCCCACATCGGCAGCCGCTTCGACGCCGACGGCGACGGCAAGCGCGAGATCGTGTTCTACAACGGTTTTCGGGCCGGCGAGGATCTGGTTCCCGCTTCTGAAAGACGGGATTCGGAACCTTGGGCACGATACGAGGGCACCGAAGCGAAGGCGCTCGGCATCGAGAACCTCGCCGAGCACGGCGCGCAGGGCCGCGGCGTGATGATCGACCTGCACCACCGCTACGGCCGCGAGCGCCGCGCGGCGGGCTACGACGAGCTGATGAAGCTGATGGATGAGGACCGGGTGGAGGTGGAGAAGGGCGACATGGTGTGCGTGTACACCGGGTTCGCCGACCTGCTGCTGGAAATGCGCAAGCAGCCCGACGCGAAGCTCCTGCACGCGAGCTGCAGCGGGCTCGACGGGCGCGACGAGCGCCTGCTGCAGTGGATTTCCGACTCCGGCCTGGCGGTGCTGGCGAGCGACAACTACGCGGTGGAGATCATTCCGGTGAGCCTTTCCAAGCCCAAGCCGGCGGCGCTGATGCCGCTGCACGAGCATTGCCTGTTCAAGAACGGCATCCACCTGGGCGAGATGTGGTATCTCAGCGAGCTCGCGCGCTGGCTGCGCAGCCATCGGCGCAGCCGGTTTCTGCTGACTGCGCCGCCGCTGCGCCTGCCCGGCGCGGTGGGCTCGCCCGCGACGCCGGTGGGCACCGTATGAAGGTCGCCCTCATTACCGGCGGCTCCTCGGGCATGGGCGAGGCGACGGCGCGCGAGCTGGCGAAGCGCGGCTGGCAGGTCGCGATCATGTTCTCGAAAAACAAGGCGCAGGCCGACCGCGTCGCCGGCGACATCAACGGCCTCGCGCTCCAGGGCGACGTGGCGCAGGACACCGACTGCCGTCGCGTAGCCAAGGCGGTGGTCGACAAATGGGGCCGCATCGACGCGCTGGTGAACAGCGCCGGCGCCACCAAGTTCGTGGCGCACGGCGACCTCGAGGGCCTCTCGGCCGACGACATCCTCGGGATCTTCCGCATCAATGTCGTCGGTCCCTACCAGATGATCCGCGCCTGCGCTCCTGCGCTCAAGGAAGCGCACGGCTGCGTGGTCAACCTGTCGTCGGTGGCCGCCCTTCTCGGCACCGGCTCCTCGATCGCCTATGCCGCATCGAAGGCCGCGCTCGACACCATGACCCTCTCGCTCGCGCGCGCGCTCGGGCCGGAAGTGCGCCTGAACGTGGTCGCGCCGGGGTTCGTGCGCACGCCCTGGCAGATCGCGGCGCACGGCGCCGACGGCGCGGCCGAGCTGGAGCGGCGCTTCGCCGAGCGCGCGCCGCTCAGGGCCGCGGCCGAGGCGCAGGACGCCGCCGAGACGATCGCCTGGCTGATCGAGAGCGCGCGGCGGGTCACAGGCCAGATCGTTTACGTCGACGGGGGCATGCACATCGCCGTGCCGCGTTGATCTTTGACTACATCGTCGTCGGCGCCGGCTCGGCGGGTTGCGTCATTGCCAACCGGCTCTCCGAGGATCCGGCTCGCAAGGTCCTGCTCCTCGAGGCCGGGCCGCGCGACACCGACCGCTGGATCCACGTGCCGCTCGGCTACGGCAAGCTCTTCGCCCGCACCGACATCAACTGGGCCTACGAATCGGAGCCCGAGCCGGCGCTGAACGGCCGGCGCGTCTTCACCCCGCGCGGCAAGGTGCTCGGCGGCTCCTCGTCGATCAACGGCCTCGTCTACATCCGCGGCCAGCCCGAGGACTTCGACGGCTGGGGCGTGCGCGGGTGGCGCTTCGACGATCTGCTGCCGTACTTCAAGAAGTCCGAGAACCAGAGCCGCGGCGCCGACGCCTGGCACGGCGTTGGGGGGCCGCTCGAAGTCGGCGATCTCCCCGACCGCCATGAGCTCTGCGACGCGTTCATCGCATCGGCCGCGGCCATCGGCATCCCGCGCAATGACGACTTCAACGGTGCCCGGCAGGAAGGCGCCGGCTACTACCAGGCCACCACGTGCAAGGGACGGCGCTGCAGCGCGGCTACGGGCTACCTCCGGCGGGCGGAAAAGCGCCCCAACCTCAGGATCGAAGTCAACGCGCTCGTCACCCGGATCCTTTTCACAGGCAAGAAGGCGACCGGCGTTGAATTCAACGGAAAGGCGGCTACCGCGGACCGAGAGGTCATCGTCTCGGGCGGCGCGTTCAACTCGCCGCAGCTCCTCCAGCTTTCCGGCATCGGGCCGGCCGAGCTGCTCCAGAGGCATGGCATCCCGGTCCTGCACGACGCGCCGGTGGGTGAAGGGCTGCAGGACCACTTCTACGCGCGCACCTTCTGGCGCTGCAATAAGCCGATCACCCTGAATGACGACATGGCGTCCTTCCTCCGGCAGGGAAAGATTGGCCTGCAGTACCTTCTGCGAAAACGCGGTCCGCTCACCGTGAGCGCGGGCTACGCGGCGGCGTTTGTGAGGACACGGGAAGAGCTGAAAAGGCCCGACGCGCAGATCTATTTCATCAATTTCTCGACCGCGCGGCGCGGCGGGGTGCTGCACGCGCATTCCGGGTTCACCTGCTCGGTGTCGCAGCTCCAGGTCGAGTCGCGCGGTTCGGTGCGCATCCGCTCGGCCGATCCGGCCGTGCCGCCCGCGATCCGCTACAACTACCTGTCGACCGAGAACGACCGGCGCGTGATGGTCGAGGGGCTCAAGCTCGTGCGGCGCATCGTCAACACGCCTCCGATGCGCGACTACGTCATCGACGAGTTCCTGCCCGGGCCTCAGGTGCGCACCGACGAGGACTGGCTCGCCTTTTGTCGCGAGGCCGGCGACACCGTGTTCCATCCGGCCTCGACGTGCAGCATCGGTTCGGTGGTCGACGAGCAGTTGCGCGTGAAGGGCGTTTCGGGCCTGCGCGTGATCGACGCCTCGGTCATGCCGGCGGTGCCTTCGGGCAACATCAATGCCGCCGTCATCGCCGTGGCGGAGAAGGGCGCCGATCTCCTCAACCGGTAAAATCGGGACCTCCATGTGGGAAGGCGCCGCGATTGTCCTCATCGCCGCAGGGCTATTGCTTTGGGCAGACAGCCTGAAGGCGCGCGAGCGCGCGGTGCGCGCCGGGCGCTCGGCGTGCGAGCGTTACCGGCTCCAGTTTCTCGATGACACGGTGTCCTTCGCCCGCATGCGCCTGGCGCGCAACCACGACGGTGAGCTTCGCATCGCGCGCACCTACACGTTCGAGTTCTCCGACACCGGGAACAACCGGCGTCAGGGCGCGATCGTGATGGTCGGCGGCGAGGTGCAGGATCTGCACATGGAGCCGTATCCAGTCCAATGACTCAGTGGCTCGAAACAGAGGTGGTCGAGAACCGCCATTGGACCGAGAGCCTGTTCACGTTGCGCGTCCAGGGAGCGCCGCTCGCGTTCGAGCCCGGGCAGTTCGTGCGCATCGCGCTCGATATCGAAGGCGAGCGCGTGGCGCGCGCCTTCTCGCTGGTGAACGCGCCGGGCGAGCCGCTGCTCGAGTTCTACGGCATCGTAGTGCCGGAAGGCCCCCTCTCGCCGCGCCTCGCGCGGCTGCGGGCCGGCGAGCCGTTGCTGGTGGCCTCGAACCCGGCAGGGTTTCTGGTTCTATCTGAGATTCCCGACGCCGACGCGCTGTGGCTAATGTCGACGGGCACCGGCATCGCGCCATTCATCTCGATGCTGCGTGCGGGCACGCCCTGGCAGCGTTTCAAACATGTCGTTCTAGTCCACGCCGTGCGCCATGCGCAGGAACTCACCTACCGCGACGACATCGACAAGACGCGCGGCGCTCAAGGTTCGCGCTTTGTCTACCTGCCCGTGGTCAGCAGGGAAGACTCGCCGCCGGCGCTGCGCGGCCGGATTCCGGCGCTGTTGCGCGAGGGGCGTCTGGAAGCGGCCGCCGGCCTCAAGCTGGCTCCGGAAAGCGCCCAGTCCATGCTGTGTGGCAATCCCGACATGCTCAAAGACACGACGGCGGCGCTGGTGGAGCGCGGCATGCGAAAGAACCGCCGGCGCACGCCAGGCCATATCACGGTGGAGAGCTTCTGGTGAAAAGCGTGCTGAAAGTCACGCTTGCCTTCGCCGCGGCGTGGCTGCTTGCCGGCTGCACCGCGCTGCGGCTCGCCTACGACAACGCGGACACTTATCTTCTTTTCCGGGCGAACAGCTACCTCGACCTCGATGCGAAGAGCTCGGACGAGCTCGACGAGCGCATCGACGAGTTCTTCGCCTGGCACAGGAGAATTGCGCTGCCGCAGTACGCGCGCATGGCAGACGACGCAGCCAAGCGCGTAGCGAAAGGACTCTCGCGCGAGGACCTCGTTTGGAGTTACGATTCCCTGGTGGCGCAGGCGCGGCAGAGCCTGCGCTACGCCGCAGAGCGGGTGGCGCCGCTGCTCGACCGCCTGACGCCGCAGCAAGTCGCGCACATGGAGAAGCGGTTCGCGGACGACAACCGCAAGTTCGCGCGCGAGTACCTGCGCGGCAGCGAAGCGGAGAGGCGCAAGCGCCGCGCCAAGCGGATCGAAGAAAGGCTGGAGGACTGGGTGGGGAACCTGTCGAGCGTGCAGGCAGAAAAAGTCAGGCAGTTTTCCGAGCGCACGCCGCTCTACGACGAGCTGCGCGCGAAAGACCGCCAGCGCATGCAAGCCGAATTCGTCGACATGATCCGCAAGCGCGAAGCGCAGAAGCGCCTGCCCGACTGGATCACCAACTGGGACCATGGCCGCGATCCGGCGCACCTCGCCGCAAGCGAGCGCTACCGCCAGGAGTTCCTGGCGCTCCTCCTGGAGCTCGACAGGACGCTTGCCCCCGAGCAGCGCAACCGCGCCGCGGCCAACTTCCGGCGCTACGCCGAGGACTTCAGGGTGCTCGCGCGCCGCGCCCGCGCCGAGCCGTCCGGAAAGTGACCGAACCCGCCCCGCTGCGCGGCGCGGCAAGCCCTGCCGAGTCGCCGCCGGCGAGCTACGCCGGCCGCACGCGCTATACCCAGCTCGAGTACGACGCGCTGCTCGCCAATCTATCGATCGGCATCGCGTTCACGCGCGAGCGCCGCTTCTTCCTGTGCAACGCCCGCTTCGCCGCGATGCTCGGCTACGAACCGGACGAGCTGATCGGCCAGCCCGGCGAGGTGATCTGCGCGAGCCCGGCGAGCTACGCGGCGCTCGGCGAGATCGCCGGGCCGCTGATCTCGCGCGGCGGCCAGCTCGACGTCGAGTGGGAGCTCAAGCGCAGCGACGGCTCGACCTTCGTCGCCCGCCTGGTGGCGAAGTGCCTCGATCCGGAGAGCCCGCAGCAGGGCACGGTGTGGATCGTCGAGGACATCACCGACAAGCGACGCGACGCCGACGAGCTCGCGCGGCTGCTGCGCGAGCAGGAGGCAATCCTCGCCACCGCGTCGATCGGCATCGTGTTCATCAAGGACCGGCGCATCGTGCGCTGCAACCGGCGCTACGAGGAGATGTACGGCTACGGCCCTGCCGAGCTCGAGGGCAAGCCCACCGCGGTGCTGTACACCGACATCTCGGAGCACGCGAAAGCCGGCGCGGTCTACGAGACGCTCGCGCGCGGCGAGACCTCGCGCCGGGTCGAGCTGCGCCGGCGCAAGGACGGCACCACGTTCTGGAGCCGGGCCGACGGCCGCGCGGTCGATCCGCTCGATCCGCACCGGGGCTCGGTGTGGATCGTGGAGGACGTCACCGAGCGCCGGCGCGCGGAGGAGGACCTGCGGCGCCTGGTCCGCGAGCACCACGAGACCGAGGAGCGCGTGCAGCGGGCGCTCGGCGAGCAGGAGCTGATCCTCGACAACGCCGCGGTCGGCATCGCGTTCGGGCGCGCGCGCACGATCCAGCGCTGCAACCGCTTCCTCGAGGAGATGGTCGGCGCCGGACCGGGCGAGCTCGTCGGGGAGAGCTCGGCGGTGCTGTTCGCTTCGCCCGCCGACTGGGAGGAGGCCGGCCGGCTCGCCTACCAGCGCACCGCGCCCGGCGAGACCCACGATGCGGAGTGGCTTTTCAAGCGCCGCGACGGCTCGACCTTCCGCTGCCGCACCCGCGGCCGGCGCATCGACGTGGGCGAGCCCGAGCAGGAATGGATCTGGAGCCTGGAGGACGTGACCGCCGAGCACGCGGCGCGCGAACTGCTGCAGTCCTCGCGCGATGCGCTGGAGCGCGCCGTGGCCGAGCGCACGGCCGAGCTGCAGGAGGCCAACGCGCGCGCGCGGCACCTCGCCGACCACGACGCGCTCACCGGGCTGCCGAACCGCAGGCTGCTGGAAGACCGCCTGACGCAGGCGCTCGCGCTCTCGTACCGCAACCGCAAGCAGACCGCGGTCATGTTCGTCGACCTCGACCGCTTCAAGGCGGTCAACGACTCGCTCGGCCACGCGGTGGGCGACATCCTTCTGAAGGAGGTCGCGCAGCGCCTCGTCAGGCAGCTGCGCGTGGGCGACACCATCTGCCGCATCGGCGGCGACGAGTTCGTGGTGGTCCTGCCCGAGCTGAAGCGCGCCGCCGACGCCGCGCACGTCGCGCACAAGGTGCTCGAGCAGCTTTCGCAGCCGTTCGTGGCCGAGGAGCGCGAGCTCATCGTCACGCCCTCGATCGGCATCGCGGTGTTCCCCGACGACGGCCGCGACGCCGAGACCCTGATCCGCAACTCCGACGCCGCGATGTACCACGCCAAGGAGCTCGGGCGCGCCAACTACCAGTTCTTCACCGCCGAGATGAACCAGGCGGCCTCGCGCCGGCTCGCCCTCGAAGCCGACCTGCGGCGCGCGCTCGGCAAGGACGAGCTGCGCGTCTATTACCAGCCGATCGTCGACGCGAAAACCGGCCTCATCGCCGCGCACGAGGCGCTCGCGCGGTGGCAGCACCCCGAGCGCGGCCTGGTCGAGCCGGGCGAGTTCATCCAGCTCGCCGAGGAGAGCGGCATGATCCTCAAGCTCGGCGAATGGGTGCTGCGCCAGGCCTGCCGCTGGGCCACCTTCATCGGGGTGGAGCGCGGGCTGCCGGTCTCGGTGAATCTCTCGCCGCGCCAGTTCAACGATCCGAAGCTCGTGCACACGGTTGCCGCCGCGCTGCGCGAAACCGGGCTGCCGGCGCGCCTGCTGCAGCTCGAGATCACCGAGAGCACCGCGATGCAGTACACCGACGTCACCCTGGCGACCCTCAACCGGCTGAAGGCCCTGGGCGTGTCGATCGCCATCGACGATTTCGGCACCGGCTATTCGAGCCTTTCGTACCTGAAGCGCTTTCCGGTGGACCTCCTGAAGATCGACCGCTCGTTCACGGGCGAGCTGCCCGCCGACGCCGATCAGTGCGCGATCGTATCCGCGATCGTCGCGCTCGCGCATGCGCTCGAGCTCCGGGTCATCGGCGAGGGCGTGGAAAACGAGGAGCAGCGCGCGTTTCTCGGGAGCTGCGGCTGCGACTTCATCCAGGGCCATCTCACCGGCGCGCCGCTCGACGCGGACGCGGCGGCGAAGGATTTCGTCTAGCTAGTCCAGCTACGTGGAGCGGCCGCGCAGCAGCTCTTCCAGGCGGCGCACCTCGGCTTCGATCCCGCCCATGTTGGGGTTGACCTCGAGCGCGCACCGGAACCATCCCAGCGCCTGGCGGTGCTGTTCGAGCTCAAGGTGGTTCAGCCCCGCGCCCGAGAGCGCGCCGAAGTGGCGCGGATTGCGCTTGATGACCTCGGCGCAGTCGGCGAGCGAGCGCTGGTATTGGCCCGAGAGATAAAGCGCGGTGGCGCGCTTGTTCCAGCCTTCGGCAAACGCGGGCTTGAGCCGGATCACTTCCGAGAAGGTGGCGATGGCCTCGGCGTGGCGGCCCGACTGCATCTCGTCGACGCCGCGCTCGAGCAGGCGGTCGAGCGCCTCGTCGCCCGAGCGGCTCCACAGCATCCAGAGCGCCTGCTCGGCGAAGCTGCGCACCATGGGGCTCTCGTCCCGCAGCCGCTCGTACAGCGGCGCGGCATCCGCCGCCGCGCCGTTTTGCGCGATCCACGCCACGCCGGCGGCACGCGCCGCCGCATCGGCGCTGCCGAGAGACCTGAGCGCCTCCTGGCGCGATGCCGGTGCCTGCGGGAATGCCGCCCCGGCGAGGATTGTCAGCGCGGCAAGGAGTAGGATTTGTATCCGGCGCATTTCGCTTCGTATCGGCGTGGTAATTCCGCTTTCCGTGCCCGGCGCCGATTCTTACAATGAGGGAAGTTTCCTCCAAACCACAGCGACACACCAGGGACCTGTCATGAAACCTTCGACCCTCGTCTTCGCCGCGCTTCTCCTCGCACCGGCCGCAGCGCTGCCCGCCGACTCGCAGCCCGTAGTCAAGACCGACCCGGTGCTCGAGCAGGCGAGCAAGACCCTCGCCAGCCAGGACTGGCCGAAAGCCCAGGCGCTCCTCCAGGACGCGGTCGCCCGCAACCCCGGCAACGCCGACTATCACAACCTCTACGCCTACTCGATCCGCAAGGGCGCCAACGCGGACATGAGCCTCGTGTTCAAGCACTACAACGAGGCGTTGCGCCTCGATCCCAGGCACCGCGGCGCGCACGAGTACATCGGCGAGGCCTATCTCATGGTCGGCAACCTGCCCAAGGCCAAGGAGCACCTGAGCTCGCTCGACAAGCTGTGCTTTTTCCCCTGCTCGGAGTTCAGCGAGCTGAAGAAGGCGATCTCCGAGTACGAGGCGAAGCCCAAGTAACTAGAATGCGGAGATGCGACTCCCCCCGCGGATCCGATCCGCGCTGATCGGCGCCGCGCTCGGCGCCGCCCAAGCGGCCAGCGCGCAGGACTGGCCGGCGAAGCCGGTGCGCCTCGTCATCACCTTTCCGCCCGGCGGACCCTCCGAGATCGTGAGCCGTATGGTCGGCGAGCGCCTGCAGGGCGTGTTCAAGCAGCCCTTCGTGATCGAGAACCGTGTCGGCGCCAGCGGCAACATCGGCGCTGAAGCCGTGGCGTCGGCAGCCGACGGCTACAGCTTTGGCGTTACGACGGATACGCTCTTCACCGTCAATCCGCATGTCTTCCGCAAGATGCCTTTCGACCCCTGGCGCGACATCGTGCCGGTGACCCTGCTCGGCAGCTTCTCGCAGATGATGGTGTGCAACCCGGCAGTGCCGGTGAAGACCCTCGGCGAGCTGCTGCAGCTCGCGAAGCGCGAGCCGCTTACCTATGCGTCCGGAGGCCCCGGCGTGCCGGGCCATCTCGCGGCGGAGTTGCTCCTCGCCAGCGCCGGAGTCACCATGCTCCACGTGCCCTACAAAGGTCCGGCCGCTGCCACCACCGACGTGATGGGCGGACAGGTGCATTGCGGCTTTCTCGCCACGCCGACGGTGCTCCCGCACGTCAAGGCGGGCAGGCTCAGGGCGCTCGCCGTGTCGACACAGGCGCGCTCGCCGCTCGCCCCGGAGGTGCCTCCCGCTGCGGAAGCTGGCGCGCCCGGCTTCGACGCGCCGTTCTACCTCGTGCTCTTCGCCTCCGCGCGCGTGCCGCAGGCCATTGTCATGCGCATGAGCGCCGAAACTGCGAAGGCGCTCGAAGCCCGCGAGGTGAAGGACCGGGCCGCGGCGCTCGACGTCGTGACGCTCGGCGGCACACCGCCGGACGCCGCGAAAGTCCTCAAGGAGGCCGCCGTCAAGTGGGCGCCGGTCGTGCAACGCATCGGCCTGAAGCTCGACTAATGGCTACCTTTCTCGCGCCAGTCGCCGGGCAACCAGAGTGATTGCCTGCATCATCGCGCGCGGGGCAGGTGTGGGCGGGGTGTCGGCGCGCATGTAAAGGCCGATGAGCGGAGCTGGAATCGCCTCCTCGATCTCGATGGCCTGCAGGTAGCGCTGCCCCCATACTTCAGTCACCATCTCCAGGCTGAGCAGCCCCAGAACATCTGTCTTGGCGACAAGCGACAGGGCGGAAGCGAAAGACTCGCAGTGGACGATCGGGCGCGGCAAAGGCAGTCCCTCGGACGCGAAGAGCTTCTCCAGCATCGCGCCGGAGCCCGGAGGGTAAAACATCAGCCAGGAAGCGCCGGCGAGGTCGCGCAGACGAGTGGCGGCACGCAAGGGATGCCCGCGTCTTGCAACGACGGCTAACCGCGGCCTGAACAGCGGCTTGAAACGCAGCCCGGCGTCGACGATGGCGCTCGGGCTCTGGCTGACGCAGAAGTCGAGCGTCTCATCGCGCACCAGCAATTTGAGCGCGCCGCTGGCGCCTTCGACCACGCGCACGTCGGCAGCAGGTTGGCTGCGTCTGAAGTACTGCAACGCCTCCGGCACGATCAGCATGCCGGCGACCGGCGCCACACCGAAGCTGACCGCGCCCCGCTCTCCGCCGCGAAGCTCCTGAAGGTCGTCGTCCGCTTTGCGCAGCTCGCTCTGGATAACCCGTGCGCGCGCGAGGAATGTCTTGCCGGCCCGGGTCAATACCGCGCCGCGGGCGTTGCGCTGCAGAAGCTGCACCTGGAGCTCCTGCTCGAGCTGCCGGATGCTCTTGCTCATTGCGGGCTGCGACACGCCCACCTTGCCGGCGGCCGACCGCAGGCTGCCGGCCTCGACGACGGCGATGAAATCGCGTAGCTGGTTCAGGCGCAGTCTATAACTCCCGGTTATCGCAGTGCTTCGCGAGATATCTTACGCGCTCGCGGCGGCGATGGTTCACTGCGGCATGCGCTCACTCGCCATCGTCCTGTCTCTCGCGGCTGCATCTGTGGCCGCACAACCCCATTACCCAAGCAAGCCGGTGCGGCTGATTGCCGGAGCGGCTCCGGGAACTCCGGGCGACGTCGTCGGGCGGATCATCGCCGAGCCGCTCAGCGCGGCGCTCGGTCAGCCCGTTGTGATCGAGAATCGTCCGGGTGCCATCGGCACCATCGCCCTGGGCGCAGTCGCCAAGGCGCCCCCCGACGGGCATACGCTGGGAGCGATCACCATGCCGCAGACGATCGCCCCGCACTTGCTGCCGAAGCTGCCCTATGACATCGCCAGCGACCTCGCCCCGGTACGCCAGCTCGCATGGGTCTCGAATGTCCTGGTAGTGAGGCCTTCGGCTCCAATCCGCTCGGTTGCCGAGCTCATAGCGGCAGCAAAAGCGCATCCGCAGTCGCTGACGTTCGCTTCCGGCGGCAACGGGTCGCCCGCGCACGTGGCGGGCGAACTCTTCAGCCTCAATGCGGCGATCGAAATGCGCCACGTCCCGTTCAACGGTGCCGTGGCCGGAGTCGCCGCGGTCATGGGCGAGCAGGTAGACATGATGTTTGCCATCGCGCCTGCCGTAATCCCACACCTCAAGGCGGGAAAGCTGCGTGCACTGGCGACGCCGGCACCCTCGCGGCTTCCTGCACTCCCGGACCTGCCGACGCTCGCCGAGCTCGGCTACGCGGTGGATGTGCGCGACTGGACCGGTATCATTGCCCCCGCCGAAACGCCAAAGCCCGTGATCCTGCGCCTGGAGGGCGCGATCACGGCCGTTCTAGCGATGGACGAGGTCAAGCAGAGGCTTGCCGCGGCTGGCTTCGAGCCTGCAGAATCGAGCGCCAATGCCTTCGGTAACCTGATTCGCGCAGAGCTGCAAAAATGGGGCCGCGTCATCAACGAGGCGAAAATCAAACCTGACTAGACCAAACTTCGTCTTCATCCTCGCCGACGACCTGGGTTATGCCGACCTCGGTTGCTACGCCGGACGCAGCCAGTGCTCGCCGAACCTCGACCGGATGGCCGCCGAGGGGTTGCGCTTTACCGACGGTTACGCCAATTCGCCGGTGTGCTCGCCGACGCGCTTTGCGCTCGCCACCGGTCGGTGGCAGTACCGCCTGCGCGGCGCCGCCGACGAGCCCATCGCCAGCCGCATCGGGCGCGGCCGCCCGGACCTCGGGCTGCCCCCGTCTCATCCGACCTTGGCATCGCTCCTGCGCGACGCCGGCTATGCGACCGCGCTGATCGGCAAGTGGCACCTCGGTTTCGCGCCGCACTTCGGCCCGCTGAAGAGCGGCTACCAGGAATTCTTCGGCCCCATGAGCGGCGGGGTCGATTACTTCCGCCACTGCGACTCCGCCGGGAAGCACGACCTCTATGACGGCGACGACGAGGTCCATCGCAGCGGGTACATGACCGATCTCCTGTCGCAGCGGGCCGTCTCGTTCGTGCAGCGGCAGAAAGGCGAGCCGTTCTTGCTCTCGCTTCACTACACCGCGCCGCACTGGCCCTGGGAAACCCGCGACGACGCAGAGGAGTCGAGGCGCCTCGTCAACATCGCCCACCTCGACGGCGGCTCGGTGAAGACCTACCTCGCCATGATCCACCACATGGACGAGGGCATCGGCCAGGTGCTGGCCGCGCTCGAGCGCACCGGCGCCGCCGAACGCACGCTGGTGGTCTTCACGAGCGACAACGGCGGCGAGCGCTTCTCCGACAACTGGCCGCTGGTCGGCGGCAAGATGGACCTGCTGGAGGGCGGCATCCGTGTGCCCTATATCGCGCGCTGGCCCGCGCGCGTGCCGCAGGGCAGGACCACCGCCCAGCTCGCGATCACGATGGATTGGACCGCGACGTTCCTGAATGCCGCCGGGGTCGACCCGCACCCGGACTATCCGCTGGACGGCATTGATCTCCTCAAGGAACAACCGCCGAGGAATCTCTATTGGCGGATGAAGTTCCGCGACCAGAAGGCGGTGCGCTCGGGGAACTGGAAATACCTCTCGATCGAGGGCAACGAGTTCCTGTACGACCTCGCGCGCGATCCGCGCGAGCGGGCGAACATGAGACACCGGGAGCCGGCGCGCCTCGAGCACCTGAGGGAAGAATTCTCGAAGTGGGAAGCGGATCTGCCGCCGATCCCGCCGGACGCGAACGTGTCGCTGGTGTACGGCCCGGCCGAAATGGCGAAGCCTTCCTAGCGGCCGAGTTTCGCCAGCGCCTTCTCCTAGTACGCGAGGGCTTCGGCGATCTTGCGTTCTGCAATCAAGTGGAACATGCCGCTAGTATCCCACCGCGGCTCCGTCGCTGCGCGGATCGCTGCCGCCCGCCAGCACGCCGGTCGTGGCCTCGATGGTGATACCGGTGGCGTGGCCGGCAAGCTCGTTCCAGTCGCCCCAGCGGTCCAGCGGATGACCGCGGCGCGCGAGCTCGTCGATAGTCGCCTGCGGGTAGCGCGCCTCGATGTGCAGCGTGTCGCGAGCCTCGCCGAGCGCGAAACGCCCGGAGAGCCAGCGCGGCAGGGCGAGCGCCTGCTGGATGTCCTGACCGAAGTCGATCATCGCGACGTAGGTCTGGACGTGAATCTGGGGCTGGCCGTCCGCCCCCATGCAGCCAACCACCGCCCAGAGCTTTTCGTTCTTGAATGCGAGCGAGGCGATCAACGTATGCAGCGGGGCCTTGCCGGGCTCGAGGCGGTTGGGATGCGCGGGGTCTAGCGAGAAGTATGCGCTGCGGTTCTGCATGATCACGCCGGCCTCGCCTGCAGCGACGCAGGCGCCGAATATGCCGTACAGGCTGAAGATCAAGGAGGCCGCATTGCCCTTCGCGTCCACCGCCGCGATGTGCACCGTGTCGCCGGCGAGGCTCCCCCCGGAGGGGAGCTTGTCCCACGGCAGTGCGCGCGCCGGGTCGATCAACGCGCGGCGGGAATCGGCATAGGCCTTCGACACGAGGCGCGCGATGGGCACCGCTGCGAACTGCGGATCGGCAAGCCAGCGGTCGCGATCGTGGTAGGCGATCTGCTTGGCCTGCACCAGGAGATGGACGTGGTCGGGACCGAGAAACTCCCGCTTTGCGAGCTCGAGCGGCTCGAGCAGATTGAGCATCTCGAGGACTGTGAACCCCTGCGTCGGCGGGGGCGTCTCGTAAATGGTCACGCCGCGATAGCTGCCGCGGATTGGCTCGCCCCAGTGGGCGCGTTGCGCGGCTAGGTCGCTCTCGCGGAAGAATCCACCCAGCGCGGCAAGCTGCTTCGCGACTTCGCCTGCGTAAAACCCGGTGCGGCCCTGCGCACCGATCGCTTCCAGCGTTCGCGCGAGGTTGGGGTTTCGTAACCGTGCGCCCGCACGCGGCACCTGGCCCTGAGGCAGGAACAGCGCCGCCGATGCGCCATCCAGTTCGGCCGCGGTCTGCTCGATCCAGCGTGAAAGGCGCGCTGTGACCGGAAAGCCATCGCGGGCGTACTGGATTGCGTCTTGCAGGCAGCGCGCCAGAGTCAGCGTTCCGTGCCGCGCGTGCGCTTCGCAAAAGCTGGCGACGGCGCCGGGCGTCGTGAGCGTGGCGGGCACGAGCCCGCGGAAAGGGATCTCCTGCTGCCCGCGAAAATGCTCGAGCGTTGCAGCCGCGGCGGCGCGGCCGCCGCCGTCGAGGTACGAGACCTTGCGCGTGGCCGCGTCGTAGATCAGCCAGAAGGCATCGCCACCGATGCCGCACATATGGGGGTAGACGACCCCCAGCGTGGCGGCGGCGGCGATGGCAGCGTCGACCGCCGAGCCGCCGGCTCGCAGCGCGTCCGCGCCGGCGGCCGAAGCGAGCGCATGAGGGGACGCCACCATGCCGCGGGTGGCAAGGGTGGGGGTAAAGATCATGGTTTACCGGCTGCGCTTGCGCTTCTTTGCCAGATTCTTGCGGGCGAGGGCCGCGCCGGCGGCGAGGGCCTTGAGCTTCGCGACCGCGACCTCGCGGTCCATCGGCGCCATGCCGCAATTGGTGCAGGCGTAGAAGTGCTTCGCCGGGACGTATTTCAGCGCCCTCCGGATGGTGCCGGCGACCTCCTCGGGGGTTTCAATCTGATCGCTCGCGACGTCGATCACGCCGACGAGCACGTCCTTGCCCTTGAGCAGGCGCAGGAGCTCGACCGGGACGTGCGAATGGATGCACTCGAGCGACACTTGATCGATCCGGCTCTTTGCGAGCGCGGGGAAGATCTCCTCGTACTGGCGCCACTCCTCCCCGAGGGTCTTCTTCCAGTCGACGTTGGCCTGGATGCCGTAGCCGTAGCAGATGTGCACGCAGGTGGTGCATTTCAGGCCCGCGATGGCGCGGTGGAGCGCGTCGATGCCCCAGCGCTTCACGTCTTCCATGTACACGTTGAAAGCCGGCTCGTCGAACTGGATCACGTCGACGCCGTCCTTCTCCAGCGCGCGCGCCTCCTGGTTGAGCAGCGCGGCGAACGCCATCGCGAGCTTCACCTTGTCGCCGTAATGCTCGTCGGCGACTGTGTCGACGATGGTCATCGGACCCGGGAGCGTGATCTTGCGCGGCTTGCTCGTGTGGCCCTTCAGCAGCAACGCCTCGGTCCGATGCACGCGGCCCTTCAGGCGCAGCTCGGAGGTGACCACCGGCACCATGGCGTCGTAGCGGTTGTTGCGGATACCCATCTTCACCTTGCGGCTGAAATCGATGCCTTCGACGAACTCGAGGAAGCCGTGCACGAAGTGCTGGCGCGACTGCTCACCGTCGGTGACGATGTCTATGCCGGCGTCCTCCTGCTCCTTGAGCCAGAGCAGCGTGGCGTCGCGCTTCGCGCGCTCGAGCGCCGCACCCGCGCCGCGCCACGCGGGCCAGAGCTTCTTCGGTTCGGCAAGCCACTCGGGCTTGGGCAGGCTGCCTGCAATGGTAGTTTTTAGCATGGGGTCGGTTGCTCCTGTCGGGATTTTGGGACAGCGACTAAATCGCGATACGCAAATATAATGCGCGGCTACAAGCAGTGCTCTCCGGGGAGGCTTCTCGTGGCGTTGGGCGTGATCGTGGGGACGTTCGTTTCCTTTGTGCTGGGCATCTTCAACCCGTATGTGACCAACAAGGCCGGCCCCGACTGGTTGTGGGGCGGCGGCCGCGACGACGTCATCCGCAACCTCTATTTCAAGCCCAACGGTACTTTCCGCCGCCACGGCCGCGCCGCGCTCCTCGCCACGCTCTCCCTCGGCCCGACCGCGCTGTACTGGCTGCTCGCGCACGCCTAGAGCGGAAAAATTCCACAGTGGCCGTCTTCACGGCGGCTTTTTCTTTTGTGGAGTAGAGTGCGCCCCACGGTCCTTCACGGACTCCATTAGAAGAAGGGAGACATCATGATCCGAGTCATCGTGGCGGTAATGGTGCTGGGCCTGGCGGGCGCGGCTTCGGCGCAGTCGACGAGAAAGTCCTGCGACGAGCTCAAGGCCGAGATCGACGCCAAGATCAAGAAGAACGGCGTCGACAAGTTCACCCTCGACGTGGTCGACACCGAAGCGCAGGCC
Organism: Burkholderiales bacterium; assembly: GCA_044870335.1. Taxonomy (GTDB): domain Bacteria; phylum Pseudomonadota; class Gammaproteobacteria; order Burkholderiales; family SG8-39; genus SCGC-AG-212-J23. The sequence continues at coordinate 19,608 of JBIOYV010000013.1, read as the reverse complement.
GAAGGCAAGGTGGTCGGCACCTGCGACGGCGGCACGAAGAAGATCGTCTACAAGCGCGGCTGATCCGGCCGCAAAGCCTGATTCGGCCGCACAGCCGTTAGCGAGGAAGTCCCGCGGGTTGTAGCGCCGCCAGCGTCTGCGGCGCTCAGCCCCGCGGCGAGTATTGCCCCCAAGCCTCGGTTCGCGGGTAACCTAGCGGGCCATGAAACGCCTCATCATCGGCATCACGGGCGCCACCGGCGCGATCTACGGCGTCGAGCTGCTGCGCACGCTGAAGAGCCTCGAGGAGTGGGAGAGCCATGTCGTGCTGTCGGACGCCGGCGCGCTGAACCTCTGGCACGAGCTCAAGATGCGCCGCAAGGATCTCGAGAAGCTCGCTACGGTCGCCTACCACCCGAAGGACATCGCCGCCGCCATCGCGAGCGGCTCGTTCCTCACCGAAGGCATGGTGATCGCGCCCTGCTCGATGAAGACGCTCGCCGCGGTGGCGCATGCGCACGCCGACGACCTCTTGTCGCGAGCCGCGGACGTGGTGCTGAAGGAGCGCCGCCGCCTGGTGCTGGTTCCGCGCGAGACGCCGCTCAACCTCGCGCACCTGCGCAACATGACCGCGGTGACCGAGATGGGCGCGATCGTGATGCCGCCGGTGCCGGCGTTCTACGCCCTGCCGAAATCGATCGAGGACCTGGTCGCGCACACGGTGGGCCGGATCCTCGACCTTTACGGCGTGCACTCCGCCAAGCTCACCCGCTGGCAGGGGATGAAAGGAAGTCCGCAAGAGCGCGATTGAACGCCTCGGGCTGCTCGATGTTGGAGAGGTGAGCGGCCTGCGGAATCAGCACCAGCTTCGCGCCCGCAATGTTCTGCTGGATCTCGCGCGCCATCGCCGGCGGCGTGCCGGGGTCGTTCTCGCCGCAGATGACCAGCGTCGGCGTCTTCAGCTCCTTCAGCCTCGAGGTGACGTTGATCTTCGGGATCGCCGCGCAGCAGCCTGCGTAGCCCGCGACCGGGGTGTTCCCGATGAGCGCGGCGACCTGCTTCACCTTTTCCGGGTGACTCTTGCGGAACGGCTCGGTGAACCAGCGCTCCAGGGTAGGCTGCACCAGCGGCGCCATGCCCTTCGACTCGGCGGTGCGAATGCGCTCTTCCCACATCGGCGCGGCTTCCGCCGGGTAGCGGCTCGTGGTGTCGGCAAGCGTCATGCTGCGGAAAATGCCGGGATACTTGAGCGCCGCGGTCTGCCCGATCATTCCGCCCATCGAGAGCCCGCAGTAGTGTGGTCTGGAAACTCCAAGTTCCTTTAACAGGAAAAACAAATCGTCGGCGAGCGCTTCAAGCGTGTACGGGCCTTTCGGCGCCGCGCTCTGGCCGTGACCGCGCGTGTCGTAAGCGAGCACGCAGTGCTTCGCCTTGTGCCGCTCGATCTCGCCGTCCCACATGCGCACGCTGCACGCGAGCGAGTGGCTGAACACGAGCCAGGTGGGGGCGTTCCTGTTGCCATGGATTTCGTAATAGGTCTCGATGCCGTTCACGGTCGCTTTCATGCACTCTCCACGATTAAGGGAATCATCATCTCGTCGGCGGTCGGGCCGCCGTGGTTGCCGATGTGCAGGTGGCGCGGCTCGCCCGCGGTCCAGTCCTTCACGGTGTAGCGGCCGTTCATGACCAGCGCGACGTCGCCGACGCGCTCGGCGAAGCGCGGATGCGCTTGGCCCGTTCCGAACCAGCCATCGCTCACAAGGTCCGCGCTCGGCTTCACTTCCGCGCGCTCGCCGAGCCAGCCGCGCGCCTTCTCGGCGAATGCGCCGCTGTCGTGCACGTGGCAGTAAGCCACGCGGCGCTCGCCGCACAGCGGAAAGCGCAGCATCGCGGCGAGCGACGGCGGAAGCTCGAGCGAGGTTTCGGGCGACACGTCGATGAAGCCATGGTCCGCGGTCGCGACTACCGCCGTGTCCGTGCCCGAAACCCTCCGCAGCAGCTCTCCGAACGCGGCGTCGATGCGCTCGAACTCGCGCGCGGCCTCGGCGCTTTCCGAGCCGTAGCGGTGCGACGTGGCGTCGTAGGCGGGCCAGTAGGCGTACACGAACTTGCGCTCCGGGCCCGACTTCACCGCGGCCTCGACCTCGGCCACGAAGCGCTCCAGGCTGTCGTACGCGCGGCGCTCGGCCCCCGCGCAGTGATACAGGTTGTAGTCGGAGGCGATGATCTCGGCCGAGGACACGATGATCGCGCGCGCCTGCATGCTCTCGAAGATCGGCTTCGCCGTGAACGCGCGCTCGGGACTGAAGCCTTTTTCGCGCAGCGGCACCATGTCGCCGCGCGTGCGGAAGGGCAGCGGCGCGGCCACGTAGCCCGCCTCGCCGAAATAGGTGTACCAGCCGGTGATGCCGTGCTCGAGCGGGGTGCAGCCGGTGTACGAAGTGGTGATTGCCGACGCGGTGGTCGAGGGAAACACGGAGGTGAGCGCGCCTCGCCGCCGGCGCGCCAGCTCCCCGCCCTTGCCCTGACGCATCAGGTAGTTGTCGCCCAGGCCGTCGACGATGACGAGCACGATATTGCGCGCGGGCGCGAGTTCCCGGGCCTCGAGCAGCGCGAGCGGCGGGTGCCGCCGAGGCCCTCCGCGCGCCTCGACCAGCGACGCGACGAGATTGACCAGGCTGCCACCCCCGTACGCGGGCAAAACGCGGGCCTCCATCACCGGGAAATTTTAAAGGTAGAATGCGTCCATCCCCTCCCGAGGTTTTCGCCATGCGGCTCGAAGTCCACGTCCACGCGGACATACCGGTTCTCGAAGGCGTCTCCAAGCGCCAGCTCGAGCAGGCTTTCGCGCCGCTGCTCGAATACCTGGACGCCGACGGCCTTTCCGACGTGAAGAGCCTGGAGCCCGACGAGCCCGGCATCCGCTACGACGAGAAGGACCTGCTGATCTACCTGTGCTGGACCGGCGAGATCGGCCGCAGCTTCCACGGCGCGCTCGAGGCCACGCTCGAGAACCTCGGCCCCTATTGCTACGAGGCGGTCGAGGTCGACGTCACCACCTATCTCGAGAACGGCGAGCAGGAGTCCAAGCTCCTCTTCGTCGGGCCGACCGCGCAGGCGATCCACGAGGCGCAGCGCCGCTGCATGGTCGAGGACGTCGCCGCGATCCTCGGGCGCCAGTTCGACAAGGCCGCGGTCACGCAGGTCACCGCGATCGTGAACGAGCTGTTCGACCGCGACTGGAAGGAAAAGGCGTCGCAGGAGAAAAAGCCCGAGCGGGCTTTCGAGACCTACACTCGCCCGTCGCGCAAGAACCTGCACTGATGAAAATCGGGGCCTGACCCCGATTTCCTATGGCTGGACCGAAGTACCCCGAATTTGACACGCTGGCGCTGCACGCCGGCCAGTCGCCCGATCCGGCGACCGGCAGCCGCGCGGTGCCGATCTACCAGACCACCTCGTACGTCTTCCGCGACACCGAGCACGCCGCGTCGCTCTTCAACATGGAGCGCGCGGGCCACGTCTACTCGCGCATCTCGAACCCGACGGTCGCGGTGCTCGAAGAGCGCGTCGCGGCGCTCGAGGGCGGCGTAGGCGCGATCGCCACCGCCTCGGGCCAGGCGGCGCTGCACCTCGCCGTCGCCACGCTGATGGGCGCGGGCGACCACGTGGTCGCTTCGGGCTCGCTCTACGGCGGCTCGCACAACCTGCTCGGCTACACCCTCAGGCGCTTCGGCATCGAGACGACGTTCGTCAACCCGAGAGATCTCGACGGATGGAAGAAAGCGATCCGGCCCAATACCCGCTTGCTGTTCGGAGAAACCCTCGGCAACCCGGGTCTGGACGTGCTGGACGTTCCGGCAGTTGCGGCGATCGCGCACGACGCAAAGGTGCCGTTGCTCGTCGACGCGACCTTCACCACGCCGTATCTCATGAACCATTTCGGGCTCGGCGCCGATCTCCTCTACCACTCGGCGACCAAGTTCCTCGGCGGGCACGGGGTGGCGATCGGCGGTGTGCTGGTGGACTCGGGCCGCTTCGACTGGGAGGCCTCGGGCAGGTTCGCCACGCTCACCGCGCCCTACGAGGGCTTCCACGGCATGGACTTCGAGGAGGAGTCGGGCACGCGCGCGTTCCTGCTGCGCGCGCGGCGCGAAGGGTTGCGCGACTTCGGCGCCTGCATGGCGCCGATGACCGCGTTCCAGATCCTGCAAGGCATCGAGACGCTGCACGTGCGCATGCCGCGGCACGTCGAGAACACGCGCGCCGTAGCCGCTTTTCTTGCCAACCATCCTCAAGTAGGCAAAGTCATCTATCCGGAGCTCGAATCGCATCCGGACCACGCGCTCGCCAAGCGGCTGCTACCGAAAGGCGCCGGGGCGGTGTTCTCGTTCGAGATCAAGGGCGGCCGGCCCGCGGGACGCAAGTTCATCGAGTCGCTGCGCGTGTTCTCGCATCTGGCCAACGTGGGCGACGCGAAGTCGCTGGTGATCCATCCGGCGACAACCACTCACTACCGCATGAGCGACGCGGATCTCGTGAAATCCGGCATCACCGCGGGCACGGTGCGCCTGTCGATCGGGCTCGAGTCGAGCGCCGACCTGATGGAAGACCTCGACCGCGCCCTCAAAGCGGCCGCAAAGGCCTGATGGAGACGGCCGTCGAGCGCAGACGGGCTTTTGCCTACACGGCGTCGCGCGCATTCGATCCGCAGAAGCCGAGCCTCGTCTTCGTGCACGGTGCGGGGCTCGACCACTCGCTCTTCGGCCTGCAAAGCCGCTACTTCGCCTACCACGGCCGCAACGTGCTTGCGCTCGACCTGCCCGGCCACGGGCGCTCCGAGGGACCGCCGCTTCCCACCATCGGCGCGATGGCCGACTGGCTGTTCAGCGTGCTGGACGCGCAGGAACTCGCGAACGCGAGCATCGTCGGCCATTCCATGGGCGCGCTGGTTGCGCTCGAGGCGGCGAACCGCAAGCCCGAACGCGTGGAGCGGATCGCCTGTATCGGCGTCGCCTATCCGATGAAGGTCTCGGAGGCGTTCCTCGAAGCCGCTCGCAAGAACGAGCAGGCCGCCTTCGACATGGAGACGATCTGGGGCCATGCGCCGCAGGTCCCGTTCGGCGGCAATCCCAATCCCGGGATGTGGATGTACGGCGACATGCTGGCGCGGCTTGCGCGGCTCGCGCCCGGCGTGCTCTACAACGACCTCAAGGCCTGCAACGACTACGTGTCGGACTTCGCCGGCGTCAAGTGCCCCGCGCTCTTTATCCTGGGAAGGCGCGACGTGATGACGCCGCCCCGCACGGCGACGGCCCTGGCGCAGAAGCTGCCCAACGCCCGGGTTGAGATGCTCGAGGTCTCCGGCCATGCGCTGATGGCCGAGGCGCCGGACGACACGCTCGACGCGCTGGTCGAGTTTTTCAGCGAAATTCGGACAGATCGACCGGGCCGCTGAACCCGGTTCTCGCAAGATCCAGAAGCTGCCGGGCGCGCTCTGCGGGCCAGCCGCCGTACGCGCAGTTCAGCCTGAATTTCTCCTCGAGGTCTTCGCGCGACAGCGGCTCGTGCGCGCCGCCGCGGAAATGCGCCTGGCGCTCCTCGTGCACCCTGCCGTCCTTCATCCGCACTCGCATGTGGCCGGTGAACTCGTCGGGGTAGGGGTTGTCGGGGTCGATCTGGTAGCGCACCTTGGCGGCAAGCGCGCGCAGCCGCGGATCGCGCACGCGCTCGTCGGTGAAGGCGTCGAGCCCGGCATGGCCAAGCACGAAGCCGGCGGCGATGCAGTAGGGCTGGCTGAACTTGGCGGCGTAGGCGTTCGGCGGCTCGCGTTTCGCCGCGAGCGGCTCCCACAGGCGATGCACCGTGCCCTCGGCAACTTCGCAAACGATTTCGTCGATTTCATTCAGGTTCAAACTCGGGGCAAGTCGTCGCGCGCAATCGATATACGGATGAGTCATGGTTCCGCAGGCGTAGACCTTGAAGGCGAGCGGCTCGGCGATCCAGCGGCTGCCGAAGCCGTCCGTGAGCTTCGCCCACTCGCCCTGCGTGGTGCGCGCAAAGCCGTGGTAGAAGCCGTGCGTGCCCTCGAGCACGGTGCGCGGCCCGATGAATCCGGTGCGCGCGAGGTCGGCGGCGCGGATCCCCGACTGCGCAGCCCAGCCCGGGTGAAGCCGCTTGGTCCAGGCGCCTTCGGCCAGGTATTCGATGATTCCCGAGGCCATCGAGCCTGCGATGCCAAGCGCGTTGACGAATTGGCTCTTCGAAAGATTCAAGAGCGTTGAAACGGCGGCTGCGGCCGCCATGGTGCCGAGCACCGCGGTGGGGTGGAAGCCCGCCTTGTGGATGAGCTTGGGCGCCACCAGGCTGGCACGGCACATCAATTCCACGCCAATGCTTATAGCTCGAACTGCATCCAAACCAGAAAGCCTTTCACGCTCGGCGACCGCGAGCACGGCGGGGACGACGACGGCGCCGGCATGCACCGGTCCGCCTTCGAAGGTGTCGTCGAAGTCCTCGCCGTGGGCGGCGGTGCCGTTGACGAACGCCGCGCCCCCCGCATCGAGGGTGCGCGCATGGCCGAGCGCCGTGCAGCGCCCGTCCGACTCCCAGCCTTTCAGCGCCGCCTGCACGTAATCGGCATGGCGGGCGGCGACGCATAGCCCGGCCACGTCGATCAGCAGTCTTTGCGTCAGGTCGGCCATCGCCGCTGAAAGCTTTGCCTGGTGCGCTCCCCGGGCGAGCGCTTCCGAGATCGATTCGGTCATGGCCTATCTTGCTATGACCACCTCGTGCGCGCAACGAACCAGATCGTGAGCAGACCGGACACCGCCATCGCCGCCGCGATCACCGTGAAGATGCCGCCGAGCGCGGCCGCGGCTGCGCCGCCGGCGATGACGATGAGAAGACGCGCCGTGCCCGCGAGGACCGGCCACAGCACCTTGCCCGCGCCCTGCGACGCGAAGTAGAGCGCGATGTTCGCCGCGAGCATCGGGTAGAACGGCGCCACGGTGCGCAGGTAGAGCGACCCGCTTTCGAGCACCGCCGGATCGACGCTGAAAAGGCCTACCCAGGCGAGCGGCGCGAGCGTCGCCACGGCCCCGATCGAAAGGCTGATCGAGGCGGCGAAAGCCGTGCCGATCCAGGCGATGCGCTTGGCGCGCTCGGGGCGCCCGGCGCCGATGTGGATGCCGACGAGCACGACCATCGCCTGCCCGACAGCGAACACGAGCGGGATCTGCAGGAGCTCCAGGCGAAGGCCCACGCCGTAGCCGGCGAGGGCGCCCGCGCCGTATCGTCCGACGAAGCCGGTCAGGATCACGGCCGTGAGCACGGTCTGGACCGAAGAGAGCACCGAAATGCCGCCCACGCGCAGGATCTCCCGGAAGAGCCGCCGTTCGAGCCGCAGGTCGGCGCGCGCCGGACGCAGCGTGCTCGAGCGCCGGAACACCACGACCGCCATCGCCGCGGCCGCGATGCCGAACGTGGTGATGTAGGCGATGCCGGCGCCCGCGATGCCGATGCGGCCGACGAGGAAGGCCGAGAGCGGCAGGTGCACCAGCGCGGCGACGATGAGGGCCAGGGCGGGCACCAGCATGTTGCCGGTGCCGCGCAGCACGCTCGAGAGCGTGTTCGCCATCCACACCGTGATGGCGCCGGCGAACACCACGTTGCTGTAGCGCACGGCGTTGGCGAGCGTCTCGTCCTTTCCGCCGAGGAGCGCGTAGATCGCGGGGCCAGCCAGCAGGATCAGCACGGTGAACGCCGCGCCCATGCCCGCGGCGATGACCAGCGCGTGCACCACGAGGCGGCGCGCCGCCGGCAGGTTGCCCGCGCCGAGCGCGCGCGCGATGGCGGAAGACACCCCGCCGCCCATCGCGCCGGCGGAGGTCATCTGCAGCAGCATGATGAGCGGGAACACCAGCGCGAGGCCGGCGAGGGGCGCCGTGCCGAGGCGGCCGACGAAGTAGGTGTCGCCGATCGACACCAGCGACTGGAACGCGACCAGCAGCACCCCCGGCGCGGAGAGCCGCGCGAGCGTGGGCACGATCGGGGCGGCGAGCAGCCGCTCGGTACCTTGGATCAAATGAGCGGATTCAAGGAAAAGGGGTCAGAGCAATTTTTCGTTGCGCGACATGCGCCGGGCCAGAAGTGTTACAGAAAAATTGCTCTGACCCCTTTTCCTGTGCATGATCGCTGGCCGATGCTGGGCGCGATTACCGTTCTTCTCGTCTATCAGCTCGTCGGCGAGGTATTCGTGCAGCTCACCGGCCTGCCTGTGCCCGGCCCGGTGGTCGGGATGCTGCTCCTCTTCATCACCTTGATCGCGCGCAAGGGCGCTCCGCCGGGGCGCGAGCGCGACTTCTTCAGGGGTTTGCGCGGCACTTCCCAGCAGCTCCTCTCGCACCTGTCGCTGCTCTTCGTCCCGGCGGGCGTGGGCGTGATGCTGCACTTTGGCCGCCTGGGCCGGGAATGGCTCGCGCTCGCGGTGGCGCTCGTCGTGAGCACCGTGCTCACGATAGTGGTCACCGCGCTGGTCATGCGGCTCCTCCAGCGGCGATGAAGTTCTCCGAGATCTGGGTCTACCTTTCGGCGACGCCGCTCCTCGGCCTGACCGTTACCCTCGTCGCCTACCAGCTCGCCTTCTGGATCTACACCAAGCTGAAGCTCAACCCTCTCGCCAATCCGGTCGCCATTTCGGTGGCGTTGCTTGTTTTCCTGCTGTGGATTACGAACACGCCGTACGCGACCTATTTCGAAGGCGCCCAGTTCGTGCATTTCCTGCTCGGCCCGGCCACCGTCGCGCTCGCCGTGCCTTTGTATTCGAATATCCAGACGCTGAAGAAGAATCTCGTGCCGCTCGCCGGCGCGCTTCTCGCCGGCTCGCTCGTGGCGGCCATTTCCGCGGTCGGCATCGGCTGGCTCCTCGGCGCGAGCCGCGAATCGCTCCTGTCGCTCGCGCCGAAATCGGTCACCACGCCGATCGCGATGGGCATTGCGGAGAAGCTTGGCGGTCTGCCTTCGCTCACCGCGGTGCTCGTGGTCGCCACAGGCATCCTCGGCGCGGTGCTCGCGCGCGGCACGCTGAATCTGCTGCGCATCGAAGACCACGCGGTGCGCGGCTTCGCCGTCGGCGTCGCGGCTCACGGCATCGGCACGGCGCGCGCCTTCCAGGTGTCGGAGACGATGGGCGCGTTCGCGGGCCTGGCGATGGGGCTGAACGGCCTGCTTACCGCGTTCCTGTTTCCGCTCCTGGTAAGAATCTGGGCAGGATGAGCGCCGCGGTCCAGCCCAGGGCGACGCCGATGCCGTCCGCAACCATGTCGTAGAGCTCGAAGTCGCGGTAGCCGGTCCAGCCCTGGATGAATTCCAGCGCCACGCCCATCGCCGCGAAGCCGGCGGCACAGGCGAGCCTCGTCTTGCGCGCGACGTAGAGTTGCGAAAACCAGAACATCAGCGTGCCGTAGGCGAGGAAGTGGCCCACTTTGTCGCTTTGCTCGAAATCGATCCTGGGCGGCGAGGGGGTGAGCGAAAGCCAGATGATGGCCGCGACCAGCCCCCAGCCGACGGCCAGCCATACCGTCCGCGTCCCTTTCAGAAGGACATTCCCTTAGAGAAGCGTCATTTGACCGCCGCGCGACGGCGGCCTGAAGCGCGAGCAATCGAGCTCGGCCCGGGCGCGCGGCGCGCCGTGGCCGTTCAGGCCGTACCTGCGGCAGGCTATGTCGAAGCGCTTTTCCATGAGCTCGGCGTAATTGCCTGTTCCGCTCATGCGCGTGCCGAAGCGCGGGTCATTGTCCTTGCCGCCGCGCATGTCGCGAATGACGCTCATGACGTGCTCGGCACGCTGAGGGTAGTGCTCGGCGAGCCACTCCTTGAAGAGATCCTTCAGCTCGTTCGGGAGCCGCATGATGACATAGGCGGCCTCGGCCGCGCCGGCCTGCGCCGCGGCCTCCAGGACGTGCTCCATGGTCTTGTCGTTCAGCGCCGGGATCAGCGCGGCCACCATCACCCCGCAGGGAACACGGTGTTCCTTCAATTTTTTCAGGATATCGAGCCGTCTTTGCGGGCTCGCGGCGCGCGGCTCGAGCTTCCTTGCAAGCTCGCGGTCGAGCGTGCCGATGGAGACGAATACCTTCACCAGGTTCTTCGCCGCCATCGGCCCGAGCAGATCGAGGTCGCGTTCCACCAGGGCCGATTTCGTGACCAGGGTGACCGGATGCTCGCACTCGGCGAGCACCTCGAGGATCTGGCGCGTGATCTTGAACCCGCGCTCGATCGGCTGGTAGCAGTCGGTGTTGGCGCCGAGCGCGATCGGCTGGGGCTTGTAGCCGGGCTTGGCGAGCGCGTCTCGCAGGAGCTCGGCGGCGTTGGTCTTGGCGAAGAGCTTGGTCTCGAAGTCGAGGCCCGGCGAGAGCTCGAGATAAGCGTGGCTCGGCCGGGCATAGCAGTAGATGCAGCCGTGCTCGCAGCCCCGGTAAGGGTTGATCGAGCGGTCGAAGCCGACGTCGGGCGAGTCGTTGTGCGAAACGATGGAGCGCGCGCGCTCGATGGTGACCTCGGTCCTGAGCTCGGTCTGCGGCCGCTCGTCCGGGGTCCAGCCGTCGTCGAACGCTTCGCGCGCCGCGCTTTCGAAACGGCCCGGCAGGAAGGACCGCGCGCCCCGCAGGTGGAGCCGCGGTTTCGTAGAATCAGGGGGCATGGCGCATACTGTATATCCAGACAGTACGAGACGCAATATCCGGTTGCTGGTCGCGTGCCAGGCGCTGCTATTCGCGAATAATTCGACCCTCATTGCCATCAACGGCCTGGCCGGCCTGTCGCTTGCGCCCTACGCCAGCCTTGCGACGCTGCCGGTCACGTGCTGGGTGCTTGGCGGCGCGATCTCCACCATGCTGGCCTCGTTCTACATGAAGCGCGCCGGCCGCCAGCGCGGCCTCACGCTGGGCACGTTCTTCGGCGTGGTCGGGGCGCTGATCTGCGCCACCGCGATCACCATGAGCAGCTTCTGGCTCCTGTGCCTGGGGACGCTTGTTTGGGGCGTGTACAACGCCTTCGGCCAGTATTACCGCTTCGTCGCGGCGGACATCGCGACGCCGGACCTGCGCGCCAACGCGATCTCACTGGTCCTCGCCGGCGGCCTGGTCGGCGGGATCGTCGGGCCGGCGACGAGCCGCTACACGATCGACCTCGTCCAGCCCAAGTTCATGGGCGCCTACCTCGCGCTCATCGGTTTCGCGCTCCTCACGGTGCTGCTGCTGCGCTTCGTTCGCATCCCGACGCCCACCGCGGCGGAGCGCGCCGCGTCCGGCCGGCCGCTTGCCGTGATCGCGGCGCAGCCGAAATTCATCGTCGCGGTGCTCTCCGGCGCGGTGAGCTACGGGGTCATGAACTTCCTCATGACCTCGACCCCGATCGCGATGCAGGCCTGCGGCCACCCTTTCGGCGACGCCGCGTTCGTGATCTCGTCGCACGTCGTCGCGATGTTCGCGCCCTCGTTCTTCACCGGCAGGCTGATCCGGCGGTTGGGGGTGCTGTTGGTCATGCTGACCGGGGCGGCGCTCAACCTGGTCTGCATCGGCGTGGCGCTGGCGGGGCTGGCGGTCGCCAATTTCTGGTGGTCGCTCGTGCTTCTCGGTGTAGGCTGGAACTTCCTCTATATAGGAGGCACCACGCTTCTCACCGACACCTACCGCCCCGAGGAACGCGCCAAGGCGCAGGGCGCCAACGACCAGGCCATCTTCATCGTGATGGTGATCTCCTCCTTTACCTCGGGAATGACCGTCACCAGCGCCGGCTGGGAGCGCGTCAACCTGATGGCGCTCCCGCTGATCGCGCTCGTCGCGGTGGCGCTCGTCTGGTTCGCCCTCCACCAGCGCGCGCAGAGAGCGGTAGCGTGATTCCTTCATGAGCCAGGGCCCGCCCGCCGTTGTAGGACAGCGAATTGAAGACGTCGACACCCCGGCGCTGGTGCTCGACCTCGACGCGTTCGAGCGCAATCTCGACGCGCTCGCTCGCGCGGTGGCCGGAAAGGTGCGCGTGAGGGCGCACGCCAAGACCCACAAGTCGCCCGACATCGCCAGGCGCCAGATCGCCGCGGGCGCCGTCGGCGTGTGCTGCCAGAAGGTCTCCGAGGCGGAGGCACTGGTCGAGGGCGGCTTGCAGGACGTCCTCGTCAGCAACGAGATCGTCGGCGCGCCGAAGATCGCCCGCCTGGCCGCGCTTTCGCGACGTGCGCATCTTGGAGTCTGCGTCGACAACCTCGAGAACCTCCGCGAGATCGCCGCCAGCGGCGCGCGGCTCGACGTCTATATCGAGCTCGAGGTCGGCATGGGCCGCTGCGGCATCGCGCCTGGCGAACCCGCGCTCGCGCTGGCCCGCGAGATTACGAAAGCGCCCGGCTTGCGCTTCGGCGGCCTGCAGGCTTATCACGGCCGCGCGCAACACATGCGGACGATGGCCGAGCGCCGCGCCCACATCGCCCGCGCCGCCGAAGCGGTCAACGCCACCAAGGCGCTCTTCAAGCGCAACGGCATCGACACCCCGATCGTCACCGGCGCCGGCAGCGGCACGTTCATGTTCGAGGTGGAGTCGGGCGCGTGGAACGAGATCCAGCCCGGCTCGTACGTCTTCATGGACGTCGACTACGCGCGCAACGAATGGGCCGCACCGCTCCCGCGCTTCGAGCACGCCCTTTTTGTCCTCGCCACGGTGATGAGCCGGCCCTCGCCCCACGCCGCGATCGTCGACGCCGGCCTCAAGGCCTCGAGCGTCGACTCGGGCATGCCCACCGTGTGGGGAAAAGAAGTCCTCAAGTTCACCAAAGCCTCCGACGAGCACGGCTTCATCGAAGGTCCCAACCCGCCCGCGCTGGGTGAGAAGCTCTTCCTCGTTCCCGGGCACTGCGACCCGACCGTCAATCTCTACGACTGGTACGTCTGCGTGCGCCGCGGCGTTGTCGAGGCGCTGTGGCCAATCACCGCGCGCGGTGCGTTGACGTAGATCATTCCTCGCGCTTGTCCCCGCCGCCGCCGTAGATCGGCCGGTATTCGGGATTGACCGGGATCACGCCGGCGAGGCAGTTTGAAGGCTGCGCGCAGCGGCCGGCGCGGGTGCAGATCAGGAAGTTGCACTGCTCCGGCGCGCCGGCCTGGGGCTCGCGCTTGCGATCGTTCGATTCCGGAGGCGTGGCCATTCAGAGCCTTGACGAAGCTTTTCCCATTGTCCAACGATCGGCGGGCATTGGGTTCTTGAAATGCACCCGGGCATGTGTTTTCCTGCTACCCATGCGAACGAAACGCATCGACCACGGCAACGATCTGGTCACCCTGTGGCACGTAGGCGGCACGAGCCCGTGCCACGGGCCGGCCATCAAGGTTCCGGCGGGGTTTCTCGAGGTGGAGGACCCGACGCTGCCCGAAGGCTGCGAGCTTCCGGACGGCTCCAAGCTCGACGCCGGGGCCGAGCCGGTGTGCGGGACGTGCGGGCAGCACCTCGGGGACGACCTGGGGTCCGAGCTCGCCCTGTCCCGAGGGCGCTAGAGCTTCCGAGGGCGTGTCAGTGCCAGACGCGGGCGAAGGTGCGCCCCGGCAGCAGGTCGGCTGCCTGGGGTTCCTGCGTCAGCAGGTCTTCGAGCGCGCCGGAGATTTCGCCGATGAAGCGCTTCGCCCGGTCGCCAAGCTCGGGCAAGGTCTCCACTGCGCTCACGTAGAGCTCCCATTCGCGGGGGCCTTCCTCGCTTCCGGAAACGAGCCGCTCGTCGATCGAGAAGCCGCATAGCCCGGGCGAGCGGTCGAAGATTACTTCGATCCGCGCGCTGAGCGCTGCTTCGAGCTCCGCCCGCTGCCCCTTCCCCATGGAATCCACCCTACCGCGCCGGGGCGCGCCCGCCTATCGCCTATTTCCTGCCTGTGGCGGCGGCGCGGCAAAACTTCGTGAGATTTTTCCTACGCACTATCATGGCGGGGTCCTGAAGAAGAACCTGCCCACCATAGCGGTCAGCGACGAGCGCGGGGTGCGCTCGCTGCACGTCGGAGGCGAGGCGATCCAGAGCTCGATGCGGCTCGGCGATCCCTTCGCGCTGGCGCTCGACTACACCCGCTGCATGATGGCCTTCCTGCTGTTCCATCCCGAGCCGCGCCGCGCGCTGATGATCGGGCTGGGGGGCGGGTCGCTGCCGAAGTTCTTCTTCAAGCACCTGAGGAAAACCAGGGTCCGGGTGATCGAGCTCGACCCCCGGATCGTGACGACCGCACGCAGCCACTTCGCCCTGCCTGCGGACGGCGAGCGCCTCGCCGTGGAAATCGGCGACGGCGCCGAGGCGCTCGCGCCGGAATGCTGCGACGTGCTGGTGGTGGACGCCTACCACGACGAGGCGCACGTGCCGGAGCTCGCGGCGGCCGAGTTCTACGACGCCGCGTTCCTTGCGCTCGAGCCGCGCGGGGTGCTGGTGGTGAACTTCATGGACGACGACCCGCGCCTCGCGCAGTACAGGCGCCGGCTCGAGAGCGCGTTCGGCGGCGCCGTCGTCTCGATGCGCGCGCTGTACGACCAGAACATCGCCGCCTTCGCCCTCAAGGGGCTGCCGCCGAGGCTCGAGTGGGAGGAGCTGCGCCGGCGCGCCGGGCGGCTCGAGGCGCGCCTAGGCCTGCCGTTCACCAAGTACCTGAGGCGGCTGCGCTCGATGAACCGCACCGAGGGCGCGAGCCTGGTCCTCGGCGCCTGATGGACCCGGCCGAGCTCGCCGCGCTGGGGGCGATCGCGTTCGCGGGCGCGCTCGTCTTCGGCCTCACGGGGTTCGGCGCGGCGCTGATCACGATCCCGCTCGCGAGCCACGTCGTGCCGCTGCCCTTCGCGCTCGCGCTCTTCGCGCTCGCCGACCTCGTGAGCGCGTTCCGCGTGGGGCTCGAAAACCCGCGCAATGCGGTGCGCTACGAATGGACACGCCTCGTGCCGATGATCCTCGCCGGCACCGCGGTGGGGGTGAGCGCGCTCGTCAACCTGCCCCGAGCCGTGGGCATGCTGCTCCTTGGCGTGTTCGTGCTCTCGTTCGCGCTCTACAACCTCGTGCGGCACCCCGGCTCGCGCGTCATCTCGGCGCATTGGGCCTGGCTGGCGGGATTCGCCGGCGGCATCACCAGCACCCTGTTCGGCGCGGGCGGCCCGCCGTACGTGATCTACCTTTCGCAGCGCGGACTCACCAAGGAGCAGTTCCGCGCCACGCTGGGCTTCGCCACCATGACGAGCATCTCGCTGCGGGTGCTTGCGTTCTTCGTCACCGGCCTGCTGCTCGATCCGCGGGTCTGGATTGCCGCCGCGGTCGCGGTGCCGGCCGCGTTCGGCGGCATCGCGGTGTCGCGGCGCGTATTTCGCCGCATCTCGCGCGACATGCTGCTTCGCGCCGTGACCGTGATGCTGCTCGCTTCCGGCGCGTCGCTCATTGTGCGGGCGCTCGGCTAGCGCAGGCCAAGGGAGGCGTGGACGCTCCGGCCCGTCGGGGCGCAAAATGGCGAATCGTGCCTGCTGAACCGCACGTCATTGAAGCCGTCGTGACTCCGGCGACACGCGATCTGGGCGAGGGCTTCCAGGTGCGCCGCGCGCTGCCCTCCATGCGGCGCCGCATGATCGGCCCGTTCGTGTTTCTCGACGAGATGGGCCCGGTGCGCCTGGCGCCGGGAACCGGGCTCGACGTGCGGCCGCATCCGCATATCGGCCTTGCCACGGTGACCTACCTCTTCGAGGGCGAGATCCTGCACCAGGACAGCCTCGGGGTGCGCCAGCCGATCCGGCCTGGCGACGTCAACTGGATGATCGCCGGCCGTGGCATCGTGCACTCCGAGCGCACGCCTCAGCCGCTGCGCGCGCAGGGCCCCAGCCTGTGGGGCCTGCAATCGTGGCTCGCGTTGCCGCAGCACGAAGAAGAGCGCGCGCCGAGCTTTCGCCACCACCCCGCCGCAGAGCTGCCGCAAACCTCGATCGGCGGCGCCGAGCTGCGGCTCATCGCCGGAACGCTCTTCGGCCTGCGCTCGCCGGTGAAGACGCTGTCGGCAATGTTCTACGCCGAGGCGAGGCTGGACGAAGGCGCGGCGCTCGCGCTCGCGCCCGAGCACGAAGAGCGCGGCGCCTACGTCGTGGACGGACGCGTCTCGGTGGAAGGCGAGGACTTTCCGCGCGGACGGCTGCTCGTCTTCCGGCCCGCGGTGCACGTCGTGCTCGAGGCGCGGACGCCCGCGCGCCTGATGCTGCTCGGCGGCCAGACGCTCGGCCCGCGGCACATCTGGTGGAACTTCGTCTCCAGCTCGGGGGAGCGCATCGAGCAGGCGAAGCAGGACTGGAGGGCGGGCCGCTTCGCCGCGGTACCCGGCGATCCGGAGCTCATCCCGCTGCCGGAGGAGCGCGCCGACCGTGACCGGGATGCGCGGCCCGAGCCACCGCCGTTTTCCTAGGCAGAGCTGCCCAAGCTGGGGTGCTTATCTTCGGCGGCCGGCGCGCCGCGCAATCCTGCGTGCTTCGTCGATCAGCACAAGGGCCATGAAGAGATGCCCGTTGGCGCGCTCCACGATGGCTTGCGCCTGAGCAGCCACGTCGCGTGGCCTGCTACGCTGGCTCCTGGCGATGCGCAGGCGCGCAGCTCGCTCCGTCGCTAGCAGGTTCATCATCGCCTCCCCTTAAACGTATTTCCGGCAAGCGGAGATGCGACGCTTGCCCCGGGCCCTCCTTTTTTTTGCACACTTGTCGAACTGGGCGTCCGTGGGAAATATACGCCCGGTCGGACCGAGGCCGCCACCACCTCCACTTATCCCGATGTCCGATCTTTGGGCGGGACACCCTCCTGGCGCCTTGCCGGGGCCGGCGTCGAGCCTTTTTCGAAGACCTCCGCCTCCTGGGGGCAGGTGAACCACTTGTGCTTGGAGCGCGTCCAGACGTGGCGCGAGATCGCGAGCCAGTCCGGATCGTCGAACGAGCCGACGGCGAGCGCGCGCAGGCCCGGATAGAGCTCGAGCGTCCAGGTCACGGTGCTGCCGCACTTCGGGCAGAACTGCATCCTCAGCCAGCGTCCGCTCTCGTCGGAGCGGTGCTCGTAGGTGCTGAGCTCGCCGCGCAGCACGACGTCGCTCTCGTTGAAGTAAGCGCCCATGCCGAACGCGCTGCCGGTGCGGCGCTGGCAGCTGCGGCAGTGGCAGGCGGCCTTGCGCACCGGCTCGTGCGTCGCGCGGAAGCGCACCGCGCCGCAGTGGCAGCCGCCTTCGTGGATTTGCGCCATGGCTTTGCCTTTCAGGATCTGCAGCGCCCGGCGACGCTGAACACGCGCTCGCGGGTGCCTTCGTTGCGCAGCACGTAGCCGCTGCGGCAGATGCGCAGCCGCTCGAGCTCCTCGTCGAGCACCTGGTTGAATTTCGGGCTGCCGTATCCACCCCATTGGCGCAGCAACTCGGGCTCGAGCGGCTTCATGCGAGAAGCGCGTCGAGCCGGCGCGCGAGAACGGGAGTCAGCGCAAGAATCCGGTCGATGGTCGCGCGCATGTGCGCGTCCACCGCGGCGGGATTGGTCTGCCAGTCGAGGACCGCTTCCTCGATATCGGGAAGCGCCTCGCCCGGCTCGCCGCAGGCCTCGAGGAAGAGCGGCGCCGCGCGCCCGAAGCGGCTCCGGATGTAGGCGCGGTGATTGACGCTCATGGCGATCACCAGGTGCGATTCGCTCAGGATGGTTTCGGTCAGGGTGCGCCGCTGGTGGCTGCCGACGTCGAAGCCCCTCGACAGGAGGTACGCGCGCACGCCGGGCGCCACGACGTGCGGAAAGTCGACCGTGCCGGCCGAGGAGACGTGGATGCCGGCGCGATCGCGCAGGGCGTGGCGCAGGCCCCGCTCCGCCGTCAGGCTGCGAAAGATGTTGCCGGTGCAGACGAACAGCACGCGCTTCATCGCAGGCGCTTTCAGCCGACCGACACGCGCTCGCGCAGGGTGACGAACTCCTCGGCCGCCGTCGGATGGATGCCGAGCGTCGCGTCGAACTGCGCCTTGGTCGCGCCGAGCTTCACGGCGATGGCGATTCCCTGGATCACCTCGCCGGCGTCGGCGCCGAGCATGTGCGCGCCGACCACCTTCTGGCTGACGCGGTCGACCACGAGCTTCATGAAGGTGCGCTCGCTCTTGTCTCCCAGGGTGAGCTTCAGCGCCCTGAACGAAGCCTTGTACACGTCGACCGCGCCGAACTTCTCGCGCGCGCGCTCTTCCGACAGGCCGACCGTCGCGACGTTCGGGTTGGCGAAGATCGCCGTGGGCACGGCTTCGTGGTCGACCGCGACGGGCTCGTTGCCAAAGAGCGTCTTCGCGAGCCACGTGGCTTCGGCCGTCGCCACCGGCGTGAGGTTCAGGCGGTTGGTCAGGTCGCCGATGGCATGGATGGAATCCACCGAGCTGCGGGAGTACTTGTCCACGATGACCGCGCCGTCCTCGGCGAGCTCGACTCCGGCTGCCTCGAGACCGAGGTTGGCGCTGTTGGGGTGCCGACCGGTCGCGAACATGACGAGGTCGCTCTCTTCCCGCGAGCCGTCGCTGAACGCGACCTCGAGGCTGCCGTCGCTGCGCCTGGCGATGCGCTGCGGCTCCCCGCCGAAGCGGATCTTCACGCCTTTCGCGCTCATCTCCTCGCCGAGGCGCTGGCCGAGCTCGGCGTCGAACCCGCGCAGCAGCCGCCTGCCGCGGTACGAAAGCACCGTCTGCACCTCCAGGCCGTTGAAGATCGAGGCGAACTCGACCGCGATGTAGCCGCCGCCGATGAGCAGCGCCCGCCGCGGCAGTCGCTCCAGGTGGAACGCCTCGTTCGACGTGATGGCGTGCTCGCGCCCGGGGATATCGGGAACCGTCGGCCACGAGCCGGTCGCGAGCAGGATGTGCCGGGCGGAAAAGCGCCGGCCGCCGATCTCGACGCTGTGCGGATCGACCACGCTCGCACGTTCGCGCATGATCTCGACCCCTGCGAGCTTCAGCACCCGCTCGTAGACGCCGTTCAGGCGCGCGATTTCCCGGTCCTTGTTCGCGAGCAGCGTCGCCCAGTCGAAGCGCGCCTCGCCCGTGGTCCAGCCGAAGCTCTTCGCGACCTCGAAGTCTTCGCGCAGGTGCGCGGCGTAGGAGAACAGCTTTTTCGGGATGCAGCCGACGTTCACGCAGGTGCCGCCGAAGCGGCCGGATTCGGCGATCGCCACCTTCGCACCGTAGCCTGCGCTGACGCGGCTCGCGCGCACGCCGCCCGAGCCGCCGCCGATGGTGAAGAGGTCGAAGTCGAACTTCATGTCCTTCATGTCGTGAGCCGGTAGCGCTCGCCGTCGGCGCGCACCGCGCCGTCGGCGACGAGCTTCTGCAGGTGGGCGCTGAGCGAGCGCGCCGCGACGCCGTGAATCCGCGGCGGCACGTCGTCGTAGACGAGCGGCAGCATCTCGGCGAGGCTCGGCTGGCCGAGCCTCGCGATGGCGTCGCGCACCTTGCCCTCGCGCTTCAGGCGGTGCTGCACCAGGCGCCGCACTTCGTGGTGCGGCTCGCCGATGAGATAGCCGTGCCCGGGAGCGAGGATCGCGAGGCCTTCGCCGAGCAGGAGCTCGAGCGAGGCGAGGTAGGCGCGCATGTCGCCGTC
>JBIOYV010000012.1:0-26473 GCA_044870335.1 Burkholderiales bacterium | reverse complement strand
GCGTTGCCGACATCGTCGGCGACGAGAAGGCCGCCGCGCTTGTCGAAGGCGACGCCGACCGGGCGGCCGTAGGCTTCGCCCTTGGGGCCCAGGAAGCCGTTGAGCACTTCGACCGGCTGGCCCGAAGGCTTGCCGTTGGTGAAGGGAATGAAGACGACGTTGTAGCCGGAGAGCGGCTTGCGGTTCCACGAGCCGTGCTGGCCGATGTAGGCGCCTTCGTTCGTGACCGCGAGTCCGAGCGCAGCGACGTGGGAGCCGAGCGCATAGTCGGGCTTGATCGCCTTGGCGACGAGATCGGGGCGCTGGGGCTTGACGCGCTGGTCGACGTTCGGACCGTAATAGCTGTAGGGCCAGCCGTAGAAGGCGCCGTCGCGGACCGCGGTGAGGTAGTCGGGCACGAGGTCGTTGCCGAGCTCGTCTCGCTCATTGACTACCGTATACAGCGCGCCGGTCTTCGGCTCCCACGCGAGGCCGTTCGGGTTGCGCAGGCCCGAGGCGAAGATGCGGTGCGCGCCGGTCTTCGTGTCGACCTCCCAGATCGCGGCGCGGCCGTCCTCTGCCTCGATGCCGTTTTCGGCGACGTTGCTGTTCGAGCCGACGGTCACGTAGAGCTTCGCGCCGTCCGGGCTCGCGATCAGGTTCTTGGTCCAGTGGTGATTACGCGTTCCGGCGGGAAGGTCGACCACCTTCGCGCCCTCGGCCGTGATTTTCTGTTCACCGTTCTTGTACGGAAAGCGCACGACGGCGTCGGTGTTCGCGACGTAGAGGGCGTCTCCGACGAGCGCCATGCCGAAAGGCGAGTTGAGGCCTTCGAGGAAGGTCGAGCGCGTCTCGGCGACGCCGTCGCCGTCGGCGTCGCGCAGCAGCGTGATGCGATTCGGGCTCGGCACGGCCGCGCCCGCCTTGGTCTGCAGCAGCTTCATGACTCGGCCCCTGACCCCTTTACCCTCGTCGGGACGCTGGGGCGCGTTGGTCTCGGCGACGAGCACGTCGCCGTTCGGCAGCACGTAGACCCAGCGCGGATGCTCGAGGCCGGTCGCGAACGCGGTCACGTTGCGGCCCTCGGGCGAGCTCGGCTTGGTCCCCGCCGGCCAGCCCTTCGCCGGGGCGACGTTCATGGTGGGAATCGGCGTGCTGCTCGGTGCCGGGAGCACCGGATCCGGACCGACGGTTTGCGCGGGGGTTAGCTGCGAACGCTCGGCGCAGGCTGTCGCAGCAACCAGACAGGTGACGATGGCGAGAAGGTAGCGCATAGGGGCGACTCGTTAGACGCCCGCGTGACCCCGGGGTTCGCCGGGATGCGCCGACCTACCTGCCGCCGCGGTTCTTTGCGAGTCCCAGCCGCGCGCCGGCGAGCACCGCGCCGAAGCCCAGGAGCGTGAGGCTCAGCAGCGTGCCGAGCTGCTGTTCGTCGCCGGCGAGGAGAAAGCCGCTGATCGCGGACAGGGCTGCGAGGATGGCGCCGAGCTTGATTTCGGAGCGGCGCGCGATGCGGGCGCAGACGTAGCCGCCGAGCACGGAGAAGGAGAGGCCGATCAGCGTCCCGACGTAGAAGAACCACGAGTCGGTCGCCGATGCCTGCATGGTCGCGGCGATGTCCTCGCCCTTGATGCCGGCGGCGCCGAGGGCCGCGCCGTAGACGAGCGCGAGGAGGACCGTGCCGATCAATGAACCGCCGATGTCCACCGCGAGGCCGAGCGCGATGGCCTTGAACGCGGAGCCCGGTTTCGCGGGCTGGTCGTGGACGGTGGCTTCCGGCGGCGCGTAGGGATTCATCTAGGCCTGCATGCTCTCACGCGCGAGCTTCAGCCAGTCGCGCTGCGCGTCGCGGTAGTGCGGCGGCTGGCGCTCGGCATTGCGCAGCATTCTGAGAAACACGGCCTGCGCATCCGCGCTCCGGCCCAGGCGCTTGAGCAATGCGCCGTAGCGCCAGCGGCCTTCCTCGCCGGGGTAGGTGTCGGCGAGGACGCCCAGCTCGGCGAGCGCCTCGTCCAGGCGGTTCGCGCCTTCGAGCGCGCACGCAAGGAGGAGCCCGACATCGGCCGGCCGGAAGCCGGGATGCGAGGCGCGAAGGCGCCGGGCAAGCTCGATCGCCTCCTCGTGTTTGCCTACCATGAAGAGCGCGCCGGCGAGGCCATAGCGGAGGTCGGGATCGGATTCGTGCACGCCGGCAAGGCAGCTGCGGTAGAGAGAAGCCGCCTCGGCGTGCATGCCCTGGTCCATGCATTCGCGCGCCAGCAGCATGCGGTTCTCGACGCTGCCGCAGGCTTCGACGTCGGCTACGCGTGCGCGCAGGTCCTTGTCGGGATCCAACGCGCGCGCGATCGCGCGCGCCGCCTTGTGCGCGCTGCGGCTCTCGCGCGAAGACGGGAAGACTTCGATGAAGTAGTAGAGCACGCAGCCCATCGCCGGGAATCCCATGATGATGAAGATCCACCAGTACGGGCGGCGCGTCTTCAGCGCGTGATAGGCAAAGCTCAGCTGGACCAGCAGGACAAGCGCGCCTACGAGCGGCATGGTTCCCTCCTTCGCCGTCTTTTCTTGTGCGCCTACCTTACCGCCCCGCCGCCGCCGCGGCAATTTCGAAGTGCACGGCAATGAGGAATTGTTCCGCTACTCGAGCTTCACTCCTGCGTCGTTCACCACGCGGCGCCACAGCTCGATCTCCTTCGTGATCGCGGCGAGGAATTCGCCCGGCGTGCTGCCCGCGGGCGACACGCCGTCGCTCTGGAGCTGCTCGGCCGTTTCCTTGAGCTGCAGGACCTTCGACACCTCCGCGTTCAGCCGCTCGACCACCGGGCCGGGCAGGCCTTTGGGCCCGATCAGCCCGTGCCACAGGACCGTCTCGTAGCCCGGGACGCCGGCTTCGGCCACCGTGGGAAGCTCGGGCTCCGAGACGATGCGCTTCGCCGTGGTCACGGCGAGCGCGCGCAGGCGCCCGGCGCGCACGTGCGGCAGCGTCGAGGCGGTGCTGCCGAGCGTGGCGTTCGTCTGCCCGCCGAGGGTGTCGGCAAGCGCCGGGCCGGTGCCTTTGTACGGCACGTGATTCAGCTTGAATCCGCCCATGCTGGCGAGGAGCTCGGTGGCGAGATGGTTGATGCTGCCCTGACCCGAGGAAGCGAAGAAGACGCGCCCCGGCTCGGCCTTCGCGAGCGCGATCAGCTCGCGCAGGTTCTTCACCGGGAGCGAGGGATGCACCACCACCATGTACGGCCCGCTCGAGATCTGGATCACCGGGGTCATGTCGGCGATCGGATCGAAGCGCAGCTTGTAGAGGCTCGCGTTCGCCGCGTAGCTGTTCGACACGATCGTCAGCGTGTAGCCGTCGGGCGGCGACTTGAGGCCCGCCTCGGTGCCGATCGTGCTGCCGGCGCCCGCGCGGTTCTCGACCACGAACTGCTGTCCCATGGTCGCGGAGAGCCGCTGCGCCATGAAGCGCGCAATGAAGTCGGTGCCGCCGCCCGGCGCGAACGGCACGATGATGCGTACGGGCTTGGCGGGATAAGGCTGTGCAGCAACACTTGCCGACACGGCAAGCAGGATGGAAACGAAAAGGCGACGCATGGGATTCTCTTCTCCTTTTGCCTATTCTCCTCCTAGGGAAACTCTGAAAAGCGGCAATCCGTCGTTCCCGCGAAAGCGGGAACCCATGGCTTTCGATAAAAAACTGGGCCCCCGCCTTCGCGGGGGCGACTTCTCAATAAGGCATTCCGGGGCGACTTCTTCTTCGGCCCTAGCGGATCGGTGGGGCGTACATCAGGCCGCCCTGGGTCCACAGGCGGTTCAGGCCGCGCTCGAAGCCGAGCGGCTTGAGGTTGGCGTCGAAGCTCTCGCCGTAGTTGCCGACCTGCTTCACGATGTTGAACGCCCAGCGGTTGTCGAGGCCGAGCATCTTGCCGAGCTCCCCGGAAGCGCCGACGAAGCGCTGGAGCGAGGGGCCGGCGCCCTTCGCCTGCTCCTCGATGTTCTTCGAGCTGAGCCCGAGCTCCTCGGCCTCGATCATCGCGAAGAGCGACCACTTCACCACGTCGAACCAGCGGTCGTCGCCGTGGCGCACCGCGGGACCGAGCGGCTCTTTCGAGATGATCTCGGGCAGCACGACGTGGTCTTCGGGCTTGGGGACGCGGGAGCCGCGCAGGGCGACCAGGCCGGAGTGGTCGGTGGTGAAGGCGTCGCAGCGGCCGACGAAATAGGCGTTCAGCACCTCTTCGAGCTTCTCGATCACCACCGGCCTGAACTTCATGCCGTTGGCGCGGAAGTAGTCGGCGAGGTTGAGCTCGTTGGTCGTCCCCGGCTGCACGCATACGGTCGCGCCGTTCAGCTCCTTCGCGCTCTTCACGTTCAGCTTGCGGTGGACCATGAAGCCCTGGCCGTCGTAGTAGTTGACGCCGGCGAAGTTGAGCCCGAGGCTCGTGTCGCGCGTGAGCGTCCAGGTGGTATTGCGCGCAAGAATGTCGACCTCGCCCGATTGCAGCGCGGTGAAGCGCTGCTGCGAGGTGAGCGGCGTGAAGCGCACCTTGCCGGCGTCGCCCAGCACCGCCGCCGCGATTGCACGGCAGAGGTCCACGTCGATGCCGCGCCAGACCCCCTTCGAGTCCGGCAGCGAGAACCCGGCGAGGCCCGTGTTGACTCCGCATTGCACGAAGCCCTTGCTGCGCACGGCCTCGAGCGTCGACTGCGCCGGCGCCGGGACCGCGACGAGGGCGAGGACCAGCGCGAAGCCTTTGCCCATCACGCTGCCTGGAGAAGAAACTCTCGCACCAGCGCGACCTGATCCGGATGCAGCAGCGTCGGCGCGTGGCCGACGCCGCGGATCTCGACCACCTTCGCGCGCGGACCCCGCTGCGCCATCGCGGCTGCGGTCTCGCGCGTGAGGAGATCGGACAGCTCGCCGCGCAGGAGCAGCGTCGGGCAGCGCACCGCGTCGTACAGCGTCCAGAGCTCGAGGTCGTTCTGCGGCACCAGGCGCGGCTCGCCGATGCGCGGGTCGTAGTGCGCGCGCCAGCTGCCGTCGTCGTTGCGCCGCAGCCAGGTCTCGGTGAGGAAGCGCCACTGGGCGTCGCTGTGCGGGCCGAAAGGCGCCGAGATCGTGCGGATGTAGCGCTCGGCCTCGTCCACGCTCGCAAAGTTCGGCGCCTTGCCGACGTAAGAGGAAATCCGTTCGAGCGAGGCCTTGGTGATGACCGGGCCGACGTCGTTCAGCACCAAGCGCTCGACCGGCGAGCCGGCCTGCGCGGCGAGCGCCATGCCGATCAGGCCGCCCATCGAGGTGCCGACCCAGCTCACCGACTCGACGTCGAGCCGCGCGATCAGCGTCACCATGTCGGCTGCGTACTGCGGCACGCCGTAGAGCATCGGGTCGGCAAGGGGCTCCGAATCGCCGCGCCCGGCGACGTCGGGACAGACCACCCTGAAGCGGCTGCAGAGCGCGCGCGCAAGCTGGTCGAAATCGCGGCTGGTGCGCGTGAGCCCGTGGACGCAGACCACCACGTCGCGGTTTCGCGCGTCGCCCCATTCGAGGTACGCCATCCGGTGCAGCCCCTTGGGCGAGGCGCACTGCACCGAGCGGCGACGCGGCTCCCCGGCTAGGTCCGCTTCAGCCATTGCTCAATGAGAGCCGCGCGCGCCTCGCGGGCCTCGGCCGCCTCGGCATCGAGCGAGGAGAAGCGCAGCCCGCGGTCGCGCACGAGGTGCAGCTTCTCCGCGCGCAGGTTCGCGCCGTGCACCGGGTAGCCGTAGTTCGCGTAGCGCGCGCGCTCGAGCACCGCGTCCTCCTCGTCGTACCAGATCCATTCCTCGACGAAGGCGAAGGCCACTTCCTCGAGCGCCTCGTCCGGCGAATCCGGACCGATCAGCTCGAGCCCGCCGTCGCGGTAGCGGAAGTAGGTGTGGCGCTCGGCGCTCGCCGCATAGCCGACCAGCGCGCCCTCGCGCCGGCTGCAGGCCAGGGCGAGCTCGAGCCTGCCGTCCGGCTCGATCGAAACGTCGAGCAGCATGCCCGCCGCGAGCTCCGGCGGCTGCTGCACCAGTCGCCCGTTCTCGATCAGCGCCCGCCCGCGCACGCCGTCGTGCTCCCACTCCGCTTCGACCTGCAGCTCGGGAAAGTCCGCCGACGCGGCGGTGAAGGCCGGGAACGGGATGCCCTTCCGCGGCGTGAAGCGGTATTCGAGCACACCCTCGGCGTGGTGCTCGCTGTACTCCTCGGCGTCCTCGTCGCGCACCATCAGCCAGCGCAGGCACTCGCGGAAATCCGCGAGCCGCCCGGCGCCGGTGACGCGCACGACCGCGGTGAACATCAGCCCTCGTACTTGAAGGAGAGGGACACGCGCGCGCGGAACTGGACCACCTTGCCCGCGTCGTCGAGGCGCACGTCGAGCTTGGTGACCTCGGCGATGCGCAGGCTCCGCAGCGTGCTGGCCGCGGTCTGCACGGCGTTGCGCGCGGCGTCCTCCCACGAGTTGGTGCTGGTGCCGATGACTTCGGTGACGCGATAAACGCCGGTGTCGCCTTTCTTCGCCATGGCTGTCCTCTCTCCTCGGTAGTGGTAAGTCCGGATGCGGGGTCCCGCCAGAGCATTCTATACGGGCGGCGCGGCGCGCCAATAGCGCGGCCGCCGGTTGCGCTCGCCCTCGACCCGGACCTCGGCGCGCTTCAGCAGCACGTGAACCGCGCCGTCCCGGTCGGTCCGGAAAATGCTCGTCCCGGCGCCCGTGTAACGCTCCAGCACTTCCGCATTCGGGTGCCCGAAGCGGTTGCGATAGCCCGCGGCGACGATCGCCCAGCGCGGCGCGACCGCCTGGATGAACTCGGCACTGGAGGAGGTGCGGCTTCCGTGGTGCGGGACCAGCATGACCTCAGCTTTCACTTCCGGTTGATGGAGAAGCGAAAGCTCGGCGAGCCGCTCGATGTCGCCCGTGAGCAGCATTGCCGCGCCACCCGCCTCGATCCTCATCACGCAGCTCTGGTTATTGCGGCGCACAGGAACCTCTTCGGGCCGGGGGTGCAGGAAAGCAAAGCGCACGCCGTCCCAGTCCCAGCGCTCGCCGGCCAGGCAGCGCCGCGGCGCGGGCACGAGCGCGTTCAGCGCGTGCGTCTGCGGCAGCGACGAGGCGAGCTCCTGCACCTCGAGGGTTTCGAGCACGCTCAGCGCGCCGCCGATATGGTCCGTGTCCTCGTGCGTGAGGACCATGAGGTCGATGCCCCTCGCCCCGGCCGCGCGCAGCTCCGGCACGAGGATGCGCCCGCCGCTGTCAGCCTCGGCGCCGAACGCCGGTCCGGCGTCGTAGACCAACGTGCGCGTCGCGGTGCGCACCACGACGGCGAGGCCCTGTCCGACGTCGAAGGCAGTGATCCAGGCTTCGCCGGGCAAGGGCGCTCCCGGTGGCAGCAGGAACGCCGGCGCCATCAGCGCGAGACCGCAGCCGCGCCCGGGTACGCCGCGAGGGGCAAGCACCCAGATCGCGCCGGCGAGCGCGAGCGCCACTGCCCAGGGCTCCGGCGCGTGCTGCTGCCACAGGGCACCTGGCAGCGCCGCGCAGAACTCGAGGAACTGGAGCAGCCATTCGACGAGGCGCGCGGCGAGCTCGAGGATGAAGTCCACCGGGATCACCGCGGCGAGAAGCGCGAGCGGCGTCAAGATCACGGACACCACCGGGATCGCAACCGCGTTGGCGAGCGGCCCGGCGATCGAGACCTGGCCGAAGAGCAGGAGCACCGCCGGCGCGAGCCCGACCGTGATCGCCCACTGCACGCGCACCCATTGCGCGACACGGGGCTCGCGGCCGGTCCAGCCGGCGGCGACATAGAAGATGAGCGCCACCGCCGCGAAGGAGAGCCAGAAACCCGGCGAGAGCGGCGCCCAAGGGTCGGCGGCGAGCACCACCGCGGCCGCCAGCGCCAGGGTGCGCACCGGCGCGGCGATGCCGCCGGTCCAAAGGGCGATCGCGACCATGGTCACCATGTAGCAGGTGCGCTGCGCCGGCACCGCGAAGCCCGCAAGGAGCGTATAGCCGAACGCGCCGACGATCGCCGCGGCCGCGCCGGCCTTGCGCGCAGGCAGGCGCAGCGCCAGCCATGGGACCCGTCGCCAGATTGCCGAGACGAGCCATCCCACCAGGCCCGAGACGAGCGTCACGTGCAGGCCGGAGATGCTCATGAGATGGGTGACGCCGGTGCGGCTGAAAAGGCGCCATTCCTCGGCCGCGATCGCGCGCTGGTCGCCGACGGCGAGCGCGGAAAGGATCCCCGCCGCCGGGGTCGCGCCGAGCGCCGCATGGAAGCGTTCGCGCACGGCTTCTCTCGCCTGCTCTACCCGATCCAGGGCTGAATCGCGCCGCCCCAGCAGGCGCTGCTCGCCGCGCTGGCGCACGTAGCCGGTCGCGCCGATGCCGCGCTCGAGCAGCCACGCTTCATAGTCGAAGCCGTTCGGATTGAGGTTGCCGTGCGGACGGCGCAGCCGCACGGTGAACCTCCAGCGCTCGCCTGGGTGCACCGCTCCGGCGAGGAGCGCCGGCTCGGCCTCCGGCTGCATGCTGCGGTACCACCACAGGAGGACGCGGCGCGGCACACGCTCGCCGCGCGTAGCCGATTCGAGCTCGAACTCGAAGCGCACCCCGCGCTCGCCCTGCGCGGGCAGCCCCGACACCACGCCTACGACCTCGATATCGCGCCCTTCGAGCTCGCGCGCGAGCCACTCGCCCACGCGCAGCTCGGCGCAATACACGGCCCAGAAAAAACCGGCGCCGAACATGACGATCGGTATCAGCCGCCGGTATCTCAGCCCGAGCACCGTCACCGGCACGAGCACGAGCGCCCAGGCGAGCGGAGGCAGTGCGGGCTGCATCTGCAGCAGGACTACCCCGGCTGCGAACGCGAGGACCGCGCAGGTCATCTAGAATCAACGCGTGCGGCGGCCTTGCGGCTGACCCGCGCGCAACATGCCGCGAAAGTTTCTCCGCAAGCATCTTCCCGACGTCGCCACGGTACGCTCGTACCGCCTGGTGGCGATGTTCGGCACCTGGCTGCACCACCCGAACCTGTGGTGCCTCAACCGTCGCTCGGTGCCCGGGGCAGTGGCGATCGGGCTCTTCTGCGGGCTCATCCCGGGGCCGCTGCAGATGCTCGGCGCGCTGCTGGCCGCGGTTCCGCTGCGCAAGAACATCCCGGTCGCGCTGCTCGTCACCCTCTACACCAATCCTTTCACGATCGTGCCGCTATACATGCTTGCCTACGGCTACGGCCAGGTTCTGCTCGGGGTGACACAGCAGGGCAAAATCCCGCGCGAGCCTTTTCTCTGGGACTGGTCCGACATCTTCACTTCGCTGCACGACCTGATGGCGTGGACGCTTTCGCTGGGCAAGCCCCTCGCAGTCGGGCTGCTCGCGCTCGCGCTCACCCTTGCCGCAGCGGGCTACGTGCTGACCGAGCTCGGCTGGCGCGCCTATGTGGTGCTCGCCTGGCGGGCGCGCGCGAGGAAGCGGGGAAAATAGGGTCTGTCCCTATTTCTTCCTAGAGGCGCGACTCCTCGTAGTCGAGCTCTTCCTCGAGGTAGTGCAGCACCTCGTCGCTGATCGCGCCTTCCTGCCACAGGCGGATCAGCTCGTCGCGCTCGGCGCGCACCGCGGCGAGGCGCACCCGAGTGGCGTGGGCATGGCTGCTGTCGGAGAGCTGCGCGAGCGGCGAGGCGGAGGCCACGCGCTCGCCGAACTCGGCGCGGATGCGCTCGATCGCGTCGGGCAGCAGGCCGCCCTCCCCGGCGGCACGGTCGACCGCGGCGAGCGCCGCCTTGCCCATCGCGACTCGGGCGAGCCTGTGCTCGTCCCGCGTGCTGTGGTCGGAGCCGAGCTTCAGGCGACGGATCAGCGGCGCGAGTGTCATGCCCTGCGCCACCAGCGTCACGAGGATCACCATGAAAGTGAGGAAGATCAGGAAGTCGCGGTATTCGAGATCGGCCGGCAGCGCGAGCGCCGCGGCGAGCGACACGATGCCGCGCATCCCGCACCAGCTCACGATGAACGCCTCGCCGGGGAGCGGCGGCGCGGTCCTGACGCCGAACGGGCGGCCGAACCAGGCAGGGAGGTATTCGGCGAAGTACACCCAGCCGAAGCGCACCAGGATCGCCACCATGCTGACCGCGAGCGCGGCCGCGGCAAGCTCCCAGCCGGTAAAGCCCTCGAGGCGGGAGACGATGCCCGAAAGCTGCAGCCCGATCAGGATGAAGGTCAGGCTGTTCAGCATGAACACGAGCAGGTTCCACGCCGAGCGCGCGAGGATGCGCATCTCGGCCGACACCATCCTGGGCGAGTAGCGCCCGCGCAGCAGCCCCGCGGCGACCACCGCGAGCACGCCCGAGACCTGCACCGACTCGGCAGCGACGTAGGCGAGGTAGGGAACCGCAAGCGACAGCAGCACCTCGATGAACGGATCGCCGAGGAAACGGTGGATGGCGACGAATACCCCGGCGAGCAGTATGCCGGTCGCGATGCCGCCGACCGCCACGAGCACGAACTGGACCGAGGCGTCGAAGAGCGAGAACGCGCCCGAGAGCGCGGCCGCCACGGCGAACTTGTAGAGCACCAGGCCCGAGGCGTCGTTCACCAGGCTCTCGCCCTCGAGCACGGTCACGATGCGCCGCGGCATGTTGAGCTTCGACAGGATCGCGGTCGCCGCCACCGCGTCCGGCGGCGACACGATGGCGCCGAACGCGAAGGCCACCGCCCACGGCATCTCCGGCACGAGGAACCTCATGGTCGCGGCGACCACCAGCATGGTGACGATCACCAGGCCGATCGCGAGCAGCCCGATCGGCCGCAGGTTCGCCTTGAAGTCGCGCCACGAGGTGAGCAGCGCTGCCTGATACAGGATCGGCGGCAGCACCAGCACGAGCAGGTACTGGGGGTCGAACTGCAGCTGCGGCAGCTTCGGGATGAAGCCGAGCGCCCCGCCGCCGAGCACCAGCGCGACGGGATAGGGCAGGCCGGCGCGGCGCGACACCCAGCCCAGCGCCACCGCGCAGAGCAGCAGGAAGATGACGATCTCGAGGACGCTCATGCCGCGCGCGGGCGCAGCAGACCGTCCTGGAGCTCGAGCACGCGCTCGGCGCGCGCGGCGAGATCGGCATCGTGGGTCACGATGACGAAGGCGGTGCCGTGCGAGACCGACAGCCGCAGCATGACCTCGAACACCTCGTCCGCGGTGTGCGTATCGAGGTTGCCGGTCGGCTCGTCGGCCAGCACGCACGCGGGCTCGGTGACGAGCGCGCGCGCGAAGGCGCAGCGCTGGCGCTCGCCGCCCGAGAGCTCGCCCGGCTGGTGCTCCAGGCGCGCGCCGAGGCCAACCTCCTCGAGAATTTTTCTGGCCTTTTCACGCGCCTCTCCGGGGGATGAGCGCCGGATGATCAGCGGCATCGCAACGTTCTCGAGCGCGGTGAACTCGGGCAGCAGGTGGTGGAACTGGTAGATGAAGCCGAGCGTGGCATTGCGCACCCGGCCGCGCTCGGCCTCGCCCATCGCGCTCAGGCGGCGGCCCTGCACCAGCACCTCGCCCTCGGTGGGCGAGTCGAGCCCGCCGAGGACGTGCAGCAGGGTCGATTTGCCCGAGCCCGAGCGTCCCATGATGGCGATGCGCTCGCTGCGGCGCACCTCGAGGTCGATGCCGCGCAGCACCGGCACCGGCGTGGGCCCCTGGTAGGTCTTCCTGAGGTTGCGGCACGCGAGCACCGCCCCAGGAACGGCTTCACTCATACCGCAGGGCTTCGGCGGGATTCACCTTCGAGGCGCGCCAGCTCGGGTAGAGCGTGGCGAAGAACGCGAGCGAGAGCGAGATGAGCGCGATCGCGGCCACGTCGGCCGACTGGACTTCCGAGGGCAGGTACGGAATGAGGTACACGTTCTTGTCCATGAAGCTCACGCCGAAGGTCCTCTCGATCGCGCCGACCACCGGCTCGACGTTGAACGCGAGGATCACCCCGCCGACCACGCCGAGCAGCGTGCCGAGCACGCCGATCACCGAGCCCTGCACCATGAACACCTGCATGATCGACCCCGGCGCCGCGCCCAGGGTGCGCAGGATGGCGATGTCGGCCTGCTTGTCGGTGACCAGCATCACCAGCGTGGACACCACGTTGAACGTCGCCACCGCCACGATCAGCGTGAGGATGATGAACATCATGCGCTTCTCGATCTGCACCGCGCGGAACAGATTCGGGTTGCTGTTGGTCCAGTCGTAGCCGTAGAGCTCGGGCTGCCGCGCCACGAGCTCGAGGCCCACCTTGCGCGCCTCGAACAGATCGGCGAGCTTCAGCCGCACGCCGCTCACCCGGTGGTCGAGCTGGTAGAGGCGCTGCGCATCCTCGAGGTTGATCAGCGCGAGGCCGGCGTCGGCGTCGTTGAAGCCGACGTCGAAGGTCCCCACCAGCGTGAACTGCTTGAGCCGCGGCACTACGCCCGCCGGGGTAACCGCGCCCTGCGGCGCGATCAGCGCCACCTTGTCGCCGGGCACGACGCGCAGCGCCCGCGCGAGATCGGCGCCGAGCACGATGCCGAAGGCACCGGGCTGCAGGGCGTCGACCCGGCCGCTCACCATGTGCTGGGAGAAATCGGCCACCTTGTCCTCGGCCTGCGGCAGCACGCCGCGAACCGCCACGCCGCGCGCGGTGCCCTCGCCCGTCAGCATCGCCTGCGCCTGCACGAACGGCGCGGCGGCCACCACCCGCGGATGCTCGGTCGCCATGCGAGCCACGGCCTCCCAGTCGGAAAGCGAGTTGCCCGGGCCCGTCAGCACGAGGTGGGAGGCGACGCCGAGGATCCGGGTACGCACCTCGGTCTGGAAGCCGTTCATCACGGAGAGCACTACGATCAGCACCGCCACCCCGAGCGCGATGCCGACCATGGAAATGAGCGAGATGAAGCTGATAAAGCGGTTGCGGCGCTTTGCGCGTGTGTAGCGCAAGCCGATCATGAGCTCGTAACGCACGATCGCGCGAGAATACTACAATCGATTAATCTGGCCGTTTCGTCCCGGCTTTCGTCACCGCTTTCGTCCCGGTCAAGACCATGAATGCCGAAACCGCCGTTGCACTAGCGAACCTGCTGCGGAAAGAGCGCATTGCCCATCTCGCCACCCTGCGCGCCGGCGCGCCCATGGCGTCAATGACGCTGTATCTCCCCGAGGCGCGCTTCGACGCCTTCTACGTCCACGTCAGCCGCCTCGCCTGGCACACCCAGGACATGCTGCAGGACCCGCGCGTCGCGCTCTCGATCGCCGAGACCGACGACGGCCGCGCCGACCCGTTCACGCTGATGCGCGTATCGATCCGCGGCGACGCGTCGCAGCTCGCCCGCGACAATCCGGAGCTGAAGGCGCGCTGGCTCGAGCGCTTCCCCGAGCAGGCGATCAACTTCGAGCTCGCCGACTTCTCGTTCTGGCAGATCACCCCGCGCGACGCGCGCTTCGTCGCCGGCTTCGGCCGGATCCACAACCTTTCAGTCTCCGACCTGGGGCAAGTGGCGTAATGAATGCAGAAGACCTCAAGGCGCTCCAGGCGCCGTTCAAGGACCGCTACCGTAGGGACGCGCAAGCCGCCCTCGTCACCCTGCGCGCGCAGGGGCGCATCGGCGAAGGCATCGCCTGCCGCGTCGACACCGGCCGGGCGCTCGTCGAAGCGGGTTTGCACCCCGCCACCGGAGGAAGCGGCCTGCAGGCCTGCTCGGGCGACATGCTGCTCGAGGCGCTGGTCGCGTGCGCCGGGGTCACGCTCAGCGCCGTTGCAACCGCTTTGGGGGTTTCCCTGAAAGACGCAAGGCTTACCGCCGAAGGCGACCTCGACTTTCGCGGCACGCTGGGCGTGGCAAAGGAGGCCCCGGTCGGGTTCCGCGAGGTCCGGCTGCGGTTCGACCTCGATACCGACGCCCCGCCCGAGCAGCAGAAGAAGCTGATCGAGTTCACCGAGCGCTATTGCGTCGTGCTCCAGACCCTGCGCCACTCGCCGCCGATCCGCGTCGTGGCGTGAGCAACCTGCTGGTCAACGTCGACGTCGACGACCTCGACAAGGCGACCCGGTTCTATTGCGCCGCATTCGACCTGCGGGTGGGCCGGCGTTTCGAGGGCGCGGCCGAGCTGCTCGGCGCTTTAGCACCGATCTACCTCCTGTCGAAAGCGCCGGGCACGCGGGCGACGCCGGGCTCGGACGAGAAGCGCCGCTACGGCCGGCACTGGACGCCGGTGCATCTGGACTTTGTCGTCGAGGACGTGGAACAAGCGCTCGCGCGCGCGCAGGCGGCCGGCGCGACGCTGGAAAGCGGGATCGAAAGCCACGCCTGGGGCCGCCTTGCCTTGCTCGCCGACCCGTTCGGCAACGGTTTCTGCCTGCTCCAGTTCACCGGCCGCGGCTACGACGAAGTAGCAACATGAATCGCAACATGAGCGCCCTGCAGCGCCGGTGAGGATCTACGGGGTCGACTTCACCTGCGCCCCGCGGCGCGCCAAGCCGATCACTGTGGCTTGTGGCTCCCTCAAAGGGGGTGAACTTCAGGTCGAAGAGGTCGAGAAGCTCCACACGTTTGGAGAGTTCGAGGCGCTGCTGTCGCGTCCGGGGCCCTGGGTCGGCGGATTCGACTTCCCGTTCAGCCTGCCGAGCGAGCTGGTGCGCGACCTCGGCTGGCCGACGGACTGGAACGCGCTCGTGCGGCACTGCGCCGCGATGCCGCGGCGCGACTTCCGCGAGGCGCTGGACGCGTATCGCAATACCAGGCCGGCGGGCCGACGCTACGCCCACCGCGCGACCGACCTGCCGGCCGGCTCGTCCAGCCCGATGAAGCTCGTCAACCCGCCGGTCGCGCTCATGTTCCACGAAGGCGCGCCGCGGGTTCTCGCCTCCGGGGCCCACGTGCCTACATTATTCGACGGAGACTCGAAACGCGTGGCGCTCGAAGCGTACCCTGGTCTGCTCGTGCGCAAGCAGCTCGGGATCCGCGAGTCCTACAAAAGCGACACGCGGAGCGAGCAGACGCCGGCGCGCGCCGCGGCGCGCGTGCGCATCGTCCGCGCGCTGAAAGCTGGCCGAGCGCTCGGCATCAAGCTGAAGACCCGGGCCGATCTCTCGGCCGACGGCTCGGGCGATACGCTCGACGCCGCCATTTGCGCCGTGCAGGCAGCGTGGGCGGCCGGGCAGCGCGGCTACGGAATTCCCGACGACGCGCCGGGCGCCGAAGGCTGGATCATCACGGCCTGATCAGCCCTCCGGCTTGATCGGCACGAGATCGTAGCCCTTGGCGCGCATGCAGAAGTGCGCGAGGCGCGACTCCTCGATGTAGGAGTCGCCGAAGGGATCGCCGAAGGGGGAATACGGGACCACGATGGACCGTCCCCGAGGGTCGACGACCGTGGCGGCGCCGTAGTAGCGGTTCAGGAAGAGCGCGCTGCGCCACTGGGCCTCGCGCCACGCCTCCTGGCGGCAGTAGGCGAGATCCTGGCCGAGCTGCTCGGGAGGCGTGTCGTGTCGCACCCACTGCATCGGCGTGCACGCCGCGGTCGCGAGGACGAGGAGCGGGATCAGCCGGCGCATGCTGTTTTGACAGCTAGAATCGAGAGCGTGTTCACCGTATACGGCATGTCGGACTCGGGCAACTGCTACAAGGTCCGGCTCGCGCTCGAGCAGATCGCGGCACCGTACCGCTGGGTGGAGATCGACACGGGGCGCGGCGACACCCGCACGGCGCAGTTCCTCGCCATGAATCCGAACGGCAAGGTGCCCACGCTCGAGCTCGAGGACGGCGGCTTCCTCCCGGAATCCAACGCCATCCTGCATTATCTCGCGGACGGCTCGCCCCTCCTGCCCGCGGGCCGCCTCGAGCGCGCGCGCGTCCTGCAGTGGATGTTCTTCGAGCAGTACAGCCACGAGCCGTACATCGCCGTGGCGCGCTCGATCCTGCGCTACCAGCCGCCGGACTCGCCGCGGCGCAGCGAGCTGCCGCGGCTGCGCGAGCGCGGCGCGGCGGCGCTGGCGGTGATGGAACGCCACCTCGAGCGCGAGCCGTTCTTCGCCGGCGCGCGCTACTCCGTCGCCGACATCGCGCTCTACGCGTACACCCACTGCGCCGGCGACGGCGGCTTCGATCTCTCGGCCTACCCGGCAGTGGCCGCCTGGCTGCAAAGGGTCAAAGCCCAGCCGCGGCACGTGCCGATGGCGGCGTGATCCCGCATCATGGCGCGGGGATACTGTATAGAAAAGCAGTGACGTACGACCTGGAAAGCCCGCTCGCGGTGGTCGACCTCGAGACCACCGGCAGCCAGCCGGCGTGGGACCGCATCACCGAGATCGGGGTCATCGAGGTCGACGGCTTCGAGGTGAGCTCGGAGTGGTCGACCCTCGTGAATCCCGGAGGAGCGATTCCGGCGCCGATCCAGGCGCTCACCGGCATTACCAACGAGATGGTGGCGCGTGCGCCGAGCTTCGCCGAGCTGGCCGAGGAGCTCTACGAGCGGCTCGCCGGCCGGGTATTCGTCGCCCACAACGCACGCTTCGACTACGGCTTCCTGCGCCACGAGTTCGAGCGCGCCGGCCTCAAGTTCCTGGCGAAGACGCTGTGCACGGTGCGCCTCTCGCGCCGCCTGTATGCCGGGCATGCGAGCCATAACCTGGACAGCCTGATCGCGCGCCACGGCATCGACTGCCGGGCGCGCCACCGCGCGCTGCCCGATGCCGACGCGGTGTGGCAGTTCCTGCGCATTGCCGCGCGCGAGCACGGCGCGGAGGTGCTCGCCGTCGCGGCGCGCCAGGTCGCGCGGCAGGCGGCGCTCCCGCCGCACGTCGACCGCGCGACGATCGACGAGATTCCGGAGGCGCCCGGGGTATACGTGTTCTACGGCGAAGCCGGCATTGCGCTCTACGTCGGCATGAGCCGGAGCATGCGCTCGCGCGTCGTGCAGCACTTTACCCCGGGCACGGCGTGGACGCGTGAAGTACGCCGCATAGACTGGCAGCGGACCGTCGGAGAGCTCGGCGCGCTGCTGCGCGAAGCCGAGCTCGTGAAGGAGCTGCAGCCGGCCTACAACCGGCGGTTGCGTCGCCCGCAGTCCTTGTGCGGCTTCGCCTTCGACATGAAGCATCTGCGCTTCGCCGCGCCCGAGGAGATCCGCGGCGAGACCCTGCCGTACGTGCACGGCCTGTTCCGCTCGAGGCGCGAAGCGCTGCACGCGCTTCGCGCCATCGCGGACGAATACGGATTGTGCCTGCAGACGCTGGGGTTCGACGTTCCGGTCAGGGAGGGCGCGTGCTGGCGGTTCCAGCTCGGAAAATGCCGCGGCGTGTGCGCGGGCAGGGAGAACGTGCACGTCCACCACGCGCGCGTGGCCGAAGGCCTCGCCTGCATGAAGGCGGTGGAATGGCCGCACGCCGGGCCGCTTGGCATCGTCGAGCGCGACCCCGGCCGCGATGCGGCCGAGATCCACGTCGTCGACCGCTGGTGCTACCTCGGCGCGGCGCGCTCCGATGCCGAGCTTGCCGAGCTGCTCGAGGGCGAGCGTGCGCCGCGCTTCGACTACGATCATTACCGCATCCTTTCGCGGCACCTCGCCAGGAAAGGCGTGCGCACCATGAGGCTCGCGGGCCGATGCACTGCGAGCTGATCGTGCCTGGCCTGTTCGCCGAGGCCAGCGGCACGCGCGCGCCGTCGCTGGAGCTGCTGCTCGCGCGCGGACGCAGCAGCGTCCAGGCGAGCTCGCAGTCCGTGCCGGTGGAAGCCTGGCTGCAGGCCGCTTTCGCGGTGGAGGGCGAGCCGCTCGCGGCGGGTGCCCTCTCGCTTGCCGGCGCGGGGGTCGAGCCCGGCCCCGACTGCTGGGCGCGCGCCGACCCGGTGCATCTGCGACTGCTGCGCGATCGGCTCATCGTCGTGCCTGCGGCGGCATTCGCCGTGTCGCGCCCGGAGGCCGCTGCGCTGGTGGAAGCGCTGAACCGCCATTTCGGCGAGCGCCTCGTTTTCCAGGTTCTCGAGCCGGAGCGCTGGTGCGTGCGGCTCGACCTGCAACTTGCCTCCCCTGCGTCCTCGCCGCTCGACGCCGCCGGACGCGACGTCGACCTCGCCATAAGAGCGGGCGGAGAAGCGGGCAAGCGCTGGGCCGCCCTGCTCAATGAAGCGCAGATGCTGCTTCACGCCGATCCGGTCAATGCCGCGCGGGAGGCGCGGGGCGAACCCGCAGTGAACAGCCTGTGGCTTTGGGGCGCCGGTAGCGCTCCGAGCGTGCCACCCTCGCGCTGGCGATCGGTCAGCGCCGACGATCCCGTTGCGCGCGGTCTCGCGCGGCTTTCCGGCGCGCGCGAGCGAGCGCTGCCGCAGGGCGCCGAGGCGTGGCTGCAGGACGCGCCGCTGGAGGGCCGCCATCTCGTCCTGCTCGATGCGCTGCGCGCGCCGCTCGCGCTGGGCCAGAGCGCCGAGTATGCAGAGTGCATCGACGCCCTGGAGAAGCGCTGGTTCGAGCCGCTCCTTGCCGCGCTGCGTGCAGGTCGCGTCGGCATGGTGACGGTGCATGTCCCGGACAGCCTCGGCGCCTCGTTCGAGACCATTCGCGGCGACTTGCGGCGCTTCTGGCGCAGGCCGCGGGCGCTGGAGAAGTACGCGTGAGGATCGTCGCGCGCACCTACGCCGAGGCCGATCGCCACGCCCTGGTCGAGGCGGGTGTGCATCCACTGCTCGCGCGCATCTACGCCGCCCGGCGCATCCGCTCGAGCGCCGAGCTGAGATACGAAGCCTCCGCCTTGCTTCCCCCATCGCTTCTGAAAGGCATTGACGACGCGGCGCAGCTCCTCGCCGACGCCATCCAGTCGGGCAGGCGCCTCCTGATCGTCGCCGACTACGACGCCGACGGCGCCACCGCCTGCGCGGTCGGCATCCGGGCGCTGCGTGGCTTCGGCGCGCACGCGGAGTACCTGGTGCCCGACCGCTTCAAGCTCGGCTACGGGCTTTCGCCCGAGCTGGTCGAGCTCGCTGCGCAGCGCCGGCCGGATCTCCTCGTCACCGTCGACAACGGCATCGCGAGCGTCGAAGGCGTGGCCCGCGCGCGCCAGCTCGGCATCGCCACGCTCATCACCGATCACCACCTCCCGGGGCCCGAGCTCCCCGCCGCGGCCTGCATCGTGAACCCGAACCAGCCGGGCTGTGCCTTCCCATCGAAGGCGCTCGCCGGCGTCGGCGTCATGTTCTACGTCATGCTCGCCACGCGAGCCGAACTCCGCAGGAGAAAGCATTTTGAAAAAGAGCCCAATCTGGGCGCGCTGACGGATCTCGTCGCGCTCGGAACCGTCGCCGACGTCGTTCCGCTCGACGCCAACAACCGCAACCTGGTGTCGCAGGGACTGAGGCGCCTGCGCACGGGAAGAGGCCAGCCGGGTGTCACGGCGCTCCTTCGCGCCGCGGGACGCTCGCCGGCCGCGGCCACGAGCTTCGACCTCGGCTTCGTCGCCGGGCCGCGCCTCAACGCGGCCGGCCGCCTCGCCGACATGAGCGTCGGCATCGAATGCCTGGTCGCCGACGACGAGGCCCGCGCCATGAATCTCGCGCAGGAGCTCGATCGGCTCAATACCGAGCGCAGGGCGATCGAGACCTCGATGCTGCAACAGGCTTTCGAATACCTCAAAGGGGTCAAGGAAACCGGCATGACCTTCTTCGATGCCGGCTGGCACCAGGGCGTGGTCGGCATTCTCGCCGCGCGGCTCAAGGACCGCGTGCACCGCCCGGTGATCTGCTTCGCCAAAGGAGGAGAAGCGGCTTCAGAAGGCGGCGTACCGGTGCTGCGCGGCTCGGGGCGCTCGATTCCCGGCCTGCATCTGAGGGACTGCCTCGATCTCGTGGCGAAGCGCGCCTCCGGCCTCATCGTGCGCTTCGGCGGGCATGCCATGGCCGCGGGGTTGACGATCCGGGAAGCGGACTATGATCGCTTTACTCTTCTGTTTGAAACTACCGTCGAAGAGCTTCTGCCCGCCGAGGCGCGCCTGCGCACGGTCGAGACCGACGGCGCCCTGGAGGGCGCGCACTGCACGCTCGAAGTGGCGCGCATGCTCGAGGGCGAGATCTGGGGACAGGGATTTCCGCAGCCGCTCTTCTGCGATAATTTCGGCGTGGAGTCCCAGCGCGTGGTCGGCGAAAGGCATCTCAAGCTGCGCCTGGTGAAAGACGGGCGGCGCTTCGAAGCGATGCGCTTCGGCGCGCTCGAGCCGCTGCCGGAGAAGGTGCGCGCCGCGTACCGGCTGGCGGTGAGCGAGTTCAACGGCCTGAGAACCATCCAGCTCAACGTGGAGCACTTCGAATGATCCGCGCCCTTGCCCTGGCGGCCCTGCTGCCTTCCTTTTCCGTGCACGCCGAAGACCTGAACCCGGTCAAGGACGCCGGCCCCTACGTCCCGTCGCCGCAGAGCGTGGTGTCCGACATGCTGCGCTACGCCGAGGTCGGCCCGTCGGACTTCCTCATCGACCTCGGCTCGGGCGACGGCCGCATCGTGCTGACCGCGGCCAAGATCTTCGGCGCGCGCGGCTTCGGCGTCGAGATCAAGGAAGACCTCGTGCGCCGCTCCAACGAGGCGGCGCAGAAGGAGGGCCTCGCCGACCGCGTCAAGTTCCTGAAGCAGGACCTCTTCAAGACCGACATGTCGCAGGCCACCGTGATCACGATGTACCTGCTTCCCGACACGGTGAACCTCCTCAAGGACAAGTTCCTGAGCGAGTTGAAGCCCGGCACGCGCATCGTGTCGCACGACTACCCGCTCACCGGCTGGATTCCGGAGAAGTACGTGCAGATGGACCTCGAGGACAAGGTGCAGATCAGCGGCGTGACCACCACCCTCATCTACCTGTACATGGTTCCCGCCAGGGTGGCGGGCAAGTGGAGCGCCCAGATGCCGGCGGCGGTGAGCAAGCTTCCCGCGACGCTGCAGCTGAAGCAGCAGCTCACGCGCGTCTCGGGAAGCGCCCGGCTCGACGGCAAGGACGTGCCGCTCGAGGACGTCAAGCTGCGCGGCGACCGCATCACCTTCAGGCTGGCGGGCCGCCGCGGCGAGTTCAGCGGCCAGGTGAAAGGATCGAGCATCGAGGGCGTGATGGAAAACGGCAGCGCAAAGACCCCCTGGAGCGCGACCCTCGGCGGATGAAGCTTTCCTTGAGGTTCAAGTCCGGCGAGCTGGAGGTGGAGCTCTTCGACACGCCGACCGCCAGGGCCTTGCTCGAAGCGCTGCCGTTCGAGTCCCGGACGCAGACCTGGGGCGAAGAGGTCTACTTCGCGACGCCGGTCAGGGCGACGCTCGAGAAGGACGCGCGCCAGCTCGTCGACCCCGGAACGGTATGCTTCTGGACCGAGGGCGATCCGAAACGGCTCGCGGCGGTCAAGGGCGGGGAAACCGTGAGAGTGGAAAAGCTCTGATGGAGCGCAAGCGAGTCAACTCCTCGAAGCTGCGCTCGGTCGGTTACGACGAGAAAACACGTACGCTCGAAGTGGAGATGTCGAACGGCCAGGTGCTCCAGTACGGCGGGGTGTACCCGGAGGTCTACCGGCGCTTCATGGCCGCGCCGAACCCGACGAGCTTCTTTGACGACAAAATTGCCGAGGAGTATGCCGCGAAGCGGGTGTGATCGCTTAGACTAGCGCCAAGAACTCCTCGGGGAGACGATGCGGCGCCTGGCTACGACAGTTGCTTTCCTGGGCCTCCTGGCGGCCCCGCCCGCCTATGCGGCGCCGGTGGCGCCCGCGTACCAGCAGATCACCAGCGCGGACGCGGTGAGCCTGCGCAGCATCGCGGGATGGCTGCGCCAGAGCGGCCGCGACGGGTTCGTCGGCGCCGACGTCGCCGACGTGATGGGCATCCCGCGCCAGGTCACGGAGGACGTGCTGGAGGCGCGCCAGCGCGGGTTCAGGAACGAGGACGTGCTGCGCATCGCGCAGATCTCGGCGGACGACAAGCGCGATTTCATGCTTTTCATGGTGCAGCGGCCCGACGATCAGGTGTACTTCTATTTCTCTACCGTACGCGAGGGCCTGAAGAAGGCCTTCGTCTCGATACCGAGCCGCAACCTCGTCATGCCGCTTGACCAGCTCGAGGCCGAGGCGAGCTTCCGCCAGGAAGTGCGCTACTGGGGCGAGCGCATGGAATCGCGCTAACGGAAACGAACTTGGAAGCCGAACGCATCAACCAGATCGCCTCGTCGCTCGCCGACCTCGAGAAACGGTCCAACGAGCTGCGGAGGTATCTTTGACCTCGAAGGCAAGCAGAGCAGGCTTTCAGCCGTAGAGCAGCTTCTGGCCGACCCCGGCGTCTGGAGCGACCAGAAGCGGGCGCAAGAGCTCGGCCGGGAGAAAAAGGCGCTCGATTCGACCGTCGCGGCGCTGGTATCGATCGCATCGGGCATCAAGGACGCGAAGGAGCTTTTCGACATCGCGCGCCCGGAGAACGACGATGCCACGCTCGTCGGCGTTGCCTCCGACATCGCGAAGTTCGAAAGCGACGTCGCGGCGCTCGAGTTCCGCCGCATGTTCTCCAATCCGCTCGACCCGGCGAGCTGCTTCATGGACATCCAGGCCGGCGCCGGCGGCACCGAGGCGCAGGACTGGGCGCAGATGCTGATGCGCATGTACCTCAAGTACTGCGACCGCAGGGGCTTCGGCGCCGAGATCCTCGAGCAGACGCCCGGGGAAGTCGCCGGCATGAAGAGCGCCACCCTGAAGATCACCGGCGACTACGCCTACGGGAGCCTGCGCACCGAGAACGGCGTGCACCGCCTGGTGCGCAAGAGCCCGTTCGACTCCAACGCGCGGCGCCACACCTCGTTCGCGAGCGTGTTCGTGTATCCCGAGGTCGACGAATCGATCGAGGTCGAGATCAACCCGGCCGACCTGCGCGTCGACGTCTACCGCGCCTCGGGCGCCGGCGGCCAGCACGTCAACAAGACCGAGTCGGCGGTGCGCATCACCCACATCCCGACCGGCATCGTGGTGCAGAGCCAGAACGACCGCTCGCAGCACAGGAACCGCGCCGAGTGCATGTCGATGCTGAAGTCGCGGCTCTACGAGCTCGAGCTGCGCAAGCGCAACGCCGAGGCCGACAAGCTGGCGGCGGGCAAGACCGACATCGAGTGGGGCCACCAGATCCGCTCCTACGTGCTCGACCAGTCGCGCATCAAGGACCTGCGCACCGGCGTCGAGAAGGGCGACACGCAGCGCGTGCTCGACGGCGAGCTCGACGACTTCATCACCGCCAGCCTGAAACAGGGGGTCTAGTGAATTTCTTCCGGGCTCGCCAAGCCGCCTCGATTGCCCTGCTCTTTTTCTTCACTTCGGTCACGGCACAACCGGTGGATGCGGTTCTTTCGCAGGCGCGCGCGCAGAAGGGGCCGCTGCTCGACACGCTGAAGGAGCTGGTGTCGATCGAATCCGGCAGCCGCGACCTCGAGGGCCTGGAGCGCCTCGCGCAGCTCATCGCCGGGCGCCTGAAACAGCTCGGCGGCGAAGTCGAGCTGGTCGAACCCGCCGAGGTCTACAGGATGGAGGACACGCCCGAGCGCCTCGGCCGGATGGTGCGGGCCACGTTCAAGGGTAACGGAGCGAAGCGCATCCTCCTCATTGCGCACATGGATACGGTCTACCCGCGCGGCCTGCTCGCGAAGCAGCCGTTCCGCATCGACGGCGAGCGCGCCTACGGGCTCGGAATTGCCGACGACAAGCAGGGCATCGCGGTGATCCTGCACACGGTCGCGATCCTGAAGGCGCTCGACTTCCGCGACCACGGCACGCTCACGGTGCTGATCAACGCCGACGAGGAGCTGTCCTCGCCCGGGTCGCGCGCGCTGCTCACGCGGCTCGGCGCCGAGCACGACGCGACGCTCTCGTTCGAAGCCTCGCGGGCCGAATCCGACAAGATCGCGCTCGCAACCGCCGGCATCGCCTCGGTCGCGCTCAAGGTCTACGGCAAAGCCTCGCACGCCGGCGCCGCGCCCCAACTCGGCGTCAACGCT
The DNA here is from genome assembly GCA_044870335.1 of Burkholderiales bacterium. GTDB lineage: Bacteria > Pseudomonadota > Gammaproteobacteria > Burkholderiales > SG8-39 > SCGC-AG-212-J23. The sequence goes on along the minus strand of JBIOYV010000012.1, from coordinate 2,484 downwards.
CTGTACGAGCTTTCCCACCAGATCCTGCAGACCCGCGACCTCTCGAACCCCGAGACCGGCCTCAAGATGAACTGGACCATGTCGCGCGCCGGGATGAGCCGCAACGTCATCCCGCCGGCCGCGGAGGCGACGGCCGACGTGCGCGTGCTGCGCGTGGCCGACTACGACGGCATCGAGCAGGCGGTGCGGCAGCGGATCAAGAAGCAGCTCCTGCCCGAGGCCAAAGTGGAGATGATCTTCGAGCGCCGGCGACCGCCGCTCGAGGCCTCGCCCGCCTCCGCGGCGATGGCGAAGCACGCGCAGGCGCTCTACAAGGAGCTCGGCAACGTGCTGGTCGCCGACACCGTCGCCGAGGGCGGGGGCACCGACGCCGCCTTCGCCGCGCTGAAGACGAGAAACGCCGTGGTCGAGCGCTTCGGCCTGCGCGGCTTCGGCGCCCATTCCACCGACGACGAATACGTGCTCGTCTCGAGCATCGAGCCGCGCCTGTACCTCGCCTCCCGGCTCATCATGGACCTCGCCCGCGAGCGCATCCGCTGACATGGAAGAAGACAACAAGCTCGTCGAAGAGCGGCGCGAGAAGCTGAAGGCGCTGCGCGCGAAAGGCCAGGCCTACCCGAACGATTTCCGCAAGCGCGACCAGGCGTCGGCCCTGCACGCTTCGTACGGCGACATGAGCAAGGAGGCGCTGGAAAAGTCGAAGCCTGCGGCGGTCGTCGCCGGCCGCATGATGCTCAAGCGCGTCATGGGCAAGGCGAGCTTCGCCACGCTGCAGGACGGGAGCGGGCAAATCCAGGCCTACATCACCCAGGACGTTCCCGGCTACGAGGAGTTCAAGCACTGGGACCTCGGCGACCTGCTCGGCGTGGAAGGACACGTGTTCCGCACCATGAAAGGCGAGCTGACCGTCCATGCGGCGAAGATCCGCCTGCTCGCCAAGGCGCTGCGCCCGCTGCCGGAGAAGTTCCACGGCCTGACCGACCATGAGGCGCGCTATCGCCAGCGCTACGTCGACCTGATCGTCAATCCGCAGGTGCGCGAGATCTTTCAAAAGAGATCGCAGATCGTTCAGGCGCTGCGCGAGGTGCTGCACGCCGAGGGCTACCTCGAGGTCGAAACACCCATGATGCAGCCGATTCCGGGCGGCGCCGCGGCACGGCCGTTCAGGACGCACCACAACGCGCTCGACATGGAGCTCTATCTCCGGATCGCCCCCGAGCTGTATCTCAAGCGCCTGGTGGTCGGCGGCATGGAGCGCGTCTTCGAGATCAACCGCAACTTCAGGAACGAAGGCATCTCGACGCGCCACAATCCCGAGTTCACGATGCTCGAGTGGTACTGCGCCTACCAGGACTGGAACTACATGATGGATCTGACGGAGAAGCTGGTGCGCGCGGCCGCCCGCGTCCCGCAGGTCCAGTACCAGGGCAAGACCATCGAGCTCGGAAAGCCTTTTTCACGCCTTGCGATCCCCGATGCCATCCGGCAGCAGGGCATCGACGGCGACCTGCGCGAGCGCGGCTTCCTCACAAGAAAACTGGACTCACTCAATGTCAAATACGAGGAGCATCAAGGCTGGGGCGCGCTGCAGCTCATGCTGTTCGAGACCGTCGCGGAGAAGCACCTGATCCAGCCGACCTTCATCACCGACTTTCCCGCCGAAGTGTCGCCGCTCGCGCGGCGGCGCGACTCGGACCCGCAGCTCACCGACCGCTTCGAGCTCTTCATCGACGCGAAGGAGGTCGCCAACGGGTTCTCCGAGCTGAACGATCCCGAGGATCAGGCGGCGCGCTTCCTCGACCAGGCGAAGGCCAAGGAGGCCGGCGACCAGGAGGCCATGTACTACGACGCCGACTACATCCGCGCGCTGGAATACGGCCTGCCGCCCACCGCGGGCGCGGGTCTCGGGGTGGACCGGCTGGTGATGCTTCTGACCGACAGTCCAAGTATCCGGGACGTAATACTTTTCCCCCACATGCGGCCCGAGGCCGGAGGTGAGTAACAACCGGTAACACTCGCTTACGGCACCCGGCGGGCGTCCTCCGTAACCTGCGCGGTGTTCGATCTGCATTCAACGGAGAACAAGCAATGGAACCGAACACCCGCCGCCTTCATCCGCTGCTCACCGCCGCAGCGATCTCTGTGACCGTCTTTTCCGCGGTCGGCGTAGCCTCGCTCACGGGCCTCATCCCGCACTCGCTCGGCTCGCAGAAGCAGGAGAGCGCTCCGCAGGAGCAGGTCTCGCTGCAGGCGCCTGCCGAGGCCGCAAAGCCGGAGCCTGTTGTCGAGCAGCCGGAGCCCAAGGCTGCGCCCAAGCCGGCGGCCAAGAAGCCGGTGGTCCACAGGAGCACGCCCAAGCCGGCGCCTGTCGCCTACAACGACTACGGCACGCCGCCTCCGCCGCCGCCTTACGCGCAGGCCCCCGCGGTGCCCGTCGAGACGCCCAGGCCGGTGGTCCAGCCCGGAGCGCTCGCGACGGTCCAG
>JBIOYV010000011.1:0-80002 GCA_044870335.1 Burkholderiales bacterium | reverse complement strand
CTCCCCGACGGCTCGACGAAGTCGTTTCCCGGACCCGTCAGCGTAGCCGACATCGCAGCGTCCATCGGCGCCGGGCTCGCGCGCGCCGCGCTTGCCGGCAAGGTGGACGGGAAGCTCGTCGACCTCGCCTACCGGGTCGAGAGCGATGCGCAAGTGCAGATCGTCACCGAGCGCGATCCCGAGGGCGTCGAGGTCCTGCGGCATTCGACCGCCCACCTGCTCGCGCAGGCGGTGAAGGAGCTCTTTCCCGACGCGCAGGTCACCATCGGCCCGGTGATCGAGAACGGCTTTTACTACGACTTCGCGTACAAGCGGCCCTTCACGCCCGAGGATCTCGCGGCGATCGAGAAGCGCATGGCGGAGATCGCCAAGCGCGACACGCCGGTGCAGCGGCGCGTGATGCCGCGCGACGAGGCGGTGAAGTTCTTCTCCGACATGGGGGAGAAATACAAGGCCGAGATCATTGCCTCGATCCCCGCGAACGAGCCGATCTCGCTCTACGGCCAGGGCCACTGGATCGACCTGTGCCGCGGGCCGCACGTGCCTTCGACGGGCAAGCTCAAGGTGTTCAAGTTGATGAAGGTCGCGGGGGCGTACTGGCGCGGCGACTCGAAGAACGAGATGCTCCAGCGCATCTACGGCACCGCCTGGGCGAAAAAAGAGGACCAGGACGCGTACCTGAAGATGCTGGAGGAGGCCGAGAAGCGCGACCACCGGCGCCTGGGCACGCAGCTCGATCTCTTCCACATGCAGGAGGAGGCGCCGGGCCTGGTGTTCTGGCATCCCAAGGGGTGGGTGATCTGGCAGGCGGTGGAGCAGTACATGCGGGGCGTGTACCGCGACAACGGCTATCGCGAGGTGCGCGGGCCGCAGATCCTCGACCGCAGCCTGTGGGAAAAGACCGGCCACTGGGAGAACTTCAAGGAGAACATGTTCACCACTTCATCGGAGAACCGCGACTACGCGATCAAGCCGATGAATTGCCCGGGCCACATCCTGATCTACAACAAGGGCGTGAGGAGCTACCGGGAGCTGCCTCTGCGCTACGGCGAATTCGGCTCGTGCCACCGCAACGAGCCTTCCGGGTCGCTGCACGGCTTGATGAGGGTGAGAGGCTTTGTGCAGGACGACGGCCACATTTTCTGCACCGAGGACCAGATCCTTCCCGAGTGCCTCGCCTTCACCGCGCTCCTGCAGAAGGTTTACCGCGACTTCGGCTTCACGGACGTGATCTACAAGGTGGCTACGCGGCCCGCCAAGCGCATCGGCTCCGATGAGAGCTGGGACAAAGCCGAAGCGGCGCTGAAGGAAGCCCTGCGCCATTCAGGAGTGAATTTTTCCATCTCTCCTGGAGAAGGGGCGTTCTACGGTCCCAAGATCGAGTATTCGCTGAAGGACGGCATCGGCCGTGTCTGGCAGTGCGGCACCATGCAGGTCGACTTCAGCATGCCGGGGCGCCTGGGCGCCGAGTACGTGGCCGAGGACAACACCCGGCGCACCCCGGTGATGCTGCACCGCGCGATCGTTGGCTCGATGGAGCGCTTCATCGGTATCCTGATCGAGCATTACGCCGGCGCGTTTCCGCTCTGGCTCGCGCCCGATCAGGTGGTGGTCATGAGCATTACCGAGCGCCACGCCGCGTACGCCGCGAGCGTCAAGGAAAACCTGACAAAACAGGGCTTTAGGGTGTCCGCGGATTTGCGAAACGAGAAGATCTCCTATAAGATTCGCGAACATAGCCTGCAGAAACTGCCCTACCAACTGGTGGTCGGGGACAAGGAACTGCAGGCCGGAACGGTGGCCGTGCGCACGCGCAGCGGCGAAGACCTCGGGGCGATGCCCTTGGATGACTTCGCCGCGCGCCTCCGGAGCGAGGCGTCAGCGCGCTAGCACGGCCAATTTTTTCAACGTACTGAGGAGCTTTTCACCCATCGCACTCGACAGTAGGTCGCAACGCATCAACCGGGAAATCACCGCCCCGGAAGTGCGCCTGGTAGCGGACAACGGTGATCAGCTCGGCATCAAGTCGGTTCAGGAAGCGCTCCGGCTGGCCGAGGAAGCCAACGTGGACCTGGTGGAGATCGCCCCGCTCGCGAACCCGCCCGTCTGCAAGCTGATGGACTACGGTAAGTTCCGCTACCGCGAGCAGAAGAAGGCCCACGAAGCGAAGCTCAAGCAGAAGCAGATCCAGGTCAAGGAGATCAAGTTCCGCCCGGGGACCGACGAGGGCGACTACAAGATCAAGCTCGGGAAGCTGGTCCAGTTCCTCGAGGAAGGCGACAAGGCCAAGGTGACGCTGCGCTTCCGCGGCCGGGAAATGGCGCACAAGGAGTTCGGTGAGCGCCTGCTGCAGCGGGTGCAGAAGGATCTCGACGCCGTGGGCATGGTGGAGCAGTTTCCCCGGCTGGAAGGGCGGCAGATGGTGATGGTGCTCGCGCCCAAGAAGAAGGGCGTGCCGCCGGCGAAAGAGAAGGTCGCGACGCCGAAACCGGATAAACCGAAACCGGCGCCGAAGGTTGCAGCAAAGCCCGCCTGAAGGCGGGTTACAAGTGATTGCCGTGGCTTTTGAAGCGTCCCGCATAGGCGGGGACCGCCCGGCGTCATGCGAAAAGAGAGAAGGAAGTCATGCCCAAGATGAAGTCCAAGCGGGGCGCCGCCAAGCGCTTCAAGGTGCGCGCCAGCGGCTCGATCAAGCGCGCCGGCGCATATAAGCGCCACATCCTCACCAAGAAGACCACCAAGCGTAAACGCCAGATGCGGCGCCGCAGCGCGGTCGACCACACCAACACGGCGGCGATCCGTTCCATGCTGCCCTACTCCTCCTAAGGAGCGCGCCATGCCGAGAGTCAAGCGTGGGGTAGTCGCGCGAGCGCGCCACAAGAAGGTCCTCAAGCAGGCGAAGGGCTTCCGGGGCCGCAGGAAGAACGTCTACCGCGTCGCCAAGCAGGCGGTGATGAAGGCGGGGCAGTACGCCTACCGCGACCGCCGGCAGAAAAAGCGCCAGTTCCGCGCCCTGTGGATCGCGCGGATCAACGCCGCAGTGCGCGAGCTCGGAATGTCCTACAGCGTGTTCATGGCCGGGCTGAAGCGGGCGAACATCGACATCGACCGCAAGGTGCTTGCCGACCTGGCGGTCGCCGACAAGGCGGCCTTCGCCAAGATCGCAGGCCAGGTCAAGGCGAGCCTCGCCCACTAGCTGCAGGACGCAGTTTGGAAGACCTTCAGGGCATCGTCTCGCGCGCGCTCGCCGCGTTCAGCGCGGCGGGCGATGCCGCGTCGCTCGAGAACGCGAAGGCGCGCTTCCTGGGGAAGTCGGGCGAGCTGACTTCCCTCCAATCGACCCTCAAGTCGCTTTCCCCGGAACAAAAGCGCGCCGCCGGTATTGCCTTCAACGGCGCGAAGCAGAAGATCGAAGCGGCGCTCGAAGCGAGGCGCGCCGAGCTTGCCGACCAGAAGCTCGCGGCGCGCCTGTCCGGGCAGGCGCTCGACGTCACGCTGCCCGCCCGCGGCGCGGGCCGCGGCGGCGTGCACCCGGTGATCCGGACCTGGCAGCGTATCGAGGAGATCTGGGGCTCGATCGGCTTCGAGGTCGCCGACGGCCCGGAAGTCGAGACCGACTGGTACAACTTCACCGCGCTCAACAACCCGGAGAACCACCCGGCGCGCTCGATGCAGGACACGTTCTACGTGGACCTGAAGGATAAGGACGGGCTGCCGCTGCTCCTGCGCACGCACACGAGCCCGATGCAGGTGCGCTACGCGCGCACGCACGAGCCTCCGATCAGGGTGATCGCGCCGGGACGGACGTACCGGGTCGATTCCGACGCCACCCACTCGCCGATGTTCCACCAGGTCGAAGGCCTGTGGATCGACGAGGACATCAGCTTCGCCGACCTGAAGGGCGTCTACACCGACTTCCTGCGCCGTTTCTTCGAGGACGACCACCTCGAAGTGCGCTTCCGGCCGTCGTTCTTCCCGTTCACGGAGCCCTCGGCGGAAATCGACCTCATGTTTACAAGCGGGACATTGAAAGGCCGGTGGCTCGAGATCTCGGGCGCGGGCCAGGTGCATCCGGCGGTGGTGCGCAACTTCGGACTCGATCCGGAGCGCTACATGGGATTCGCGTTCGGCTCCGGGCTCGAGCGCCTGACGATGCTGCGCTACGGCATCGACGACCTGCGGCTGTTCTTCGACGGCGATCTGCGCTTCCTCGAGCAGTTCGGATGAACGTACCCGAGAGCTGGTTGCGCAGCGTCTGCAATCCGTCGATTTCGGGCCAGGAGCTTGCCGATCGCCTCACGATGGCCGGCATCGAGGTCGAGGCCTACGAGCCCTACGGTCCGCAGTTCAGCGGCGTCGTGGTAGGCGAAGTCCTTTCCGTGGAGAAGCACCCGAACGCAGAGAAGCTCACGATCTGCAAGGTTCACGATGGTTCTACTTCTTTGCAGGTTGTTTGCGGCGCGCCCAACGCACGTGCGGGGATGAAAGCGCCCCTCGCGAGAGTGGGCGCCAGGCTGCCCGGAATGGAGATCAGGGCGGCGGCCCTGCGCGGCGTGGAAAGCCACGGCATGCTCGCCTCGGCGCGCGAGCTCGGCCTGTCGAGCGACCATTCGGGCCTGCTCGAGCTGCCGAAGGACGCAAAGGCCGGTGCGGACGTACGCACCGTGCTCGGGCTCGACGAGCGAGTGATGACGCTCAAGCTGACCCCCAACCGCGCCGACTGCCTTTCGATCCTGGGCGTGGCGCGTGAAGTGTCTGCCCTGACGGGCACTCGATTGGAAGTTCCAAAAATTCCTTCCGTCCCTGCGAAAAGCGCTGCGACGCACCCGGTCCGCATTGCCGCCCCGGGGGGCTGCGGCCGCTTCGCCGGACGCGTGATCCGAAGCGTCAACGCCAAGGCGCCGACGCCGCAGTGGATGAGGCAGCGGCTGGAGCGCGCCGGGCAGCGCAGCATCTCCGCCCTCGTCGACGTCACGAACTACGTAATGCTCGAGCTCGGCCGCCCGCTGCACGTGTATGACCTCGACAAGCTCAAGGGCGCGATCGACGTGCGCTGGGGCCGCAAGGGCGAGAAGGTGCTGCTCCTGAACGAGCAGACCGTGGAAGTCGACGAGACCGTGCTGTGCATCACCGACGAGTCCGGCGTGATCGGCCTGGGCGGCATCATGGGCGGGGAGAGCACGAAGGCCGACGAGGCTACGCGCAACATCTTCCTCGAATCCGCGTTTTTCTATCCCGAGGCGGTCGCCGGGCGTGCGCGCCGCTACAACTTCGCGAGCGACGCCTCGCACCGCTTCGAGCGCGGGGTCGACTTCCAGAACAATGTCGACGGAATCGAACGCGCGACGCGCCTCATCCTCGACCTCTGCGGCGGCGAGCCGGGGCCGACCGAGGACCTCGTGGCGCGGCTGCCGCAGCGAAAGCCGGTGCCGATGCGCATCGCGCGTGCTCAAAAGGTGATCGGTGTTCCGATCCCCTCCGAAGAGATGGCGCAGGTTTTTTCCCGTCTGGGGTTCGCCTTTACGAAGGACCGGGAAAGCTTCACGGTCACCCCGCCGAGCTTTCGCTTCGACCTCGAGATCGAGGAGGACCTGGTCGAGGAGGTGGCGCGGATCCACGGCTTCGAGCGCATCGGCGCGCATCCCCCGCGCGCGGCGGCTGCGATGCTGCCCGCGCCCGAGCGGCGGCGCTCGGCGCACGTCCTGCGCGAGCGGCTGGCGGCCGCGGGTTACCGCGAAGTGATCAACTTCAGCTTCGTGGAGCCGGCCTGGGAGGCCGATTTCGCCGGCTCGACCGAGCCGATTCGCCTGCTCAACCCGATCGCGAGCCAGCTCTCGGTGATGCGCTCGAGCCTCATCGGCTCGCTCGTCGACGTGGTGCGAAGAAACCACCAGCGCAAGGTGCCCCGCATCCGCGTGTTCGAGGTCGGCCGGGTGTTCTTCCGCGACCCAGGCGTGGACGACGGCCCGCTCTCGGTTCGCGGCGTGAGCCAGCCCATGCGCATCGCCGCAGCCGCATACGGGCCGGCGCTTGCCGAGCAATGGGAAGGCGCCGAGCGCATGGTCGATCTCTTTGACGTGAAGGCCGACCTCGAGGCGCTCGTGTCGCCACTCGAACCCCGGTTCGAGCCCGCGGCGCATCCCGCGCTGCATCCGGGACGCTCGGCGAGAGTACTCATAGAAGGGAAGCCCGCGGGCTGGATCGGCGAGCTCCATCCGAAGTGGCTCTCCAAATACGAGCTGCCGCAGCCGCCGCTCCTCTTCGAAGTCGAAGCGGGTGCATTGACCGAGGTCCCGCTGCCGCGACCCGAGATTCCTTCGCGGCTCCCCATCGTGGTGCGAGACATCGCCATGGCGTTCGACGCCGAGACTTCCGTCCAGGATATCCTGGACACAATTCACGCCGAAAAGCCGCCGATCGTGCGTTCGGTGCGCCTCTTTAGCCTTTACCGCGGTCCAGGCCTGCCTCCGGGGACAAAATCCCTTGCTTTTCGGGTAGTTATGCAAGATACTGCACGGACCCTCACCGATGCGGAGGCCGACGCTGCCCGCGATGCGCTGGTAGCGCTCCTGGGCCGGAGATTCTCCGCTAGATTAAGAACTTAGGGACCAGGGGAGCTGCTTCATGACGTTGACGAAGGCCGAACTGGCCGATCTGCTGTTCGAGAAGGTCGGGCTGAACAAGCGCGAGGCCAAGGACATGGTCGAAGCCTTCTTCGAAGAGATCCGCGGCGCGCTCGAACGCGGCGAAAGCGTCAAGCTCTCCGGCTTCGGCAACTTCCAACTGCGCGACAAGCCCCAGCGTCCGGGCCGCAATCCCAAGACCGGCGAGGAGATTCCGATCAGCGCCCGCCGTGTCGTCACCTTCCACGCGAGCCAGAAGCTGAAGGCCATGGTGGAGAAAGCACGGCATGGAGCAAAGCCGCAGGAAAGCTGAACTCCCGCCGATCCCCGCGAAGCGCTACTTCACCATCGGTGAGGTGAGCGAGCTCTGCGGGGTGAAGCCGCACGTGCTTCGATACTGGGAGCAGGAATTCACGCAGCTCAAGCCCGTGAAGCGCCGCGGCAACCGCCGCTATTACCAGCACCACGAGGTGCTGCTGATCCGCCGCATCCGCGAGCTCCTGTACGAGGAAGGATTCACCATCAGCGGTGCCCGCAACCGCCTCGACAATGGGGGCTCGCACGAGGAGCGGGCCGAACCGCCTGCGCGCGGCGGCCGGCCGGAAGGCGCCGTGGGTGGCGTCGACATCGGCGCGATCAAGCGGGAGCTGCGCGCGGTTCTCGACCAGCTCCAAGGGTAAAATTACACCCTTCGGGGCGTAGCGCAGCCTGGTAGCGTACCTGCATGGGGTGCAGGTGGTCGCGAGTTCAAATCTCGCCGCCCCGACCAAATACATTCGCTCTTTGCAGTAATTCGTACTGCAAAAAGTACTTCGTGCGGCACCATCTCGCCATGCCGAAGAAACCGTTGAATGACGAGTGGAGAACGTGGATCCGGCATAACGTCGCCCGCGGCTGCTCCCGGGAGGAGCTTTCCCGAATCCTCCTCAAGGAGGGTTTTGATCTCGTCGACATCGGGAGCGAGCTCGGTCCCGCGCCGAACAGCGCGCCGAAGGCTGCGCCGCCTTCCCGACTGCAGCCGGAAACCGCGCCGAAGGCCGCTCTTCTTCCGGGACTGCAGCGCCATGGCGCGCCACGCCTCGAGCTCTACACCGTCGAGGATTTTGTTGATACGCGCATTTGCGCGGCCCTGGTCGAGCTCATCAAGGCGGGCCTGAGGCCCTCGACGATTTCCTCGCAGGGCGCCCCGGAAGCGACCTTCCGGACCAGCCGGACCTGCGACCTCGACGAGCGCTATCCAGTCGTTCGCGAGCTCAATCGAAAGATCTGCGCCGCGCTGGATGCGAATTCCGCCTACGCCGAAGCGACCCAGGGGCAGTACTACGAGGTGGGCCAGGAGTTCAAGGCGCACACAGACTACTTCGAGGCGTACGAGCTCGAGCGGTTCTCGACCGCAACCTGGGGCCAGCGCAGCTGGACTTTCATGGTTTACCTCAACGAGCCGGAGGCGGGCGGCGAGACGCGCTTCGTCGACGCCGGGGTCGTCCTCACGCCGAAGCTTGGCCAGGCCGTGATCTGGAACAACATGCAGCCGGAGGGCGAGCCCAATCCGCACACCCTTCACCAGGGCATGCCGGTCACCTCCGGAGCCAAGGCGATCATCACCAAGTGGTTCAGGCGACCGCGAGCTTGAGCTCGACGAGCTTCGCCTTCACGGAGTGGCCCGAGATCCTGAGCTCGCCCACGGCAATCGGGAGGTTGAACCGGCGCGGGCCGCAGCTCCCGGGGTTTACGTAAAGCACACCGTCGCGCTCTTCGATGCGCGGCCGATGGGAATGGCCCGACACCACGACGCGCAATCCCGCCGCCGCCGGATCGAGGTCCAGCTGCGCGAGGTCGTGCAGAACGTGAATCGAGACTTCGTCCACCCGAAGCACTTCGGTTTCGGCGATCGCCCGTGCCCAGCCATCCCGGTCGTTGTTGCCGCGCACCGCGGTAACGGGTGCGACGCTCCTCAGCTTCTCCAGCACCTCGGCGTCGCCGATGTCGCCGGCATGGACGATGAAGTCGCTGCCGCGCAGGAACTCGAGCGCCTCGGGACGCAGCAAGCCGTGCGTATCCGAGAGGAGCCCGATGCGCGTCCCCGTTTTCAGTCGTCGCCCCAACGCGAAATGGCTAGGCCTTCCTGCCGTCGAGCTCGCGCAGAACCGCGGCGAGGCGTTCGGCTTCCGCGGCGAACCGCGCCATGAGGAGTGCGAGCATCACGGCGGCATCCTGCACCGCACGAAGCTCGGCGCGGGCGCGCTCCACGGCATCGTCGCCTGAGGTCGGCATCACGCGGAGTTTACCGCGCAGCCGATCCGCTAATCCCAGGAGAAGCGGTAGAGGAGCCCGACGCCGGTCGAGGTGCCGGTTTCGGTGCGCAGCGCGAGCCGCTGCGTCAGCGAGAAATCGAGCTTCACGAGCTGCGATGCGGTGGTGCCCAACCCCTGCTCGTAGCTGATGTACAGCCTGTCGGAGAGGCGCTTGCCGACCGCGACCACGCGGTCGGTCGCCTCGCCGGTGCCGCGCAGGGAGATCTCGTCCAGGCCGAACGTCCGCGCGACGCGCCGGTCGAGCGGCACGCCTTCGTTGTTGGCGAGCAGCGCACCGGCGGCGGCCTGCAGCATGCCGAGGTCGCCCTTGGTGGCTTCGGCGGGCCCGCGCCCGAGCACCAGCCACGACAGCTTCTCGCCCTCGGGCACATTCGGGTTCGACACCAGTTGCACCCGCGGCGACTTGGCGTTGCCGGAGACCTGCACGCCGACCTCGACCTGCTGCTTGCGGCGCCACGCCGTGATCTGCAGCGACGGGTTGTCGAGCGGCCCGTCGAAGATGATGACGCCGGGGTCGACCTGCAGCGTCTGGCCGTACGCGAAGAAGGTCGCGTTCAGGGTCTCGATGCGGCCATAGGCGCGCAGCGCGCCGTCCTTGGTCGTCTCGACCTGGAGCTTGCCCTTGATCTTGCCCTCCAGGCCGAAGCCGCGCACCTGCAGGTCGTCGCCGAGGTCGAGCTGCAGGTCGAGTGCCACCGGAACCTTCGCGGCCTCGCGCGGCCCGGCGGGCTTCTCGCCCACGATCACCACGTCCTCGCCGAGCTTCGGCATGCGGCCCTGGTCGAGCTCGAAATAGCCGCGGTCGGCGCGCAGCGATCCGCTCAGCGCGAGGCGCTTCTCGATGACCTGCGCCTCACCGCTCCCGGAGGCTACCAAGCGCATATCGGGCCGCTGCAGCAGCACGAACTTTTCCGCACGCCAGGAAAGGCGCGCGCCGCCCTCCGCCAGCCGTAGCGGCAGGGAGCCGGTGGCGGTCAGCTTGCCTTCCCCGCCCTGGATGGAGAACTGCTCCACCCGCAGGACGTCCTTCTCGAGCGCCGCGCGCAGCTCGCCGCCCTTCAGGTAGACGCCCAGGGGTGGCACTTCGACGCCGAGCGCCTCGCCGCGGAGCGTTCCGGCGAACGTGGGCTCGCCGAGCGTTCCGCCAACCTTCAGATCGGCGGCAAGGCGGCCTTCGATGCGTTGCTCGGTCAGCAGGGGCTGCGCCGCGGCGCGCAGATCCACGTCGCGCACCTGCGCGACGAAGGCAAGCGCCGAGCGCGGGGTGATGCCGAAGCGCGGAGCGCCGGGCTCCGGGGTGATGTCGCCTTTCACCGTCGCGGTACCGTAGCGCGAGGCGACCTCGGCGTTGGCGTTGATTCGCCCGTCGATGAAACGCGCATCGACGAACGCCTTTTCCAGGCCGAGCGCGAGCTTGCCGCCTTCTTCCTGGGCGAGGCTGAGGTCGCCCGCCGTGCGGCGCACCGTCACGGTTCCGCTGAGCTGCGGGCTCGAGGCGACGTTCCATTGCCCATCGAGGGTCACGCTGGAGCGCATTTGCTCGGCGAGGCCCGCCAGGGTGACAAGCCACTGCGTGGGAAGGGCGTGGAATTCCCCGCTCGAGGTGAGCTTCTCGCCCGACCAGGTCAGCTCGGCGATGGTGACGCGCCCGCCGGCGAAAGTCGCATCGAGCCGGCCAAGCTGCACTCGGCCCTTCGCGGCTTGCAGCTGTACCGGCGCCGTGAGCTCCACGGGATAGGGGCCCGAGTTGCGCAATGTCTGCACTTCGCCCGACCACCCGGCTTCCCCGCGCCAGCCGCCGCGTCCCCGCGCCTGCAGGTCCAGGCCCTCGCCCTTCGCCAGGAGCTCGACGGCATGCTTGGCGAGGCTGCCGCTCGCCTTCGCGCGCGCGCTCTTGATCTCCATTCCGGTCGGCAGGACGAGGTTGCTTGCCTCGGCGGTAAAGGCGGCGTCCGGCTCCTCGAAGGTTCCGCCGAGCGTTCCGCTCGCGCGCAGCGCCCCGGTGAAATCGCCGAGGAAGTAGTCGATGCTCGGCACCTCCAGCGCCCAGCCGAGCTCGTCGCCGGGGCGGCCGAAATCGCCGCGCGCGGTCAGCCGCGCGCCGCCGAGGCTCGCCTGCGCGACGATGCGCTGGGCGCGCGAGCCGGAGACGTGCGCGGCGCCCTGGCTTGCGAGCGCCTCGCCCTCGAGGGTGCTGTCACGCACGACCCAGCGCGCGTCGACCGTGGGTTGCGCGCCGAGCGTCCCCGTGCCCTCGAAGGCTCCATTGATGTCGCCGCCGGGGTATTGGCCAAACTTCGCCGGGTCGAAATGCTCCAGGTTGAGGTTTGCGGCAAAGCGCATCGGCTCCGAAAGACGCAGCCGTCCGCTGCCGGTCGCGGCGCCGCCTTGCGCCTGGGCGCGCACGCTGCGAATCTCGACGAGGTCGCCGTCGCGAACCACGTCCGCGGAAATGCGCATGTCGTCCTGCGAAAGCGTGCCCTGCAGCGTCTGCCTCGCGCCGGCCGAGAGCCGCAGCGGTCCGGACAGCCGCGTCGACTGCAGCGTCGAGCGCAGCGAGCGCAGGTCGAAGTCCGCGACCTGGACGTCGAGCTCGACGCCGCGTCGGCCGAGCGCGCCTTTGCCGGCGAGCGTTCCGCCCGGGCCGAGGACCACCCTGAGGTCCTCCAGCCCGGCCGATTCGAAGTCCGTGGCGGCGAAGCGCGTGTCGAGGCTGGCGAGCGGAATGCGCTGGCTGTCGAGCGCGCCAGGATTGCTGTTGCGCACCGAGAGGATCCCCGCCAACGCGTACGCAGAGCTCGCCTTGCCCGAGAGCTTCACGCTGAGCCCGGTGCTTGGCCAGTCGCGGTTCAGCCTGGAGAGGTCGACCGGTCCGGCCTGGGCGTCGATTTCCGCGAGCGGCCGCGGCGCGAAGGCGGTGACCACCGCGCGGACTTTCGCGGGGACCTCGGCGATGCGGCCGTCGAAGGCCACGTCGAGGCGCCGCACGGAACCGCCGAGCTGGAGCCGGGCGCTTACGGGATAGTCTTCGTAGCGCAGCGCGAACCCGACCGTGGCCGACACAGCGCCGCTCTGCACGAGAACCGCGTCGCGCAGCTCGAACCGTTCGAGCACATGGCGCTGCCCGCCGAGCTCGAGCGAGATGCGCTCGATGTCGGCGCGGTCGACGCGCAGGCCGAATGGAATCCGCGGCGGCGTCGGCGGCTTGCCGTCGGACGGACCGGGCGCGAGCGCGACGTCGAGCGATTTCGCGCGCAGTTCGCGCACGCCCGCCCGGGCGCCGAGGAAGGACAGAAGCTCCAGCCGCACCATGCCGTCGCGCAGATCCACGCGCGTCTTCTCATCCTGGAACCGGATCGACCCGAACTCGATGTCGCGCGCGAGCGCGCCGCGCAGGCCCTCGAGCCTGAGCTTGCCTTGCAGCGCCTCTTCGGCGAGCGCCGCGGCCCATCGCAGACCGGCGTCGGTGTAGAGCAGCCAGCCCGCCGCGGCGAGAACCAGGCAGGCGACGAGCGCGAGTACCGCGAGCAGCCACTTCATCAGAAGGTGAATCCTACGGAGAAATGCAGCCGCCACGACGACACGGCCTGGCCGTAGGCGAGGTCCAACCGGATCGGTCCGATCGGCGTGCGCACGCGCGGGCCCGCGCCGTAGCCGACCTTGGCCTGAAAGAGCGTGTTGTCGTCCCAGGCGTCGCCGGCGTCGACGAATACGCCGATGCCCCAGTTGTCACCGATCCACTGGGTGTACTCTGTGCTCATCACCAGCAAGCGCCGCCCGGGCAGGACCGCATCGCCCTGCTGCACGCCGAGGCTCAGGTAGTCGTAGCCGCGAACCGTCGTGTCGCCGCCGGAGCGGAAAAGGAAGGTGCTCGGGATGTCGTCGCGGCTCGAAGCGATCACCCGACCGGCCTGTCCCCGCAGCAGGAGGTCGCCGTCCCTCCTCACCGGGAAGAACAGTGAGGCACTGGCGATCCCGCGCACGAACGGACGCGTGGCGAGCGCATCGGGCGAGCCGCCGAGCTCGAACATGGCGAGGTAGCCGCGGCGCGGCGAGACGAAGTCGTCGGTCCTGCGGAAGGTGCGGCGGTAGCCGAAGTAGATCGCATGACGGTCGGTGAACGGTGCGCCGCTCACGCTCTCCTCCTCCCAGTTCGCGGAGAACACCACCGCGCTCGGCGGGAGTTCCGCGCCCCAGTTGCGCGAGATGCCGGCCACCGCCTCGCGCGTGCGCACGTGCTGGATGTCGGTCTCGCGGTAAGGCCGCAGCAGGTAGCTGTTCCAGTAGCCGCCCGGCTGCGGCGGCGAATCGAAGTTGAATTCGAGGTTCTTCGTAGTGTCGTCCAGGCGCAGCGTGCTGCGGAAGCGCCATGCCGAGTCGAACAGCGCCTGGTTGGTGTAGTTGAACGCCACGCCGAAGCCGGTATCGGTGGCGTAGTTGATTCCCGCTTCGATGTGATGCTTGGATGCCTCGATGACGATCACGCGCAGAAGGGCGCTGTCCGGACTGCCTTCGTTTCGCTCGACGTCGGCCTGCACGCTCACGAAGTAGCCGCTCTCGAGCAGAAGCCGCTGGTAGAGCACCAGCTTGTCGCGGTCGTAGTCGTCGCCGGGATGCACCGGGCTCAGGTTCTGCACCAGCTCGTCCGTATAGCGCCGCGCGCCGCTGACCCGGAGCTCGCCGATACGGTAGGGCGGCCCGCTCTCGAGCTCCACCATGAGCGAAGCGCGCCGCGTTTCCCGGTCGATCCGCGCTTCGCTGTTCGCGATGCGCGCACCGGCGTAGCGGAAGGCGGACATCTCTCTCAGCGCGCGTCGCTTCGCGGCGTCCCACTCGGACTGGCGGAAGGGCTGGCCGCGGCGCAGCGGCCAGGTGTCGCGCACGCGTTTGAAGATCGCCGCCGACTGCGGGTCCTGGACCGCGCGCCCGCTGAAGCGCAGGTCGACCTCCGCGACCTGGGTCCTTTCCCCGGGCTGGAGCGTGAGGCGCACGATCCAGGGCTGCTCGCCTTCCTCGATCGCCATATCGACCCGGGCGGAGAAGTAGCCTTCGGTAGCGGCGAGCTCGCGCGCCTCGCGCAGGCCTTCGTCGGCGAGGCGCCGCAGCTGCTCGGGCGTCATCTGCGGATCGTTCTGCCAGCGCTCGAGGTTGAGCCCCTTGGACAGGACTTCGGCCATGTCCTTGGGAGCGACGATCTCGACCCGGTACTTGAGGCCGGTCTGCGCCAGAGCGGCGCTCGAGATGAGAAGGACGATCGCCGCGAGAATGCGCATCGGGGGTCCGATAGCATGCCATGCAGCGAGTTGTAGAATCGCTCGCATGAAAATCCTGGTCTCCAACGACGACGGCTACTTCGCGCCGGGCATCACGCTGCTCGCCGAAGCCCTGGGCCGGTTGGGCGAGGTCACGGTTTTCGCGCCGGAGCGGGACCGTTCCGGCTCCTCCAACTCGCTTACGCTCGACCGCCCGCTGACGGTGCGGCGCGCGCCGAATGGATTCTTCTCGGTCAACGGGACGCCGACCGATCGCGTGCACATCGCGGTGACCGGAGTGCTCGACTTCACGCCCGACCTCGTCGTCTCGGGTATCAATCTCGGCGCCAACATGGGCGACGACACGATCTACTCCGGCACCGTGGCAGCCGCAGCGGAGGGCTTCCTGCTCGGCGTTCCGGCGCTGGCGATCTCGCTGGCCAGCAAGGCCGGGGAGCACTTCGAGAGCGCCATCGGCGTCGCGCTCGAGCTGGTCGAGCGCCTGCGGCGCGACCCGCCGCGCGAGCCGGTGCTCTACAACGTGAACGTGCCGGATATTCCGCCGGCCCGGCTCGCCGGCGTCGAGGTCACCCGCCTTGGCAAGCGCCACAAGGCCGAGCCGGTCATCAGGCTGCAGACGCCGCGCGGCGAGACGGCGTACTGGATCGGGCCCGCCGGGGGCGCCCAGGACGCGGGTCCCGGCACCGATTTTCACGCGGTGGAGAACCGCAGGGTCTCGGTCACGCCGCTGCGGCTGGATCTCACGCACCAGGCGCAGCTCGATACCGCGCGGCAATGGCTCTCGAAGTAGTGGGCGAAATGAGGGGCGAAATGAGGAGCGAAATGAGGGTCGAACTGAGCGCCACATGAGGGACTTGCGCGGCATCGGCATGACCTCGCAGCGCACGCGCGCGCGCATGGTGCAAAGGCTGCGCGAAAAGGGCATCCGGGACGAGCGTGTGCTCGGCGCCATGGCGAAGGTGCCGCGTCACCTCTTCGTCGAGGAAGCGCTCGCGAGCCGGGCCTACGAGGACACGGCGCTGCCGATCGGCTTCTCGCAGACCATTTCGCAGCCCTTCGTCGTCGCCCGGATGATCGAGCTGATCCTCGGCAGCGGGAAAACGGGGAAGGTGCTCGAGGTCGGGACGGGCTGCGGCTACCAGGCCGCGGTGCTTGCCGAGATCTTTCCGGAGGCCTACTCGGTGGAGCGGATCAAGGCCCTGCACGAGCGCTCGCGCGCCAACCTGCTGGCGCTGCGGCTGAAAAACCTGCGCCTGGTGCACGGCGACGGCTACGCCGGGCTCGAGAGCGCGGCGCCGTTCCAGGCGATCGTCGTGGCCGCCGCCAGCCGCGAGGCGCCCAAGGCGCTGTTACGCCAGCTCGCGCTCGGTGGCAGAATGGTGTTGCCGCTGCACGAAGGGACGGGACAGAAACTGATGCTTTACGAGCGTGGCACGCGGGGCTTCGTCGAGTCGGAGCTCGATCCGGTGCGGTTCGTGCCGATGGAGATGGGGAAAGCGTGAAACCTGCCGGATGGGCGATGCTCGCCGCGGCCGCCGCCATCGCGGCGGGATGCGCGACCCAGCGCGCACCCGCGCCGGTGGTCGACGGGCGCGCCAAGCCCGCAGCCGCGAGGTCGGCCGCCACGCCGGCGCCGCTGACACCCAGGTCCGCAGCGGATGTCTACACCGTGAAGCGCGGCGATACCCTCTACAGCATCGCCCAGGAGCACGGCGTCGACCCGCGCGAGGTGGCGCAATGGAACGGGCTCGACGATCCCACGCGGCTGAGGATAGGCCAGCAGCTGCGGGTCAAGCCGCCGCTCGCGTCGGCGAGCGCTCCGGTCGCGGTAGTGGAGCCCGAGCGCAGCGCCACGGCGCAGGTCGGCACTGCGCGCATCCTCGGCCGCGTGGAGTCGCGGCCGCTCGATACGCTGCCGCCGCTGCCGCCGCGCGCGCCGGTGAAGCCCGAGCTCGCCAGGATGGAAGCGCCCGCCCGGGTCGAGCTCGAGAAGAGCGCGGCGCCGAGCGCGACGAGCCAGTTCATCTGGCCGGTGAAGGGCAAGGTGCTCGCCGAATTCGCCGAGCCGCGCCGCAAGGGCATCGACATCGACGGCAGGCCGGGCGACCCGATCGTCGCGTCGGCGCCCGGGCACGTCACCTACATCGGCAGCGGCATCCCGGGCATGGGCAAGCTGGTCGTCCTCAAGCACGACAACGGCTTCATCACCGTCTATGCGCACAACCGCAACATCCTGGTGAAGGAAAAGCAGGCGGTGGCGCGCGGCCAGAAGATCGCCGAGCTCGGCAGCACGGACTCCGAGCGCCCGAAGCTGCATTTCCAGATCCGCAAGGGCGCGGCAGCGGTGGATCCGCTGCTCTATCTCCCTAAATAGGCCCTAATTGGGCATTCTGTTTTGTTTCAGCGCTTGAGCAAGATCGTGCACCGCTGAGGCGTAGAACGCGCTGCGGTTGTAGCGCGTGAGCACCCAGAAATTGTGCAGGCCGATGCGGTAGTCGCTCGGCTTGTCCGGCGTCTCGAGCTCGACCAGGACCGCGCGCACGCCCTCGGGCATGCCCTCGAACTCCACCCCCGCGGCGCGCAGGTCGGCCTGGGCATGCTTCGGGTCGACCGAGCCGTCGGCGAGCGGCCGCCAGGCAGCCCCGTCGACTTTCGCCCCGAGCAGCACTTCGCCCCCTGGCTGCCAGCCGTGCTCCTTGAGGAAATTCGCCACGCTGCCGATGGCGTCGGCGGGGCTTCGGCGCAGGTCGATCGCGCCGTTGCCGTCGAAGTCGACCGCGTAGCGCCGGGTGCTGCTGGGCATGAACTGGGGGATGCCGATCGCACCGGCGTACGAGCCGCGCATCGCGAACGCATCCTTGCCCTGTTCGCGCGCGAGCAGCAGGTACTGCTCGAGCTCGCCCTTGAAGTACTGCGCCCGCGGCCCGTAGTCGAAGGCGAGCGTAGTGAGCGCGTCGACCACGCGCCAGCGACCGGTGTTGCGCCCGTAGTACGTCTCCACGCCGAGGATGGCGACGATGTACTGCGCCGGCACGCCATAGCTCGTTTCCGCGCGCTCCAGCGCGCGGCGGTGCTTCCTCCAGAACTCGATCCCCGCGGCGATGCGCTTTTCGTTGACGAAGTTGCCGCGGTATTCCTCCCAGGAGCGCGCTTTCGGCGGCGGCGGCTTGATCGCCTCGAGCACCGGCTCGGCGCGGCGCACGCGGGAAAAAAGGTAGCGCAGGTCCTGCTCCGCGAAGCCGTGCTTGAGCGCCAGGCCGCGGATGAACTCCTGCACCTCCTCGCGCTCGGCGTAGCTTCCCTTGGCCCAAGCAGGCCACGCAAGCAGGGCGAGCACTACGAGCAGCGTTCTGGTCGGCGTCATGCCACGCGCAGCTCGCGCACCAGGCGTCGCAGGTCTTTCATCCCGCGCGGATTGCGCTCGCGGCCGTAGCGCAGGCTGATGTACAAGTCGCCGATGCGCAGGATGGGGCGGCGCGCCGAGGGCAGCGCGCGCGCCGCGCGCTCGGCATAGTCGCGCGGGCCTTCGCTCGGCGAGCGCTCGACGCCGCGCGCGGCGAGCTTGAGGCAGAACGCGCGCCACGCGCGCTGGACCGGATCGGGCCGTGCCACGCGGCGCAGCGACCAGGCGAGCAGCAGCACGGTCAGGATTCCGAGCACGGTGAAGAGCGTAGCCACCAGCGCGCGCCAGTCGGAGCTGCGCAGGCCTACGTAGCTCATGAGCTCGCGCTGGCGCTCCGAATTGTAGCCGAGCACCCACACGTTCCACTTGTGAGCCGCGGCCTCCCACTGGTGGCGGAGCGTTCGCAGCCATTCGAAATCTCCCCGCATGAGCAGCGGCTGCTCGGCCTGCTGGATCGAGCGGGCGAGCCCCGCATCCAGGCGGGACGGCGCCGCAGTGGCGGTGGGGTCCACGCGCACCCAGCCGCGGCCGCGCAGGTGCACCTCCGCCCACGCGTGAGCGTCGGACTGTCGCACGGTGATGATGCGGTCGACCGGGTTCAAATCGCCGCCCTGGTATCCGGTGACGACGCGGGCGGGCACGCCGGCGGCGCGCATCAGGAACACGAAGGCCGACGAGAAGTGCTCGCAGAAGCCCGCCTTGAAATCGAACAGGAATTCGTCGACGCTGTCCTGCCCCAGGAGTGGAGGTTCCAGCGTATAGGCGTAGCGTCCCCGGCGCAGGAAGCCGATGGCGCGGGCGACGATCTCGTCGTCGCCGCGCGAGGCGAGCCGCAGCTCCTCGGCGAGCGCGAGCGTCCTGGGATTGGCGCCCGCCGGCAGGCGCAGCGCGCGCGCGAGCTGCGCGGGCTGCTCTTCGGGCGCGTCGCGCGGAGCGATGGCCGAACTCATCTCGTAGCGCACGCGGGTGCGCACCGGCGCGGCCGCGAGCACGATCCCGTCGGCCGTATAGCGGGAGTCTTCCGGCAGGCTCGTGGGAACCTCCAGGGCGAACAGCCAGCTCTGATTGTGCGGCTCGAGCACCACGCTGTAGCGGTAGGTCGCGCTGCCGCCGCCCGGGGGCGCGAACCTGCCCGGGAACTGCGCTCCGGCGCTCCACGTGCGGCCGTCGAAATCCCAGAGCACCGGACCGCGCCAGTAGCGCACCTGCGAGGCCGGCGGCGTCCCCTCGAATTCCGCGCGGAAGGCGATCGTGTCGGACAGCACCAGGCGCGAGATTGCGCCGGGGGCCATGGTCTCCGAGAGGCCGGTGCGCGCCGAGTAGGCGTCCTGCGGCAGGCCCCACAGCGGCCCCTGGACGCGCGGAAAGAGCAGGAACAGCGCCGCCGCGGCGGGCACGGCGTGCGCGAGCAGCAGGGCGGCGGTGCGCAGGTTCGCCCGCGGAGCGCGGTTGGGCGCGGAAAAGCCGGTCAGGGTGGCGGTGATGGCAAACAGCGCCAGCGCCATGGCGAGCGCCGTGGAAATGGACTGCGTGTACAGAAAGTTGGTGATGATGAGGAAGTAGCCGAGGAAGGCGGCAGCGGCCGCGTCGCGGTGCGTTCGCGTTTCCAGCACTTTGAGGCCCGAGAACAGCATGAGCAGCACGATGCCGGGCTGGCGGCCGAAGATGGTGCGGTACTCGACCCACACCCCGAGCATCGCGATCCCGGCCACGGCGAGCACCAGCCAGCGCGAAGGCAGCGGCACCGCGTTCATCGAGTAGTGGATGCGCCATGCGTAGAGGCACAGCGTGAGCAGCGCAAGCCACCACGGCGCCCGGGTCGCGTGGGGGATCACCACGAGGGCGAGCGACCCGCAGAGCAGGACCAGGTCGCGCGTGGTCGCGAGCCGCGCCTCGGGCAGAAGAGGATGGGCCGCCGCGCTCTTCATCTCAATTCGTACAACGCGAGCGCCTGCAGGCAAGTACCGGCGTGGGCATCGCCGCGCCCGGGCGCGATCTCGAGGCCGGGAAGCCGCAAGCCGTAGAAGGCGCCGGCGCGCTCGGCGGCGAGCACCCAGCCGGCAAGGCGCGACAAGCGCTGCTCCAAGCCGGCCGTGCCGGGAAGCAGCCGCCAATCGAGCCAGAGCTGCGCCGCGGCCTCGCCCGTGAATTGCTTGGTGAGCAGCTCGTCGCTGCGCGCAACGGCCTTCCACGCCACGTGCCGCGGCGAGTCGGAAAGCTGGTAGGTGCGCAGCCCGGAGAAGTCGTCGCTGCCCGCCGCCTGCGGGCGCAACGCGCCCGCCGCCGCCTCGGCGAGCGCCGCCGGCAGCGGCGTGCGCTCCGGCTGCGGATAGACGAGGCAGCGCGCGTCGGGCTCGACGTAGCTCCAGGCGCGGAACAGGCCGAGCGGAAAGCGCGTTTCGAGCAGCACGCGCCCGAGCGGGAGCCAGCCGCGGCGCCGTGCCGGCACGGCGAGCACCACCTCCGCGAGCGCCCGCGGCGCGATGTCGATCACGAATTGCGAGCCCGAGCCGACATGGCGCGCGAGGATCGCGGGGCGGTCGTATCCGGACCGGCCGTCGAGGTAGATCCTGAACTGGGCCGATTCGCCGGCGAACGCCGGCTCGGCGCGTCCGGTGCTCACCGCGATGCGCGCGAGGTTGCGCGCCGTGTGCACCATGCCCGCCAGCCCGACGCCGGCGAGGAGGAAGGTGAGCGCGAACCCGAGCGCGAGCGCGTAATTGATCGAGCCGATGAGCAGGATGGCGAGCGTAGCGGCGAAGAGCCATCCCAGCCGGGTGGGCAGGATATAGACGCGCCGGTGGACCAGGATGATGGTGCCGCGCTCGGGCGGCTTGAAGCCCCAGATCCATTGGGCGAGGCGCGGACTGCGCTCGAGCAGGCTGCCGATCATGCCCGCGCCGCGCTCATGCGGTGGGCCCGTCGTACTTCCATCGGCCCTTCCACGCCCCGAGCACCAGGTTGGGGTACTCGGGCCTGCCCAGGGTGCCGTTGTAGCGCCCGAGCGCCCTGAAATAGTCGCCTCGCTCCATGTCGAGATAGTGCCGCAGAACCGCGCAGCCGTAAGCGAGGTTTGTCCTGAGATGGAACAAGTTGTGGTTGGGCTGGCCGAGCAGCTGCACCCAGAAAGGCATGACCTGCATGTAGCCGCGCGCGCCCGCGCGGGACACGGCGTACTTGCGAAACCCGCTTTCCACCTCGATCAGGCCCAGGACGAGCTGCGGATCGAGCCGCGCCCGCACCGCCTCATAGTGGACCGCACGCAGCAGCTCCATGCGGCTCTGCCGGTCGGGCATGCGCGGCGCCAGGCGCTTTTCCATCTCGTCGATCCAGCGCTGGCCGTCATCGGGCGAGCGAAAGTGCAGCCGGGCTGGCGCGCGGTCCGACACCATGGCCGACAGGCGCTGGCGCACGCTGTCGGCCAGGGGCTCGTAGATCTGGTTTCCCGCGTGTCCCCAGAGGGGGAAGAGCACGGCCACCACGAGAGCGAGCCCCTTCATGAACGCTTCAGGAAATCCACCACCTCCTTGAGCGGCAGGTCGCGCGGCTTGGCGTCGCGCCTGCCTTTGTATTCGGCGTTGCCTGCGGCAAGGCCGCGCTCGGAGAGCACCAGGCGGTGCGGGATGCCGATCAGGTCCATGTCGGCGAACAGCACGCCCGGGCGCTCGTCGCGGTCGTCCATCAGGACGTCGATGCCGGCGGCGCCGAGCTCGTCGTGCAGCCGCTCCGCGGCAGCGCGGACGCCGGCGTTCTTGTGGTAGCCGATCGGCACCAGGGCCACCGCGAAGGGCGCGATCGGCACCGGAAACACGATCCCGCGCTCGTCGTGGTTCTGCTCGATCGCCGCCGCCACCACGCGCGTCACGCCGATGCCGTAGCAGCCCATCTCCATCGGCGTCGCCTCGCCCTTCTCGTCCAGGAAGACTGCATTCATCGCCTTCGAGTACTTGGTGCGTAGCTGGAAGATGTGCCCGACCTCGATGCCGCGCACGATCTCGAGCCTGCCCTTGCCGTCGGGGCTCGGGTCGCCCGCGACGACGTTGCGGAGGTCGGCGACCTGCGGCTCGGGGAGGTCGCGCGCCCAGTTCACGCCCGTGAGGTGGAAGCCTTCCTCGTTCGCCCCGCACACGAAATCGCTCATCAGCGCGACGCGGCGATCGGCCACCACCTTCACTTTGGCATTGACGGGTCCTATGTAGCCGGCTTTGCAACCGAGCGAGCGCTGGATCTCGGCGTCGGTGGCAAAGCGGAAAGCGCCGATCACCTTCTGCGCCTTGATCTCGTTCAGCTCGTGGTCCCCGCGCAGCAGGAGCAGGTGGAGCGCGTCGTCGTGCATCACCGCGACGGCCTTGACGGTCTTCTTCAGATCGATCTTCAGGAGCGCCGCCACCTCCTCGCACTTCGTTTTGCCCGGCGTCGCGACCTTCCTCATCTCTTCAATTGGAGAAGAGCGGGAACCTGGCGCCAGCGCTTCGGCGAGCTCCACGTTGGCGGCGTAGTCCGACTCGGGCGAGAACGCGATCGCGTCCTCGCCCGAGTCGGCCAGCACGTGGAACTCGTGCGAGCCGGTGCCGCCGATCGCGCCGGTGTCGGCCGCGACGGCGCGGAACTGCAGGCCGAGGCGCGTGAAGATGCGCGTGTAGGTCTCGTGCATGTTGCGGTATTCGCGCTCCAGACTCTCGTAGTCGGCGTGGAAGGAGTAGCCGTCCTTCATCACGAACTCGCGTCCGCGCAGGATGCCGAAGCGCGGCCGCCGTTCGTCGCGGAACTTGGTCTGGATCTGGTAGAAGTGCACCGGCAGCCGCCGATAGCTCTTCAGCTCGGCGCGCGCGAGGTCGGTGACGACTTCCTCGGAAGTGGGCTGGAGCACGAAGTCGCGCTCGTGCCGGTCCTTGAAGCGCAGGAGCTCCGGCCCGTACGCCTGCCAGCGGCCGGATTCCTGCCACAGCTCCGCCGGCTGCACCACCGGCATGACGAGCTCCACCGCACCCGAGCGGTTCATCTCCTCGCGGATGATCGCCTCGGCCTTTTGCAAAACTTTCAATCCGAGCGGCAACCACGTGTAGATGCCCGCCGCGAGGCGCCGGATGAGGCCGGCGCGCAGCATGAGGCGATGGCTCGCGATCTCAGCCTCGGCCGGAACCTCTTTCTGGGTAGAGATGAAGAACTTCGAGGTTTTCATGGACCTTCCGGCATCGTCGCCGCCACCGGCTGCATTTGCCGGATTGTCATCGCCGGTGGGCTGTGGAAAAATCGAAGGGCGATTCTAACCGAACGCTAACTTAAGGCGTGCTGCGGTGCTCGACAAGGAAGGCTACAGGCCGAACGTCGGCATCATCCTTGCCAACCAGAGGAACGAGGTGTTCTGGGGCAAGCGCGTGAACCAGCACGCTTGGCAATTTCCCCAGGGCGGCATCAAGCACGGCGAAACCCCGCTGCAGGCGATGTTCCGCGAGCTCGAGGAGGAGATCGGCCTGCAGCGCGGCCACGTCCGGATCCTCGGCCGCACGCGCGACTGGATGCGCTACGAGGTGCCCGAGAGGTGGATGCGCCGCTCCAAGGAGGCGGGCTGCGCGTACCGCGGACAGAAGCAGATCTGGTACCTGCTGCGCATGACCGGGCGCGATTGCGACGTGAAGCTGCGCGCGAGCGGCCATCCCGAGTTCGACGCGTGGCGCTGGCACGACTACTGGGTGCCGCTCGACGCCGTGATCGATTTCAAGCGCGAGGTGTACCGCCAGGCGCTGATCGAGCTTCACCGCTACCTCCAGGCCGACCGCCGCGGGCGGGTCCGGCGTCCCGAAGTCGTCCCCCAAGGGTAAAGTCTTGGAACGCGAATTCGATCCGCTGCCCATTCGAGAGCTCGGCGCGGGAGCAGGATTCCGCCGGCCGACGCAGGCCGAGGCCGCGCGGGTCACCCCGGATTCACCGGCGCTGCACGCGATGACCGATCTCGCGCGCGTGAGTCCCGCGACCATCCGGCCGCAGGCGCCGCTCGCCGGCGCGAACCAGTTCATGATCACCCGCGGGGTGCGCCTGCTGCTCGTGGTGGACGAGCGCGACGTGATCCTGGGCCTCATTACCGCCACCGACCTTCTCGGCGAGCGGCCGATGCAGGTCGCCGCCGAACGCGGCCTGCGCCGGGACGAGCTCAGCGTGGCCGACGTCATGACGCCCGCGGCGCAGATCGAGGTGATCGCGCTCGCCGACGTGGAAGCCTCGCGCGTCGGCCATGTCCTCGAGACGCTGCGGCGCCTCGGCCGGCAGCACGCCCTCGTCGTGGACGGCGGCAACACCGTGCGCGGCATCTTTTCCATCTCGCAGATCGCGCGCCAGCTCGGGCTCACGCTTGCCACGGGAGGCTCGGTGGCGCGCACCTTTTCGGAAATAGAAGCTGCCCTGTCGAAATAGCCGTACTAAATCAATCGAATAATAAAATTCGATTTGATCTATGGCGGCGCGCGCCTTAGCCTGTCAGTTCCCCCGAAAGGAGAGACCGATGAAACCCCTGAAAGGCACCAGGACCCACGACAACCTCAAGGCCGCGTTCGCCGGCGAGTCGCAGGCGAACCGCCGTTACCTCTACTTCGCCGCCAAGGCCGACGTCGAGGGCCAAAACGACGTCTCGGCGCTCTTCCGCTCGACCGCGGAAGGCGAGACCGGCCATGCCCACGGCCATCTCGAGTACCTCGAGGCGGTGGGCGACCCGGCGACCAACCTGCCGATCGGGCGCACCCGCGAGAACCTCAAGGCCGCGGTCGCGGGCGAGACCCACGAGTACACCGACATGTACCCCGGAATGGCGAGGCAGGCGCGCGACGAGGGCTTCGGCGAGATCGCCGACTGGTTCGAGACGCTCGCCAAGGCCGAGCGCAGCCACGCGAATCGCTTCCAAAAAGCCCTAGATGGCTTGAGTGATTAAGCGCGACAGCCTCATGAGCCTCGAGACCTACGCGCGGGAGCGTCCCGGCTTCCGCGCGAAGGTGCTCGAGCACAAGCGAAACCGCACCGTCCGCCTGGGCGAGCACGTCACGCTGCAGTTCGAGGACGAGCTCACCATCCGCTACCAGATCCAGGAGATGCTGCGCATCGAGCGCATCTTCGAGGACGACGGCGTCCAGGGCGAGCTCGACGCCTACAACCCGCTCGTGCCCGACGGCTCCAACTGGAAGGCGACGATGCTGATCGAGTACCCCGATGTCGACGAGCGCCGCCGCATGCTCGGCTTGCTGAAGGGGATCGAGCGCCGCGTGTGGGTCGAGGTGGAAGGATGCGAGCGGGTGGCCGCGATCGCCGACGAGGACCTGGAGCGCGAGAACGACGAGAAGACCGCTGCGGTGCACTTCCTGCGCTTCGAGCTGTCGACGGCGATGCGCGAGCGCCTGCGCCGCGGCGCGGGCGTCGCCGTGGGGGTGGATCATCCCGGCTATCGCGCGCGCGCCGAGCTGCGCCCGGAAGTGCGCGGGGCCCTCGCCGCAGACCTGAACTGAAGCTTTCCGGCTTTGCGAGTCCTTTTTTTTCTGACTTCCCTTTTCCTGGTTGGCGCCGCTCAGGCGCAGATCCAGAGCGACTGGGAGCGGGCGAACGAAGACCGCCTCAGGCAGTCGGGTGAAAAGCTGGTGCCGCCGCCGCCGCTCGACCGCGCCCGGCTGGTCGAGGTCAAGCACAGCCTCTCGTCCAGCAGCGATTTTCGCTACTACGTGGATTGGGGCTCGGTGAGCGCCGGCGACGACCGCATCGTGCGCTACGTGCTCGTGGCGCGAAGCGCCGCCGGGGTCGAGAGCGTCACTTTCGAAGGCCTTCGCTGCCAGGGGGAATACCGGGTCTACGCCGTCGGACGGCCCGAGGGCGGTTGGGGCGGCCAGGCGTCGGAGTGGCGGCAGATCCCGCGCAATCCGAACGCCGCGCAGCCGATGCTCGCCAGGGAGTATTTCTGTCCCGGCCGCGCGGTGGTGCGCACGAGCGCCGAAGCCCAGCAGGCGATCCGCGCCGGCGGCCATCCCGGAACGCACCGCGAAGGCCATTCCATCGGCGAGCAGCGGTAGGAGCTGTTAAAGCAGTACCAGGTTATCCCGGTGGATGAGCTCGGGCTCGCCCAGGTAGCCGAGGATCGACTCGATCTCGCCGGAGGGCCGGCGCATGATGCGGCGCGTCTCGTCGGCTGAATAGTTCGCGAGCCCGCGCGCCACCTCGCGTCCGCCGGGCTCGAGGCAGGCCACGACCTCGCCGCGCTGGAACGCGCCCGACACCTCGACCACGCCGATCGGCAGCAGGCTCTTGCCGTCGCGCGTGAGCGCCTTCGCCGCGCCCGCGTCCAGGCGCAGCCGGCCGCTGACGGTGAGATGATCGGCGAGCCACTGCTTGCGCGCAGCAAGCGGCACGGTCGCGGCGCTGAGGAAGGTGCCGATGCGCTCGCCGCGCGCGAGTCGCACCAGCACGTCGGGCTCCCGGCCAGAGGCGATGACGGTGTGCGCGCCGCTGCGGGCCGCGCGCCGCGCGGCCAGCACCTTGGTGAGCATGCCGCCCTTCGCGAGCGCGCTGCCGGTTCCGCCGGCGAGCGCTTCCAGGCGCGGGTCCGAGGCGTCGGCCTGCGAGATGAGCTTCGCGCCCGGGTCGCGCCGCGGGTCGGCCTCGTAGAGACCCGCCTGGTCGGTCAGGATGACGAGCGCGTCGGCCTCCACCAGGTTGGTGACCAGCGCGCCGAGCGTGTCGTTGTCGCCGAGCTTGATCTCGTCGGTCACCACGGTGTCGTTCTCGTTGATGACCGGGACGACGCCCATCGCGAGAAGCGTGCGCAGGGTCGAGCGGGCGTTCAGGTAGCGCTGGCGGTCGGCGAGGTCGGCGTGCGTGAGCAGCACCTGCGCGCTGTGCAGCCCGTGGCTGCGGAACGAGCTTTCGTAGCACTGCGCGAGCCCCATCTGCCCGACCGCGGCCGCCGCCTGAAGCTCGTGCATGGCGTGCGGCCGGCGCGCCCAGCCCAGGCGCTGCATGCCCTCGGCGATGGCGCCGCTCGAAACGATGATGGCGCTCTTGCCGAGCCGGCGCAGCTCCGCCACCTGCGCGGCGAGGCCCGTGATGGCGGCCGTATCGAGGCCCCGGCCCTCGTTGGTGACGAGCGAGGAGCCGACCTTCACCACCAAGGTTCTTGCTTGGGGAATCATTTCTTCGCCAGCTCGCGCGCGAACGCTTTCATCACGGCCTGGGTCCCTGCGCCGCTGATGGCCGAGACTTTGAACCACGGCCGCTTCCAGCGCAATTGGGACAGGATCTTGCGGATGCGCTCGTCCGGGTCCTCGACCGCGTCGGCCTTGTTGAACACCAGCCACCTCGGCTTGCGCGCCAGCGCCTGCTCGTATTTCTTGAGCTCGGCCGCGATCACCCGGACGTCGCGCGCCGGGTCCTCGACGGCCAGGTCCACGATGTGCAGGAGCAGCTTGGTGCGCGCGAGATGGCGCAGGAACTGGTGGCCGAGGCCGGCGCCTTCCGAGGCGCCCTCGATCAGCCCGGGGATGTCGGCGACGACGAAGCTGGCCTCGCCCACGCGCACCACGCCGAGCGAGGGATTGAGCGTAGTGAAAGGATAGTCGGCCACCTTGGGCCGTGCGCTCGAGACGGCGCGGATGAAGGTCGACTTGCCGGCGTTCGGCAGGCCAGCGAGCCCGACGTCGGCGAGCACGCGCAGCTCGAGCGCGAGCTTGCGCACTTCGCCGGGCTCGCCGCGCGTGAACTGGCGCGGCGCGCGGTTCACGCTTGACTTGAAATGGAGGTTGCCCAGGCCGCCGGACCCGCCGCGCGCGAGCAGCGCCCGCTCGCCGTCCTTCGCGAGGTCGGCGACCAGCTCGCCGCTTTCCTCGTCGCGCACCAGCGTTCCGACCGGCACGCGCAGCTCAACGTCCGCGCCGGCGCGGCCGTTGCAGTCGGAGCCCATGCCGCGTGCGCCGTTTTCGGCGCGGTGGATGCGCGCGAAGCGGTAGTCGATCAGCGTATTGACGTTGCGGTCGGCGCGCGCCCACACGCTGCCGCCGCGGCCCCCGTCGCCGCCGTTCGGTCCGCCGAAGCGGATGTACTTCTCGCGGCGGAAGGTCGCGGCGCCGTGCCCGCCGCTGCCGGCGTGCACCTCGATCTTCGCTTCGTCGATGAATTTCATGGGCTACAAATGAAAAAGCCCTACGCGCTCGCGTAGGGCCTCCTCGCGTAGGGCCTCCTCGGGAAGCCGCGGTGCGCTTAGGCGGGCTGAGCGGCCGGAGTCTGCTCAACCACGCTTACGGTCTTCTTGTTGTTCGCGCCCTTGATCGCGTACTGAACCTCGCCCCCGACGCGCGCGAAAAGCGTGTGGTCGCGGCCGATGCCGACGTTGTGGCCGGGGTGCACCACGGTGCCGCGCTGGCGCACCAGGATCTGCCCGGCATTGACCCGCTCGCCGCCGTATACCTTGACGCCCAGGCGCTTCGCCTGCGAATCGCGGCCGTTCCTGGAGCTGCCGCCTGCTTTCTTGTGTGCCATGAGCTTTTCCTGACTATCCCTGGACGATGTCGTCGATGCGCAGTTCCGTGTACGACTGGCGGTGGCCCTGCGTCTTCTGGTAGTGCTTGCGCCGGCGCAGCTTGAAGATCTTCACCTTGTCGCCGCGGCCGTGGGAAACGACCGTCGCGCTGACTTTGGCGCCCGAAACGAGCGGCGCGCCGACTTTCACGCCGTCGCCCGTGCCCACGAGGAGCACTTCTTCGAGCGAGACGGTGCTGCCGACCTCGGCGGCGAGCGCCTCGACCCGCACCTGCTCACCGGCCTGCACACGGTATTGTTTTCCGCCCGACTTGATGATTGCGTACATGGAAGCTAGTAAACCCGAGAAAATAAAAACCGAGAAAAGCCCGGCCTTGCGCGCGCAAAGACTTGGAATTATAAGCGAATCATGACCTTCATGACAATGCTGGCCCCGGTTGCCGAGGACCTGGCGCGGGTCGACGCGCTCATCGGCGCGCGCCTGGACTCGGACGTGGCGCTGGTGCGCGAGGTGGCGCGCTACATCGTCGCCTCCGGCGGCAAGCGGCTGCGGCCGGCGCTGCTCCTGCTCGCCTGCCGCGCGCTCGGCTACGCCGGCGAGGCGCACCTGCCGCTCGCGGCGGTCGTGGAGTTCATCCACACCGCCACGCTGCTGCACGACGACGTCGTCGACGAGTCGCACCTGCGCCGGGGCCGCAACACCGCGAACGCGGCATTCGGCAACGCCGCGGCCGTGCTGGTCGGCGACTTCCTGTACTCGCGCGCCTTCCAGATGATGGTCGAGCTCGACGACATGCGCGTGATGCAGGTCCTGGCTGAGGCCACCAACACCATCGCCGGCGGCGAGGTGCTCCAGCTCATGGGCAGCCACGACCCCGCGGTCGACGAGGCGCGCTACCTCGAGGTGATCCGGCGCAAGACCGCGAAGCTGTTCGAGGCGGCGGCGCGCCTTGGGGGCGTGCTCGCGCGCTCGGCCCCGGCGGTGGAGGCCGGCCTCGCCGGCTACGGGGTGCACGTCGGCACCGCGTTCCAGCTGATCGACGACGTGCTCGACTACTCGGGCGACGCGGCCACGATCGGCAAGAGCCTCGGCGACGACCTCGCCGAAGGCAAGCCCACGCTGCCGCTGATCTACGCCATGCGCTGCGGCAGCGCCGAGCAGGCCGCGGTGGTGCGAGACGCCATCAGCGCCGGAGGGCGCGAAGACTTCGGCGCGGTGCTCGACGTGATCCGGGCGAGCGGTGCGCTCGACTATGCGCGCGAAGTCGCGCGGCGCGAAGCGGCCGCCGCGCGGCTCGCGCTCGGGCCGCTGCCGGCCTCGGAATACAAGGAATCTTTGCTAGAATTGGCGTCCTTCTCGGTGACACGGCGCAGCTAGCCGCGGGATCCGGCTTCAGGAACTGCTGCAGGAACTATTTCCTCCGATTCGGGGTGTAGCTCAGCCTGGTAGAGTACTGCGTTCGGGACGCAGGTGTCGCTGGTTCAAATCCAGTCACCCCGACCATTCCCGCCCGAATCTGCATCCAGGTAGATAATCGCGCGATGGGTCGCCTCATCGTGCTCGTGCTGCTCGTGGTGGTCGCGGTCTGGCTGGTGCGCCGGGCGCTGCGCGGCCCGGCCGGCGAGACCGATCTGCGCAAGCGCGCCGAGGCCGCGGGACAGCTCGTGCGCTGCGCGCACTGCGGCGTACACCTGCCGCGCGCCGAGGCGCGCGAGGCGGGCGGGCTGCTCTATTGCAGCGACGAGCACGCCCGCCTCGGTAAGCGCTGATGGACGCGCACGTGCGCTACCCGGAGCTGTTTCTCGAGGGCGAGGCGCGCCCGCCGCGCGCGTACTGGACTTCACTCAGCTACTTCAACCTCTACCGCATCGCGCTGGCCACGCTGTTCTTCGCGGTCACGCTGATCTACGGCGACGCCCTCAGCGTCGGCTCGCACGCGCTCGACGTGTTCCGCTATACCGCGCTCGCCTATGCCGCGGCCGCGATCGCCTTCCAGACCGTGCTGCGCAGCGTGCGCGAGCGCTTCAACGTGCAGCTTTCGCTCCAGGTCGCGCTCGACATCGTCGCGATTACCCTGATGATGTACGCGAGCGGCGGCATCCGCAGCGGCCTGGGCGTGATGCTGCTGGTGTCGGTCACCGCTGCGGCGATCGTTGCGCCGCGGCGGCTGTCGTATCTCTACGCGGCGCTCGCGGCGATCGCGCTGCTCCTCGAGCAGGGGTACTGGACGCTCGCCCACGACAGCCCGAGCGCCAACTTCCTGCAGCCCGGCCTGCTCGCGATCGGCTGCTTCGCCACCGCGGGCGTCACCAGCTGGCTCGCCCAGCGCGTCGCGGCGAACGAGGCCCTCGCGAGGCAGCGCGGCCGCAGCCTCGAGACTCAGACGCGGGTCAACCAGCTCGTCATCGAGGAGCTGCACGACGGGGTCGTGGTGCTCGACCGCGACGCCCGCGTGGTGCAGCACAACCCGCAGGCGCAGCGCCTGCTGGGCGAGCCGCGGCTGCTCGGACGGCTGATTGCGGAGGTGCTGCCCGGGTTCGGCGCCGCCAGCGAGTTCGAGGTGCGCGGCCGCAGCCTCGGGGTGCGGCTGCTCGACGTCGGTACCGAGGAGGTGTTCAGGGTGCTGTTCCTGGAGGACACCACGCGCTCGCGCGAGGAGGCGCAGCAGCTCAAGCTCGCCGCGCTCGGCCGACTCACCGCCAACATCGCCCACGAGATCCGCAACCCGCTGGCCGCGATCAGCCACGCCGCGGAGCTGCTGAGCGAGGAGCGGCGCGACCCGCAGCGCGTGCGCCTCACGCGCATCATTCACGACAACACCCAGCGGCTGGAGCGCCTGGTCGCCGAGGTGCTGCAGCTCTCGCGCCGCGATCGCCAGTCCCCCGAGCGGATCGGCCTGCGGCGCTGGCTCATGCCGTTCATCGATGAATTCGTCGCCAACGAGTCGGTGCCGCGGGAGCGCTTCCTGCTCGAGGTACCGGCCGAGGCCGCGATCGAGTTCGACCCGGGCCACCTGCACCAGGTGATCTGGAACCTGCTCAGCAACGCTGTGCGCTACGCGCGCGCGGAGCCCGCGGCGATCCGCCTCTCGGCGCGCACCGCGGGCGATCGCGTCGAGCTGAGCGTGATCGACAACGGCCCCGGGGTGCCGCAGTCGAGCCTCGGCCAGCTGTTCGAGCCGTTCTTCACCACCGACAGCAAGGGCACGGGTCTCGGCCTGTACCTGGCGCGCGAGCTGTGCGCCGCCAACCGCGCCGTGCTCGAGTACGTGCGCGAGGCCGCCGGGGCGCATTTCCGGGTCGTGGCCCGCAGCCCCGCCAGGCCATGACGCGGGTCGAGCGACGCCAGAAGCCGCGCGATCACCAGGTGCTGGTGGTCGACGACGAGCCCGACATCCGCGAGCTGCTCGAGCTGACGCTGCTCAAGATGGGCCTCGGGGTGACGAGCGTGCCCACCATCGCCGAGGCGAAGGAGCGGCTGAAGGACGGGCGCTTCCAGCTCTGCCTCACCGACATGCGCCTGCCCGACGGCGAGGGGCTCGAGCTGGTGCGCCATATCTCGAGCCTGCGCTCGGATGTGCCGGTGGCGGTGATCACCGCCTTCGGCAGCGCCGAGAACGCGGTCGCCGCGCTCAAGGCCGGCGCCTTCGACTACGTGTCGAAGCCGGTGGGCCTCGAGCAGCTGCGCGCGCTGGTGCGCTCCGCGCTCTCCCTGCCGGGGGGAGAGGCACCGCCCAAGGACCAGCAGCTGCTCGGCGAGAGCGCGCCGCTGGTGCAGGTGAGGACGCTGATCGCGAAGCTCGCGCGCACCCAGGCACCGGTCTACATCTCGGGCGAGTCGGGCAGCGGCAAGGAGCTCGCCGCGCGCCTCATCCACGAGAACGGCGCGCGCCGCGACAAGCCGTTCGTGCCGGTGAACTGCGGCGCCATCCCCGAGAACCTGATGGAGAGCGAATTCTTCGGCTACAAGAAGGGCGCCTTTACCGGGGCGGGCGAGGACCGCGACGGCTTCTTCCAGGCCGCCAACGGCGGCACCCTGTTCCTCGACGAGGTGGCGGAACTGCCGCTCGTCATGCAGGTGAAGCTGCTGCGCGCCATCCAGGAGAAGCGCGTGCGCAAGGTCGGCGAAACGCAGGAGGACCCGGTCGACGTGCGCATCATCAGCGCGACCCACCAGAACCTCGCCGCGCTGGTCGCCGGCGGGCGTTTCCGCCAGGACCTGTTCTACCGCCTGAACGTGATCGAGCTCAGGATGCCGCCGCTGCGCGAATGCCGCGACGACATCGCGGGGATCGCGACGAGCATTCTGCAGCGGCTCGCGCGCCAGAACGGCGTTGCGGCGGCGCGCCTGGACGACGCGGCGCTGCAGGCGCTCGCGGGCTACGACTTTCCGGGCAACGTGCGCGAGCTCGAGAATATCCTCGAGCGCGCGCTCGCGCTCTCGGGGCACGAGCTGATCAGCGCCGAGGACCTGCAGCTCGGCCCCGGGCGCGAGGAGCGCGGGCCGGCCGAGGACGCCGCCGGCGAGTCGCTGCCGCAATACCTGGACGAGGTCGAGCGCAAGACCATCCTCGAGGCGCTCGGCAAGACCGGCTTCAACCGCACTGCCGCGGCCAAGCTCCTCGGCATCAGCTTCCGCCAGCTGCGCTACAGAATGCAGCGGCTCGCTATCACCGATGAGGATCGTTGATTCTCCGAATCAGGACGCCCGCCCGCCGGGCGTCGATATCAGCCTGGTCGTGATCCACTCGATCAGCCTGCCGCCGGGAGAGTTCGGCGGCGACGCGATCGAGCGCCTGTTCACCAACCGGCTCGATCCGGCGGCGCATCCCTATTTCGGGTCGATCGCCCACCTGCGCGTGTCGTCGCACTTCCTGGTGCGGCGCGACGGCGCGCTGGCGCGGTTCGTGCCGGTCGAGCGGCGCGCCTGGCACGCCGGCGCCTCGTCGTGGCGCGGCCGCAGCCGCTGCAACGACTTCTCGGTCGGCATCGAGCTCGAGGGCGCGGACGACGCGCCGTTCGAGGACGCGCAGTACGCCGCGCTCGGCGCGCTGCTCGCGCAGCTGCGCGCCGAGCTGCCCCTCAGGGCGATCGCCGGGCACAGCGAGATCGCGCCCGGGCGCAAGACCGATCCCGGTCCGCGATTCGACTGGCAGCGCCTCCTACTAGATCTAGCTTCGAATCGCCTGTAGTTCCCGTCGGGCGCGCTATGTCGTCCCAGCGCGACCGCAGCCCCCGCCTACTATATCTAGGCTCAGTTCCCGAAGGCCCTACAGTCTGTTGTGCTGCGCTGCGGCGATGAGGTTGGCCGACCAGCCGTTGGTTTTTTGCAACGACTACAAAAAAACATTTTGCGAATTCCAGAGAGCTGTTCTTTTGCACGCCATTTCTCCTATGAGATCGCGTGATCCAGGTCGCGCACCGTTTTCTTGCAACAGCAGGTGATTCCAGGCCACGATCGATTTTCAGATCGCTTGACAATCGAATCTAGGTTGTTAAAGTGCATACAACAAGATGTAGTGATTGATGTGCTGCATAGGGCTATATCTTGTGGTGGCAAGGCGGGGTCGTGGAAAAGACCGGAATTACCGGCGGAACGACCGAACTACGCAGAACACAACGCCGGGAGAAGAAACATGCATGTGGCCCAGGACAACGCGTCGACCAACCAAGGTCTGACCGTAGCCCTCCCTGAGGCAGGCAGCGCGGCGCGCAGCGCGTATTCCGAGTACAAGGTGATCCGCAGGAACGGCGCGGTGGTCGGCTTCGAGCCGGCCAAGATCAGCGTCGCCATGACCAAGGCGTTCCTCGCCGTGAACGGCGCGCAGGGCGCGGCGTCGGCGCGCATCCGCGAGCTGGTCGCGGGACTGACCGACGCGGCGGTGGGCGCGCTGATGCGCCGCCAGCCGCAGGGCGGCACCTTCCATATAGAGGACATCCAGGACCAGGTGGAGCTCGCGCTCATGCGCTCGGGCGAGCACGACGTCGCCCGCGCGTACGTGCTCTACCGGGAGGAGCGCGCCAAGGTTCGGGCCCAGGAGAGAAGCGCGAAGAGCGAAGGGGGGATCCACGTCGTCGAGGGCGGCCAAAGAAGGCCGCTCGACCGCGCGCGGCTCGCCCGGCTGGTCGAGTCGGCCTGCGAGGGCCTCCCCGCCGCCTCGGCGCAGGCGATCCTCGAGTCCACCCTGCGCGACCTCTACGACGGCGTGCCGATGGAGGAGGTGCGCAAGTCCGCGGTGCTCGCCGCGCGCGCCCTCATCGAGAAGGAGCCGGCCTACGGCTACGTCACCGCGCGCCTGCTGCTGCACACCATCCGCCTGGAGGTGCTCGGCGAGGAGGCGAGCCAGGCCGAGATGGGCTGGCGCTACGCCGCCCATTTCCCGCAGTGCGTCCAGCGCGGTGTCGACGCCGAGCTGCTGGATCCTGAATTAAAGAAATTCGATCTGGAGAAGCTCGGCAGGGCGTTGGATGCGCATCGCGACCTGCAGTTCAACTATCTCGGCCTGCAGACCCTGTACGACCGCTACTTCCTGCACGTCGGCGGCCGGCGCATCGAGCTGCCGCAGGCGTTCTTCATGCGGGTCGCCATGGGGCTGGCCCTCAGGGAAAAAGACCGGGAAGCCAGGGCCATCGAGTTCTACCACGTGCTGTCGAGCTTCGACTTCATGAGCTCGACGCCGACGCTGTTCAACGCCGGCACCCAGCGCTCGCAGCTTTCGAGCTGCTACCTGACCACCGTGTCGGACAATCTCGAGGGCATCTACGAGGCGATCAAGGAGAACGCGCTGCTCGCGAAGTACGCCGGCGGCCTCGGCAACGACTGGACGCCCGTGCGTGCGCTCGGCTCGCACATCAAGGGCACCAACGGCAAGTCGCAGGGCGTGGTGCCGTTCCTCAAGGTGGTGAACGACACCGCCGTCGCCGTGAACCAGGGCGGCAAGAGGAAGGGCGCGGTGTGCTCGTATCTCGAGACCTGGCACCTCGACATCGAGGAGTTCCTCGAGCTGCGCAAGAACACCGGCGACGACCGGCGCCGCACCCACGACATGAACACGGCGAACTGGATCCCGGATCTGTTCATGAAGCGGGTGATGCAGAACGCCGACTGGACCCTGTTCAGCCCCTCCGACGTCGGCGAGCTGCACGACAAGTTCGGCGCCGAGTTCGAGGCCGCGTACCAGCGGTTCGAGGACCGCGCCGCGCGCGGCGAGCTCAAGCTCCACAAGAAGATCCCGGCGGTGCAGCTGTGGCGCAAGATGCTGTCGATGCTGTTCGAGACCGGGCATCCCTGGATCACGTTCAAGGATCCCTGCAACCTGAGAAGCCCGCAACAGCACGTCGGCGTGGTTCACAGCTCGAACCTGTGCACCGAGATCACGCTCAACACCTCGGCCGACGAGATCGCGGTGTGCAACCTCGGCTCCGTCAACCTCGTGGCGCACATGACGCAGCGCGGGCTCGATTTCGAGAAGCTGAAGAAAACCATCCGCACGGCGATGCGGATGCTCGACAACGTCATCGACATCAACTACTACGCCGTCAGCAAGGCGCAGAACTCCAACGTGCGCCACCGCCCGGTGGGGCTGGGGATCATGGGGTTCCAGGACTGCCTGCACCGCATGCGCGTGCCCTATGCGAGCCAGGAGGCGGTGGAGTTCGCCGACCGCTCGATGGAGATGGTGGCGTACGCGACCTACTGGGCCTCGACCGAGCTCGCCGAGGAGCGCGGCCGCTACGCCTCGTTCGAGGGCTCCCTCTGGGACCGCGGCATCCTGCCGCAGGACACGCTCGACCTCCTCGCCGCCGAGCGCGGCGGCTACGTCGAGCTCGACCGCTCCTCGGCGCTCGACTGGGAGGCCTTGCGCGGCCGCATCAAGCGGCACGGCATGCGCAACTCCAACTGCATCGCCATCGCACCCACCGCCACCATCGCGAACATCGTCGGCGTATCGGCCTCGATCGAGCCGACCTTCCAGAACCTGTTCGTCAAGTCGAACCTCTCCGGCGAGTTCACCGTCGCCAACGAGTACCTGGTCGCCGACCTGAAGCAGGCCGGGCTCTGGGACGAGGTGATGATCGCCGACCTCAAGTACTTCGACGGCAACCTCGCCCGGATCGACCGCGCACCGGCGGCGCTGAGGCGCCTGTACGCCACTGCGTTCGAGATCGAGCCGAAGTGGCTGGTCGAAGCCGGCGCCCGGCGCCAGAAGTGGATCGACCAGTCGCAGTCGCTGAATATCTATATGGCCGGGGCGTCGGGCAAGAAGCTCGACGACACTTACAAGCTCGCCTGGATCCGCGGCCTCAAGACCACCTACTACCTCCGGGCGATGGGCGCGACCCACGCCGAGAAGTCGACCACCAAGACTGGGCATCTGAACGCGGTCCCGGCCGGCGAGACAGCCGACGCCGAAGTGAAGCTGTGCGCGATCGACAACCCGGATTGCGAGGCATGTCAATGAACCGCGGAGCGAGCACGTGATCACGCTTGGCGCGCGCCAGTTCGCCGGCCCGTTCATCTCGCGGCTGTGGTCCCCGCCCCGGGCGCCTGGGCTCTACGCGGTGATGGTTCCGGGCTGGCGCCTGCTCATGTTCCACGCGGTGCATTTCGGCCACGCCGCCGACCTGTCCGCGCCGGGGCTGATCAGGGAGCACCCGAAGTATGGCTACTGGATGACGCTCGCCGGCAGCGAGTGGAACCTCTACATCGCCACCTGCGAGATGCACCACGCGACCGAAGGCGAGTGCAGAGCGGCGTACGAGGAGCTTCTCGTCCTGCCCGCGACGACCACCAGGGGACAGGCCCATGCTCAGCTTTGACGAGGACGCGGGCTTGACCCCCTCGATTCCACTCACCCCCCCCATTCCCGGCTTGGCGATCCAGCCGACCACCGGCTTCGTGCCTACGGGCGCCGCACAAAAAGAAGAGCTGGCGCCAGCCGGGAATGCCTTCCGCCGCGTCACGGTGGAAGACAAGCGGGTGATCAACTCCAAGGCCGACCTCAACCAGCTGGTGCCGTTCAAGTACAAGTGGGCCTGGGAGAAGTACCTCGCCGCCTGCGCCAACCACTGGATGCCGCAGGAGATCAACATGAGCCGTGACATCCAGCTGTGGAAGGACCCGCGCGGCCTGACCGAGGACGAGCGGCGCATCGTCAAGCGCAACCTCGGCTTCTTCGTCACGGCCGACTCGCTGGCCGCGAACAACATCGTCCTGGGCACCTACCGGCATATCACGGCGCCGGAATGCCGCCAGTACCTCCTGCGCCAGGCGTTCGAGGAGGCGATCCACACCCATGCCTACCAGTACATCGTGGAAAGCCTGGATCTTGAGGAAAGCGAGATCTTCAACGCCTACCACGAGGTGACCTCGATCCGGGAGAAGGACGAGTTCCTGATCCCCTTCATCGACACCCTCACCGACCCGGCCTTCAAGACCGGCAGCCCGGAAACCGACCAGCAGCTCCTGAAGAGCCTGATCGTGTTCTCCTGCCTGATGGAGGGCCTGTTCTTCTACGTCGGTTTCGCCCAGATCCTGGCGCTCGGGCGGCAGAACAAGATGACCGGTGCCGCCGAGCAGTACATGTACATCCTGCGCGACGAGTCGATGCACTGCAATTTCGGCATCGACCTCGTCAACCAGATCAAGCTCGAGAATCCGCAGCTGTGGACGGCGCAGTTCCGCGAGGAGTTGCATGGCCTGTTCCGCCGCGCGGTCGAGCTGGAGTACCGCTACGCCGAGGACACGATGCCGCGCGGGGTGCTCGGCCTGAATGCCCCGATGTTCAAGGAATACCTGAGGTTCATCGCCAACCGCCGTTGCCAGCAGATCGGCCTGGAGACGCTCTACCCCGGGGCCACCAATCCGTTCCCCTGGATGAGCGAGATGATCGACCTCAAGAAGGAGCGCAATTTCTTCGAGACCCGCGTCATCGAGTACCAGACCGGCGGCGCGCTGAGCTGGGATTGACCTAAATGAACGAGGAATGGGAAGAGATGCGAATCACCGCGTGCAAGGCGGAAGAAGACTACAAGCTGTGGCTGCGGTTCGAGGACGGGCTGGAGGGCAGCGTGTTCCTCGGCAACCTGCTCGAAATCGGAGCCTTCCAGCTGTGGCGCGACGTGCGCGAGTTCGAAAAGGTGAGCGTCGATCCGGAAACCGCCACCGTGACTTGGGAAGGCGGGATACGCTTGGACGCTGACATCCTCTATCATGACGTCAAGGCGAACCAGATTCAGCACGCCGGTGCGGGGGAACCTTCGCCGGCGGTTGGATAGTTCGGCGCTTCAAGGCCGGGCTTCTTTTTGTTCAACAACCTGAAGGAGTATCAAGATGGCGAAGAAAAAAGCGAAGAAGGGCGGCAAGAAAAAGAAGAAGCGGAAAGCATCATCAAAGAAGAAAAGGAAGTCATTAAAGACTGCTGGTAAGAAGAAGGCGGCAGGCAAGAAGAAATCCGCCAAGAAGAAGAAGAAGGCGGGAAAAAAGAAGAAAGCAAGCAAAGCCGCCAGCACGGCCAGCCCCGCGGAGACGATGGCGAGCACCCCGGTAGAACCGGCGCCATCCACCGCTGAGAGTTCGAGCGCGCAAGCGCTGAATCCAGCGGCCGCGTGGCCGTTCCCGACCGGTTCCAGGCCGTAACCTGGAACCGGGGGGACGAGGCGAGGGGCGCAAGCCCCCCGCCGGCCCTCGAAGCTCGCGGACCGGCTTGGTCAAGCGGCCCAAGACTGAAGACTTAGGCCGGTCCGCGAGGCTTCCCTTCGAAGCCCCCTTCGGGGGAGCTTCGCCTGCTGTCTCCATTCTACCGGCCGGCGCGCCGCGGCCCCTGCAAAGGTAAAAATACCTCGGCGAAACGCCGGCGGGGTCTCCATACCCGGACGCAAGCCATTGATACCTCAAGAAAAGCCTAATTTGCTGCGCCGCGGTGGTGAAAATGCCACAAAACGGCCCGATGGCACTTTTTCACATCTGACGCCTATAGAATCAGTCCCGGCAACACCCAACCCAGGGAGCACGGAGGAACAAGATGAAGGCTTTCACCTTGCATCTGTCGCGCCTGTACTCGCTGACCAAGGCCACGCTTGCCGTCTTCGGCCTTGCTGCCGTCGTAGCAGTGGTCCTGCTGCCGTCGGAACGCTACCTAATTAGAAACACGCTACCGGCGCTCGGGTCGGCGGAGGCCGCCGACGACGGATCGGCGGGCAGCGGCGGTACGGCCGATTCGGCCCTCCCCGAGACGGTCCAGGAGCGCGAGCAGCAGGCGCTCGCCGAGTTCATCGCCAAGCGCTGGCGCATCGCCGAGACCGCCGCGACCAGCTTCGTCTCGATCGCCTATCGTGCCGGCAAGCGCTACTCCGTCGATCCGGTTCTCATCCTGTCGGTGGTGGCGATCGAGTCGCGCTTCAACCCGGTCGCCGAGAGCGTGGTGGGGGCGAAGGGGCTGATGCAGATCATCCCGAAATACCATCTGGACAAGCTTCTCGACCACGGCGGGGAAGAAGCGCTGCTCGACCCCGAGGTCAACATCCACGTCGGCGCGCAGATCCTGCACGAGTACTACCGGCGCCTGGGCGACCAGGAAGCCGCGCTGCAGCGCTACGCCGGCGCGTTCGACGAGCCGACCTCCCGCTACGCCGCGAAGGTGTTCGAGGAACGCATGCGCCTGGAGCCGGTGCGGCAGAAGGCGCGCAGGTCGCAGGTCGCGCAGGCGACCTAGGCTAGGGGCGGCAAAAGCGCGCGATCCCGCGCGCGGCTTCCTCTATGTCGGTCATGCTGCGGGTGTAGGCGAAGCGCACGTAGCGCTGCGTCTGGTTCGCGCCGAAGTCCACCCCGGGCGTCGCCGCAACCCCTTCGCTTTCGAGCAGATCCCGGGCGAAGGCCTTCGAGTCGCGGCCGCAGTCGGCGTACACGTAAAAGGCGCCGCGCGGCTCGGCCGGAATGGACAAGCCGGCCTTGCGCAGCTCCGGGACCAGGAAGTCCCGCCGCCGCGCGAACTCCCGCCTTCGCTCCTCCAGTATGGAGACCGAGTCCTGGGAAAAAGCGGCCACGGCGGCATGCTGCGCGGCCGCGGGCGCCGAAATGAACAGATGCTGGCCCAGCTTCTCGAACGCGCGCACCGCGCGCGGCGGCAAGACCACCCAGCCCAGCCGCCAGCCAGTCATGCAGAAGTACTTCGAGAAGCTGTTGACGATCACCACTTCGCCCGGCAGGCCCAGGGCGGTGGCGGGCTCGGCGCCATAGACCAGCCCTTGGTAGATCTCGTCGACGAGCAGTACCCCGCCTTTCTCCGCGAGGTAGGTCGCGATCCGGTGCAGCTCGCCCCGGTCGATCAGCGTGCCCGTCGGGTTGGAGGGCGAGCCGAGGATGAGGCCCTTGGTGCGCGGCCCCCAGGCGGCTCGCACCATGTCGAGCGTCGGCTGGAAGTTCTCCGCCGCGCCCACCGGAAGAGCGCGCGCGACGCCTTCGAAGGCGCGCACGAAGTGGCGGTAGCCAGGGTATCCCGGGTCGGGCACCAGGACCTCGTCGCCGGCGTCGACGTAGAGCGCGGCCACGGTGAGCAGGCCCCCGGAAGCCCCGGCGGTGACGGCGACCCGGTCCGCGTCCACCGGGGTCCTGAATTTCTCCTGGTAATGCTTTGCGATGGCCTCGCGAAGCGCGGGGAGCCCGAGCGTCGCGGTGTAGGCGGTCCTGCCGTCGCGCAGCGCGCGCACGCCGGCCTCGACCACGGGCGCGGGCGCGGTGAAGTCGGGCTCGCCGATCTCCATGTGGACCACGCGCCGCCCCTGCGCTTCGAGCGCGTGCGCGCGGGAGAGCACGTCCATGACCTCGAACGGCTCGATCTCCGCCGCGCGCCTTGCCGTGGGGACCTGCATGGGACCGGGGATTATAATTTTTCGGTGGACGAGCAGCTCAAGGAAAGCGCGCTTGAGTACCACCGGCGCCATCCGCCGGGGAAGGTCTCCATCCATCCGACGAAGCAGCTCACCAACCAGCGCGACCTCGCGCTTGCCTATTCGCCCGGCGTGGCGGCGGCGTGCGAGGAGATCCGGCGGGACCCGGCGACGGCGGTGCTCTACACCTCGCGCGCCAACCTGATCGCGGTAGTGACCAATGGCACCGCGGTGCTCGGCCTGGGCGCCATCGGGCCGCTCGCCGCGAAGCCGGTGATGGAAGGCAAGGCGGTGCTGTTCAAGAAGTTCGCCGGAATCGACTGCTTCGACATCGAGCTCGACGAGCGCGATCCGGGGAAGCTCATCGACATCATCGCCGCGCTCGAACCGACCTTCGGCGCGATCAACCTCGAGGACATCAAGGCGCCCGAGTGCTTCCAGATCGAGCGCGCGCTGCGCCGGCGCATGAAGATCCCAGTATTCCACGACGACCAGCACGGAACCGCGATCACGGTGGGCGCCGCCGTCTACAACGGCTTGAAAGTCGTAGGCAAGAAGCTGGAACAGGCGAGGCTCGTGGCTTCGGGCGCGGGCGCCGCCGCGCTTGCCTGCCTCGAGCTCCTGGTCAAGATGGGCATGCCGCGCGCCAACATCACCGTTACCGACATCAAGGGGGTGGTGTACAAGGGCCGCCGCGAGGAGATGGATCCGGACAAGGAGCGCTTCGCGATCGAGACACGGGCGCGCACCCTCGACGAGGTCATCGCGGGCGCCGACATCTTCCTCGGCCTGTCG
Organism: Burkholderiales bacterium; assembly: GCA_044870335.1. Lineage (GTDB taxonomy): Bacteria > Pseudomonadota > Gammaproteobacteria > Burkholderiales > SG8-39 > SCGC-AG-212-J23. The sequence continues at coordinate 38,202 of JBIOYV010000011.1, read as the reverse complement.
GCCGGCGGCGTGCTCAAGCCCGAGATGGTGAAGAAGATGGCCGAGCGCCCGCTGATCCTCGCGCTTGCCAATCCCGACCCCGAGATCTCGCCGGAGGCGGCCAAGGCGGTGCGCCCCGACTGCGTCATCGCCACCGGGCGCTCCGACTATCCCAACCAGGTCAACAACGTCCTGTGCTTCCCGTTCATCTTCCGCGGCGCGCTCGACGTCGGCGCCACCACCATCAGCGACGAGATGGAGGTCGCCGCGGTGCGCGCGATCGCCGAGCTCGCGCAGGCGGAGACCTCGGAGCAGGTTGCGCTCGCCTACGGGATCGAGTCGATCAACTTCGGTCCCGAATACATCATCCCGCGGCCGTTCGATCCGCGCCTCATCGCCCGCGTCGCGCCCGCCGTCGCCAAGGCGGCGATGGACTCGGGCGTGGCGACGCGCCCGATCGCGGACCTCGACGCCTACCGCGAGTCGCTCAGCCAGTTCGTGTACCAGTCGGGCCTCATCATGAAGCCGCTGTTCAGCGCGGCCAAGGCGGCGCCGCGGCGCGTGGTCTACGCCGAGGGCGAGGACGAGCGCGTGCTGCGCGCCGCGCAGATCGTCGTGGACGAAGGCCTGGCGAAGCCGATCCTGATCGGCCGGCCCCAGGTGGTCGAGCAGCGCCTGCAGCGCCTGGGGCTTCGGGTGCGTCCCGGCCGGGAATTCGAGCTCATCAACCCCGAGTCCGACCCGCGCTACCGCGACTACTGGAGCACCTACCACAAGCTCACCGAGAGGAAGGGCGTGACGCCGGATTTCGCGCGCGTCGAGATGCGCCGCACCTCGACGCTGATCGGGGCGGTGGGGATCTACAAGGGCGAGGCCGACAGCATGCTCTGCGGCGTGTCGGGCGCGTTCGCGATGCACCTGCACTTCGTCGACGCCGTGATCGGGCTGCGGCCGGGGCTGCGCGGCTACGCGGCGATGAACGTCGTGATGATGCCCGGGCGCACGGTGTTCATCTGCGACACTTACGTGAATCCGGATCCCGACGCCGACCAGATCGCGGAGATGACGCTGCTCGCAGCCGAGGAGATCAAGCGCTTCGGCATCGTGCCGAAGGCGGCGCTGCTCTCGGCGTCGAATTTCGGCTCGCTCAAGACCGGCCCGGCGGCCAAGATGCGCCAGGCGCGCGAGCTCATCGCGCAGCGCTCCCCCGAGCTCGAGATCGAGGGCGAGATGCACGGCGACGCCGCGCTCTCGGAGGCGATCCGCCTGCGCGTGTTCCCGAACTCGAGGCTGCGCGGCGAGGCGAATCTCCTCATCATGCCGAGCCTCGACGCGGCCAACATCTCCTTCAACCTCCTCAAGACCGCCGCCGGCGGCGGCGTGACGGTGGGCCCGATCCTGCTCGGGGCGGCGCGCCCGGTGCACATCCTCACGCCCTCGGCCACGGTGCGGCGGATCGTCAACATGACGGCGCTCGGGGTCGCCGACGCAAACGCCCCGCGAGGCCAGGAGCAGACGCTCATCTGATGGAGACTGCGGCCAGCAACGTCGCGACCTTCCCGGCGAGCCGGATGAAGCCGCGGGCGGGGCTGGTGCTCACCGGCGGCGGGGCGCGCGCTGCCTACCAGGCGGGCGTGCTCAAGGCGGTGCGCGACATCCTCGGCAAGCCCGCGCGCAACCCGTTCCCGATCCTCGCCGGAACCTCCGCCGGCGCGATCAACGTCGCCTGCCTCGCGGCTTCGGCCGACGACTTCTCGGGCGCGGTGTCGAGGCTGCTCGCCTTCTGGGAGGGCATGCGCTGCCATCACATCTATCGCACCGACGCCTGGAGCGTCATGAAGAGCGGCGCGCGCTGGCTCACGGCCACGATGCTCATCTCGCGGCGCAACCCGGTCTCGCTCCTCGACAACACGCCCTTGCGCGGCCTCCTGGAACAGAACGTCGCGACCGAGAAGATCCAGCTGCACCTCGACTCCGGCGCGCTCTACGCTGTGTGCGTGACCGCCTCGGGCTACACCTCCGGCCAGAGCGTCTCGTTCTTCCAGGGCGGCAGCGGCCTCGAGGGCTGGGAGCGCAACCAGCGCATCGGCGCGGCGGTTGCGCTGAAGGTCGAGCACCTGCTCGCCTCGGCGGCGCTGCCTTTCATCTTCCCGGCGGTAAAGCTGCACCGCGAGTACTTCGGCGACGGCTCGATGCGCCAGATCGCCCCGGTGAGCCCGGCGCTGCACCTCGGGGCGGACCGGGTGCTCATCGTCGGCTCGGGGCGCCAGAGCATCGATCAGCCGCGCGCCCGCTCGAACGTGTACCCGTCGCTCGCGCAGATCGCCGGGCACGCGCTGAACAGTATCTTCCTCGACAGCCTGATGGTCGACATCGAGCGCCTGGAGCGGATCAACCGCACGCTCACGCTCGTCCCGCCCGAGGCACTCAAGGACTCGCAGCTGCGGCCGGTCAAGGTGCTGTTCATCACGCCGTCCCAGCCCCTCGAGCGCATCGCCGCGCGCTTCGTGCACACGCTGCCGCCCAGCGTGCGCTTCATCCTGCGGCCGACCGGCGCGCTCAACCGCTCGGGCTCGAACCTTGCGAGCTATCTCCTGTTCGAGGAGCCCTTCTGCCGCGCGCTGATCGAGCTCGGCTACGACGACACCATGCGGCGCGACGCCGAGGTGCGCCAGTTCTTCGACTACAGCGAAGGTCGCATCCATGCCTGACCAGCCGCCGCCGCAGGATCCGTTCGAGCTCTTCCGCCGGCTGTGGGGGCCCCTCGGCGTGCCGATCCCGGGCATGGCGATGCCGACCCTCGATCCGGCCGAGATCGAGAAGCGCATCGCCGACCTGCGCTCGATCGAGGGCTGGCTCAATATGAACCTCAACATGGTGCGGTTCTCCATCCAGGGCCTGGAGCTGCAGCGCGCGACGCTCCAGGCGATGCGCGACGCGACCAACCCGCCGAAGAAGTGATGAAGCCGTTCGCTTTCGCGCACGGCCCCGACTGGCGCGCGTGCGTCGACGCGCTGGGCCGCCCCGGCCGCGGCCTGGGCTTCGTGTATTTCACCGACGTCCTCGCCGGTGAAGCGGACACGATCCTGGATTCTCTCAAGACCCAGACCGGTGTCCGCGACTGGATCGGCTCTGTCGGTACCGGCATCCTCGCCACGGGGACCGAATACCAGGACGGCCCGGCGCTGGCGGCCATGGTCGCCGACCTCGGCGCCTTTTCGGTGTTCTCCGGCCGCGCGCCGCTGAAGGCGAACGGAAGCTTCGCCGTGGTTCACGCCGACCCGGGCGCCCCCGATCTTCCCGGGCTCGTTTCCGACATGTCCGCCAAGCTCGACACCGGCTATATCGTCGGGGGCGTGTCGAGCTCGCGCTCGCGGACGGTGCAGATCGCCAACGAAGTATTGAGCGGCGGCCTCTCGGGCGCGGTTCTGGGGGAGGAGGTCGCCGTCGCGACGCGCCTTACCCAGGGCTGCACGCCCTACCCGGGACGCTTCCGCGTTACGGAGGGGGAGGACAACCTCATCGCGCGGCTCGACGGCCGTCCGGCGCTCGAGGTGCTGCTCGAAGCCGTCGGAGGGGACAAGGCGCAGCTCCTGGTCGGCCTGCCGGTGCCGGGGAGCGAAGCCGGGGCTCATTTTCTCGACTACACGGCGCGCAATATCGTGGGCGTCGACCCCAAAGCGGGCCTGGTCGCGATCGGCGACCTAGTCGAGCCGGGCATGGAAATCCTCTTCTGCAAGCGCGATGCGGGGGCCGCAAAAAAGGACCTCGAACGCATCCTTTCCAGCCTGAAACGCGATGCGCCGCACTCCCGCGGTGCGCTCTACTACTCGTGCGTGGCGCGCGGCGAGCACATGTTCGGCAGCCGGGGTGCGGAACTGGACCTCGTCAAGCGATCGCTCGGCGAGGTTCCGCTGGTAGGATTCTTCTGCAACGGCGAAATCTCCCGCGACCGGCTGTACGGCTACACCGGTGTCCTGACCGTCTTCAGATAGGAGTGTTCCATGGCAAAGGCAGTCCGCTTCCACAAACAGGGTGGTCCCGAGGTCATGCAGTACGACGATGTCCAGGTCGGCGATCCCGGCCCGGGGCAGGCGCGCATCCGCCACACCGCGATCGGCGTCAACTTCGTCGACGTGTACCAGCGCTCGGGGCTCTATCCGATGCAGCTCCCGCAGGTCGCGGGCAACGAAGGCGCGGGGGTCGTCGAAGCGGTCGGGCAGGGTGTCACCGACCTGAAGCCGGGCGACCGGGTCGCCTACACCGGACTGCCTGGCTCGTACTGCGAGCAGCGCATCGTGCCGGCGGACCGGATGGTGAAGCTGCCACAGGGGATCTCGGACGAGCAGGCCGCCTCGATGATGCTGAAGGGCCTGACGGTGCACTACCTCATTCACACCACCTACCCGGTGAAGAGAGGCGAGACGGTGCTGTGGCACGCCGCCGCCGGCGGGGTTGGGTCGATCGCCTGCCAGTGGCTCAAGCACCTCGGCGTCACGGTCATCGGCACCGCCGGCTCGGACGAAAAGTGCGCGCTCGCGAAGGCGCACGGCGCGGAGCACGTCGTGAACTACAGCCGCGAGAACTTCGTCGAGCGCGTGCAGGCGATCACCGGCGGCAAGAAAGTGCCGGTGGTCTACGACTCGGTGGGCAAGAGCACCTGGGAAGGGACGCTCGAGTGCCTGCGCCCGCGCGGCCTGATCGTGTCCTTCGGCAATGCTTCGGGGCCGGTGCCGCCGGTGAACCTGGGGATCCTCTCGACCAAGGGCTCGCTCTATGTCACGCGGCCGACGCTCGCCACGCACATCGCGAGCCGCGCCGACCTGGTGGAGCGCGCCAACGATCTGTTCGAGGTGGTGAAGAGCGGCAAGGTGAAGATCGAAACCACCAAGCGCTACAAGCTCGCCGATGCGCAGCAGGCGCACCGCGACCTGGAAGGCCGGAAGACGACCGGATCGATCGTCCTCCAGCCCTAGCCGAACTTACTTGATCCCGAGGATGGCCTTGGCCTTGCCGAGGGTGGCCATCGACTCGCTGTGCTTGCCGGCCTTGTGGAGCTGCTCGCCGTCGTCGCGCAGCTTCTTCACTTCGGCCGTCTGCTTCGCGTCGAGCTTGGCCTTGGGCAGCGCCGCGTCGATCGCCTTGACCTCGTTGGGGCAGTTGTTGGCCCAGGCCAGCGAAGCGAAAGCGGCGAGGATTGCGGTGACAGCGAGACGTTTCATCTTTCCTCCGGATGGTATTGGACGTCGCCGGGCTTAGGGAGCGCCTGAAGCGCACGCCGCCGGCCTACTCAGTATACGGCGACGACGACGCCCGCGGCGAATCGGCCCCGACCACCGCGGCCGCGGTGCTGGTGCCGATCGTCGATCATCCGTCGGCCCTCACGGTGATCTTCACCCGGCGCACCGCGCACCTCAAGGCGCATTCCGGGCAGGTCAGCTTTCCGGGCGGCCGGGCCGAGCCGGCGGATCCGACGCCCGAGTTCACCGCCCTGCGCGAGGCGCACGAGGAGATCGGCCTCGCCCTCGAGCGCGTGGAGGTGCTCGCGCGGCTGACCGACTACCACACGCGCACCGGTTTCCGGGTCACGCCGGTCGTGGGCCTCGTCACTCCGCCGCTCGCGCTTGTCCCGGACCCTCGCGAGGTGGAAGAGGTGTTCGAAGTGCCGCTCGCGTTCCTGCTCGATCCCGGCAACCACGTCCGCGAGACCCGCCAGTTGCAGGGGCGCACCGTGGGCTACTACGTGATGCGCTACGGGACTCATACCATCTGGGGCGCGACCGCCGGGATGCTGATGAACCTGTACCGCCATCTGGCTGAATAGAATGCCGCCATGAGCGTGCTCGCCATCGTCGTCGCCCTGCTCGCCGAGCAATGGCGGCCGCTCGACAGCCGAAGGACCGTGCAGCCGGTGCTCGACGCCTGGGCGGGCTGGCTCGAGCACGCGTTCAACGGCGGCGAGAAGAGCCACGGCATCGTGGCCTGGCTGGTGGCGGTGCTGCCGCCGGTCGCGGCCGCGATCGTGATCCACCACCTTCTCGCCTCGGTCCACTTCCTGCTCGCGGCTGCGTTCAACGTCGCGGTGCTCTATTTCACCCTCGGCTTTCGCCAGTTCAGCCACCACTTCACCGAGCTGCAGCTCGCGGTGAAGTCCGGCGACATCGAGCGCGCGCGGGCGCTGCTCGAGGAGTGGCGCGGGGCCTCGGGCGTGGTGCGCACCCGGGAAGAAGTGATCCGGCTCGCGATCGAGGAAGCGCTGATCTCCTCGCAGCGGCACGTGTTCGGCGTGATCTTCTGGTACGTGCTTCTGCCGGGACCGAGCGGCGCCGTCCTTTACCGGCTGGCGGCGTTCCTGCGCGAGCGCTGGAAGGGGTTCGGCGGCTTCGGCCGCTTCGCCGAGCACGCCTTCGAGCTGATCGAGTGGCCCGCGGTGCGCCTCACGGCGGCCTCGTTCGCCGTGGTGGGCGACTTCGAGGATTCGATCTACTGCTGGCGCACGCAGGCGCGCGCCTGGGCCGAGCCCAACGAGGGCGTGGTGCTCGCCGCCGGCGCGGGCGCGATGGGCCTGCGCCTGGGCATGCCGGTGCAAGAGGTCGAGGGCATGCAGCCGCGCCCCGAGCTCGGCGTCGGCGAGCCCGCCGACGGGCCGTTCCTCGACAGCACCGTCGGCCTCGTCTGGCGCGCGCTCGTGCTGTGGGTGTTCGTGCTCCTCGTAGTGACGGTCGCCCGGCTGCTCTAGGCACGCTCGGTGCTTTGAACGTCCGGGTGAGACGCCGTAAACGCAGTCGATCCCTCGTGAAGGCCGCTGAGCTGTCCATTGTCGCACCCCAGGTTGTCGCGCTGCGCGCCGCGCGCATGCTCGCCGCCGGGGTCAATCCCGGCGCGCGCGACCGGCGTGAGCTCGAACGCATGGGGACGGAGAAGGTGCTTGCCTTCTGGGAATCGATGAACGCCATGGGGCTGGAGATGGCGAAAGCGCAGCAGCAGTACGCGCTGCTGGCGATGCGCCAGTGGTGGTCGCCCTGGCTAAGCCCCTGGTCGGCGGCGGCGAGCGCGACCAGGATCCTGGAAAAAGGCTTGGGGCCGGTGCACCGGCGTGCGTCGGCGAATGCCCGCCGGCTGCGCAGGCTTCGTCGAATCTGAGCTAGCCCTTGCGGTAGGCGCCGCAGCGCCAGCACTGGCTGAACTGCGTGCCGAGCGTCTCGCCGCAGCCGCAGGTCCAGTCGGGGCCCGCGGGCGGCTTCCAGCGCAGGATCTCCTCCGCCCGGGCAAGGTCCGCATCTTCAAGAACCCAGATCTGCGCCTCGCATTCGGCCGGCGGCAGCTCCCCCATGGCGGAGGACAGGTACTGGTTTCGCACCAGCACCCTGATCCCCGCGGCTTCGAGGAGGTTCTTCGCGTGGTGGACGAGCTGCTGGTTGTGGGAGCCGAAGACGCGTTTCACTAGGTGGTTTTCAGCCGGGCGATGCGCGCCGCCGCCGGCGGGTGCGAATCGTAGAACGCCGAGTGGACCGGGTCGGGGGTCAGCGTGCTGGCGTTGTCCTTGTAGAGCTTGACCAGCGCCTGCTCGAGGTCCGCCGAGTGCGCATAGCGCACGGCGTATGAATCGGCCTCGTACTCGCGCTTGCGCGAGTAGCGGCTCATCAGGGGGTCCAGGAAGAAGGTGAACTCGGGGGTCACCAGCAGGAAGAGCGCGAGCGCCGCCGCCATGCTGGGCCGGGCGACGCCCAGGCCCGAGAAGAACCATGGCTGGTCGAACACCTGGCCGAGGATCCAGAAGCCGGCGAGGCTCAGGGCCGCGCTGAGCGCGATTCCCTTCGCGATGTGGTGCAGCTTGTAGTGCCCGAGCTCGTGTGCGAGCACCGCTTCGACCTCGGAGATGCTGAGCCGCTGGAGCAGCGTGTCGAACAGCACGATGCGCTTGCCGGCGCCGAAGCCGGCGAAGAAGGCGTTGCCGTGGCTCGAGCGCTTGGAGCCGTCCATGACGAACAGCCCCCGGTATTTGAAGCCGCACTTGGCGAGCAGCGCCGCTACCCGCGTGGAGAGCTCGCCTTCGGTCACCGGAGTGAACTTGTTGAAGAGCGGCAGGATGAGCGCTGGATAGATCATCATGAAGACGACGAGAAACGCCACCAGCAGGAGCCACGCGTACACCCACCAGAAGCTGCCCATCTTCTCCATCAGCCACAGGATCGCCAACAGCAGCGGCACGCCGAGTGCGAGCGACACCGCGAGCTGCTTGGCGAGGTCGGTCAGGAACAGGCCGAAGGTCATGCGGTTGAAGCCGAACTCCTGCTCGACGACGAAGATGCGGTAGATGGCGACCGGCAGGCCGACGGCGAACTGGACCGCGAACACGCTCAGCAGCAACGCCGTTCCGTGCGGCAGCGAGCCCGGCGCAAACAGCGTGCCCCAGGCGTCGGAGAGAAGCTGGATGCCGCCTCCGAGCGTCAGGCCGAGGACGAGCAGCGTGCCGACGAAGAGGCCGACCAGGCCCAGGCGCGCCTTCGCCACGGTGTAGTCGGCGGCCTTCTGATGCGACGCGAGCGGAATTGCGTCGGCGAAGGTCTGCGGAACCGCGCCGCGGTGAGCGCGCACGTGGCGCATCTGGCGCAGCGCGAGCCACAGGCGAGTCGCGGTGGCCGCGGCGAGCGCGGCGAGAAAAGTCCAGGTCAGGGCGTTCGACATCGCCGTGAGAGAATAAGCCATGCCCGCCGATCAGAACAACCTGATCTGGATCGACATGGAGATGACCGGCCTGCAGCCCGACAGCGACCGGATCATCGAGATGGCGCTGCTCGTCACGGATCCGCAGCTCAACATCCTCGCCGAGAGCCCGGCGTGGGTGCTGCACCAGCCCGACGAGGTGCTCGAGGCGATGGACTCGTGGAACCGGGGCACGCACGCGAAGACCGGGCTCATCGGCCGCGTCAGGGCCTCGTCGCTCACCGAGGCGCAGGCCGAGTCGATGGCAATCGAGTTCCTCGCGCCGCTCGTGCCGGCCAACGCCTCGCCCATGTGCGGCAACTCGATCTGCCAGGACCGGCGCTTCCTCGCGCGCTGGATGCCGCGCCTCGAGGCGCATTTCCACTACCGCAACCTGGACGTCTCCACGCTGAAGGAGCTGGTGCGGCGCTGGAAGCCCGAGCTCCTCAAGGGCTTCAGCAAGGAGGGCAAGCACGAGGCGCTCGCCGACATCCTCGAGTCGATCGAGGAGCTGAAGTTCTACCGCCGCAGCGCAATGACGATCTGAAAATCGGGGTCAGACCCCGGTTCTTCCTGGTTCTGAATTTCGGGGTCTGACCCCGATTTTCTATTCGACCTCGACGATGCACTCGATCTCGACCGGGATGCCCATCGGCAGCGAGCCCATGCCGACGGCGGAGCGCGCGTGCTTGCCGCGCTCGCCGAACACCTGGACGAAGAGATCGGAGCAGCCGTTGATGACCTTGGGCTGATCCTCGAAGTCGGGCACGGCGTTCACCATGCCGAGCACCTTGACGACGCGCTTCACCTTGTCGAGGCTGCCGAGCTCGGCGCGCATCACCGCGATCAGGTCGAGGCCCACGGTGCGCGCATGCTCGTACGCCTGCTCCACGGTGTACTCGCGTCCGACCTTGCCCTTGGGGCGCTTGCCGTCCTTGCCGGCGCGCGGCCCCTTGCCGGCGAGAAAAAGGAGGTTGCCGGCGCGCACCGCGTTCACGTAGTTGGCGACCGGCGCGGACACGCTGCCGAGCTCGATGCCGAGCTCTTTCAGCCGCTGTTCAGCGCTCATGATTCAAAGGAACCACCTTGCCGGGGTTCATCAGGTTGTCTGGATCGAACAGCTTCTTGATGTCGCGCATCACGTCGAGCACGTCGTCGCCGAGCTCCATGCGCATCGAGCCGATCTTGCCCATGCCCACGCCGTGCTCGCCGGTGCAGGTGCCTTCCAGGCGCAGCGCGCGCTCGATCAGGCGCTGGTTGAACGCCTTGGCGAGCTCGGTCTCCTCGGGCTTCGCCGGGTCGACCAGGAACATGAGGTGGAAGTTGCCGTCGCCGATGTGGCCGAGAAGCGGCACCGGCGCGATGTAGCTCTTCACGTCGTCCATGGTCTCGTGCACGCATTCGGCGAGGCGCGAGATCGGCACGCAAACGTCGGTCGACACGGCGCGCGAGCCGGGCCGGATCTGCAGGCACGCGAAGTAGGCATCGTGGCGCGCCTGCCAGAGCTGGCTGCGCTCCTCGGGCCGGGTCGCCCAGACGAAATCCATGCCGCCGTGCTCCTTGGCGATCGCCTGCACCGCCTCGGCCTGTTCCACTACCGAGGTTTTTGAGCCATGAAATTCGAAGAAAACGGTGGGCGCGACGCGATAGCTCGTCTTCTTGAACTTGTTGATCGCGCCCACCGTCTTGTCGCACACGATGTCGCAGCGCGCCACCGGGATGCCGGCCTGGATGGTCTGGATCACGGTGCGCGTGCAGCCGTCGACCGAGTCGAAGGCGCACACGGCCGCCGACATCGCCTCCTGCACCGGGTAGAGCCGCACCGTCACCTCGGTGATGATGCCCAGCGTTCCCTCGGAGCCGACGAACAGCCGCGTCAGGTCGTAGCCCGCGGCCGACTTCTTCGAGCGGCGCGAGGTCTGGATGATGCGGCCGTCGGCGAGCACCACCTTGAGCGAGACGACGTTCTCGCGCATGGTGCCGTAGCGCACCGCATTGGTTCCGGAGGCGCGGGTCGCGGCCATGCCGCCGAGGGTGGCGTCGGCGCCCGGATCGACCGGGAAGAAAAGGCCCGTGTGCTTGATGTACTCGTTGAGCTGCTTGCGCGTGACGCCGGCCTGGACCACCGCGTCGAGGTCCTCCTCGTGCACCGCGAGCACCGTGTTCATGCGCGACAGATCGATCGACACGCCGCCGTGCACCGCGAGGATGTGGCCCTCGAGCGAGGTGCCCACCCCGAAAGGAATCATCGGCACGCGGTGGCGCCGGCAGATGTCGACGACAGCGCGCACTTCCTCGGTGCTCTCGACGAACACCACCGCGTCCGGCGGCGCGTACGGAAAATACGATTCGTCCTTGCCGTGGTGCTCGCGCACGGCGGCGGAGGTCGAGACGCGCTCGCCGAGCAGCGCCTTCAATTCCGCCAGCACCCCAGGGGCGAACTCCCGCGGCTTGTTCATGATCTCATTTTAGTCGGATCTCGCCGTCGAACGGCACGCGCAGGCCGAGCGAGGAAATCTCGAGGGTGCACTTCACCGGCACCGCTTCGCCGCCTTTCAGCGTCCCGGACTGGATCGCCTTCTGCACCGCCTGCTCGATCTCGCGCTGCGAGTTCACGCCGACCAACTTGAGGAACTTGCGGATGCTGAGGTTGAAGGCTTCCTGGTCCATTACCGCTCTCCTTTGAGGATCCTGTTTGCAAGCTCTTTACCCAGCTCGACGCCCCACTGGTCGAAGCTGTTGATGTTCCAGAGGACGCCCTGGGTGAAGACCTTGTGCTCATAAAGGGCAATGAGCCGTCCGACGGTTCCTGCGTCCAGCTTTTCGAACAGCAGCATGCTGGAAGGCCGGTTGCCCGGATATTGCCGGTAGGGCGGCAGGGCGGGGTCGGCGGTGCCGAACGCCAGCGCATCGGCCTGCGCGCGGCAATTCGCCGAAAGCCGCCCGTCCAGGCCGAGCTCGACGAAGTCGCAGGCGACGGCTTGCGTGCCCTGGTGCAGGAGCTGGTGGAAGGAATGCTGGCTCACCGTGCCCTCGGCGCCGAACAGCACCGGCGCCGTGGCATAGGCGACCTCGCGCCCCTCGCGGTCGACACGCTTGCCGTTCGATTCCATCTCGAGCTGCTGGAGGTACGGCGGAAGCAGCCGCAGGGCGTTGGAGTACGGCAGCACGGCGTGCGTCGGTATGCCGAGGAAGGTCGTGTTCCATGCGCCCACGAGCGCCATCAGCACGGGGAGGTTCTTCTCGAGCGGCGCCTGCGCGAAGTGCTCGTCAACGTCGCTTCCCCCATTCAAAAATTCCTGAAATGAATCCGGCCCGATCGCACACATCGCGGCGAAGCCCACCGCCGACCAGACCGAGAAGCGTCCGCCGACCCAGTCCCACATGGGGAAAATCTCCTGGGCGCCGAATTGCCTGGCGAGCGCGACGTTCGCCGTCACCGCGATGAAGTCTTTCGCACCCCACGCCTTTGCGGCCTGAGCGTTCGCCATCGTTTCCTGGGTGGTGAAGGTCTTGGAGACGACCACGACCAGGGTGCTCGCCGGATCGGCGCCGTCGAGCGCGCGCTCGAGGTCCCTTGGATCGATGTTCGCGGCGAAACGCACGTCCAGCGCGCCGTCGCCCAGGGCGTCCGCGAGGAGCCGCGGCCCGAGGTCCGAGCCTCCGGTGCCGAGGTTCACGATGCGCCTGTAGCGCTTTTCGCTTCGTACCCGGACGGCGAGCGCCTTGGCGCGCTGCAGGGTCTCGCGCACCTCGGTGGGAGGATGGGGAGCGCGCAGCGCCGTGTGCCAGGCGGGGCGGTTCTCGGTGTTGTTGATCGGCTTGCCGCTCAGCAGTGCCTCGCGCCATTCCGCGAAGCCGCGCTCGGCGGCGAGCCTCACCAGCAGGCGCAGCGTCATGGCGCCCATGCGCTGGCGCGAATAGTCGTAGCGTACGCCCGGACCTTCGGCCACGAGCTGGATGCCGCGCGCGACGTCCTGCTCGAAGAGGCTGCGCAGGTGCACGCCGCGCCAGCTCTCGGCGTGGTGCACGAGGTCCTGCCAGGCCTTGCATCCGGTAGGCGGGGTCGTATTCATTTCCCGAATCGATAGAGGCGGAAGCGCTCGCCCTTGTCGCCGGGCCGGCCGACGTCGGCGAGCTTGGTCCATCCTGGGCCGGGCGCGTCGAACTCGTGCTGCGGGCTCCCCTGCACCAGCACCAGCGGGCACTCCCGCGGCTTTCCGATCTCGAACGCGCGCGGCTGGATGTCGCCATAGTAGTCGAGGGAGGCGCCTTGCGGCACTCCCAGGCCGCGCTGCGCGATGCAGGTCGTGCCGACCGGGATCTTCGAGCGCAGCTGGAGCGCGACCGAGCGGTAGCTCTTCTGGTGGTCGGCCCACGGCATCCACAGCGTGGCGAACGTGCCCCACAGCAGCACGATCCCGGTGGCCCAGCGCGCGATGCTGCGCGTGGGCGAGTACGCGGTGAAGAACATCAGGTAGATCCAGGTCGCGGTGAGCGCGAGCGCCACCAGGAACAGGAAAGGGTTGAATTCGGGAACGAAGCCCGGCGCGGTCTTCGCGAAGTTGTGCGCGATCTTCGGCGGCAGGCCGGTCATCATGGCGACATAGCCGAGCCATACCAGCCCGCCGAAGAAGGCGAACGTGACCAAGCCGAACCAGTCGAGCGCCGCCGCGGCGCCGCGCCGCAGGCTGGGCACGCCCTGCACCGCCAGGGTGACGAGCGGCGCGAGCAGCGGAAGCAGCGTCACGGTCTGCGGCTGGCCCCACACCGCCAGCGCGGGGATCATGATCAGCACGGTGAGCGCCGGCACGAAAAGCTGCGGCTCCCGCCAGCGCCGGCGCAGCGACCAGAGCGCCCACAGCGCGAGCGGCCATGCCGGCCACGCGAACCAGCCGATGTTGTTGAGAAAGTAGCGCAGGCTCGCGCCGATGTTGGCCTGCGGCCGCACGTTCAACGCCCACCATTGCGCGAAGGCCTCTGGCGCGCGCCGGGAAAGTGCCGCCGGCCAGAGTGCCCCCGCGGCGAGCGCGACCACGGTCGCGACGCCGAGAAACAGCAGCGCGTGGCGCTTGCGCCAGGGCGCATGGACGAAATGCGCCGCGATCACCGCGAGGTAGAGTGCCGCGGGCGCCACCCAGCTCGACGAGGCGAACCCTGCAGCAAGCGCGACCCCGAACGCGAGCCCGGCGGCTGCAGGGTGCGTTTGCGCGGCCGCGAGCGCGGCGAACGCGCCGCACAGCGCGGCGAGCGTGGCGAGCTCGGGCACGGCCTCGTGCGCGTGAACTATGAGGCCCACGCATCCGAGCAGCAGCAGCATGGCGGCGGAGGCGCTCGCCGCCCGATCCTGCGTAATGACCCAATCGCGGCCGGCGCGGTAGATGAGCCAGAAGGCGGCGAGCATGAAAGCGCCGCTCGCAAGCCGCGCGCCCGAGTGGAATTCGATCACGTACTGGAGCACGCTGCCGAAGGCGAGCGCCACCCAGTGGTACAGCGGCGGATCGTTGAGCCAGAGCCAGCCGCTCACGCGCGGCACGATCAGCTCGCCGCTCTTCGCCATGTCGTAGGCGATGCCGATGCCGATGGCGTCGTGCGACTTCCACAGCTCGTGGCCGGCGAGCCCGGGCAGGACGAACGCCAGCGCGACGAGCACAAGCGCCGTGGGCGGCAGCGGCAGCCGGAGCGGAGGAAAGGCCCGGCCGGGGATCATCGCCCCCCGACGGCCTACTTCTTGTCCGCGGGTTTCTTGGTGTAGCGGCGCTTGAACTTCTCGACCCGGCCCGCGGTATCGACGATCTTCTGCTTGCCGGTGTAGAACGAGTGCGACTCGGACGACACCTCGAGCTTGACCACGGGATATTCCCTGCCGTCCTCCCACTTCATGGTCTCGCGGCCCTTGGTGTCGATGGCCGAGCGGGTCAGAAAGGCGTGGTTCGCGCTGGTGTCGAGAAAGATCACCGGCCGGTATTCGGGGTGGATGCCTTGTTTCATGGGGCGCGCATTATAAGGGAAAAATAGGGACAGACCCCATTTTCCGTTGCTTCGCGGAGCCGCGCAGGAAAATGGGGTCTGTCCCTATTTTCCTCAGAGCCTGCCTTCTCGCTTGAGCTCGAGGTACCGGTTCACCAGGGCGATCGGCAGCCGCTCGGGCTCCACGTCCAGGGCCATGACCCCGGCGGCGCTGATGCGCCGGAATACGCGCTCCCGCAGCGCCAGGTAGTCGGCCGCCGCGGCATGGGTCAGCGCGCGATCGAAGCTGTCGACGCGCGCCGAGAGGGCCCGGCCGAGGATCGCCTCGCGCAGCGAGGCGAGCACCACCAGGTGGCGCGTGGCGAGCAGCCGCAGCGCGGGCAGCAGGGTCTGGTCGTCCTCGTCGCGCAGGTTGGTGAGCAGGATGACGAGCGCGCGCCGGCGCATGTGCCGCATCACCTCGCGCGCCGCGAGATCATAGTCGGGCACCGCGAGCGTCGGCTCGAGGTCGTAGGCGCGGTTCAGCATCGCGTGCACCGCGGCCACGGACTTGCGCGGCTCGAGGTAGCGCTGCACCCCGCCCATCGTCAGCATGCCGACCGCGTCGCCCTGGCGCAGCGCGACGTGGCCAAGGAGCAGCGCCGCGTTCAAGGTGTGGTCGAAGTGCGAAAGCTCCGCGTCCTTGGACGCCATGCGCCTGCCGCAGTCGATCACCACCAGCACGCGCTGGTCCTTGTCCTCCTCGTACTCGCGGGCGATCAGGCGCCCGGTGCGCGCGGTCGCCTTCCAGTCGATCGCGCGCTGCGGATCGCCCTCCCGGTATTCCCGCAGCTGGTGGAACTCGGTGCCCTCGCCGCGGCGGCGCACCTGGAGCACGCCGATCTGCGAGAGCCGGTTGTCCGTGGCGAGCAGCGTGTATCTCGCGAGCGCCTGGAAGTTCGGATAGACGCGCACCGGCGTCTCCTCGCCGGCGCGCCGCGTCACCTGCCAGAGGGCGAGCGGCGAAGCGAGGCGCGCCTCGGCGCGACCGAAGCGCGCCTCCCCGCGCGCGACCGCCCGCACCTGGTAGCGCAGCTCCGTCCAGCCTCCCGCCCCCAGCGCCACCGCGCGCGGTAGTCCTTCGGCCTGGAGCGAGGCGGGGTGGTGGTCGTGAATCTCGAGCCGGATGTGCCGCGTGGCCCGGTTCAGGATCCTCAGGCTGACTTCTGTGCGCACGCCGAGCGCGAGGGCGTGGGGCACCCGCCGCGCCAACTCGGGCACGGGCAGGCGCAGCGCCATCACCGCATCGACGAGCGCCGCGGCCGTGACGAGCGCCGCGGCGGCGAACCACAGTCCCTGCGCGTCGTAGATCGACGCGGCGAGCCCTGCGGCCAGCAGGGCCGAGCCGAGCCACAGCAGGCGCGTGGAGGGCAAGATCATTTTCGGGGTGCTTCGATCTTCTCCAGCAATCCCTTGAGGATGGCGTCGGTGTCGCGACCCTCCAGCTCGAGCTCCGGCGAAGGCGCGATGCGATGGCGCAGCGCAGGCAGCGCCATTCGCTTCACGTCGTCAGGGGTGACGTAGTCGCGTCCCTCGAGCAGCGCCGCGGCGCGCGCCGCGCGCATGAGCGAGATCCCGCCGCGCGGCCCGGCGCCGGCGACAACCCCGGGCCAGCTGCGCGTGGCGCGCGCAAGGCGTACCGCGTAGTCGAGCACGGCGTCGTCCATCCGCACGGACGCCGCCACTGCCTGCAGCGACAGCACGGTCGAGGGCTTGACGAGCGGCATGACCTGGTCGACGTTCAGCTTGTCGCCGACCTTGCCCTCGATGACGTGGCGGACGAGCGCCATCTCGTCGGCGGGAGACGGGTAATCGATGCGCACCTTGAGGAGGAAGCGGTCGAGCTGCGCTTCGGGCAGGGCGTAGGTGCCTTCGTGCTCGATCGGGTTCTGGGTCGCGAGCACCATGAACGGCGGCTCGAGCGGATGCGCCTGGCCCTCGATCGTCACCTGCGCCTCCTGCATCACCTCCAGGAGCGCCGCCTGCGTCTTCGCAGGGGCGCGGTTGATCTCGTCGGCGAGAAGCAGGTTGACGAACACCGGGCCGCGCCGCGCGACGAAGGCCTGGGCTTTCGGATCGTACAGGGTGTGGCCGGTCACGTCGGCCGGCATGAGATCGGGGGTGAACTGGATGCGGCCGAACGTGCCGGAGATGCTGCGCGCCAGGGCGCGCACGAGAAGCGTCTTGCCCAGGCCGGGCACGCCTTCGACCAGGACGTGGCCGCCCGCGAGCAGCGCGCAGAGCACCGCGTCGATCACGTCGCGCTGCCCCACCATCGCCTTTGCGACCTCGGCGCGCAGGGCCGCCGCGATCTTTGCTGCCTGGGCGAAGTTTTCTTCTTTCATCGCTCATTTCTCCTTGGTACCTCTTTCCAATGCGCCGTGGATGCGCTGGGCGGTGTGCATGGCGCGAATGAATTCGGCGCCGGGAAGGTTCGCGCCGGCGCTCATGAAGCGCTGCGCCTCGGCCGGCGGGATTTCCGCGAGCGCGGCGACGCGGGCGGCGCGTTCGGCCTGACCCGCCTGGGCGAAGTCGGGCTGGGCGCGCGCAATGCGCCGCAGCGCGGCGTCGCGCGCCG
This sequence comes from Burkholderiales bacterium, assembly GCA_044870335.1. GTDB lineage: Bacteria > Pseudomonadota > Gammaproteobacteria > Burkholderiales > SG8-39 > SCGC-AG-212-J23. The sequence continues at coordinate 20,930 of JBIOYV010000011.1, read as the reverse complement.
CGGCAACCAGGCGGCCGCGCAGTCCCTGCGCCCAGTAGAAGCGGCCGCTCGCGCGCAAATGGTCGAGGAGGCGCCGGCGCGCCGGCGGCGGGTCGGGCCGCACCGGGCCGAAGCGCGGCGCGATGCGCCAGAGCCACAGCGCCACGAGCGCCGCCACGGCGGCGAGCACCGGCGCCGCGTGCTGCAGGAGAAATCCCCACAGCGACAGGCGCTCCGGGCGCAGATAGATCTGCAGCTCGGCGGCGGGCGTCAGGCTGAGGAGGTGCCAGAGGAAATCGGCGTTGTCATCCGTGCCGACGAGCTGGTTGCGGGCGAAGTGCAGGCCGACGAGCGCGCTCACCGCGCCGTCGCCGTAGTCGAAGCTCACGAACCGGCCCTTCTCGTCGGCGTCGGCCGCCTGGAGCGTCATGGCGCCGAAAAGCGAGACCGCGAGCTTCCTTCCGTCCGCGAGCTCGACCGGAACCGGCTTCGCGGGCGCGGCGCCGCGCAGGCGCTCGACGCCGACGAGATCGAGCAGCGGATCGGCGACGCCGACGAGCTCCGCCTCGACGATGAGATGGCCACCGGCCTCGACCCACGCCACGATCTCGCGCAGGCGGCGCGAGTCGAGCGCCTGGCGGCGGTTCGGCAGCAGGAGCACGCTCTTCGCCTTGAGGGTGTCGAGATCGGGCAGCGAGCGCAGCTCGCGCGTGGCGAGGCCCATGCGCGTGGCGAAGCGCCCTGCGGCGAGATACGCGTTGCGGCGCGCTTCGGCCGATGGCCCCACCCAGTCGCGCGAGGGCACGCGCTCGTGGGTCGACAGGAACCATGCGACGCCCGTGGCCAGGAGCGCGAGCAGCACGAAGGGCAGCAGCCAACTCCTCACGCGAAGGTTTCCCTGTATTTCTTCGTGAGCTGCTGGACTTCATCGGTGGACGGAAGGCGCCTCGCGTAGGCGCAGCGGCGCCACGAGTCGACCAGTGCTGCGAAGTACGCCATCCCGGCGAGGCGCACCGCTTCGCCCTCGGTATGGCTCGCGAGCAGCTGCACGCCGCGCTTGTGAACGAGCTCGGACAGCGCGCCGCGGTAGAGCAGGCTCAACGCGTCGCGCAGCTTTCCGGCGGCTGCGAGCCGTGCGGCGGCCTCGGGCACGTCCGCCGGAAGCGTGTCGGGCGCGAGCTGCATGCCGAAGAGCGCGGGAGGCGGCTGGTAGGCTTCGCGCGGCGCATCGCCCCCGCGCGGGAGCCGGCGCGCGAGCCACCACAGCGCGTAGCCGAGCGCCGCGATTGCCGCCACCCACAGCGCAACCTCGGCCGCCTTGGCGAGCGCGTAGCCGATGGCATGCCAGAACGTGAGATCGGGCGCCTTCGGATCGGCGGGCTTCGCCGGGTCGCGCCGTTCCCAGCGCGTCGTATCGCGGTAATGGCCGAACTCGGGCGCCTTCAGCACTTCGGCGATCTCTGCCTTCGGGTTCTTCTGTTGCGCCAGTGCGGGGCCTGAAAGGCACGGGCAGAAGAAGGCGAAGCCTACGAAAAGAATCGAAAGCAACGCCGCCGCGTGGCGCTCGGCGATGCGGCGCAGCGCCACCTCGATGTCCCAGCCTTCGAGGAGCGTGCGCCGGTTGAGGTAGAGCCCGAACCCGGCAGCCACGTAGAACGGCTCGAGAAAAAGGATCACCCCGGCGTAGATCAGCGCGTCGTGGACCGACGCCAGCTTCATCAGGTCGGCGAGCCCGGAAAGGACCGGATCCTCGCCGCCGGGGGCACGCTCGAGGCCGGCCGGGAGCAGGAGCCCCGTCAGTGCGCCCGCCGACCACAGAAGCGCGCCTTCGAAATGGATCCAGACCACCGTGAGCCACACCGCCTGGCCGCGCGCCCTGCGCCCGAGCAGGCGGCGGCGCTCGCGCGCTTCGCGGCCGCGGCTGCCTTCGAGCTGGCGCACCGGAAGATTGAACGAGCGCGCCATGTCGAAGCGATCGAGGGTCAGGGCGCCGAACAACCCGCGCGTCCATTCCCTCCAGGCTGCGAAAACCGAACGCGGGGAGGCCGTTTCGCCGAACACGGCGCGCGAAAGGACGTGCAACACCACGCGGTCGTAGACCGGCTCGAGCCACCAGAAGGCGAGTATCGCCGCCCACACCGCGTCGAACGCCCAGCCGAGCGCGGCGAGCGCCAGCGCGATCGGCGCGACCACGAGCGCGTGCGCCGCGTACACCGGCCGCCACCAGCGCTGCAGCATCGCGAGGCCGAGGTCGGTGGCCTCCCACGGCGAGCGCCTGCGCAGCGCGACGGAGAGATCAGCCGGCTGCACGCGCGCGCCCGGCGAAGGCGAAGTACGACGCGAGCAGCAGCCAACCGGCGGCGCCTGCGGCGAGCTTCGCGCCGAAAGGAATCGCGGTCTGCGGCGACCAGAAGGCCTCGACGAAGGCGGCGATCAGGAAGAGCACCGCCGCCCCGTACATCACGCGCACCGCGGGCTTCGCCGCCGCGACCAGCGCGGCCTTGCGCGAGAGATCCCCCGGGGCGATGACGGCGAGCCCCAGGCGCAGGCCCGCCGCGCCCGAGAGCACGATCGCGATCAGCTCGAACGACGAATGGCCCGCGACGAACGACCAGAAGGTGCGCGCGTAGCCGATCTCGGTGAGGTAGCCCGCGACCGCTCCGATCACCACCCCGTTCGAAGCGAGAAACCAGATCGAGCCCACGCCGAAGGCGAGGCCGCCGGCGAAGGTCTGGAAGCCGATGCGCACGTTGTTCCAGATGTAGAAGCCGAACATGACGACGTTGGTGTCGGCCTCGCGCATGCCCAGGCGCTTCGAGCCGGGGTCGTACATCTCGTGGAAGCTCGCGATCTGCTCCGGGCTGAGCAGGTAGTGGACGAACTCCGGAAACACCTGCAACACGGCGATCAGCGCGGCGAGCGGGCCGAAAAAGAGCGCCCCTGCCGCGGCGACCAGACGCCACTCCCGCCGCACCAGCGCCGGGAACCCGCCCAGCATGAACTCGGCCACGCGCTGCCCCTGGCGGCCGCGGTTGCGGTAGAGGGTGTGGTGTCCGCGCAGCGCGAGATCGTTCAGCCGGTCGACCAGCGCCGGGCTGTAGCGGCGGTCGGCCGCGAGCGCGAGGCTCTGGCACAGGCGGCGGTAGCGGGCCGGCATTTCGTCGGGCGGAAACGCGCCCGACTTCGGCTGGTCCAGGAACTCCTCGAACTGCCCCCACTCGTGAGCGTGTGCGGCCTCGAACGGGGCCTGTTTCATGTGCTCATGTCCGGCCGGCGATGTGGTTGGCGATGCCGATCAGCCGCCGCGCCGCGGGCTCGCCGCGCAGGCGGCCGACGAGCGGCGCGGGCAGCTCGGCGAGCTCTTCCACGCGCTCCTGGGTGAGCGTGGCCGAGCGCTCGGCGAGCTCGAGCACCGCGCGCTGCTCTTCCAGGGTGAGCGCCACCGGCGGCGCGATCGGCTGCGCCGCAGGTATGTTCTTGTTCGCCTCCGACTTTTCGGCCTGATAGACCACCACGGTGCCGGCGGCGAGATCGCCCAGGCGCTTGAAGTCGCGGCTGGCGAGCATCGACACCAGCCCGACGCCGTAGAGGAACGGCAGGAAGTCGACCGCGCGCAGCAGGTTGCGCGTGAGCGCGGCCGGCCAGCGCACCGGCGTGCCGTCGTCGTTCAGCACCGCGAGCCGCATGACCCGCTTGCCCGGCGTCTGGCCGCGCCAGGCGGCTTCGAGCCATGCCGGCAGCAGCCATTCGACGAAGAACAAGGTCAGGAGCACCACCCCCCAGCCGGCGCGGCCGAACTGCAGCGCGACGCTCATCACCGCGAACACGATCCCGGCGCGGATGGCGAGGTCGACCGCCCAGGCCATGGCGCGCGGCACCGGCCCGGCGAGACGTAGCGTGAGCTCTATGCCTTCGGGCGTCGCCACCTTGCGCGTGGTGTCGAGCATCCCCTTCTCCCAGGAAAACCTTTCTTGTTGTTCTCTTTCCTGCCTGTCAGCCCCGGCGCATGGAGTCGAAGAACTCCGAGTTGCTCTTGGTCGCGCGCAGCTTGTCGATCAGGAACTCGGCCGCCTCCAGCTCGTCCATCGGGAACAGGAGCTTGCGCAGCACCCAGACTTTTTGCAGCACCGGCTGGTCGATGAGCAGCTCCTCGCGCCGCGTGCCCGAGCGGTTGACGTTGATTGCCGGGTAGATGCGCTTCTCGTGCATGCGCCGGTCGAGGTGCACCTCCAGGTTGCCGGTGCCCTTGAATTCCTCGTAGATCACGTCGTCCATGCGGCTGCCGGTGTCGATGAGGGCCGTGGCGATGATGGTGAGCGAGCCCCCTTCCTCGATGTTGCGCGCCGCGCCGAAGAAGCGCTTGGGCTTCTGCAGCGCATTGGCGTCGACGCCGCCGGTCAGGACCTTGCCCGACGCGGGGACGACGGTGTTGTAGGCGCGTGCCAGGCGGGTGATGGAATCGAGCAGGATCACCACGTCCTTCTTGTGCTCGACCAGGCGCTTCGCCTTCTCGATCACCATCTCGGCCACCTGCACGTGGCGCGAGGCCGGCTCGTCGAAGGTGGAGGCGACCACCTCGCCGCGCACGGTGCGCGACATTTCGGTCACTTCCTCCGGGCGCTCGTCGATCAGCAGCACGATCAGCGTGATCTCCGGGTGGTTGGCGACCAGCGCGTGCGCGATGTGCTGCAGCATCACGGTCTTGCCGGCCTTGGGCGGGCTGACAATCAGCCCTCTCTGGCCCTTGCCTATGGGCGCGACGATGTCCAGCACGCGGCCGGTGAGGTTCTCCTCGGCCTTGATCTCGCGCTCGAGTTTGAACGCCTTGTCCGGGTGCAGCGGCGTGAGGTTCTCGAACAGGATCTTGTTCTTCGCCGCCTCGGGGGCCTCGCCGTTGACCTTGTCGACCTTGACCAGCGCGAAGTAGCGCTCGCCGTCCTTCGGCGTCCTGATCTCGCCCTCGATCGAGTCGCCGGTGTGCAGGTTGAAGCGCCGGATCTGCGAGGGCGAGACGTAGATGTCGTCGGTGCTCGCCAGGTAGGAGGTCTCGGGCGAGCGCAGGAAGCCGAAGCCGTCGGGCAGCACCTCGAGCGTGCCGTCGCCGAAGATCGAGACGCCCTTCTTCGCCTGGCTCTTGAGCAGGGCGAAGATGAGGTCCTGCTTCCTCATCCGGCTCGCGTTCTCGATGCCGTTGGACACCGCCATCTCGACCAGCTGCGAGACGTGGTGCGCCTTGAGCTCCGAGAGATGCATCGGGATGGCGACCGGAGCGCCGGCGACCGGGGTGCCGGCGCCCTGCGCGGGCGCGGGTTCCTGGGCCTGCGGTGAACGGACTGCTTCGGGCTGTGCCGCTTGTGACCTGCTCATGTTGGGGACATACGTAAGAAACGTGCGCCGGAGCCGTGGCGCTGGACAACCTTGTTGGATTCACCCCCCTCCGGGACGAAGGGGGCCCTTACCTAGGCAAGCCTAGAAGCTTCAGATGTTGCTGTCAAGGAAAGCGGTCAGCTGCGACTTCGACAGCGCGCCCACGCGCGTGGCCTCGACGTTGCCGTTCTTGAACAGCATCAGCGTGGGGATGCCGCGGATGCCAAATTTCGCCGGAACCTGCTGGTTCTCGTCGACGTTGATCTTGGCGATCTTCAGGCGGCCTTCGTATTCCTTGGCGATCTCGTCGAGGATCGGCGCGATCGACTTGCACGGGCCGCACCACTCGGCCCAATAATCGACCAGCACCGCGGTCTCGGATTTCAGGACTTCGGGCTCGAACGTGTCGTCCGTCACATGCTGGATTGCGGCGATTCCGGCGCTGCTCATGGTTCCTCGTGGGGTGTTACGACGTTGCCCCTATTATGGGGGCGCGGCGAGCGCTTCCCAAGGGATATACTAAATAGCTGATTCGCAAAGTCTTCTTATAACCTGTATGACTTACGTCGTAACCGAGTCGTGCATCAAGTGCAAGTACACCGACTGCGTCGACGTCTGCCCGGTCGACTGCTTCCGGGAAGGCCCGAACATGCTGGTGATCGACCCCGCTGAATGCATCGATTGCACGCTGTGCGTGCCCGAGTGCCCGGTCGAGGCGATCTACGCCGAGGACGACGTGCCCGACGCGCAGCAGCAATTCATCGCGCTCAATGCCGAGCTGGCGAAGGCGTGGAAGCCGATCATCGAAAGAAAGCCGGCGCCTCCCGATGCCGACGAGTGGGCGAGCGTGAAACAAAAAAAACAATTGCTGGAAAAATAGATCTAGATCGGGACGGAAAACAAAATCGGACAAAAGCAGCGCAGCAATTTTTTCCGTCGAGAAAGCAGAAGCGGCGCAGCAATTTTCGCAACGCAAAATATTTGTGGTGCATACGACCACAGCGATTTTGAAATGCAACCCGCAAGTACTCAGTCATACTTTTGAAAGAGTAATGGCGTAGGCTTCCGGATTGTTCGTTCGGAGGGACAAGATGGAAACAGGCAGGCTCGCATTCACCGCCGTATACCTGAAGTCCAGCAGCGGTTACATCGGCTTCATCGAAGAGTTGCCCGGCGTCAACTCGCACGGCCGCACGATCGACGAAGCGCGCGACACGCTGCAGAAGCTTGCCGCAGTGGTGTTCGACGAGGAGCGCCGCGGCGCCGAGGAGCTCATCGAAGGCAAGGACGTGGTGCGCGAGTCCTTCTTCATTCCGATCCCGCGCGCGGCCTGAGCGGCCGGTCCCGGCATCACGAAGAGGGGCGGACTGCGGTCCGCCCTTTTCTTTTTTACCGCCTGCTTTCTACCGAACGAACATCCCGGCGCGGTTGATGATCGTGAGGTCGATGTACTGGGTGCCCGTGCGGTTCTGCGGGCCGTAGGTCACGTCGAGGCCGCCGAGATCGAGGCGCTGCATCGACTCCAGCGCGGCAATCAGCTTCTCGCGCGTCGGCCTCGGGCCGGCGCGGCGCAGGCCCTCCACCATGACCTTCGCGGCGATGAAGCCCTCCATCGAGGCATACGACGGCGCGACGTCCTGCCGGCCCTTGATCGCCTCGTGGAACTCCTGGGTGATCGGCATGCTGCGGTAGAACGGATAGGGCGACACCTGGCTCACCGCCACGCCGTGGCCGTCCTCGCCCAGGTTCTTGATGAAGGCGACGCCCGCGTCGAGCACCGTCACCATGATGACTGCCTGCGGCTCCGGCTTCGCGATCGCGGCGACCGCTTCTTCGACCTTGACGGTTCCGCGCGCGTGGCTCGCCACGACGACCGGGCTGAGCCCCTGTGCCTTCATGGCGTTCAGCGTTCCGGTGAGGCCGTCCTTGCCGAACGAGTCGTCCGTGTGGAACACCGCGATGCGGTTGATCCCGGTCGAGACGAGCTGCCCCACGATCTTCGCGGTCTCCGAGTGGTAGCTCGGCCGCACCGGGAAAAGATACCTGCGCGGCGGGTCGTACATCGACATCGCGCCGGTCGAGGGTCCGACGAGCGGCACCCTGGCCTCCTCGAGCACCGGGTAGGCCGCTTCGTTGGTAGGCGTGCCGCGCGAGAGGAACAGCGCGAACACCTGCTTCTCGTCGATCAGCTTCTTGATGACTTCGGGCGTGCGTTTCGGGTCGAACCCGTCGTCGAGCGACTCGAGCACGATCTTGCGGCCGTGCACCCCGCCGGTCGCGTTCACCCGGTCGAAGTAGGCCTTGGCGCCGGCGGTGAGCTCCTTGACCGTGCCCGCCACCGACCCGGTGAAGCCCGCCGCCTGCCCGAGAATGATCTCGGCCGGCGTAATTCCCGGCTCGGCTTGGGCTCCGCTGCACAGGACCCAACCCAGCACCGCCGCCGCGAGACTCTTCTTGTTGATCCAGGTCGTTTTTTCATTCCCCCGCCCGATTATTCCAACTGTCCCGGAGCGGGGCAGCGGAGGAATTTGCACTATGTGCAATTCGTTTCGCCGCGGGCTACTCGTAGCGCGCGCCGGCGCCTACTTTTCCTCGAAAGATGCGGTACGAATAGACCGTGTAGCCGGCGATGAGCGGGAGCACGATCGCGGTCCCGACCAGCACGAAGGCGAGCGAGCTCGGATGCGCGGCCGCTTCCCAGATGGTCAGGCGGTCGATCACCACGAAAGGAAACAGGCTGTAGGCGAGGCCGGCGAAGGACAGCACGAAGATCGCGACCGCGCCAAAGAACGGCGCGGTGTCGGATTTCTTCAGCCTGAACCAGACCCAGAACCAGGCCGCGGCCGTGGCGAGCGGCAGGAGCGAGAGATACGTGACGCGCGGGAACGTGAACCACTTTTCCCGCACCGTCTCGCTGATGAGCGGCGTTCCGAGGCTGACGAGCGCCACGGCGAGCGCTACCCAGAGAAGCCCCCAGCGCGACCACGCCACTGCTTTCGCCTGCAGCGGCCCGTCGGTGCGCAGGATGAGCCAGGTCGCGCCGAGCAGCACGTAGCCGCCGCACAGGCTCGCGCCGGTCAGCAGCGCGAAGATCCAGAAGCCCGCGCCGGACTCGAACCCGGTGATGTAGCGGCCGAGCATCAGTCCCTGCGCGAACGCCGCGAGCGTCGAGCCGGCCCAGAAGAGCCAGTTCCACAGCTCGCGGTGCCAGCCCTCGGCCTTGATGCGCAGCTCGAACGCGACGCCGCGCAGCATCAGCCCGACGAGCATCGCCATGACCGGGATGTAGAGCGCGCCGAGCACTTCGCCGTGCGCGACCGGGAACGCGACCAGCAGCAGCCCGACGCCGAGCACGAGCCAGGTCTCGTTCGCGTCCCAGAACGGCCCGATCGACGCCACCATGCGGTCCTGCTCCTGGCGCTCCGCCGCCGGCATGAGCATCCCGACGCCGAGGTCGTAGCCGTCGAGCACCACGTAGACGAGGATCGCCACCCCCATGAGGATGGTGAAGACCACCGGCAGCCAGTCGCTCATTCGGATCCTTTCCCGGCGATGTGCGTGAGCACGACCACGTAGGAGATGAGGAGCACGGTGTAGGTGAGGACATAGGCGGTGAGGCTGGCACCGACCTCGCCGCCGGTGATGACGCCGACCGCGTCCTCGGTATAGAGCACGCCCGTCACGAGCCACGGCTGGCGGCCGATCTCGGTGACGAGCCAGCCTGCGAGCGTGGCGATCCAGCCGGAGAACGTGAACCCGGCGAAGGCCCACAGCAGCCACCCCGGAACGGCGGGCCGCCTGAGCACGAAGCTTCCGGTCCACGACAGCAGGAGCATGAGAACGCCCATTCCCACCATCACGCGGAACGCCCAGAACACCGGCGCCACCGGCGGCGTGTCTTCGAACGCCTCGAGCCCCTTCACCTCGCCGTCCGGGTCGTGCACCAGGATGAGCGAGAGCGCCTTCGGCACGGTGATCGCGAAATCGTTCCTGCGCTCCTGCTCGTTGGGAAAGCCGATCAGCGTGAGCGGCGCGCCGCGCTCGGTCTGCCACAGCGCCTCCATCGCCGCGATCTTGGCCGGCTGGTGCTCGAGCGTGTTCAGGCCGTGGAGGTCGCCGACGACGACCTGGATCGGCACCAGCACCGCGGCGAGGTGCGCGCCGAAGCGCAGCGTCTTCAGCGCCGCCGCATCCTGCGGCGCCTTGAGCAGCCGCCACGCCGAGAGCCCCGCGACGACGAACGACGCGGTGATGCCCGAGGCGAGCAGCATGTGGATGAAGCGGTAGGGGAACGAGGGATTGAAGATCACCGCGAGCCAGCTCGCCGCGACGATCTCGCCCTGCGCGAGCTCGTGGCCGGTGGGCGTCTGCATCCACGAGTTGAGCGCGAGAATCCAGAACGCCGATACGGTGGTGCCGAAGGCGACGATCGCCGCCGAGGCGACGTGTACCCAGCCCGGCACGCGGTCCATGCCGAAGAGCATCACGCCGAGGAACGTCGCCTCGAGGAAGAACGCGGTCAGCACTTCGTAGGCGAGAAGCGGGCCGGCGATGTTGCCGACGGTGTTCATGTACCCCGGCCAGTTGGTGCCGAACTGGAAGCTCATCACGATGCCCGTGACCACGCCCATGGCGAAGGACAGCGCGAACACCTTCACCCAGAGCTTGTAGGTGTGCAGCCAGGCCGGGTCGCGGGTGCGCTCGTAGCGCACGCGGAAATACAGGAGCAGCCAGGCGAGCCCGATCGTGATCGTCGGGAAGAGGATGTGGAAGCCGATGTTGAGCCCGAACTGGACCCGGGACAGCATCAGTGCTTCGTCCATCCGATTAATATACTTCGGGATGCGCCGGGAAGAGCGGGAAGCCCAGTACAAGGCTCGCGGCTGGTGGGCGGACGATACGCTCGCGCGCTGGCTCGAACGCCACGCCCGCGCGCGCCCCGACGCGCCGGCGCTTGCCTTCCAGGACATCGTCTTGTCGTGGAAGGAGGTGGAACAGCGGGTCCTTCTTGTCGCGGCAGGCCTGCGCGCGCGCGGGGTCGCCCAGGGCGACGTGGTGGCGCTGCAGCTTCCGAACGCCCTGGAGTTCGTCTTCAGCTATCTCGCGATCGCGCGCCTCGGCGCGGTGACCTGCACGCTGCACATGCCTTACCGGGGCGCCGAGGTTCAGGCGCTGATGCGCCACAGCGGCGCGCGCCTCGCCATCTGCATGCCTCAGTCGAAGCAGATGTTCGAGGGCCGCGGCATTGAGTTTCCCGAGCTGGAGAACGTCGAGCCCCGCGATTGCGATCCGGGTGAACCAGGGCCAAGCGACCCTTTCTTGTTGCTCTATACGTCCGGCACCACCGCCGCGCCGAAGGGCGTCGTGCACCCGTACCGGACGATGCTGGGGAACGGCCGCGTCAGCGCCCCCGAGCACGGCCTCCATGAAGAGAGCCGGGTCCTTTGCGCGGCGCCGCTGTCGCACCTCTACGGCCTTTACTCGCTGCATTGCGCGTGGGCGGTCGGCGCGTGCACGGTACTCCTGCCCGCTTTCAAGCCGGACGAACTTGGTTCAACAGTCGAGAAGCTGAAACCAACCGCGCTCTGGACTGCTCCCGCCCACGTGGCGGCGTGCCGGGCCGCGGCTGCGTTCGAGCGCTACGACTGGTCCTCGCTCGAGCTCGCGATCGTATCGGGATCGATCGCGGCGCCCTCCCTCATCCGGTATTTCGCCGAGAGGCTGCCGCGCTGCGCGGTGACCCAGCTCTGGGGGATGACCGAGCTGCAGGCCGGCCTCTACACGCGGCCGGGCGATCCGTTCGAAATGTCGGCGACGAGCGCGGGACGCCCTAGCCCCGGAACCGAGGTGCGGCTCTCGGAGGAGGGGGAGCTGCAGGTTCGCGGGCCGTCGCTTTTTTCCGGTTATTTCAACGATCCAACTGAAACCACAAAGGCATTCACGCCGGACGGCTGGTTCCGCACGGCCGATCTCGGCGAGGCGCGCGGCGAGTACTTCGCCATTACCGGCCGCAGCAAGGACCTCATCAACCGCGGCGGCGTGAAGATCAACCCGGCGGACGTGGAGATGCTGCTCGACTCGCATCCCAAGGTCCTGCAGTCTGCGCTGGTGCCGATGCCCGACGCAGTGCTCGGCGAGAAAGCTTGCGTTTTTGTCAGCTTGAAGAATCCGGCCGTTCCGGTGTCGCTCGAGGAGCTCGTCACCTATTTGATCGGCAAGGAAATCGCCAAAACCAAGCTGCCCGAACGCCTGGTGATCGTCGCCGAGATGCCGCTCACGCCGACGCGCAAGATCATCAAGTCGCGGCTACGCATCCCGGACTGACCGGCGTATTCTTGCGGCCACGGAGGAGTCCCCATGAATGTCGTGCAACGCCTTGTCGTTGTTCTTCTATTTGGAATGCCGCTTTGGCTGCCCGCCCACGCGCAGGCGCCCGTGGCGCTCGCCGGGAAGGTGAGCTCGGCCGAGGAAGGCGCGATGGAAGGCGTGCTCGTCAGCGCGAAAAAAGCCGGCTCGACCATCACCATCACCGTGGTGAGCGATGCCGAGGGCCGCTACAGCTTCCCGGCGAAGAAGCTTTCGCCCGGCAAGTACGCGCTGAAGATCCGGGCGGTCGGCTACCAGCTCGAATCGCCTTCCGGCGTCCAGGTCGGCAAGTCGGCGACGCAGGCCGACCTGAAGCTGCGCAGGACCGAAGATTTGGCCGCCCAGCTCTCGAACGGAGAGTGGATGAACAGCATGCCCGGCGACGACCGGCAGAAGGGCCTGCTGCTCAACTGCGTCGGCTGCCACTCGCTCGAGCGCATCGCGCGCTCGCGCTACGACGCCGATACGTTCACGAAGACCGTGCTGCCGCGCATGCAGGGCTACGTGAACCAGAGCATTCCGCAGCATCCGCAGCTGCGCAAGGCCGAGCGCCTGATGGAGGAGCGCGGCGACCAGCGCGTGCAGGTGTACCGCTCGACGGCGGAGTACCTCTCCACGGTCAACCTCGCCGAGTCGCCCAAGTGGGGCTACGAGCTGAAGGCCTACCCGCGTCCCAAGGGCCGCGCGACGCGCGTGGTGTACACCGAGTATGACCTGCCCCGCGAGACGATCGAGCCGCACGACGTGATCGTCGACAAGCAGGGGATCGCCTGGTACTCGAGCTTCGGCGAGCAGAATCTCGGCCGTCTCGATCCGAAGACCGGGCAGGTAAAAGAATTCGAAGTAAAAAAACATAAACCCGAGTTTCCGACCGGCCTGCTCGGCCTGCGCGAGGACCGCGACGGCAACCTGTGGCTCGGCAACATGTACCAGGCGGCCATCGTGAAGTTCGACAAGAAGACGCAGAAGTTCACCTACTGGACGCTGCCGCCGGAGCGCAACATCGACGCGGCGCAGGTCAACATGGTGAGCCCGCAGTCCTCGCACGTCGACGGCAAGGTCTGGACCCAGAACAACGGCTTCGCCGGCGTGCACCGCCTCGACCTCGCCACCGGCAAGATCGAGACCTGGGAGCCGTTCAGGGACGCGCCGAAAGGCGAGCCGCACAACATCTACGACGTCGTTCCCGACTCGAAGAACAACGCCTGGTTCACCGATTTCCGCCGCAAGCACATCGGCCGCATCGATGCGAAGACCGGCGAGGTCAAGCTGTTCGAAATGCCGGCGAGCGCGGCGGTGACCGCCCCGCGGCGCGGCCAGATGGACGCGCAGGACCGCCTGTGGTTCGCGCAGTACCGCGGCGACAGGATCGGCATGCTCGACACGAAGAGCGGCGAGTTCAAGGACTGGGCGGTGGGCCCGCGCTGGTCGGCGCCCTACGACGTCGCCTTCGACAAGAACGCCGAGGCCTGGACCGGGTCGATGATCGACGACCAGGTGACGCGCCTCGACACCAGGACGGGGACGACGGTCCAGTACCTGCTTCCGCGCACGACCAACATCCGGCGCGTGCATGTCGACAACTCGACCACGCCCGTGACCTTCTGGGTCGGCTCGAACCACGGCGCCTCGATTGTCAAGCTCGAGCCGCTCGATTAGGAGAAGACAGCTCATGAAACCCGAAACTACGCGGCAGGCGTGCAACGAGCACGACCTGGTCCAGCTCCTCAACTGGGAGCTCGCCGCCTACGAGCGGTGCAACGGCGCCCGCTTCACCTCGATCAAGTCGGTCGCGAGCCCGGATCCTGCCGGCTGCAACTGGTGCGACGCGCGCCTGAAATCCGATCATTCGCTCGACCGGCGCGAGCGGCGCATCGTGCGGCGCGTGATCGCGCAGACGCGGCGGGAGTTCAACCTCAGCTGAGCGCATGGCAGCCCGGCGCGGCCGACGTCATCATCACTCGGTCTACGTCGTCGAGCTTTCGAAGGAGGTGCTGAACGAGCCGCGCTTCAGGAAGGCGAACCAGGACTATCGCCTGGGCTTTCCGTGCGTGTACGTCGGCATGACGGGCCTCTCGCCCGACGTGCGCTTCGACAAGCACAAGGCCGGCATCCAGTCGAACAAGTTCGTGCGCCTCTACGGCCTGCACCTCCTGCCGCGCCTCTACGAGGCGTACAACCCGATGCCGTACGACGGCGCGCGCGACATGGAAGTCGAGCTCGCCATCGCGCTGCGCGAGAAGGGCTACGGGGTCTGGCAGGGATAGGAAATAGGAGGACCGATGACGACCCAGGCACAGAAGGCGGCAGCGTTCCGGGCGCTCCACGAGCGCGACGGCGCATTCATCATTCCGAACCCGTGGGATGCCGGCACCGCCAGGCTCTTGACCGCGCTTGGCTTCGAAGCGCTCGCCACGACCAGCCTGGGGCTCGCCAACACGCTCGGCCGCGCCGACGGCACCGGCGCGGTCAGCCGCGCCGAGGTTCTCGCCAACTGCGCCGAGATTGCCGGCGCGACTCACCTTCCGGTGAACGCGGACCTCGAGAACTGCTACGCGCACGAGCCTCGCGCCGCAGCCGAGATGATCCGCCTCGCCGCCGAGGCGGGCGTGGTCGGCGGTTCGATCGAGGATGCCACTGGCGATGCGCAACGACCCATTTACGAATTCGACCTCGCCGTAGAGCGTGTGCACGCCGCGGCCGAAATGGCGCACTCGCTGCCGTTTCCTTTCACGCTCACGGCGAGAGCGGAGAATTTCCTGCACGGCCGCCGCGACCTCGACGACACCATCCGCCGGCTCCAGGCGTTCGAGAGAGCGGGAGCCGATGTACTGTACGCGCCAGGATTGAGAGACCTCGCGACCATGCGCACCGTGGCCTCCTCGGTGAAAAAGCCGCTCAATGTGGTCATGAGCGCCGCCGACCCGGCTCTTACCGCGGCGCAGCTCGCGCAGGCCGGCGTCAAGCGCATCAGCATCGGCGGCGCGCTTTCCAGATTGGCGCTTGCGTCGGTTCTCAGGGCGGCGCACGAGATGAAGGAGCAGGGCGGCTTTACCTGGATCGCGGACACGGTGTCCGCCAAAGAGCTCAACCGGCTGTTCGGCGCGTCATGAATGCTCCACAGCGGTGAAGCTCCGGCGCTTTATCGTCATCGCGTGCTGCGCGCTGGCCGCGCTCCCGGCTTACGCGCAGGACTATCCCAGGCGCCCGGTTCGCCTGATCGTGCCGTTCCCGCCGGGGGGCGGCAACGACATCGTGGCGCGCGCGGTCGCGCAGGAGGCGGGGAAGAGCCTCGGCCAGCAGCTGGTGGTCGACAACCGCGCCGGTGCGGCTGGCGCCATCGGTGCGGAGCTTGCCGCGCGCTCGCCGGCCGACGGCTACACCCTGTTTCTCGGCGGCGTCGGCAGCCATGTGGTGAATCCGAGCCTGCACGCGAAGCTCTCCTACGATCCGATCCGCGACTTCGCGCCCGTCACGCTCATCGCTTCGGCGCCTTCGGTGCTGGTCGTCAACCCGTCGCTGCGGGCCACGAGCGTCGCCGAGTTCACGGCGCTGGCGAAAGCCAATCCGGGCAAGCTCAACTATGCGTCGAACGGCAACGGCAGCTCGGCGCAGCTCGCCGCGGTGCTCTACGAGTCGATGGCGGGCGTGCGCATGGTGCACGTTCCCTACAAAGGCGTAGCGCCGGCGCTCGTCGATCTCATGAGCGGCGAAGTGCAGCTCATGTTCGGCACGCTGGTCGCGATCCTGCCGCACATCAAGGCGGGCAGGCTGCGCGCGCTCGCGGTGACCGGCAGGAGCCGATCGGCGCTGCTGCCCGAGGTGCCCACGCTCGCCGAATCGGGGTTGCCGGGCTACGAGGCGGGCTCCTGGTACGGGATCCTGGCGCCGGCGGGCACGCCTGGCGCGATCGTGGCGCGGCTCAATACCGAGATCAACGCTGCGATCCGGCAGCCCGAGGTGCGCGAGCGCCTCGCCGCCGAGGGCGCCGAGGTGCTGGGCGGTACGCCGGGCGATTTTGCTTCACATATAAAAGCCGAGCTGAGCCGGATGGGCAAGCTGATGCGCGAGGCCGGCATCCGGATGGAATAGGAATGGCGAACCCGTACACGCGCGCCATGGCCGACTTTGCGGCGGGGTTGCAATACCGCGCCATCCCCGCCGAAGTGCGCGAGCGGATCAAGCTGCTGATTCTCGACGCGCTCGGCTGCGCGTTGTACGGCGCACATCTCGAGTGGTGCCGCATCCTCCATAACACTCTTTCCCAGGTGGACGGCGGCGAGTCATGTGTGGTGTGGGGAACTGCGCAGCGCCTGTCGGCGCCGCACGCCGCCCTCGCGAACGGCACGCAGGTGCAGGGCTTCGAGCTCGACGACGTGCACCGCGCCGGTGTGCTGCACCTCGGCGCGGTTGTGCTGCCGGCGCTGCTCGCCGTCGCGGAGCTGCGCCGCTGCCTCAGCGGCGAGGAGTTCGTTGCCGCCGCAGTGGCGGGTTACGAGATCGGTCCGCGAGTGGGCCTGTGCATGGGCCCGGAGCACATCGGGCAGGGCTGGCACTCCGGCGCGACCGTCGGGGTGTTTTCCGCCGCTGCGGGGGCCGCGCGGGGCCTGCGACTCGACCCTCTGCGGACGGTGCATGCGCTCGGCATCGCCGGCACGCAGGCGGCCGGCCTGATGGCGGCGCAGTACGGCGCGATGGTGAAGCGCATGCACGCCGGCCGCGCCTCGCAGAGCGGCCTTTACGGCGCGCTTCTCGCCGAGCAGGGATTCACCGGAATCGAGGACGTGTTCGAGAGCGAGTACGGCGGCTTCTGCACCACCTTCTCGCGTTCTCGCGACCGCTTCGATCTCGGGCAGCTGAGCGCCGGGCTCGGCACGATCTGGCAGACGATGGGCGTCGCGCTGAAGTTCTATGCCTGCGTCGGCAGCAACCACACTACGTTGGATGCTTTGCGCGAGCTGAGAAAAGCGCGAGCCTTCGATGCGGGCGAGGTGGAAGGAATCGTAGTGCACGGCTCCCAGGCGAGCGCCGATCATGTCGGCTGGAGATACCAGCCGACGAGCCTGACGGCGGCGCAGCTCAACCTGCCCTTCTGCGCGGCCACTTTCCTCCTCGAAGGCGATTGCTCGGTGGCCCAGTTCACCGGAAATGCATTTGCCGACCCGCGGCGCATCGCGCTCGCCGAAAAGGTGGAGGTCAGGGCCGACCCGGCGATCACGGCGAAGGGCGCGCAGTTCCGCCACCTGGTGCGCGTCGCGGTGCACCTGCGCGGCGGCGAGCGGCTGGAATGCGAGCGGGAAGCGCCTCGCGGCAGCGAGCGCGACTTCGCGTCCGCCGGTGAGATCACCCGCAAATTCGAGCAGCTTGCGCGCCACGCCCTGCCGCCCGAGCGCGCTGCCGAGCTGCGCGATGCGGTCCTCGGCCTCGAGAAGCTCAGCGATGCCGCGCGGCTCGCCGACCTGATGAAAATCGGGGCCTGACCCCGAATCAGGAACGCAGGACCCGGCCCGAGGCGGCAGCGGTGAGCGCGCCGCGTTCCCACGTGACCGCGCCGTTCACCACGGTGTACTCGATGCCCTTCGAGCGCATCACCATGCGCTTCGCGCCACCGGGCAGGTCGTAGCGGCGCTCGGGGCGGCCCGCCGACGCGACGCTCGCCGGGTCGAAGATGGCGATGTCGGCGGCAAGGCCGCGCTGCAGGCGGCCGCGATCGCGGATGCCGAAGAAGTCCGCGGGATCCGAGGTCATCCGCCGCACCGCCTCTTCCAGGCTCAATGCCTTTCGCTCCCGCACCCAGGTGCCGAGCACGTAGGTCGGATAGCCCGAGTCGCACAGCATGTCGAGGTGCGCGCCGCCGTCGCCCAGGCCGAGCAGCATGTCCTTGTTGCGAAGGATTTCGGTCATGCGCTCGACGCACGTGTTGAACGACTGCATGGTGAATTCGTTGCGCAGATCGTCGGCGAGGGTGATGTCGAGCAGCGCGTCGACGCCGTCCACCCCGCGCTCGGCGGCGATCTCGGCGACGGTCCGGCCTTCCAGGTGCTTGAGCCCGGGAGAATGCACTTCGTGCACGGTGATGCGCTCCCAGTTGCCGAAGGCGGCGGGGCGCTTCAGATCTTCCCTGAATTGATTTCTGAAATTGACGTCCCTGTACACCGCGGCCTGCGCCTCCTTCGACTTGTCCTCGAAGGCGCGCTTCCACGACGGGAAGCCGGCGAAGGAGAAGGGGTTGCGCATGTTGATCTCGCGCGTAAGCGGCAGCGGCGAGGTCTGCGGCCGCGCGCCGCGCGCGATGAGCGGCGCGCTTTTCTCGAGCGAGGTGCGCAGGGCCTCGGAAATGTCGTCGCGGTCGAACATGGCGATGAACGTGATCGGCCGGCGGCTCTCGGCGAGCATGAAGTCGAGCAGCTCGAGCTCCGGCTCGTCCATTACGCCGATCTGCTTCGTCATGGCGATCTCGATCGCCCCCTTGCCGCGCTCCCTGAGCGCGTTGCAATAGGCCTTGATCTCCTCCTGGCTGGCATTGCGGCACGCCAGCGGCCGGCCCTGGTAGCCGAGGTGCTGGTTCAGCAGCGTGCTGGAGAAGCCGAAGGCGCCATGATCGATTGCTTCACCCAGAAGAGAACCAATCTTTGCCGTCTCCTCCGGCGTGGCCGCTCGCTCCAGCGACGCCTCGCCCATCACGTAATGGCGGAACGGGGTGAGCGGCGCGAGGAAAGCGAGGTTGAGCGCGGGGTGGCGCCGCGCCGCGGCCTGCATGTACTGCGGAAAGCTCTCCCACTCCCAGGTGATGCCCGCGGCCAGCACCTCGAACGGGATCGCCTCGACGTTGACGAGATCGCGCATCGCGATCTCGCGCGCCTCGGGGCGGCAGGGCGCGATCCCGACGCCGCAGTTCCCCATCACCACCGAGGTGACGCCGTGCCAGGAAGAAGGCGTGAGCGCGCCGTCCCAGCAGATCTGCGCGTCGTAGTGGGTGTGCGGGTCGATGAAACCGGGCGCGACTACCAGGTCGCTCGCATCAATGACCCGGTTTGCAGTTCCAGAAAGAGAACCGATGTCAGCGATCTTGCCGCCCGAGATGCCGACGTCCGCGTGGCGTCCGGGCGCGCCGGTGCCGTCGACGACCAGTCCGTTCCTGATCAGCAGGTCGTACATGGCGAGAAAATCGGGGTCAGACCCCAATTAAACCAAAACCAGGAGGAACCGAGGTCTGACCCCGTCATTGCGGCTCGATCTTCGCGAGCTTCACCCAGCGCTCCCAGCGCTTGGCTTCGGCCTGGAGATGCGCCGCCATCTGCTCGGGCGAGCCGGGGAAGGCGTCGAGCGCGGCCCGGGCGAGGAACTGCTTCGCGTCGTCGCTCGTGGTGATCTGGTTGAACCAGCCCGCGAGGCGCTCGATGACCGGGCGCGGCGTGCCGGCGGGAACCACGACGCCGAACCACGGCGCGATGTCGAACTCGCCCAGGCCGAGCTCGGAGAGCGTCGGAATGTCCGGCAGGGCGCTCTGGCGCTTCGCCGCGGTCACGGCGAGGATGCGGAGGCGCTGCGGGTGCTGCGTCACCGCCCAGGTGGTGTCGTAGGAGATGAAGTCGACGCTGCCGCCGACTACGCCCGTGAGCGCGTCCACGGTCACCTTGTAGGGCACGTAGACCGTGGCGAGCCCCATCTTCTCCTTGAAAAGCTCAGCCGCCACCTGCCCGGTGTTGGAGCCGGTGCCGTAGAAGCCGTGGTTGGGCTTCGACTTCAGCGACTTCACCAGCTCGTCGATCGACCTGATCGGGCCGGCGGCGTCGACCGCGAGCACGAAGCTGAGCGACGCCACGCTCGTCACCGGGGCGAAATCCCTGAGCGGGTCGAAAGGCAGCTTCTTGAAGATGTAGGGCGCGGTGGCGAGGGTCGAGCTCGCCGGGGTGATCATGAGGGTATAGCCGTCGGGCTTCGACTTGGCGACGAAGTCGCTCGCCAGCGTGCCCTGCACGCCGGGCTTGTTCTCCACCAGCACCGGTTTGCCCGCGAGCTTCGACAGCCGGTCGCTGTAGTAGCGCACGATGATGTCGGCGCCCGAACCCGCGGCGAAATTGCAGATCGAGCGGATCTCGCGGACCGGATAGTCCTGCCCCCAGGCCGGCGCGGCGAGCACTGCGAGCGCGGCCGCGGCCAGGACCTTGGCTATCATGTGCATCCCTATTGCTCCTCCTCGCGCTAGTTTAAACCCATGACTTCCTCCCCGCGCCGGGTCGCCATCGTCGGCGGCGTGCGCATTCCGTTCGCGCGCGCCAACAGCGCCTACCACGAAGCGACCAACCAGCAGATGCTTACTGCGGCCCTCAAAAGCCTTGTTTCCCGCTTCAACCTGGAAAACCAGAAGATCGGTGAAGTCGCAGCCGGCGCCGTCATCAAGCACTCGCGCGACTGGAACCTCGCGCGCGAGTCGACGCTCGGCAGCGGGCTGCATCCCGAAACGCCGGCCTACGACGTGCAGCGCGCCTGCGGCACCAGCCTCACCGCGGCGGTGCAGGTGGCGCACCGCATCGCGGCGGGCGAGATCGAGTGCGGCATCGCCGGCGGCGTGGACTCGGCGAGCGACATCCCGCTCACCTACGGGCCCGAGCTGCAAAAGATCGTCCTCACCAGCGCGCGCGGACGATCGTTTCTCGAGAAAACCCAGCCGTGGCTCGACGTGCGGCCGGGACACTTCAAGCCCTCGGCGCCGGGAATCGCCGAGCCGCGCACCGGGCTTTCGATGGGGCAGCACGCCGAGGAGACTGCGAAGGAGTGGAGGGTCGGCCGCGCCGAGCAGGACGAGCTCGCGGCTGCGAGCCATCGCAACGCGACGGCGGCGTGGAAGGCCGGCTTCTTCGAGGACCTGGTCGTGCCGTTCAACGACCTGCGCCACGACAACAACGTTCGTCCCGATACTTCGCTCGAGAAGCTCGCTATGCTGCGGACCGCGTTCGACCGGTCTTCGGCCGGCACGCTCACCGCCGGCAACAGCTCGCCGCTCACCGACGGCGCCGCGTGCGTGCTGCTCGCGTCGGAAGAGTTTGCACGCGCCCGCGGTTTTCCGATCCTTTGTTTCTTGACGCATTCAGAAGCGGCGGCGGTGGACTTCGTCGGGATCGCGGGGCCGAAGGAAGGCATGCTCATGGCGCCGGCCTACGCGGTGCCGCGCATGCTCGACCGCGCCCAGCTCACGCTGCAGGACTTCGACATCT
>JBIOYV010000010.1:0-98872 GCA_044870335.1 Burkholderiales bacterium | reverse complement strand
CCGCGGCGAGTGGGTGAAGCGCATCGAGGCAAGAGCGATGGACGCGCTCGAGTTCGTCGGCATCTCCGACATGGCGCTCGAGCCGGCTGCGGCGCTCTCGCAGGGCGACCTCAAGCGCCTGGAGGTCGCGCGCGCGATCGCCACCGAGCCCGAGCTGCTGCTCCTCGACGAGCCGCTCGGCGGCCTGAACCCGGCCGAGTCGGAGCTGCTCGCGAAGTCGATCCGCCGCCTGCACAAGGGCGGACGCTTCGGCCGCCTGCATTCCGAGGGCCCGGCGGTGCTCATGATCGAGCACAAGCTGAAGGAGCTGATGTCGATCGTCGACCGGGTGATCGTGCTCGACTACGGCGAGGTGATCGCCGACGGCGCTCCTGCGGATGTGGTGAAAAACCCCAAGGTCATCGAAGCGTATCTCGGAAGCTCGCACGAAGCGCTCGGGGGAACAGAGCATGCCTCTGCTTGAGGTGAGGAACCTGACCGTGCGCTACGACAAGGCGCAGATCCTGAACGGCGTCTCGCTCGACGTGGGCGAGGGCGAGCTGGTCGGGCTGGTAGGACCCAACGGCGCCGGCAAGTCGACGCTGCTGCGAGCGATCTGCGGCCTGGTGCGCTTCGAGGCCCGCTCCAGGCGCGGCGCCGACGGCGACATCGTGCTCGAAGGCGAGGTGCGCTTCGCCGGCGAGCGGGTCGACGCGCTTGCCGCGCACGAGGTGCGCAGGCGCGGCCTCGCGCTGTGCCCGGAGCGGCGGCGGCCTTTCCGCGAGCTCACCGTGCTTGAGAACCTGATGGCAGGCGCTTTTCTATCAAGAGATTCCAGGGAAACCGCGCTTCGGCTGGAGCGGACCTTCGCGCTGTTCCCGCGTCTTGCCGAGAGAAAAGCCCAGATCGCGGGCACCCTGTCGGGCGGCGAGCAGCAGATGCTTGCCACCGCGCGGGCGCTGATGTTCGAGGCGAGGCTGCTCGCGATCGACGAGCCCTCGCTCGGGCTCGCGCCGCGCATCCGCGGGGAGCTGTTCGCTGCCGTGCGCGCGATCCATGCCGCCGGCGTGCCGGTGCTGCTCGTCGAGCAGGAAGTCGCCCAGGTCTTCCGGCTCGCCGACCGCAATTACGTGCTCTCGCAGGGCCGCATCATCGCCCAGGGCAGCGCGCAGTCACTGATGGCCGACGAGACGCTGCGCGCGGGCTACCTCGGCCTCTAGCGTTGCGCCGCAGAGCCTGCAGGCGCGCTTCCAGGCTGCGTTCCTCTGCTTGCAGCGCGGGCACTGCGTCTCGATCCTGTCGCGCACCCAGGGCGCGAGGCCGCGCGGCATGAAAAGGAGGACGAGCAGCACGATGAGCGCGAAGACGAGCAGCCGCAGCTCGCCGAACGCCGCGAAGCTGCCGAGCCACTCGGTGAGCGGATAGAGGATGAACACCGCGGCGACGGGGCCGTAGATCGTGGCGACGCCGCCGAAGATGCTCCAGATCACCACCTGGAAGGAGAGCGCGACCTCGAGCGTCGAGGGGCCTGCGACGCGCAGGTAATGGGCGAACAGCGCGCCCGCGAGCCCCGCCGCGGCGGCCGACACGGCGAACACGCCGAGCCTGTAGCGCGGCGTGTTGATGCCGGAGGCGCGCGCGGCCACCTCGTCGTCCCGGATGGCATGCAGCACGATGCCGAACTTCGAGTCGGCAAACGCCCGCAGCGCGAACACCACGGCGAGCATCGAGACGAGCGCCACGTAGTAGTTCCCGGTGGCGCTCGGCATCAGGCGGCGCACCCCGGAGACGCCGAGCTCGCCGCCCGAGAAGTCCGGAAACGCGAACAGGATCCCGAGTACGATCAGCGGAAACGCCAGGGTCGCGAGCGAGAGGTACGAGCCGCGCAGCCGCAGGCACAGGTAGCCGGTGAGCGCGCCGAAGAGCGCCGCCACCGCCGTGCCCGCCCAGATCGTCGCCCAGGGGCTGATGCCGAGCTTGAGCGAGCTCAGCGCCGAAGTGTAGGCGCCGGCGCCGAAGAACAGCGCGTGGCCGAAGTTCACCTGGCCGGTGTAGCCCGCAAGCAGGTCCCAGCTCGCCGCGAACAGCGCGAAGATGCACGTCATCGTCAGGATGCGCATGACGTAGGGATCGTCGTACCACGCGGGCAACGCGAGCAGCGCGAGCACCCACGCGAGAACCAGCGTGCGCGAGGGCAAGACCAGGACCTCGTGCGCGAGCTCGGCCCGCGCGCGCCTGAGAAGGTAGATCAACGTTCTTCCTCGAACGCGACCCCGTAGAGCCCCTCGGGACGCGCCAGCAGCACCGCCACCATGATGCCGAGCGCCACGGCGCCCTTGAGATACGCGCCCGCGGGCAGCACGAACACGGTGATCGCCTCGACGTAGCCGATGACGAGGGCGCCGATCACGCTGCCTTTGAGGCTGCCCAGACCGCCCAGCACCACGATCGCGAGCATGGTGACGAGCGGCGCGAGCCACATGAACGGATCGACCACGAACACCGGGGCGACCACCACGCCGGCGACCCCGGCGAGCGCGACCGAGACGGCGATGGTGGCCATCGCGATGCGGTGCACGTTCATCCCCATGAGGTTCGCCACCTCGAGGTCGTTCGCCGTGGCGCGGATCGCGAGCCCCAGGCGCGTGCGGTAGAGCAGGAACCAGCACGCGGCGAGGGTCGCGGCGGCGACCGCCAGGATGAGCAGGCGCTGGTAGGGAATGCTCACGCCGAGCACCCGCACCCCGCCTTCGAGCGTCGAAGGCACGCCGAGATAGTGGCCGCCGAACGAGAACAGCATCAGCTCCTGGAACACGAGCGCGAGGGCGATGGTCGCAATCAGCACCGCCGACTCGTGGCTGCGCACCGGCTCGATCACCAGCCGGTAGCAGAGCAGCGCGAGCAGCGTGACCGCGACCACGGACACCGGGGCGGCGAGCGCGAAACCGAGGCCAAGCTTCGTCAGCAAGCTGTAGAAGCAGTACGCCGCGAGCATATAGAACGCGGTGTGCGCGATGTTGACGATGCGCGCCACGCCGAACACGAGCGAGAAGCCGACCGCGAGCAGCGCGTACACGCCGCCGTTCACCAGCCCCGTTACGAGGATGTCCTGAAACAAAAGCTAGCGCGCGGGCATCTTGAAGGGCTGCATCCCCTTCACCTGCGGCGGCCAGAACGGCACCTTCTTGCCGTCCTGCCACTGCACCGCGATGCCCGCGGTCTTGCCGACGGCCCACACCGGGTCGTGGCGCTTATCGAACGTGAGAATCGCCCCGCTTCCCACGTGCTCCATCTTCTCGAGCGCCGGCACGAGCTTGTCGGCGTTGGCAGTCTTCTCCTGCTCGATCGCGCTCTTCAGGAGGTAGATCGCGTCGTAGGTCGCCGCGGTGTAGGTGGGCGGCTTCTTGTAGCGCTCCTTGTAGGCGCGCACGAACGCCACCGTCTTCGGCGTCATCTCGACTTCGGCGTAGGTGTCGAGCGTGGAAACGAACTGCGCCTTGCCGGCCGCGGCCTGCCAGAACTCCTCCTTTTGCCCCTCGACGTTGATGCCCCACGCCACCGCCTTCATGCCGCGCTCGCCCATCTGGCGGCCGACCGAGATGCCGACCGGACCGGAGAGCGCGGTGAACACGATCTGCGCGCCGCTGCGGTCGATCGCCGAGAGCTCGGCGGTGACGTCGGTCGCGGTCGCCGAGGGCTGCCAGGTGCCGACGACCTCCATCTTCATCCCGGGAAGGCTCTTCTGCGCAGCGCCGACGATCGCCTCGGTCCACACCGCCTTCTCGGCGAGGATGGCGACCTTGGGCGTGTCGGTCTTCAGGTCGGCGCGGATCTGCTGGCCGATCGAGCCCAGCACCGAGAACAGCGTGCGCGCCAGATCGACGTCCTTGGTGGGGGCGACGCGGAACCAGTATTTGTAGCGCTCGTAGTTCTGCTCGACGTTCGCGCCGAGCTTGGAGTGCGCCGCGCCGACGCCGAGAAAAATCTTCTTGTTGTCCATCGCGACCTCCTGCATCGCGAGCACCGCCTCGGAGCGGAAGCCGCCGATCAGAAAATCGACCTTGTCGCGAGTGATGACCCGCTCCACGGCGTTGGTGGCGTCGGGCACCGACTGAACCTCGTTGGTGTCGGCGCGGATGAGCTCCACCTGCACGCGCTTGCCGCCGACGTCGATGCCGCCCGCTTTGTTGATCTCATCGCGCGCCAGCTCCGCGCCGTTCCAGTGGTGTTCGCCCTGAACAAAGGCCATCGGGCCCAAGATGGCGATTTTGATGGTCTTCGGCGCTTGTTCCCCGCAGGCAGCGGCAAGCATCATCGCCATTAGGGCGAGATACGAACGAACCATGGGTGGCCTCCTCTTGCCTTTAAATTACACTCTATCGCAATTTTCCGCCCGTTCTATGAGCGCTCGAATCGACCTCGACCACAAGATCCACGTCCTCACCAAGAAGGAGGAGCTCGACTCGGTGCGCGTCCCGGGCAAGGTGGTGGTGGTGCTCGACATCCTGTTCGCCACCACCACCATGGTCACCGCGCTCGCGCACGGCGCCAGCGAGATCGTGCCGGTGCTCGACGAGGCGGCGGCGCGCGCCTACGGCAAGGATCTCTCCGTGGGCTCTTTCGTCCTTTCCGGGGAGCTCTACGCCGAGACGCTGCCGGGATTCGCGCATCCGGCGCCGCTCTCGCTCCTCGAGCACGGCGTGGAGGGAAAGACGGTGGTCTACTCCACCACCAACGGCACCGTCGCCATGACGCAGTGCGCCGGCGCGGCCCGGGTGTACTGCGGCGCGCTGCTCAACGCCGGCGCGATCGTCGAGCGGGTCCTCGCCGCGCACCCGCGCGAGACCGTCCTCATCGTGTGCTCGGGCTCGGGGAACAACTTCAACTTCGAGGACTTCTACGGCGCGGGGTGCTTCGTCGAGCGCTTCGCCGAGCGCCTCGGCGCCGCGGCCGACCTGTCGGACGCCGCGAAGGCCGCGCGCACGGTGTACCGCGGCGCGCGCGCCCCCGGGGCGCTGCTCGACTGCCGGGTCGGCCGCATGATGACGGCGAAAGGTCTGGCGCGCGAAGTGGAGTTCGCCTGCCGCGTCGACGCCCTGCCGGTGGTCCCGACCCTGGACCAGGGACGCGTGCGCCTATCCGCCTAGGAGCGCTCTATCCCCTAGGAGCGCTCCAGCTCCGCGCTGACCGCGAGGTGATCCGAAAGCATCGACCAGGGCTTGCCCTTGTGCACCTTGGAGGCGTTGACGCGGAAGCCGCGCACGTAGATCCGGTCGAGGCGCAGGAGCGGCATCATGCTGGGGTAGGTCGCGAGCGGCCGGCCGTGGTGGGCGATCGACACCTCGGTCATTCCCAGGCGTCGCTCGAGGATGGCGGTAGCGCGGTGCCGCCAGTCGTTGAAGTCGCCCGCGACGATGATTGGCACGTCGCGCGAGGCCAGCTCTTCCAGCCGGCCCGAAATGGTCTCGAGCTGGCGGCTGCGGCCGCGTTCGTGCAGCGAGAGGTGCACGCACACGAGGTGCAGGTTGCGGCGCCATCCCGGCACCGCCACCACGCAATGCAGCAGGCCGCGCCGCTCGAAGCGGTGATCGGACACGTCCTGGTTCTCGAAGGACACGAAGGGAAATCGCGAAAGGATCGCGTTGCCGTGGTGGCCGTGGTCGTAGACCGCGTTGCAGCCGTAGACCGGCTGCCACTTCTCCCCGGCGAGGAACTCGTGCTGCGGCTCGACCGGATAGGTGTTGAAGCGCAGCGCGAAGCGCTGGTTGAGGCCCTGGACCTCCTGCAGGAAGACCACGTCCGGGTCGAGCGCCGCAAGCCCGTCGCGCAGATCGTGGATCACCATGCGCCGGTTGAAGTGCGACAGCCCCTTGTGGATGTTGAGCGTGACGACCCGCAGCATCATCGGATCATATAGAAATCATCTGGCCGCCGCGGCGCGCCGCTCGATCTCCGCCACCATCGCCCCGAACTGCTCCTCGACCATCGTGCGCACCGCCAGGGTACCGACGATCGGCGGCAAGCCGAAGCCGGGCTCGAGCTTGCCCGTGTAGCGGAGCTGGATGCCGCCGCCGGCGCTGCGCAGCTCGTAGCGGCCGCTCATGCGCTTCAGATTGCCGTCGATCGCACGCGAGACGATCGAATCGGTCGGCGATTCGAGCACCTCCAGCCGGACCTCGATCGGATACGAGAACACGAGGAACCGCGCCTCGCCCTTCTGCTCGACCACCACGCGGTTGGCGCTGCGTGCCTGCACCGCGCTGCGCGACAGGCCGGGAATGAAGCGGGCGAGGTTGTCGTAGTCCGTCAGGACCTCCCACACCGTGGTGATCGGCGCCGACACGGTGGCCTCGGCCCGCACGTCGAAGCTCGCACCATTGCGATCGACGTCGACCCAGAGATCGTCGGCGGCGGATGCGACGGCAGCCTGTAAGGTGAAAAGCGCCGCCAGAAGGTTAGGAAGCGCTCTCACCGAGCATGCGAATCGCATCGCGGTTGGACCAGCTGAAGCACTTCGCCGCAGCCTCGCGCCAAGGCAGCCAGCGGTACGCGGTGTGCTCTTCCGGCGAGATGGCGACCGGCAGCGGACCGGCGAGCTCGAGCCCGAACGCGTGCTCGGTGTTGTGGGTCACCCCCGGAGCAAAGCGATGGCGCCATTGCAGATAGATCTCGAAGGTGCTGGCAAGGTTCCAGCGCGTGAGCCTGCCCGCCCCGGCGTCGATCCCCGTCTCCTCCCGCACCTCGCGTGCCGCCGCGGCTTCGAGCGGCTCGTCACGCCAGTCGAGCGATCCGGTGACCGACTGCCAGTAGCCCGGGCGCCGGGCGCGCTCCAGGAGGAGCACCTCCAGATCCACCGTATGGATCACGACCAGGACCGAGACCGGCAGCTTGTGGCTCATGCTTCCTGGTAAAGGCTCGCCAGCGCGAGCGTGCGTTCGGGGTCGATGAATATGGCGAAGAACGGCTTGCCGCGACCGGCCCAGAACTCCGCGGCGGAGATCATGACGTCGATGAGCACGCCCAGATCCTCGGCGGGCAGAAATTGGAAACCCTCCACCACCACGACGTTTCCCTCGCCCGCGCGCCAGGAAAGGTCGGTGAGGCAGTCCTCGAGGGCGTCCCAGTTCTCTCCGAACCAGGCCGGCAAACCCAGCCTCGCGGCGATCCGGTGCAGGAGCGCGGCCTTGTCGGTGACGTCCTGCAACGCAATGCGCGCGAGGCTCAGCCTGCTGCCGCGCAGCGCATCCTCGATCGCTTCGACCCGGCTTGCGCGGTAGACGCCCGATTTGGCCGCATCCTGCAGCCGCTGGAGGAGCTTCGCCATCAATCCAGTATCCGTCTGAAGGAGCGGTAATGATCGGCGCTGTAGTAGTACTCCCCGCCGCTACCGGCAACGATACGCCGTGCGCCGCGGTCGCGCACTCCAGGCGTTCTCACCGTGTATTCGCGGTAATAGCCGCCGCTTTGAATCGGCAGCATCCTTTCCCGGTTGGAGAACACCCGCCCGTCCTGCGGGTAGGGGAAGGGTCCGCCCGACTTGATGAGGGCGAGCGTGGCATGCGCTTCGGACGGAAGCTCCTCGAGGCTCACTTCGGCGCCCCACGCACCCGTCAGCCAGAAGAGCGCGAGAGCGGCGAGCGCGAGCCTCAAGTCTTGGGCGCCTCCCGCGGCGGCTCCCGTAACCGGAGGCCGAGCTCGCGCAGCTGCTTCTCGTCGACCGGGCTCGGCGCGCGCACCAGCAGGTCCTGCGCGCGCTGCGTCTTGGGAAAGGCGATCACGTCGCGGATCGAGTCGGCGCCCGCCATGAGCGCCACCATGCGGTCCAGGCCGAAGGCGATGCCGCCGTGCGGCGGCGCCCCGTACTGGAGGTTGTCGAGCAGGAAGCCGAACTTGTTGCGCGCCTCGTCCTCGGAGATGCCGAGGGCCCTGAACACCTTCGCCTGGACCTCGGCGCGGTGAATGCGGACCGAGCCGCCGCCGATCTCCCAGCCGTTCAGCACCATGTCGTAGCCCTTGGAGAGCGCGCGCGCCGGATCGGAGGCGAGCAGATCCTCGTGGCCGTCCTTGGGCGCGGTGAACGGATGGTGCATGGCGCTCCAGCGCTTTCCTTCCTCGTCCCATTCGAACATCGGGAAGTCGACCACCCACAGCGGGCGCCAGCCCTTTTCGGCCAGTCCTTTGTCGTGGCCGAGCTTCAGGCGCAGCGCGCCAAGGGCGTCGTTGACGATCTTCGCCTTGTCGGCGCCGAAGAAGATCAGGTCCCCCGGTTTTGCCTGGGTCCGTGAAACGATTCGATCCAGCAGGTCCTTGGCGAGGAATTTGACGATCGGGGACTGCAGGCCGTCCGGATTGACCTTGATGTACGCGAGTCCCTTCGCGCCATAGGCGGCGACGAACGGCGTGAGATCGTCGATCTCCTTGCGCGTGAGCTCCGCGCTCACCTTGAGGGCCGCGACCCGGCCGCCCGGCATCTGCGCCGCCTGGCGGAACACCTTGAACTCGGTGTCCTTCATCAGCTCGGTGAGCTCGGTCAGCTCGAGCGGCAGGCGCAGATCGGGCTTGTCCACGCCGTAGCGCGCGAGCGCCTCCGCGTGCGTGAGACGCGGGAAGGGATCGGGCAGCTCGACGCCGAGCACGTTCCTGAACACCTCGCGCACCAGGCCTTCCATCAGCGCCTGGATCGCGGCTTCGTCCAGGAACGAGGTCTCGATGTCGATCTGGGTGAACTCGGGCTGGCGGTCGGCGCGCAGGTCCTCGTCGCGGAAGCACCTGACGATCTGGTAATAGCGGTCGTAGCCGGCGACCATCAGCAGCTGCTTGAAGAGCTGCGGCGACTGCGGCAGGGCGTAGAACTCGCCCGGATGCACCCGGCTCGGGACGAGATAGTCGCGCGCGCCCTCGGGGGTGGAGCGCGTGAGCATCGGCGTCTCGATGTCGATGAAGCCGTGCGCGTCGAGGTAGCTGCGCACCGCCATCGCGGTGCGGTAGCGCAGCTTGAGATTCTTCTGCATCGGCTCGCGCCGCAGATCGAGCACGCGGTGAGCGAGGCGCGTGGTCTCGTTGAGGTTGTCGTCGTCGATCTGGAACGGCGGCGGCACCGACGGGTTGAGGATCTCGACCTCGTGCGCGAGGACCTCCACCTCGCCGGAGGCAAGATCGGGGTTGACCGTGCCCTGCGGGCGCCTGCGCACCCTGCCGGTGACGCGCAGCACGAACTCGCCGCGCACGCGCTCGGCGATCGCGAACGCCTCCGGCCGGTCGGGATCGAACACCACCTGCGCGAGACCCTCGCGGTCGCGCAGGTCGACGAAGATCACGCCGCCGTGGTCGCGCCGGCGGTGCGCCCAGCCGCACAGCGTGACCGTGCGCTCGACCAGCGCAGCGCTCAGCTCACCGCAGTAGTGAGTTCTCATCGGGCTCTTTTTCCGGCGGTGCCACGCCCTTTTCCAGCGGCGGCGCCACGCCCATCGAAATGATGTACTTCAGCGCCTGGTCGACGCTCATGTCGAGCTCGATCACGTCCCTGCGCGGCACGATGACGAAGTAGCCGCCGGTCGGGTTGGGCGTGGTGGGCACGTACACCGCGACGCAGTCGGGCGGCAGGTGGCGCGCGACGCCCGGCCCGGGCGTGCCGGTGAGAAAGGCGATGGTCCACATGTTCTCGCGCGGCCACTGCACCAGGAGCGCCTTGCGGAACGCCTGGCCGCTCGACGAGAACAGCGTGTCGGAGATCTGCTTCACGCTCGAGTAGATCGAGTTCACCACCGGAATGCGGTGCAGGATGTCGTGCCAGATCTCGACCAGCTGGGCGCCGAAAAAATTGGTCGCGAAGAGGCCCGTGAGCAGCACGATCACGATCGTGAGAATCGCGCCGAGGCCCGGGATGTGGATGCCGAGCCAGCGCTCGGTCTGCCACGCATCGGGCAGCAGGAGCAGCGACTGGTCGAGCACGTCGACGACGAGCTTCAGGACCCAGATGGTGATGACCAGCGGGATCCAGATCAGCAGCCCGGTAATGAGGTACTTCTTCAAGGGGATGGAATAAAAAGGCCCGGCTGGGCCGGGCCATGGAGTTCACGCGCCGGGGCTCAGGCGGACGCCTCGGACTTGGAGTCGGTCTTCTTCTCCGGCTTGGCGTCGCTTTTCGAATCCGGCTTGTCGTCGGACTTCTTGTCCTCGGACCCTTTCTCCGCCGGCTTGGAGCTCTTGTTCTTGAAGTCGGTGGCGTACCAGCCGCTACCCTTCAACTGGAACCCCGCGGCGCTCAGAAGCTTCCGGAAGGTCGGCTTGCGGCACACCGGGCACTCGGTGAGCGGCGGTTCTGTTACCCGCTGCAGGAACTCTTCCTGGTGACCGCAGGCCTGGCAGCGATATTCGTAAATCGGCATGTTCGTGCAAATCCCCTTGCGTCGCGATTATATCGCTGATTTTGGGGCGAAAAGCCGCGCTTCAAGAGCGGGTCTAAAACGGGATGTCGTCTTCCAGGTCGTCGAACTTGCCGGCCGGCTTCTTCGCCGGCGGCGCAGCCCGCGGCTCGGAGGCACGCGGCTCGGACGGCGCCGCCTCGCGCGGCTCGCCCGCGCCGGCGCGCGAGCCGAGCATCTTCATCTCGGTCGCCATGATCTCGGTGGTATAGCGGTCCTGGCCGTCCTTGTCCTGCCACTTGCGCGTGCGCAGGCGTCCCTCGACATACACCTGCGAGCCCTTCTTGAGATATTCGCCCGCGACCTCGGCGAGCTTGCCGCGGAACACCACGCGGTGCCACTCGGTCTCTTCCTTCTTCTCGCCGCTCGCCTTGTCGGTCCATTGGAAGGACGTCGCGACCGATACGTTGGTAATCGCCGCGCCGTCCGGCATGTAACGCGTTTCCGGGTCGCGCCCGAGATTGCCGACCACGATCACCTTGTTCACCGAAGCCATGTCAGATCTCCCCTGTCACCAGTTTCCGTACGCTACGCTCATCCCATTGTCCAGGGACTACCTGGATGCGCGCAATGCGCTCATGCGCGAGCACCTCGACTTGCCGCACCCCGCGCACGCTCGCGAGCGCTTCCCTCAGCCCCTCGGGATTGACCCCGGACGCTATCGACAACGTCAGACTCGAAACCTCGTTGACCTCGCGGCGCACCGGACGCATTCCGGCCGCGAGCGCGAGCCAGACGACCGCCAGCACGGCGCAGGTCGCGAACACGCCGCTCGCGCCATGGTGGGCGGCGACCCAGCCGCCGACGACGCCGCCGAAGAACACCCCGAGGGTCTGGGTCGTGTTGTACACCCCGATCGCGGCGCCGCGGCCCTGCGCCGGGGCGACGCGCGACACGAGCGAAGGCAGCATGGCTTCCAGCACGTTGAATGCAACGAAGAAACCGAACATGAGAAGGGCGATGGCCGCCACCGAGCGCTGCACGAACATCAGCGCGGCCTCGACTGCGAGCAGCAGCCCGACCGAAGCGAGCAACACGGGCTTCGCGCCGTTTCGCCGATCGGCGTAAAGGATCGCCGGAACCATCGCCACGAACGACGCGAGCACCACGGGCAGATAGAGCTTCCAGTGCTGCGTCAGCGCGAGCCCCTCCTGCACCAGGACGCTCGGCACGACCACGAACATGGCGTAGAGCAGGATATGCAGGATGAAAATGCCCGCGTTGAGCCGCAGCAGGTCGGGCTCGAGCAGCCGCGCGGCCACGCCCGGAGC
The DNA here is from genome assembly GCA_044870335.1 of Burkholderiales bacterium. Classification (GTDB taxonomy): domain Bacteria; phylum Pseudomonadota; class Gammaproteobacteria; order Burkholderiales; family SG8-39; genus SCGC-AG-212-J23. The sequence goes on along the minus strand of JBIOYV010000010.1, from coordinate 87,198 downwards.
TTTTGCCGGCGCGCTCGCACGCGCCGGCGGCTCGGGCACCTGCGTGCGCACCACCCACATCGCGACGAGCGAGAGGATGCCCGTGAGCCCAAAGAGGCCTTCCATCCCGATCCAGCGGTAAAGCAGCGGCGCGCCCACCAGCGACAGCGCGAACATGAGGCCGATGGTCGAACCGATCATCGCCATGATCTTGGTCCGATGCTCCTCGCGCGTGAGGTCGGCCGCGAGCGCCATCGCGACCGAGGAGATGGCGCCCGCGCCCTGGAGCACGCGCGCGGCGATCGCGGTCCAGATGTCGTGCGCGGCGAGGCCGAGGAAGCTGCCGGCGGCGAACACCGCGAGGCCGACGTAGAGCGCCGGCTTCCTGCCCCAGCGGTCGGACGCCATGCCGAAGGGAATCTGCAGGATGCCCTGGGCGAGCCCATAGGCGCCGAGCGCGAGGCCGACGAGCGTCAGGTTGTCGCCGCCGCGGATCTGCCCCGCGTGCACCGCGAACACCGGCAGGATCACGAAGAGGCCCAGCATTCGCAGGCCGTATACGCCCGCGAGGCTCACGCCGGCGCGCACTTCGAGCGGGCTCATGCGTTCGGAGGACATCGGATGCAGGAGATCCAGAGAGAAGTCGGCGTATCGGCGGGAATGCGAAACGAGCTATAGTAGCAAGTTTCACTTTTTTCACCCGGGAAATTTGGTTTGGGGAAATTTCGTTTGACCGACAGCATCCGCATTCGCGGCGCGCGCACCCACAACCTCAAGAATCTGCAGCTCGATCTGCCGCGCGAGGCGCTCGTCGTCGTCACCGGGCTTTCGGGCTCCGGCAAGAGCTCGCTCGCCTTCGACACGCTCTACGCCGAAGGCCAGCGGCGCTATGTCGAGTCGCTCTCGGCTTACGCCAGGCAGTTCCTGCAGCTCATGGAGAAGCCCGACGTGGATCTGATCGAGGGCCTGTCTCCGGCGATCGCGATCGAGCAGAAGGCGGCGAGCCACAACCCGCGCTCGACCGTCGGCACGGTGACCGAGATCCACGATTACCTGAGGGTTCTATTCGCCCGCGCCGGCACGCCGTACTGCCCGCAGCATCACCTCGAGCTCAAGGCGCAGACCGTGGCGCAGATGGTCGACCACGTGGCTGCGCTGCCGCAGGACACACGCCTCATGGTCCTCGCCCCCGTGGTCACCGGCAGGAAAGGCGAGCAGGCCGAGCTGCTCGAGGAGCTGCGCGCCCAGGGGTTCACGCGCGTGCGGATCGACGGAAGCGTGCACGAGCTCGACGCCGCGCCGCGCCTGGCGAAGAACTCCAAGCACACCATCGAGGTCGTGATCGACCGCCTGCGCGCGCGCGCCGACGCCAAGCAGCGCCTCGCCGAGTCCTTCGAGACCGCGCTGCGGCACGCCGACGGCCGCGCGCTCGTAGTCGAGGTCGATTCCGGAAGCGAGCACCTCTTCTCGGCGAAGTTCTCCTGCCCGGCCTGCGACTATTCGCTGCCCGAGCTCGAGCCGCGTCTCTTCTCGTTCAACAATCCCATGGGCGCCTGCCCGCGCTGCGACGGGCTCGGCACGGTCGAGTTCTTCGATCCGAAGCGCATCGTCGCCCATCCCAACCTCTCGCTCGCGAGCGGCGCGATCCGCGGCTGGGACCGGCGCAACCACTTCTACTTCTCCATGCTGCAGGCGCTGGCGAAGCATTACCGCTTCGACGTCGAGCAGCCCTGGGAAATACTCGACCAGCGCATCCAGGAGCTCATCCTGCAGGGCTCGGGCGACGAGAAGATCGCCTTCCGCTACCCGGGCGAGGCGGGCCGCGCGGCCGTGAAGCAGCACCCCTTCGAGGGCGTCATCCCGAACCACGAGCGGCGCTACCGCGAGACCGACTCGCTGGTGGTGCGCGAGGAGCTCGCCAAGCTGCGCAACGTGCGCGCGTGTCCGGAATGCGGCGGCGCGCGGCTGCGGCGCGAGGCGCGCCACGTGAAGATCGCCGGGCACACGATCTACGAGATCTCGAGCTGGCCCCTGCGCCTCACGCAGCGCTTCTTCTCGGCGCTGCAGCTCGAAGGCGCCAAGCAGCAGATCGCCGAGCGCATCGTGCGCGAGATCGCAGGCCGCCTCGGCTTCCTGGTCAACGTGGGGCTCGACTACCTGGCGCTCGAGCGCTCCGCGGAAACCCTCTCCGGCGGCGAGGCGCAGCGGATCCGCCTGGCGAGCCACATCGGCTCGGGCCTCACCGGGGTCATGTACGTGCTCGACGAGCCTTCCATCGGGCTGCACCAGCGCGACAACGAGCGCCTCATCGCGACCCTCAAGCACCTGCGCGACCTCGGAAACTCGGTGATCGTGGTGGAGCACGATGAGGAAGCGATCCGCGCCGCCGACTACGTGGTCGACATGGGGCCCGGCGCGGGCGAGGCCGGAGGACGCGTCATCGCGCAGGGCTCGCCCGCCGACATCCTGGCCAATCCCGACTCGCTCACCGGCCGCTATCTCGCGGGGAAGATCTCGATCCAGGTGCCGCGGCTTCGGCACCGGCCGGGGAAGAACCGCATCACCGTGCGCGGCGCGCAAGGCAACAACCTGAAGGAGGTCGAGCTTTCGCTCCCCCTGGGGCTCCTCGTGTGCGTGACCGGCGTGTCGGGCTCGGGAAAGTCCACCCTGATCAACGACACGCTCTACGCGGCGGTCGCGCGCCAGCTCTACGGCAGCGCGGCGGAGCCCGCGCCGCACGAGTCGCTCGCGGGCCTCGAGCACCTCGACAAGGTCGTGAGCGTCGACCAGAGCCCGATCGGCCGCACGCCGCGCTCGAACCCGGCGACGTACACGGGCCTTTTCACGCCCATCCGCGAGCTCTTCGCCGGCGTTCCCGAGGCGCGCACCCGCGGCTACGACGCCGGGCGTTTCTCGTTCAACGTCAAGGGCGGGCGCTGCGAGGCGTGCCAGGGCGACGGCGTGACGAAGGTCGAGATGCACTTCCTCGCCGACATCTACGTTCAATGCGACGTGTGCCGCGGCAAGCGCTACAACCGCGAAACGCTGGAGATCCGCTACAAAGGCCGGAACATCCACGAGGTGCTCGAGATGCCCGTGGCCGAGGCGGCCGCGTTCTTCGCCCCCGTGCCGGCGATCGCGCGCAAGCTGCAGACGCTGATCGACGTGGGCCTGGGCTACGTGCGCCTCGGCCAGTCGGCGACCACCCTCTCCGGCGGCGAAGCCCAGCGCGTCAAGCTCTCGCTCGAGCTCTCCAAGCGCGATACCGGGCGCACCCTGTACATCCTCGACGAGCCCACCACGGGCCTGCATTTCCACGACATCCAGCTGCTCCTCGACGTGCTGCATCGCCTGCGCGATGCCGGCAACACGGTCGTGGTGATCGAGCACAACCTCGACGTCATCAAGACCGCGGACTGGATCATCGACCTGGGACCCGAGGGCGGCGAAGGCGGCGGCCGCATCGTCGCCGAGGGCACGCCGGAGCAGATCGCCGCGAGCCCGGCGAGCCATACCGGGCGCTACCTGAAGCGCCATCTCGACAAAGGCCAGCGCGCGGCGATGCCTCGAACGCGCGCGGCCTAGCTGCGGCTTCTCAGCTACTGACCGGGCAGTCGACCCGCATGACCACGCCCGAGGCGTCTTCACGGTTCGCGGCGCGCGCCTCGCCGCCGTGGAACTGCGCGATGAGGCGCACCATGTACAGCCCTAGCCCCAGATGGGGCTCCTTTCTATGTTCCAGATGCGGCTGGTTCGCGCCTTCGGGACGCACGGACACCATGGATTCGAACAAGCGCCCGGTCATCTCGGCGGGGAGGAGCGCGCCGCTGTTGCTCACGGTGAGCGCGCCCTTCTGGTCGAGGCGGATGCGCACCGGCTCGTCGCGCAGCGAAAAGTCGGCCGCGTTCGCCGCCAGCTTGTCGAGCATCTGGGCGTAGAGGTCAGGCGCGCCGCGCAGCATGACCGGCCCGTCCGGCAGCGAAAGCGCGAACCGAATCTGCGGGAAGACCGATGCGTATCCGGCAACGCAGCCGCGCAGCACCTCGCAGGCGTCGAAGCGCTCGCGCTCGGCCTCCCGCACCACGGCCTCGAGGCGGGTCGCCTCCGACATGCGCGTGAGGATGGCGTCGAGGCGCGCGAGGCCTTCGGCGGCGCGCTCTGTGTAGACGCGCGCCTCATCCGGCAGCGGCGTCATCTTCAGGTTCTCGAGCGAGGAGCGGACCACGGTGACCGGCGTGCGCAGCTCGTGCGAGAGCCGGCCGCCGAGCTTCTCGAGGTAGGCGTTGTATTGCGCGAGCCGCTCGAGCGCGGTGGAAAAGCTGCGCGAGAGGTCGCCGAGCTCGTCGCCCGAGCTCGAGGCGGCGAGCAGCTTCTTCACCCGGCCCTGCGAATCGATCGCCTGCTCGGCCTCGTCGCGCAGCCGCCTCAGCCGCAGCGACAGGCGCGAGGCGAACGCGAGCAGCACCAGCGCGCCGATCGCGAACACCAGCAGCGTCACCGCCACCACCTTCTCGAGCGTGCGGTCCGAGAGCGAGCGGATCGCGTTGGTGGTCTCCTCGACCACCACGGCGCCGAGCACCTCGTCGCCCGACCAGATCGGGTGCGCCGCGGAAAGGATGACCGCGCGCGAGTCGGTGGAGTTGCGCCAGCGCCGCCCGGCCATGCCCTGCAGCGCCGCGCGCACCTCGCCGGCGCCGCTGATCTGCGACTCGGGCAGCGCGTCGTCGAAGTCCTCGGTGGGCCGCTCGAGCAGCAGCTCGGTGACCGGGCGCAGCCAGCGCGCCAGGACCTCGAGCGCATCCGCGGGCGGCCGTTCCTCGGGCGCCTTCTTCCTGAGGTCGCCGGTGATCGCGAGCAGGCGTTCCTGCCGGTCGACGATCCAGATGCGCAGGTCGGCGCGGCCGAGGCTCTTCAGGATGCGCTCCATTTCGCCGCCCGCGGCCACGCCGGGGCGCAGGTCGGCGAGCTCGGGCCGGTCGTGCAGCGCGGTCGCGACTGCGCGCGCGGTGGCGACGAGCGCCTGCTCCTGGCCCTCGCGCAGCACCGCCTCCATGTCCTTCACGTAGCGGTAGCCGAGCCACGGGATCGGCGCCAGCACGAGCGCGACCAGCGCCACCTTGGCTCTCAGGCCAAGGCGCACCTTAGCTGTTCCAGCGGTAGCCGAGCCCGTACACGGTGTCGATGGCCGCGAACGCGGGATCGACCGCCTGGAACTTGCGCCGGATGCGCTTCACGTGTGAAGTGATCGTCGAGTCGTCGACCACGATGTGCGCTTCCTTCATGAGCTGCTCGCGATTCTTGACGTGTCCGGGGAAGCGCGCCACGCAGTGCACCAGCCAGAACTCGGTCAGGGTGAGGTCGACGGGCTTCGACTTCCAGCTCGCCACGAAGCGCTTCATGTCGAGGCTCAGCTCGCCGCGCTCGACGATCTCCTCCTCGAGAGGCGGCTCGCGCAGCAGGTCGGCGCGGCGGAAAAGCGCGCTGATGCGGGCGAGCAGGTGCGGGATCCCGGCGTCCTTGGTGAGGTAGTCGTCGGCGCCCATGCGCAGGCCGGAGATCACGTCGAAATCGCTGTCGCGGGCGGTGAGGAAGATGATCGGCAGCGCGGCGGACAGCGCGCGCAGTTCCCGGCACAGCGCGAAGCCGCCGTCGGGCTCGCCCGCGAGCCCGATGTCGAGCAGCGCGAGATCGGGCAGCCGGCTGCGGAACGCCGCGAGCGCCGCGCCGCGGTCGGCGAACGCGCTCACCTGATAGCCGTGCTTCTTGAGCAGGTCGGTGTAGTTGGCGCGGATTGCCGGATCGTCCTCGACGATGGCCACTATTTTTGCCATGCGGCCAATATACCGGAGGCCGGGCCGCCGAAAACCGCCTGCCACCGGTTCGCCACAATTCACCCGCGCGGCGCCCGCTTTGCGCTGCCGCCGACGCAGCTTGCGTTGCTGCAATGACGGGCATGTCTCACACGCACAGGAGCGCACCCGTGAAAGCCGTGATCGATTTCTCATATGCCGCCTTCGTCGCCGCCGTGATCGGCATCGCGGTCGGGGGCACCGCCTTCTCGCTGGTCTGGCTGATGCACATCCTCAAGGTATAGAACGGCGCCGAGGGCTGGTGGCTGGCGGCGCGCGCGGCCTCCTCCCCAGCCGCGATGCCAGCGCGCCGGTCCGGCATTGCGGGCCCGGCGCATGGATCCGCCAGCTCCTAGCCCTCGGCGCCTTTTCCCAAGCGCCCCGTCCGAGCTCTGAATGCTCCGCCTTGCCGCCGTCTTCTTCGTCTGGATCGCCTCCACTGCCGCGCCTGGGCTTGACGAATACGAACGATCGTACTATTCTCCCGGCCTATGGCCGTGCACAGCGCAGTCAAGCCGGACTCCGTCAAGACGAAAGGTGAGCGCACCCGCGCCGCCATCCTCGACGAAGCCCTGCGCCTGGTGAGCAAGGCGGGGCTCGACGGCCTCACCATCGGCACGCTCGCCGACGCGACCGGCATGTCCAAGTCTGGCCTGTTCGCCCATTTCGGCTCGCGCGACGAGCTGCTGCTCGCGGTGCTCGCGCACGGCCAGGCCCAGTTCGGCGAGGTCGTGTTCCAGCCGGCGATGGCCAAGCCGCGCGGCCTGCCGCGGCTGCGCGCCATGTTCGTGAACTGGCTCGACTGGACCGAATCGGCCGAGCTGCCGGGAGGCTGTCCGATGATCGGCGGGGCGGCCGAGTTCGACGATAAGCCCGGCCCGGTGCGCGACCTGCTCGCCGGCGGCCAGCGCACCTGGATCGACACGCTGAAGCGCGCCGTGCGCCAGGCCGTCGACGAGCGCCAGCTCGCCGCGAACACCGACCCCGAGCAGATCGCCTTCGAGATGTTCGGCATCGCGCTCGTGGTGCACCACCACCGGCGCCTGCTCGGCTACCGCAAAGCCCGCGAGCGCGCCCTCACCGCGCTCGACTCGCTGTTCCAACGCAACGCCGTTTCCTGAAGAGAGCTCGCCATGCCCACGACCCTGCGCTTGCCCCAAATTAGCACGAACGTTCGCTTAGTGGCCTCGCGGCTGCTGTTTCCCGACCTCGCGGGCGCATGGGCCGAGCGCCTGTTCCTCACTCCGCCCAGGGCGGCAGACGCCGCGGCGAGCGCGCTCGACCTGATCGACGCGCGCTCGGGCTACATCGTGCACAAGGGACGTCACATCATGACCTGGCGCTGGGGCGCGCCGGACGCGCCGGCGGTCCTGCTCGCGCACGGCTGGGGCGGTCATGCGGCGCAGATGCGCGCCTTCGTGTTTCCGCTGCTTGCCGCGGGCTATCGGGTCATCGCCTACGACCAGCCGGCGCACGGTATCTCCGAGGGCAGGCTCACCGGATTGCCCGATTTCGCCGACGTGCTCGCCGAGATCGCCTGGCACCACGGCGAGGTGCACGCCGTCATCGGCCATTCCCTCGGCGCCACCGCCGCTGCGATGGCGCACGCGTGGAGCAAGCTCGGCGCGACAAGGATCGTGCTGATCAGCCCACCGTCCGACCTGCTGGGATACTCGCGCCGCTTCGCGCGCTGGCACTGGATGCCCGAGCCGCTGCGACGCGCCATGCAGGGCGCGATCGAGGAGCGCTACGGGATCCGCTGGGAAGAGCTCGAGCTCGCCCGCGTCGCGCCGCGCCTCACCGCTCGAGCCCTGGTGATCCACGACCGCGACGACCGCATGGTGCCCTGGAAGCAGGGCGCCGCGGTTGCGCAGCACTGGCGCGGTGCCAGCTTCGTCACCACCGAGGGCCTCGGACACCGGCGCATCCTGCGGGACGAAGCGGTCGCCGCCGCAGCCGCCGACTTCATCGCGGCGCGGTAACCGTGCGCAGCCTGACGGTAGCCTGGAGCGACCCGCAGGCGCTCGCCGAGGCGGGGCGCTCGCTTCCCGGACTGGAATTCCTGCGCGCCATCCGCGACGGCCGCCTGCCGTCGCCGCCGATCGCCGAGCTGCTCGGGTTCAGGCTGGTCGAAGCCGAGCCCGGACACGCGGTGTTCGAAGTGTTGCCGGACGAGCGTCACTACAACCCGATCGGCGTGGTGCACGGCGGGCTTGCGATGACCCTGCTCGACTCGGCGATGGGTTGCGCGGTGCAGACCCAGGTGCCGGCCGGCGCAACCTACGCAACGCTCGAAGCGAAGACCAATCTCACCCGCGCGATCACGGCGTCGACCGGCAAGCTGCGCGCGATCGGAAAAGTCGTTCACCTCGGCAGCCGCGTGGCGACTGCCGAGGCGCGGCTCGTCGATGGCGAAGGCAAGCTCTACGCCCACGCCACGACCACCTGCATCGTGCTGCGCGAGGGCTAAGGCAGGCGCCTCACGACGAAGTCATCGAGGATGCCGACGCCTTCGAAGCCCACGAACTTGGGCGCGGACATGACGAGCGGATACCAGCCAAGCTCCATGCCGTTCAACGTTGCACCGACCATCTGCGCCGCCGGATCGTAACGAAGCGCCATCTGGTTGAAGCCGAGCGAAGGCACCTCGCCCGAGGCGAGCAGCGGGCCGTTCATGCCGTCGAGTCTCAGCTCGTAGACGACCGTGAAGCCGTCCAGATTCGCGTTTGGCTTCAGGCGCAGCCAGGCTTTTGCCGAGGTCTCGAGGTTGCTGTACAGAATGGCCGAGTCGGTGAATCCGATACCGACGTAGTGCGCGGCGAACGGGGCCGGATAACCGTCCATCGAGACCTGATAGGTGCTCGCTGGCGCGGTAAACGGCATCAGCGCAGCCGGGTGATCGACCACCGGGTCGAACCAGTCGGAAGCGATGCAGCCGTTGGCGTAGGTCTCCTGCAGCGGGGAGGGCATCTCGTAGGGATTCACCGAGGCGGCGCAGAACTTCCAGGTCTGACCCGACCCGGGCGAAAGCCACGCGCTGTTCTTGCTGCCGGGATATTCGATCCAGAAGCCGCCGAGGTCCGTGTGCAGCAGGACGTCCTTCAGACAGCCCTTCCCGCCGGCGGGGCGCAGCAGGTTTCCAAAGCCGAAGGACTCTCGCAGGATGACGTCGGGCCCGGGCGCGGTGGTGGGAAGGACCGGGGTCGTGTCGCAGCTGCCACCGCCGCCGCCGCCACCACCGCCGGAGGCGGAAGCGGATCCGCAGAAGACGAGCGGGGCTGCGCTCAGGTAGAGCGCGATCGACGCAATTCGAAAGTTCATTGGAGTTCTTTCCGTGAGTAGTTGGAGGAGCCGTGTTCTTGGCAACTGGCGCCTTTAGAGCTAAGACTGTGCCAGCCGCTGTCGCGCCGTTGTCCCAGTGGCGAGCGCGTGCAGTGGGGGTTTTCACCCGGTGATTCACCCAGAGTTGGGGGACTTCACCCGCTCATGAATGGATTCGCGCGCCGCGTGAGAGCGATGTGAAGCCGGTCCGGTATTTGCTAAACCGGCCGCATGCTCGAACAGCACAAGACCACTCTCGCAGTCCTCGCAGTTCTTGCCGCTCTGTCGTTCTTCGTTCCGGCCGAGCGCACCCAGGCGATCAGCCAGCCCGGCGCGCAGGCGCCAATCGAAGCGCCGAAGATCGAGGCGCCGCTCAACCTCGTCGCCGCGCTGCCCACACGCGTCGAGCTGCCCGAATTCCCCGGCGATCCGTTCTCGGGCGCGAGTCTCAAGGCGCGGCCGGCCGCAAGGCGCGTGGCGGCCGCTCCCGCGGGCACCGTGCCGGCGGTGCCCGCGAATCCCTATCGCTTCGCCGGCGAGGTGCGCCAGCCCGGCGCGACGCACCGCTTTCTCGTGCGCGGCAGCGACATCCTCGAGGTGAAGCCGGGAGAGGTGCTGGACGACGGCTACCGCGTGGAAGCGGTGGACGGGATGCAGGTGGTTCTGGTGCACCTTGCTTCCGGCCATCGCCATGCCGTCGCGCTCAGCGTGCCGGCGGCAGCGTCCGCCACTCCGGCGGCAGCGACCGCCCTGCCTGGAACCACGCCCGGCGCACCCGCGCTCCTGATTGGCGGATCCGCGGGCGGAATTCCGCCGAAGGCGCTACGCAAGGGCTAGGCGCTTCTCCTGCCAGACCAGCCGCTTGTCGTGATACTGGGCGAGGCTCTCGCGGTGGCCGATCGAGACGAGCGTGGTCTTGGCGAGCCGCTCTTTCAGCAGCCGGTAGAGCGAAGCCTGGTCCGCTTCCGGTAGCGCCGAGGTCGCCTCGTCGAGGAACAGCCAGTCGGGGTGGTTGAGGAGCGCGCGGGCGAACGCGAGGCGCTGCTGCTCGCCCCCCGAGAGCACCTGCGCCCAGTTCTCGCTGCGCTCCAGATCGACGGCAAACTGCCCGAGCCCGACCGCTTGCAGCGCGCCGCGCACTTCGTCGTCGGGATGCTTCGCCGGCTCGTCGGGATAGGCGACCGCGTTCTTGAGCGAGCCCAGCGGCAGGTAAGGCTTCTGCGGCAGGAACAGAAGGCGTGCGCCGCGCGGCAGCCTGATCCGGCCTTTCCAGTAGGGCCAGATCCCCGCGAGCGAGCGGAAGAAAGTCGACTTTCCGGCGCCCGAAGCGCCGGTCACGAGCACGTCCTCTCCGGGCTTGATCTGGATCGACGTGGGCTCCAGGAGCGGTGTGCCCTGCGGCAGCCCGATCTCGAGCTGGTCCAACGCGATGACGCCGTCGGGGGATTCGAGCCGGTCGCCATCGAGGCGGTCCGCTTCTGCGCGTACGCGCTCGATCGAGGCGCGAAAGCCGATCAGCCGGTCGACGGTCGCTTTCCAGGTCGAGAAATCGACGTAGACATTGATGAACCAGGAGAGCGCCCCCTGCACCTGGTTGAACGCCGAAGCGGTCTGGAAGATCACGCCGAGCTGGATGTTTCCGGCAAAGAAGCGCGGTGCGACTACGAGGTACGGGAAGATCACCGCGAGCTGTCCGTAGAACGAGGTGAACCAGTTGAGCTGCTTCCGCTTGCGCATGAGCTGCCACCAGTTGCCGATCACCGCTGCGAAGCGCTGCCGCAGGCCGCCGAGCTCCTCATTCTCGCCGCGATAAAGCGCGACCCCCTCGCTGTTCTCGCGCAATCGCACCAGCGAGAAGCGGAAGTCGGCCTCGACCCGCTGCTTGTTGAAGCCCAAGCCGATCAGCTTGCGGCCGATGACGTGGGTCAGCACGGTTCCGACGATCGCGTACGCGAGCGCGGTCCACACTAGATAGCCCGGAATGTTGAAACCCCACAGCTCGAGAGATCCGGACAGTCCCCACAGGATGACCGTGAATGAGATCAGCGTGACGATTGAGGTCAGCAGCCCGAGCGCAAGGCTGCTGGTGAAATCGACAAAGATGTTCAGGTCCTCCGAGATGCGCTGGTCGGGGTTGTCGGTGCCACGGTCGAGGAGCTGCATGCGGTAGTGCGCCTGGTCCTGCATCCACTCCTCGAGGAAGTGATCGGTGAGCCAGGTGCGCCATTCGATCTGCAGCATCTGCAGGAACCACAGCCGATAGACCGCGAGAATGATCCACACGAACGCGAGCACGCCGAACTTGCCGAGCTGGCGGAAGAACTCGGCCTGGTCGCGTTTCTCGAACGTGTTGTAGAAGTCCCGGTTCCAGTAGTTGAACTGGACCTCCATGTAGACCATGGCGAGCGCCAGAGCGACCACGAGCGCGAGCAGGCCGAGCGCCCTGCCGCGCTTCTCGGAGACCCAGTAGGGCTTGGTAAGTGCCCAGAAAGCCTTTAGAAATCCACTAGTTCGCATGGCGCACCTGAGATGGAATGCAAATCAGTTTACAGAACCGCCGTCACCGGTTGACAATCGAGGGGCATGTCTTCTGGCCGGGTCTTTCGCTTCGCGCCAACCCCCGATCGTCCCGCACGCCACCTGTTCGTCTTCCTGCACGGCTGCGGCGCAACCGCGCAGTCGATGATTCCGATCGCGTTCAGGTTCCAGGCGCGGTTTCCGAGCGCCGCGCTGGTGGTGCCGAGCGGGTTCGATCCCGACGCGCGCGGCGGCGCGGCGCAGGACTGGTACCCCACGCGCGGCCTCAACGTCGATAACCACCGCGAGCGCGTCGCTTCGGTGCTTCCGGACGTCGACGACCTCATTCGGCGCGAGCAGACCAACTTCGGCGTGACGGCGAGCCGCACCGTGCTCATCGGCTTCTCGCAGGGCGGCACAGTGGCGCTCGAGGCGGTGAAGACGCCGGGGCTCGCCGGCGCGGTGGTGGCCTTCTCGTCGCGCTATGCCAGGCTGCCGGCGCGCGGGGCGCGCATCTCCTCGCGCATCCACCTCGTGCATGGCGAGTACGACTCGGTCGTCTCGCGCGTCTACGCGGAGCGCGCGGCGCGCGTGCTCGCCGGCCTGCATGTTCCGGTCACGCTCGACATCGTCGAAGACCTCGGCCACGCGCTCTCGCACCGGGCCATCAGCCTGGGCTCTCTGCGGCTGCTCCAGGGCATCTACGAAGGCCGTCGCGCCACCCTGCATTGAAGGAAGGCATCGTTCTCGTCGCTCACGGGTCGCGCGATCCGGAGTGGTCGCGGCCTTTCGAGCGCATCGCGGCGAGCCTGGCGCAGAAACTGCCGGCGATGAGCGTGGGGCTGGCGTATCTCGAGCACGGCCCCTCCCTCGACGAAATCGTGGCCGCTCTGGTCGCAAAAGGCGTGGCGTCGATCCGTATCGTGCCGCTGTTCCTCGGCCAAGGCAGCCACGTGAAGGACGACCTGCCGCGGCTCGTCGCTCAAAGCACGCGTCCAGGGGTGGCCCTCAGGCTGGACAAGGCAATCGGCGAGCAACTCCAGGTGATCGAGGCGATCGCTTCCGTTATTTCCGCGGCTCGCCAAGGCGGCTGAGCATGGCCATGACGGCGCGGACCTGCGCGCCGTCCTTGGTGTGGTACTGCGTGCCGGTATAGCCCCACCAGTCCCAGCAGCCGTTCGGGTTGTACACCCACCACCACCGGGCGATGGCCTGCGGGTACAGCACGATGATGCGGTTCGTGTCGGCCCAGCGGTTGTAGCCTGCCGTGCGCGCAAAGGTATCGTCGAGCTCTTTTCTGCCCTGCCGGCAGCCGTGAAACGCCACGTGCAAACGGCAGCGCTGGGTCTCGCAGTCTTTCGGGATGTACACGTAGCCTTCGTCGTCCATGCTGATCTCGTATCCGCCGAAGGGCGTCTGGTCGAAGGCCTGCAGGCGGCCCGCCGGGCTCGCCGCCGGCGGCGCGAGCGGCCCGGCGAGGTGCCGGAGCAAAGCGCCGGCCGCATCGTAGTCGCAGTCGTTGATGAACGGCGGGCGCGTCGCGCCGCAGTCCTCGTTCCCGGCGTCCTCGGTGATCATCGCGTGTCCCGCTGGCTTGTCGCGCACGAGGACGGTCGCGGTCTTGTATGCGGCATAGAACGCCTGCAGCTCTTCCACCACTTCACGCGCCACCGTGTCGTCGCGCGTGCCGGTGAAGAGCCAGGCGCGCGCCGAAGCGAGATTCGCGGTCGGATCGATGCTCCCGGCCGCGGCGAGGCGGTCGGTCGCGCTCTTCAGCGTCGCGAGCGACGGCAGCCGCGTGAACGCACCGGGCTTCATGCAGTTGTAGTAGGCGGTCCACAGGCTGCCCTGCGCGCAGTAGTAAGGTCCGCCGGCCAGCGCACCCACGCCTTTGATCCGGGCCGAGTGCGCCACGTGAAGCTGCACCGCCATGTAGGCGCCGGAGGACAGTCCCGACGCCGTTGCCGTCTCGTCGGCGCCGAGGCGCGGCAGCGGCGGCGCGGCCCACGCCGGGACGCAAACGAGTACGCAAACCACGGCATACGGCTTGGAAGCGTTGCGCACGGCCTCATCTTAGCGAAAGCTGCTGCGCCGCAAAAAACCAATTGGTCTGGCCGGAGTAAAGTAGGCGTGAGGAGGAAGCCATGGACCGTCCCGTGCGCAGCATCATCGAGAATCAGGCTCCCGTCACCGCAACCGCCGACATGACCGTCACGGCGGCCTCGCGTCTCATGAAAGCGAAGCGCCTCGGCGCGATTCTCGTGCTCGAGGGGGCACGCCTCGCCGGCATCTTCACCGAGCGAGATGCGCTGTTTCGCGTCATCGCGGAGGGTCGCAATCCGGAGAAGACCAAGCTCGGCGACGTGATGACGCGCAACCCGCGCACCATCGCGCCCGATCGTCCTTTCGGGCACGCGCTGCACCTCATGCACGAGGGCGAGTTCCGGCACGTTCCGGTGGTGGAGAACGGCCGCGCCGTCGGCATCGTTTCAGCGCGCGACGCCCTCGGGCCGGATTTGCGCCAGTTCATCTCGGACCTCGACCAGCGCACCCACATCGGCGAGATTCTGGGTTAGCCTCTGGGTTACCTAATGTACCTGGCGCGCTTCTCGTATCACATTCTGCCGGTGAACCGGCACAAGGCGCTCGAGCTCATCAGTCGCGAGCTCAAGGCCGCGCGCGACAAGGGTCTCAATGCCCGGCTTCTGGTGCCGTTGACGCGCGCCCACGGCGGTCCGGCGCTGCAATTCGAGGTCGAACTGAAGAAGCTCGATGAGCTTGATCAGTTCCGGCACGGCGTGGGCGCAAAAGGCGACACCGGCAAATGGATGCAAAGCTTCAGCGAGATCCTGGTGTCGCCGCCGGAAGTCGAAATCCTGCGCGTCGAAGCGGATTAGCTGGAAAGCTCGGGCAGATCCCGGAACAGCTCGAGCGCTTCGGGATTCGCCAGCGCGTCGGTGTTCGTCACCGGCATGCCGTGCACCACCGCCTTCACCGCGAGCTCGACCACCTTGCCGTTCTTGGTCCGCGGGATGTCGCTCACCTGCACGATGCGCGCGGGCACGTGGCGCGGCGAGGCGTGGCGCCGGATCTCGAAGCGGATGCGCTCCTCGAGGTGGTCCTCGAGGCGTTGTCCGTCCCTGAGCTTCACGAAAAGAACGACGCGCGTATCGGTGGGCTGCTCGGGCGGCCAGAGCTGCCCTATGGCGAGCGCCTCCTCGACCTCGTCGATGCGCTCCACCACCCGGTAGATCTCCGCGGTGCCGATGCGCACGCCGCCCGGGTTGAGGGTGGCGTCGGAGCGCCCGTACACCAGCATCGTGCCGCGCTCGGTAAGCTCGGACCAGTCGCCGTGGGTCCAGACGCCGGGATACTTGGCGAAATAGGCCGAGTGATAGCGCTCGCCGCCGCGGTCGTTCCAGAATCCGAGCGGCATCGAAGGAAAGGGCCGCGTGCACACGAGCTCGCCCTTCTTTCCGACCACGGGATTGCCCTCCTCGTCGAACACCTCGACCGCCATGCCGAGCGAGCGGCACTGCAGCTCGCCGCGGTAGACCGGCAGGACTGCGCTCGCATCGGCGAACGCGCCCATGATGTCGGTGCCGCCCGAGATCGAGGCGAGGCACACGTCGCTCTTGATCGCGTCGTAGACATAGTCGAAGCCTTCGGGCGCGAGCGGCGATCCGGTCGAAAGGATCATGCGCACCGAGCCGAGATTGTGCGTGTCGCGCGGCCGCAGTCCGCGCTTCGCAGCGGCATCGATAAACTTGGCCGAGGTGCCGAAATGGGTAATGCGCTCCTTCTCGGCGTAGTCGAAGAGGATGCGGCCGTTGCGGGCGAACGGCGAGCCGTCGTAAAGCATCACGCTCGCCTCCGCCGCGAGCGCCATGAAAAGCAGGTTCCACACCACCCAGTTCGTAGTGCAGTAGTAGAAGCAGCGCTCGCCCGGGCGCAGGTCGAAATGCAGCTTGAACATCTTCAGCGCCTGCAGCAGCGTCCCGCCGGCGCCGTGCACGATGCACTTGGGCTTGCCCGTCGTGCCCGAAGTGAAGAGGATGAACACCGGGTGGTCGAACGGCAGCTGCGCGAACGCGATGTCGGCGGGCGTGTAGCGGCGCAGCCATTCTCCCAGCGGCACCGCCTTGGGAACTTCCGACACGTCGACCTTCGGGTCGAGGTGCGGCACGACCACGACCTTGCGCACGCTCGGCAGCTTTTCCACCAGCCCCGCGACGCGCTGGAGCGAATCGTGCGTCTCGCCGTTGTAGCGGTAGCCGTCTGCGCAAAAAAGCACCTTGGGCTCGATCTGGCCGAAGCGCTCAAGCACCCCTTCGACGCCGAAATCCGGCGAGCACGAAGACCACACGATGCCCTGCGACAGTGCCGCGAGCGCGAGCATGCCCGTCTCGGGCAGGTTGGGAATGAACGCCGCGGCGCGGTCGCCGGCGCGCAATCCGAGCGCGGCCAGGGCCTGCGCCGCGCGCGAGACGTCGCTGTAGAGGTCGGCGTACGACATCCGCCGGCGCGGACCGGACTCGTCCCAGAACACGAAGGCGTCGCCGCGATCGCCGCGGCGCATCAGGTTCTCGGCGAGGTTGAGCCGCGCCTCCGGGAACCAGCGCGCGCCGGGCATCTTGTCGCCGTCCACCAACACCGTCGCGCCCTTGCGCGAGGCCACTACGCCGCAGAAATCCCAGGTGTCCGACCAGAACTCCTCGGGCTGCTCGACCGACCAGCGGTAGAAATCGGGATAGCTGTTCAGCTCGAGCCGGCGCTTGCGCACCACCTGCCGGGCGAACTGCGTGAGCAGCGCCTCCTCGACGGCACGCTCGCTCGGCTGCCAGAGTATCCGCGGCACGGTCGCCGTCATGGTGGTGTCTCCCGCCTGCTGTTGTCTACCTCCTGCAGTTGTCTACCCCCGATTCCGCGCAGCATTATATGGCCCATGGATGAACGCATCCGGCAGGACCACCGCCTCGCGGAAGCCGAGGCGCTCGAGCGCGTGCGCGCCTCGCAGCCCGACCGCGAGGCGTCGCAGCGCATCACCGAGCACGCGCTCAACCTGGCGCAGGAGGTGCGATCGACGCGGCCCGCGGCGCTCAGCGCCGAGTCGTTTCTGCGCCACTACGGCCTGTCGACGCCGGAGGGCGTCGCTCTGATGTGCGTCGCCGAAGCGCTCCTGCGCATCCCGGACCCCGAGACCGCCGACGCCCTGCTGCGCGAAAAGCTCTCCGCGGGCCAATGGGTAAAGGGCGGGGGCCAGGAAGCGCAGGACTCGTGGGCCGCGAGCGCGGCCGACTGGGCCCTCATGCTGACCGGCACGCTGGCGCGCTGGCGCGAAGCGGAAGCCGAGCCGGTCGCCCAGCTCAAGCGCCTCGCCGCGCGCCTGGGCGAGCCGGTCGTGCGGACCGCGGTGCGCCAGGCGATGCGCATCCTCGCGAGCCAGTTCGTCATCGGCGAGACCATCGAGGAAGCGGTGACGCGCAGCCGGGCCTTCGAAGCCTACCGCTTCTCGTATGACATGCTGGGCGAGGCGGCCCGCACCGCCGAGGACGCGGCGCGCTATTTCGACGCCTATAGCCGCGCGATCCGCGGCACGCCTGCGGGCGACGGCGTCTCGGTGAAGCTCTCGGCGCTGCACCCGCGCTTCGAGGAGGCGAAGCGCGAGCGGGTGTTCGCCGAGCTCGCGCCGCGCGTCGCCCAGCTCGTGCGCCTCGCAGAGCAGTGCGCGGTCGGCATCACGATCGATGCCGAAGAGTCCGAGCGCCTCGAGCTGACCCTCGATCTTTTCGAGGAGCTCAGCCGCGGGCATGCGCTCGGCCTCGCCGTCCAGGCCTACCAGAAGCGCGCGCTGGCCGTGTGCGACTGGCTCGTCGGGCTGCGCCGCCGCGTCTCCGTCCGGCTGGTGAAAGGCGCGTACTGGGACGGCGAGATCAAGCGGGCGCAGCAGCTCGGCATGCCCGACTACCCGGTATTCACGCGCAAGCCCGCGACCGATCTGTCCTACGTGGCCTGCGCCCGGCGGCTGCTATCGGCGCCCGCCACGCTTTACCCGGCGTTCGCGACGCACAATTGCCGCACCGTCGCGACGATCTTCGAGCTTGCGGGCGACCGTCCCTTCGAGTTTCAGAAGCTCTTCGGGATGGGCGACACGCTCTACGAGGTGCTGTCGCGCGCGCGCGCGTTCGCCTGCCGGATCTATGCGCCGGTGGGAAGCTTCACCGATCTCCTGCCCTACCTCGTGCGGCGCCTGCTCGAGAACGGCGCGAACACCTCCTTCGTCCACCAGATCGCCGATCCCGCGGTGCCGCTCGAGGCGCTGGTCGCCGATCCCCTCGAGGCTCTGCCCGAGCCGTACGGCCCCGATCCGCGCATTCCTCTGCCGCGCAACCTCTATCCGGACCGGCTGAACTCGCTCGGCGTCGATCTCGCGCGCGGGGATGTCCTGGATTCCCTCGAGGAGAAGGTCCGTTCCGACCGCGGCCGCGAGAACCTCGGCGCGGTGGAAAGCACCACCGCGCAGGAGCTCGAGTTCAGCATCGCGCGCGCCGCCGCGGCGTTCGATTCTTGGACTCGCGTGCCCGCGTCCGAGCGCGCCGGCGCGCTCGAACGTACCGCCGATGCGATGGAGCAGCGCATGCAGGAGCTCGTGTCGCTCATCGTTCGCGAGGGCGGCCGCATCTATGCCGACGCCGTGTCGGAAGTGCGCGAGGCGGCGGACTTCTGCCGTTATTACGCGCTGCAGGCGAGAAGGCATTTCGCAAACCCGCTGGCACTTGTCGGACCGGCCGGCGAAAAGAACCAGCTTTCCCTTCACGGCCGCGGGGTGTTCGCGTGCATCGCGCCATGGAATTTTCCGCTGGCCATTTTCACCGGCCAGGTGGCCGCGGCGCTCGCCGCGGGAAACACCGTGATCGCGAAGCCCGCCGAGCAGACGCCGCGCATCGGGTTCCGCGCGGTCGAGCTCCTGCATCAGGCCGGCATCCCGACCGACGTGCTGTCCTGCGCAGTGGGCGACGGCGATGCCGTCGGTGCGCCGCTCGTCGCCGATCCGCGGATCGCGGGCGTCGCCTTCACCGGCTCGGACGAGACCGCGCGCCGCATCAACGCCGCGCTCGCCGCTCGCCCCGGACCGATTGCGACGCTGATCGCGGAGACCGGCGGCGTCAACGCCATGCTGGTCGACGCCTCCGCCCTGCCCGAGCAGGTCGTGGACGACGTGGTCGTCTCGGCGTTCCAGAGCGCCGGCCAGCGCTGCTCGGCGCAGCGCATCCTCTTCGTGGATGAGGGCTGCGCCGCGCGCGTGATGCGCCTGCTCTCCGGAGCGCTCGCGGAGCTCAAGGTGGGCGACGCCGCGGAGCCCGATACGGATGTCGGCCCCATCATCGATGCCCCGGCGCGCGCAGCGCTTCTCGGGCACGTCGAGAAGCTGAGGGCGGGCGCGAGGCTGATCGGCGAAGCACGGGCTCCGGCCTCGGGCAACTACCTCGCGCCGGTCGCCTTCGAGATGCCGATCGAGGCGCTGCCGAGGATCGAAGTGTTCGGCCCGGTTCTCCATGTCTGTACTTACCGCAGAGACAATCTCGGGCGAGTGCTGCAGTGGATCCGCGAGACGGGCTACGGGCTCACCCTCGGCGTGCACAGCCGCATCCAGAGCTTCGTCGACGCCGTGGTCGCGCAAGCGCGCGTGGGCAACGTCTACGTCAACCGCAGCATGATCGGGGCGGTCGTCGGGGTGCAGCCCTTCGGCGGCGAAGGCCTTTCAGGCACGGGCCCCAAGGCCGGCGGCCCGCATTACCTGCTCAGGTTCGCCACCGAGCGCACGCTGACGGTCAACACCGCCGCCGTCGGCGGGGTCACCGAGCTCCTCACCCGGCCCTTGAATTGACGAGCTGCCGATCTGGCCTAGCGCGCGCTCATCAACTCGCGCGCCGCCGACTTGTTGTGCTCGTACATGCGTCGGTTGTATTCGACGACGTACGCGTGCTGCTTGTTCATGCGCACGCTGGCGTCGTGGCCGAGGCTTTCGTAGCACGAGGTGCCCAGCGGCTTCACCCCGATCGTCCAGGGCGAAGCGACCTCCTTGCCGGCGTCGGCGGCCGGATAGCCCGACACCTCGTCGACGCACTGGCGCATCGACATGTACCTGCGGTCGCCGGCTTTGAGCGCCTGCGCCACTGCCTGCTCCACCGGGATCAGCGTGAGCTTGTCCGGCGCGCCCTTGGCAGCGAAAGCGGCGCCGACGGCTTCACCGTCGACGAGATCCGCGATCGGGCCGGCAACGTGAATGGCCAGCGCGACGCCGAGAACAGCGCACACGGCGCGGACCGGCGCCCACGCCAGCACCATCGGCCACGCACGCCGCAGGAAGAACGCGAGGGTTCCCGCGCCCACGATGCCGAGCGCGAGCAGCGGATGGCGCTCGCAGATTCCGTACAGGTAGGCCGAAAGCTTGGCGGCGAAAGGAAGCGCCTGCTCGACCACCGTCCAGCCCTTGCGGACTGCGCCCATCACGAACACGACCGACGACACCGCGATCAGCCAGCCGCCGGCAACGAACGCGATGTTGCTGAGCAGGCTGTAGGGGCGCCATTGCTGCTGCAGGAGCACGAACACGCCGACGGCCGCGGCGGTGATGAACGCCACGACGAGGGTATGTTCGCTGAAGGCCCGCTGGACGAGGATGGGCCAGGAACTGACGAAATTGACGATGGCGTCCATAGCGCCCTCCTTGGATCGCCCAAGCTATCCAAGCGCTGCGGAGGCGGCAAGCAACTATGTCAGGGTAGCCACTGCCGCGTGACTTGCATCACGCGGCGGCGTTGCTGCTACGCCCTGCGCACCATCGCCGGCGTGAGCGCCTTGATTGACGGCGCCCCGACCTGCTGCATGATCGCGCGCAGTTCGGTGCGCAGGAGCTCGAGTACGCGCTCCACGCCTGGCTGGCCGAACGCACCGAGCCCCCAGATATACGGCCGTCCGACGCACACGCCCTGCGCGCCCATCGCGAGCGCCTTGACGATGTCGGTGCCGCGGCGAAAGCCGCTGTCGACGAGGATCGGAATTCGGCCGCGCACCGCTTCGATGATCTCGGGCAGCGCGTCGATGGTGGAGCGCCCGCTGTCCTCGCTGCGCGCACCGTGGTTGGAGACGATGATGCCATCCATGCCGTTCTCGGCGGCGAGCACCGCGTCCTCGTGCGCGAGGATGCCCTTGAGCACGACCTTCATCTTGGTGGTGTCGCGCAGGCGTTTCAGGAAATCCCAGGTCATCGCCGAGGACTGGGTGTTCGTCAGCCCCGAGACGTCGACGCCCTCGTACATCGAGCGGCGCTTCAGGCTCGCCTGCAGGCTGCTGCGGTCGTGGCAGCTCTTGCAATCGCGCGTATCGGTGCGCTGCAGCCTGAACAGCGTCTCCTGGTTGCGCCCGCCGCTACGGTCCACGGTGACCGCGACCGCCGGGCAGCCCGCCTTCTCGGCGCGCGTGACGAACGCTTTGGCCACGTCCCACTTGTTCGTGGCGTAGA
Organism: Burkholderiales bacterium; assembly: GCA_044870335.1. Taxonomy (GTDB): domain Bacteria; phylum Pseudomonadota; class Gammaproteobacteria; order Burkholderiales; family SG8-39; genus SCGC-AG-212-J23. Next base: position 66,006 of record JBIOYV010000010.1, on the reverse strand, counting down.
GCTGGTACCACACCGGCGCGCCGCGCGCTGCGGTCACCTCCTCGACCGACGACGTGGTCGCCGTCGAGAGGATCATGAGATGGTTGCCAGGCCGTGCGCCGCGCGCGACCGCGATCTCGCCTTCCGGATGGAACGACTTCTGCCCGCCGACCGGCGCGACGATGATGGGACTCGCGTAGCGTACGCCGAGGATCTCGCTGCTCATGTCGACCTTGCTGACGTCGACGAGGCGGCGCGGCCTGAGCTGGAACCTGAGAAATCCCTCGCGATTCGCGCGCAGGGTCACCTCGTCGTCGATGCCCGAGGCCATGTAGCCGAAATGCGCCGGCGGCACGTTCTTGCGTGCCACCGGCTCGAAGTCGAACACGTTGATCGCCTCCTTCGGCGAAGCGATCAGGTCCTCGGTGCGCATCGGCGCCCACATGATCGGGTCCGGCAGCTTCGACGGCGCGAGCGGGCCGTCGGCGGCGAACCCGGCCACTCCCGGCCACGCGAGCAGCGGACTGCCTGCGAGGAACTCGAGGAAACGGCGACGGCTTTCATTCCTGGCGTCAGCAGCTGGCATGTTCATCTCCCGTTTTCATAAGGTTGCGATCCCGAAGATGTGAAGTGCGTACAGCACCAGGCCAACGAGCAGCACCGCGGCATGCGGCAGCGCCACGTGAGGCCATGACATGATGTGAAACAAGCGTCGAGAACCGCTACGCTTCCAGCGCAGGTGCCAGGAACGGCTGATCTGCAGCGGGACCAGGTCCTTTCCGTTGCCGGCAAAGAACTCCTCAATGTGGTAGGCGCGTTCGAAATAGGCGTCCTGGAACGTCTTCCAGAACCCCTCGATCAGCCAGAACAGCGCGGCGCTGAGGCTCGCCACGAGCATCGTCAGCGGCGTGTGAGTGGCGAGCGCGCCGCCGATGCCGACCATGCTGAAGCTGACGCTCCATGCCTTGATCGTGACCGCACGGCCGTCGAAGTCCTCGATCACCTTCTGCAGATGCAGATATTCGTCCTTGAGGAAAGCGTTCTTCTGCTGAGCGTCCACGATCAATCCACTCGTGCGCCCGAGGCCTTGACCACCGGCGCCCACTTGGCGATCTCGGACTTCACGAACTGCGCGAACTGCGCGGGCGTGTTCGGCGAGAAGCGCGCCCCCTCGTTCGGCAGCCGCGCCTGGATGTCGGACGAGCCCATGATGCGCATGGTTTCTGAATTCCAGCGCTGGACGATCTCCGCGGGCGTACCGGCGGGCGCGAACAGGCCGATCCAGTTGTTGACCTCGAATCCCGGCAGCGCCTCGCCGACGGTGGGCAATTCCGGCGTCGCGGCGGCGCGCGAGCCGCCGACCGTGGCAAGGGCGCGCAGCTTCCCCGCCTTCGCATGCGGCAGGACCGTAGGCATGGTGGCGAAGAGGAGCGAGGTCTGCCCGGCGAGGAGCTCGGTAATGGCGGGCACGTTTCCCTTGTAAGGCACGTGGGTCATGTCGACCTTCGCCATCGTCTTGAAGAGCTCCCCCGCAAGATGGCTCGCCGTGCCCATGCCGGCGGAAGCGAAAGTAAGCTTCCCGGGGCTCGCGCGGGCCAGGGCGATCAGCTCGCCCACGCCGCTCGCCGGCACGGAGGGATGAACGACCAGCAGTCCCTCGGCCTCGAGCACGAGCGCGATGGCGGCGAAATCCTTCTCTGCGTCGTAGGGCAGCTTGGCGAACAGGCTCACGTTGACCGCGTGAGTGCCGACCGCGCCCATCACCAGCGTGTAGCCGTCGGGCGGCGACTTGGCCACCGCCTCCGCCGCGATGGTGCCGCCGGCGCCGGCGCGGTTCTCCACAAGCACCGGCTGGCCCCAGCGTTCGGCAACCCGCTGGCCGATGATGCGGGCATAGATATCGGCGATCCCGCCGACCGGGAAAGCGCAGATGATCCGGATCGGCTTCGAAGGATAGGGCTGCGCGAGCGCCGCCGGTGCCCAGGAAATGCAGAGCGCGGCACCAAGCGCGGCGAGCCGACCTAGAATTGTCATTCCTCCCCTCGGGCGCCTAGTGTAGAACAGCGGCAAGGATGGAAGCGAAGACCCAGCCGGCGAAGTCCGATCTCCCCGAGCGATTCGAGCGGCTGTACTACGCGGAGGTCGATCCCGAGGAGCTCGCCGCGCGCAGCGCCAGGGACCTCGCGGGCGCGGCCGCGAGCCACCTCGGATTCGGCCGCAGGTTCTCGAGCGGCAAGCCGAAGATCCGCGCCTACAACCCGACGCCGGCCCAGCAAGGCTGGCACAGCACCCACACCGTGGTCGAGATCGTCAACGACGACATGCCGTTCCTCGTCGATTCGGTGACGATGGAAGTGAACCGCCAGGGCCTGACCCTGCACCTCGTGATCCACCCGGTGCTGCGGACGGTGCGAAATGCAGCGGGCGAGCTCGAGTCCGTGTCGGCGCCGGGCGAGTCCTCCCGGGGCCGGCTCGAATCCTTCATGCACGTCGAGGTCGACCGCCGAACCGATCCGGCGAAGCTCGCCGAGCTCGAGGCCGGCCTCGCCAGGGTGCTCGGCGATGTGCACGCAGCGGTCCTGGATTTCGGCGCGATGAAGGGGCGCATGGCCGAGGTGCTTTCCCGCCTCGACGAAGCGCGCAGCGCGGCGCCCGAGCCCGAGCTCGAGGAAGGCCGCGCGTACCTCGACTGGCTGATGAACGACCACTTCACCTTCCTCGGCTGCCGCGACTATGTTCTCGAGCGCGTCGGCGGCGAGGACGTGCTGCGCATCGTGCAGGGAAGCGGCCTCGGAATCCTGCGCGAGCGCGGCGAGACGCTGTCGGTGAGCTTCGCCGGGCTGCCGGCGGAGGCGCGCAAGCGTGCCCGGGTGAAGGAGCTGCTGGTGCTGATCAAGGCGAGCTCGCGCTCCACGGTCCACCGTCCGGGGCATCTCGACTACGTCGGCGTGAAGCACTTCAACGCCGCCGGCGACGTGACCGGCGAGACCCGCTTTCTCGGGCTTTACACGCACACCGTCTACGCCGAAAACGCCGCGCAGGTGCCGATTCTGCGGCGCAAGCTCGCCGCGGTGATCGAGCGCGCGGGGCTGCTGCCGGCCGGACACAGCGGCAAGGCGCTCGCCTCGATCCTCGAAAGCTATCCGCGCGACGAGCTGCTCCAGATCAGCATCGAGGACCTCTACGGCCACGCGATGGCGATCCTGCAGCTCGGCGAGCGCCAGCGCCTGCGCCTGCTGGTGCGCCAGGACGCCTACTCGCGCTTTGTGTCCTGCCTCATCTTCGTGCCGCGCGAGCGCTACAACACGGAGCTGCGCATCCGCTTCCAGCAGATCCTCACCCAGGCGTTCGATGGCACCTCCTCCGAGTTCGACGTCGATCTTTCGGTCTCCGCGCTCGGCCGCATCCTGATGCGCATCGCCACCCGGCCTGGCGCGATGATCCGTCCGCCCGACGTGAGGGCGCTCGAGAAACGCCTGGTCGACGCGATGCGGCGCTGGGAGGACGATCTCCACGAGGCGCTGGTCGAGCGCCACGGCGAGGAACGGGCAAACCAGCTCTTCGGGGTCTACGCCGGCGCGTTCCCGGCAAGCTACCGCGAGGAATACGCGGTGCAGGACGCGGTCGGCGACATCGACATGATCGAGAAGCTCGACCCGAAGACCGACCTCGGCATGAATCTCCACGAGAGCGCACGCGCCGAGCCTGGCACCCTGCGGTTCAAGATCTACCGCCGCGGCATCCGGCTGCCGCTCTCGGACAGCCTGCCGATGCTGGAGCGGCTGGGCGTGCGGGTGCAGTTCGAGCATCCGCACAAGGTCGAGCCCGCGGGAGCAGCGCCGGTCTGGGTGGTCGACTTCGGCCTCACCCCGCCCGCGGGCGCGCGGCCGCTCGCCGACGTGCGCGAAAGCTTCCATGAGTCCTTCTTCGGCATGTGGTCGGGCGCCGTCGAAGCCGACCGGCTCAACCGCCTGGTGCTGAGCGCCGGGCTCAAGCCCGGCGAGATCGTCGTGCTGCGCGCCTACGCGCGCTATCTCAACCAGACCGGCTCGGCGCTGAGCCTCTCGTACGTCGAGCAGGCGCTCGCCGCGAACCCGGCGGTGGCTTCGCTCCTCGTTCGCCTGTTTTTCTCCCGCTTCGATCCAAAAGCCCAACGCGGTGAAGGCCAATTCGCCGCGGAAATCGAAGCCGCGCTCGACGGGGTCGAGAACCTGGACGAGGACCGGATCCTGCGCAGCTTCCTTGCCGTGGTGCAGGCGACGACGCGCACCAACTACTTCCTCGAGCGGCCGTACCTCTCGTTCAAGCTCGACCCGAAGCGCGTCCCGGGCCTGCCGGAGCCGCGGCCGATGCACGAGATCTGGGTGTACTCGCCGCGCGTCGAGGCGGTGCACCTGCGCGGCGGGGCGGTGGCGCGCGGCGGAATCCGCTGGTCGGACCGCAGGGAGGATTTCCGCACCGAGGTGCTCGGCCTGATGAAGGCGCAGATGGTGAAGAACGTGGTCATCGTGCCGGTCGGCGCGAAGGGCGGCTTCGTCGTGAAGCGCGCGGCCGCGGGCAACCGCGAGGCGCTGATGAAGGAAGGGGTGGCCGCGTACCAGACGTTCCTGCGCGGCCTGCTCGACCTCACCGACAACCTGGCCGACGGAAAGGTGGTGCCGCCGCGCGGCGTGGTGCGCCACGACGGCGACGACCCTTACCTGGTGGTGGCGGCGGACAAGGGCACCGCGACTTTCTCCGACTACGCCAACGCCATCTCCCAGGAGTACGGCTTCTGGCTGGACGACGCGTTCGCTTCCGGCGGCTCGGCCGGCTACGACCACAAGGCCATGGGCATCACGGCGCGCGGAGCGTGGGAGTCGGTGAAGCGGCACTTCCGCGAGCTCGGCATCGATACCCAGGCGAACGAGTTCACCGTCGTCGGCATCGGCGACATGTCGGGCGACGTGTTCGGCAACGGCATGTTGCTCTCGCGCAGGCTGAGGCTGGTCGCGGCCTTCGACCACCGCCATATCTTTCTTGATCCAGCGCCCGATTCGGAGAGAAGTTGGCAAGAAAGAAAAAGGCTGTTCGAGCTGCCGCGCTCCTCGTGGGCCGATTACGACCCGAAGCTGATCTCGCAAGGCGGCGGCGTGTACCCGCGCAGCGCGAAATCGCTCGCCTTGTCGCCCGAGGTGCGCAAGGTCCTCGACCTCAAGGCGGAGACGCTGACGCCGGGCGAGCTGATCGGCGCGATCCTCAAGGCGCCCGTGGATCTGCTCTACAACGGCGGCATCGGCACCTACGTCAAGTCGAGCCGGCAGTCGAACGCCGAAGTCGGCGACCGCGCCAATGACGCGATCCGCGTGAACGGCTCCGAGCTGCGCTGCCGCGTCGTTGCCGAGGGCGGCAACCTCGGCTTCACCCAGCTCGGGCGCGTCGCGTACGCGCTGAAGGGCGGCCGCATCAACACCGACGCCATCGACAACTCGGCCGGCGTGGACTGCTCCGACCACGAGGTCAACATCAAGGTCCTGCTCAACGCGGTGGTGCGCGCGGGCGGGCTCGCGCTCCCGGAGCGCGACAAGCTGCTCGCGGAGATGACCGGCGAGGTCGCGGCGCTGGTGCTGCGCGACAACTATTTCCAGACCGAGAGCCTGTCGGTCTCGGGAACGCTCGCGCCCGCGCTGCTCGACGCTCAGGAGCGCTTCATCAAGAGCCTGGAGAAGGCAGGACGGCTCAACCGCGCGCTCGAATTCCTGCCGAGCGACGAGGAGCTCGCCGAGCGCCGCGCCGCGAAGCTCGGCCTCACCTCGCCCGAGCGCGCGGTGCTCCTCGCCTACGCGAAGATCGCGCTCAATGACGAGCTCGTCGCCTCGGACGTTCCCGACGACGCGTGGGTAGCGACGGCGCTCGAGCGCTACTTTCCCGCCCCGCTGCGCGAGCGTTACAAGGCGCAGATCTACGCCCACCCGCTGCGGCGCGAGATCATCGCCACCCACGTCACCAACAGCATGGTGAACCGCGTCGGCAGCATCTTCGTGCACCGCATGCAGGAGCAAACCGGGGCCGCGGCGCCCGACGTAGTGCGCGCCTACCTCATCGTGCGCGAGGTATTCGGCTTCGTCGAGCTCTGGCGCGGCATCGAGGCGCTCGACTACCAGGTCCCCGACCGCACGCAGACCGCGATGATCATCGACGGCGGGCGCCTGATCGCGCGCGCCACCCTCTGGTTCCTGCGGCACCGCCAGCACCTCGCCGACCTCGCGCGCTCGATCGAGCATTTCAGGGCCGGCGCCGAGCGGGTCGCGGCGCTTTTTCCGCAGGTCCTCCCCCCGATGGACCAGTTCGCCTACACCTCGGCGGCGGGACGGCTGGAAAAGGACCGCGTGCCGCGTGAGCTCGCGGCGGGCGTCGCCGGGCTCGACGCCCTGTTCAACGCGCTCGACATCGTCGAGGTCGCCGACCGGCTGAAGCGCGACGCCGCCGATGTGGCGCGGGTGCACTTCGGCCTCGCCGGCGAGCTCGACTTCCCGTGGCTGCGCGAGCGCATCGGCATCCTGCCGGCCGAGAACCACTGGCAGACCCTCGCCAAGGCCGCGCTGCGCGACGACCTCTCCGGCATGCTGCGCGCCCTCACCGCCGACGCCCTGCGCGCCGGGGACGTCGCGACCTGGAAGGCGCGCAACGCCGTGCTGCACGAGCGCCTGAAGCAGATCCTCGCCGAGCTGCGCGCGGTGGAGTCGCCCGACCTCGCCATGCTCTCGGTGGCGATGCGCGAGCTGCGCAACCTCGCCTCACGCTGAAGTCATCTGCGGTAAAATTTTTCGCGTCTTGGCCGCTCAACAATCTCGGGAGAACCGCATGAAGCGCGCAGTCCGTTTCCTCGCCACCGTGGCGTTCGCCGTTCCGCTGAGCTTCCATGCCGCGGCGCAGGAAGGCACGCTGAAGAAGATCAAGGACGCGGGCAGCATCACCATCGGGCACCGCGACGGTTCGATACCGTTCTCGTACTACGACGACAAACAGCAGCCCGTGGGCTACGCGATGGATCTCTGCGCGCGCATCGTCGACGCCGTCAAGAACGAGCTCAAGCTGCCCAAGCTCGAGGTGAAGTACCAGCTCGTCACCTCCGCCAACCGCATCCCGCTGATGGCGAACGGCACCGTCGATCTCGAGTGCGGCTCCACCACCAACAACCTTGATCGGCAGAAGCAGGTCGCATTCACCATCACCCACTTCGTCACCGCCAACCGATGGGTGGCGAAGCGCTCGGCCAAGCTGAATAAGTTGGAGGACCTGAAAGGCAAGACCGTCGTCTCGACCGCCGGCACCACCAACATCAAGCAGATCACCGAGCTGAACGGCCAGAAGAACCTCGGCATGAACATCATCTCGGCGAACGGCCATCCCGAGGCCTTCCAGATGGTCGAGACCGGACGCGCGGTGGCGTTCGTGATGGACGACATCCTGCTCTACAGCCTCGTCGCCCAGGCGCGCAGCCCGAAGGACTACGCCATTTCGGCCGATCCGCTTTCGATCGAGCCCTACGGCATCATGCTGCGCAGGGACGACCCGGCGTTCAAGAAGGTGGTCGACAACGCCATGATCCAGACCTACAAGTCGGGCGCGATCAACGGCATCTACGACAAGTGGTTCCAGAAGCCGGTGCCGCCGCGCAACATCAATCTCAACGTGCCGATGAGCGAGCAGTTCAAGAAGGTCATCAAGAACCCGACCGATTCGGGCGATCCCAAGGACTACCAGTAAGGCGCGCCTGCGCTGAACGGGGACTGCGGTCCCCGTTTTCACGTTCGAACATGTTGAGAGGGGAGGCGTGAAGTACAACTGGCACTGGCAGGTCCTGCTCGAGACCGAGCCCGGCGGCACCGGGACCTACCTGCATTACCTGCTGGTGGGCCTCGGCTGGACGCTCGCGACCGCGCTCGCCGCCTGGGTGATCGCGCTCGCGCTCGGCGTGCTGGTCGGCACGGTGCGCACCACCACCGCGCGCTGGGCGGTGCGGCTGGGCAACCTGTACGTCGAGATCTTCCGCAACGTCCCGCTCATCGTGCAGATGTTCCTGTGGTTCTTCGTCGTGCCCGAGCTGCTGCCGGAAATGATCGGCGACTGGATCAAGCAGATGCCGCCGCCATGGGGATCCTATGTGCCCGCGGTGCTCTGCCTCGCCATCTTCACCTCGGTGCGGGTCGCCGAGCAGGTGCGCGCCGGCATCAACTCGCTGCCGCGCGGCCAGCGCATGGCTGGCACCGCGATGGGCCTCACGCAAGCGCAAACCTATCGCCACGTGATCCTGCCGCAGGCCTTCCGCATCATCCTGCCGCCGCTCACCTCGGAGTTCATGAACATCATCAAGAACTCCTCGGTCGCCCTGACCATCGGCCTGCTCGAGCTCACCGGCCGCGCGCGGGCGATGCAGGAGTTCAGCTTCCGCGTGTTCGAGGCGTTCAGCGCCGCGACCGTGATCTACCTCCTCACCAACCTCGTCGTCGTGGTCGCGATGCGCGCGCTGGAGAAGACGGTGCGCGTGCCCGGCTTGATCGCGGCCGGTGGCGCGCCGCAGGCGGGACACTGAGCCATGTTCGCGGGCTACGACTTCGAGGTCATCCAGCGTTCGCTGCCCTACCTCTTCAGGGAGGGCATGGTATTCACGCTGACGCTGACCGCGATCGCCGCGAGCGGAGGCATCGTCTTCGGCACGCTGCTCGCGATGATGCGCCTCTCGGCGTTCCGGCTGGTGTCGATGCTGGCCGGCGGCTACGTCAACCTGATGCGCTCGGTGCCGCTGCTGCTGGTCATCTTCTGGTTCTTCTTCCTCGTGCCCTACATCGGCGCCTGGATCATCGGCGCCAAAGAGCCGGTGCGCGTCGGCGCATTCCTCTCCGCGGCGATCACCTTCACCATGTTCGAGGCCGCCTACTACTGCGAGATCATGCGCGCCGGCATCCAGTCGATTGCGCGCGGACAGGTGTGGTCGGGCTACGCGCTGGGGCTCAACTACTGGCAGACCATGGGCCACATCGTGCTGCCGCAGGCGTTCCGCAACATGGTGCCGGTGCTGCTGACCCAGACCATCATCCTGTTCCAGGACACTTCGCTGGTGTACGTCATTTCGGCCACCGACTTCCTCGGCGCCGCCTCCAAGGTCGCGAACCGGGACTACCGCCTGGTGGAGATGTACACCTTCGTCGCGCTGGTGTACTTCATCATCTCGTACTCGCTCTCGCTGCTGGTGAAGCGGCTTCAGGATAGGATCGCGGTCATTCGATGATCTCCATCAAGAACGTAAGCAAGTGGTACGGCAGCTTCCAGGTGCTCGCCGACTGCAGCACCGAGGTCGCCAAGGGAGAGGTGGTGGTGGTGTGCGGCCCTTCGGGGAGCGGAAAGTCGACCCTCATCAAGACGGTGAACGCGCTGGAGCCGTTCCAGAAGGGGATCATCACCGTGGACGGCGTCTCGGTGGGCGACCCGAAGACCAACCTGCCGAAGCTGCGCTCGCGGGTCGGCATGGTGTTCCAGCACTTCGAGCTCTTCCCGCACATGACGGTGATCCAGAACCTGACGCTGGGGCAGGTCAAGGTGCTCGGCCGCAGCGAGGAAGAGGCGCGTCAGAAGGGGCTCAAGCTCCTCGAGCGCGTCGACCTCTCAGCGCACAAGGACAAGTATCCCGGGCAGCTCTCGGGCGGCCAGCAGCAGCGCGTCGCGATCGCGCGCGCCCTGTCGATGGACCCGATCGCGATGCTGTTCGACGAACCCACCTCCGCCCTCGACCCCGAGATGATCAACGAGGTGCTCGACGTCATGGTCGAGCTGGCGCGCGAAGGCATGACCATGATGGTCGTCACGCACGAGATGGGCTTCGCGCGCAAGGTCGCGCACCGCGTCATCTTCATGGACGGCGGGCGCATCGTCGAGGACGCGGACAAGAAGGACTTCTTCGGCAGGCCGCGCTCGGAGCGCGCGCAGGTCTTCCTCTCGAAGATCCTGCAGCACTGAACGAAATCGGGGTCAGAGCCCGAATTCGTTCTCTATTTCGGTCGCTCGACCTTCTTCAGCATCTCCTCCGAGATGCGGTATTCGGGATAGCGCTGGCGGAACTCCGCGAGCGCCTTGTCGGCTTCGTCGTGGCGGCCTTCCCTGCGCAGCTCGGCGATCCGCTCCAGAAGACGCTCGGGTGTCAGCGGCGCTACGGAAGCCACCACCCGACCTTCCTGAACCTTTGCCTGTGGCCTTGTGGTCTCCTCGGGAGTCGGGGCCGCCGCAGGAGGGGCCTCTGCCCTTCTCGCCGGCGCGGCCGCCGGGGCGTTCTGGATCTCAGCGCGCGCTTCCTCGGCCGCCTGCGGCTTGACCTCGGGCGCCGGCGACACGGCCGGTGCCGCCTGTTGCGGGCGTGCTTTCCTTCGCTCGCGAACGGGCGGCGGTCCGGCGTCTGCGAGCGGTTTGGATGGCTCGACCTGCCCCTGCCCCTTGCTCTCCTTTTCGGCCGAGCCGTAAAAGTGGTCTGCGCGATCGGGTGGAACGGATACCGTTGAGGGTGGCAGCGCTTCGGGATCCGGCTGGCGCTCCAGCTGCACCGTGATCGCGACCGCGAGCACCAGGATGGCGGCGGCGCCGAAGGCGAAGTACCAGCGGTGCCGGCCGGCCGGCGCCACGAGCGGCGCGTGCGCGCGATCGGCCGCGCGGTGTGCGGCGGCGAGGATGGCCTGATCGAGCTCGCGCGGCGGCTCCTCGTCGCCGAGCTCGCGATAGCGCCGCGAGATCTTGCGATCGAGCTCGTCAGCCATCGTCGAGCGCCGCCTTCAGCTTGGCCATCGCATAGCGCAGGCGGCTCTTCGCCGCTTCCTCGTTCGAGCCGGTCGCCGCCGCGATCTCGGGCACGGTCAGGCCCGCCTCCTCATGCAGCAGGAAGACCTCGCGCTGCGCCGGCGGCAGGCGCTCGAGCGCCCCGGCGAAGCGCGCCAGCGCTTCGCGCGCTTCGGCATGGTGCGCCGGGTCGGGCATGCTCGAGGGTGCGTCGTGGTCGTCGAGGGAGACGAGCGACAGGCCGCCGCGGCGCCAATGATCGACCAGGCGGTTGTGCGCGATGGTATAGAGCCAGGTCGTGAAGCGGGCGCTGGGCTTGTAGCTCGCGCGCGCTTCGATCACCCGCATCCAGACCTCCTGGTAGAGCTCCTCGGCGAGCGCGCGCACCTTGATGCTGCGCAGGACGAAACGGAAAAGACGCGACCGATGCCGGCCGTAGAGCGTCTCGAAGGCCCTGGCATCCCCGCCGCGATAGGCCAGCATGAGCTCCTCATCCGGCGCCTCGGTCATTCGCGTCGAGTTTAACCGAGCCCGCACCGGCAGAAGGGGTTATGGCAAGCAACATTCGAACCGGCTCGGTTCCGTTCCGTGGAGTGGCATCAAGAGTGGAACGCAAACCGCAGAGTAAAGGGTCAACAACGCGAGAAAAATAAAACGCGCGCGCGTAAAATTCGCCGCTCACCTGCCCGCGGTCGCCTCGATGCCAAAAGCAAAGCCGTTCCCGATTCCCGTACGCGCGAAATATTCCTGCCAGAAGTGCCCCGGATACTGCTGCAGCTACCCCGAGATCGAGGTCACGCCGCGCGACATCGAGCGCCTCGGCCGGCATTTCGGCCTCGAGTACCGCGTCGCCGAAGAGCGCTTCACCAAGTACGACCCGGCGGAAAAGGTGCGCCTGCTACGCCACCGCAAGGACCATGTCTTCGAGTCGACGTGCATGCTTTTCGATCAGGAGAAGCGCCGCTGCACGGTCTACGAATCCCGGCCCGCGGTGTGCCGCGAATACCCCGACAGCCCGCGCTGCGGCTACTACGAGTTCCTGAAATTCGAGCGCGCCCACCAGGACGACCCCGACTTCGTCGCCCTCACGTGAGCTTGGATTTGCTCGCCTTCTCCCGAATCGCCGAGAGGGTGGTCGCGGGCGTAATGGCGTCGGGATCGATCCTGAGCTCGATGATCGCGGGCTTTCCGGAAGCCGCCGCCCGCTCGTAGGCCGGCGCGAAGTCTTCGGTGCGCTCGACCGTCTCGCCGTGCCCGCCGAAAGCGCGCGCATAGGCGGCGAAATCCGGGTTCCTGAGCTCGGTGCCGAAGACTCGCCCGGGATATTCGCGCTCCTGGTGCATCCGGATCGTGCCGTACAGCCCGTTGTTCACCACAAGAGCGACGAACGCAGCGCCGTATTGAACCGCCGTCGCAATCTCCTGGCCGTTCATGAGGAAGTCGCCGTCGCCGCAGAAGGCGAGGACGGTGCGCGCGGGTGAAGCGAGCTTTGCCGCGACCGCCGCCGGGTAGCCATAGCCCATCGAGCCGTTGGTGGGTCCGAGCTGGGTGCGGAATCCCTTGTATCGGAAATGGCGATGCAGCCAGCCCGCGAAATTCCCCGCGCCGCCCGCAATGACCGCGTCCTCAGGGAGCCGATCCGAGAGCCAGCGCACGAGCTCGCCATATTGGAGCTTGCCCGGCATCGGCCGCGGCTCGGTCCATTCGAGATACTCCTTGCGCGCCGCCGAGGTGGCGCTGGTCCAACGCTCATTGGATAAATCGAGTTCTTGCAGGGCGTCGACGAACTGCGGATAGCCTGAATTGATCGGCAGCGCCGGGCGGTATACCCGCCCGAGCTCCTCTGCGCCGGCGTGGACATGGATCAGCGTCTGTTTGGGTACCGGCGCCTCGACCAGCGTATAGGCGCTCGTGGTCATCTCGCCCAAGCGCGCGCCGATGACGAGCAGGACATCGGCCTCCCTCACTCTCTGGGCAAGCTTCGGGTTGATGCCGATGCCGACGTCGCCCGCGTAGCTGGGACTGCGGTTGTCGAAGAGATCCTGGCAGCGGAACGAGGTGCCGACCGGCAGGCCGGTGTTCTCGATCCAGCGCTGGAGCTTGCGGCAGGCTGCGCTGTTCCAGCCGCCCCCGCCGAGGATGACGAAGGGCCTTTGTGCCCTCGAGAGAAGTTGCGCCGCCTTTTCCACTTCGGAAGCCGATGCGGCAGGACGCACGGTGTGGTGGCGCGGCACGTCGGCGACCGCCGCCTCTGCGAACAGCGCATCCTCGGGAAGCGCGAGCACCACGGGACCCGGGCGGCCCGCCATGGCGGTGTGAAAGGCGTGGCTCACGTATTCCGGGATGCGCTCCGCGCGGTCGACCTGCGCCACCCATTTCGCCATCTGGCCGTACATGCGCCGGTAGTCGATTTCCTGGAAGGCTTCGCGCTCGACGAACTCGTTGCCGACCTGGCCGATGAACACGACCATCGGGGTCGAATCCTGGAAGCCGGTATGGACCCCGATCGCGCCGTTGGTGGCGCCGGGGCCGCGGGTGACGAAGAGCACGCCAGGCTCGCCGGTGAGCTTGCCGTAGGCTTCCGCCATGTACGAGGCGCCGCCTTCCTGCCGGCACACGATGAAGGAGATCCGGTCGCGCAGGTCGTGCAGTCCGTCGAGCACCGGCAGGTAGCTCTCGCCCGGGACGCCGAAGGCGAGCTTCACGCCCTGGGCGGCGAGCGCGTCGGCGAGGATCCTGCCGCCGTGGCGGGTCTTGAGGTCGGATTTCATGCGCTCATTCTCTCCGAATGCCCGGCGAAAAACCTGCCCCCCAGGTGCTCACAGCACTCGGCCAGGGCCGCATTTGCAGTGTCCAGCACACCGCCGAAGAGGATGAAGCCGTGCACCATGTCGGAGTACTCCTTGTAGGCGACCTCTACGCCCGCCGCCGCTAGCCGCTCGGCGTAGGCGCGGCCTTCGTCGACCAGGGGGTCGTAGCCCGCAGTCAGGACGAATGCCGGCGGCAGGCCGGCGTGGCTTGCGGCAAGCAGCGGCGAAGCCCGCCAGTCGGTGCGCTCTGCAGGATTCGGCAGGTATCCCGCGCGGAAGAACCGGATCGCGTCGCGTGTCAGGAGATAGCCCTCGGCGTTGCGCTCGTGCGAAGGAAAGGCGCAGCGCTGGTCGGTGGCCGGATAGATCAGCAACTGGCCGCAAAGCGGCGGCCCCGCCTCGTCGCGCGCCATCAGCGCAACCACCGCGGCGAGATTGCCGCCGGCGCTGTCGCCGCCGACGGCAATACGCTTTGGATCGACTTTTAAAGAGTTGGCGTTCTTCCGGACGTATTCCGTGGCGAAAAAGCAATCGTCGACCGCGGCCGGAATCGGATGCTCCGGCGCCAGGCGATAGTCCACCGAGAACACGGCGCAACGCGCGCCGGCGGCGAGCTGCCGGCACACGACGTCGTGCGTATCGAGGTCGCCGATCGTCCACCCCCCGCCGTGGAAGAAGACGAGCGCGGGCAAGGCCTCTCCGAGCACTGGGCGATAGGCTCGCACCGCCACCTTCCCATCCAAGACGACGAGCCGGGCCTCCGCGATCGCCGGCGGCTGCGGGGCGAGCGCAGCCCGGCTATCGCGGTAGATCCGGCGCGCGACGAAGGCGGGCACCGTGTGGTAGGCCGGCAAAGGCGAGCGCGCAACGCGCTCAAGCAGCGCCGCCACCTGCACATGCAGCGTCATAGCTTTATTCCACGCGGGGGAGAAGCGCTCGATTATAGTATTCGGGTCATGGACGACATCAACACGCTGCGCCGCATCCTCAAGGAGACGCGGGTGATCGCGGTCGTCGGATTGTCCGCCGACTGGTTCAGGCCGAGCTACTTCGCGGCGAAGTACATGCAGGAGCACGGCTACCGCGTCATTCCGGTGAATCCCCGGTACGAGAGCATTCTGGGAGAGAAGTGCTACAAGTCGCTGCGCGACATCCCGGAGCGGGTCGACTTGGTCGACGTGTTCCGCAAGAGCCAGGATGTCCCGCCGATCGCCGAAGACGCCATTGCCATCGGCGCAAAAGTTCTCTGGCAGCAGCTCGGCGTGCGCAATGAAGCAGCCGCGGCCAGGGCGCGCTCGGCGGGCCTCGAAGCAGTTCTAGACCGTTGCGTGAAAATCGAGCACGGACGGCTCTTCGGTGGCCTGAACTGGGTCGGCGTGAATACCAAGGTCGTCTCCGCAAAGCGCCCCCGCTGGCTTGCTTACTGAGGTATCCTTCCCTCGTGGGGAGGATGGTTAGAATATTCGAGGGCCGATTCGGACGGCTCCTTCTGAGCGATCTCGATTCGCACGACGAGGTACGGGCCCAGGAAGATCCGGCCATCGTGCTGCGCCAGGGCGACCCCGAGATCGTGTTCCTCAATCCCGGCAAGAGCTTCCGCAACCCGATGCCCAAGCGCGCGCTCGTGTTCCATATCGCGGGCGAATGGCTGCACGAGTCGTTCCCGGCGGCGTTCGACGGCGTGGAGCGCAAGCCCTTCGCGCAGCAGCGCGAGCCCATTAACGCGCGCATCCGCCAGCTCGCCGAGACCCTCGCGGTCGAGGTGCTGAACGACCGCTTCCTCTCCTCGGAGCGGCTCGAGTTCATGCTGCAGGAGCTGCTGCTCTCGATCGTCGAGACCTACCTCGCAGGCCGGCGCGCCTCATCGCCGCTGTGGCGCGGCTCGCGCTTCGAGGACACGCGCATCCGCCGCGCGATCGGGCTGCTGCGGGCGCATCCGAACAAGGACCTGAACATCGATCAGCTCGCCAACCAGGTGGGCCTGTCGCGCTCGCGGTTCTACGATCTGTTCCAGATCTGCACCGGCTTCTCTCCCCGCGCCTATCTCGATCTGCTGTGCATCGAGGCCGCGATCGCGCGCCTGACTTCCGGGCGCGGCAAGATCGCCGAGCTCTCGGCCGAGCTCGGGTTCTCGGCGCAGAGCAATTTCACCCGGTTCTTCCACAACCAGGTGGGCGTCGCCCCCTCCGAGTACCGCCGCGCGGCCTCGCGCCCCGAAGAGCCCCCCGAGACCGAGGAGTAGCCAGGGCGGGTGCGCTCCCGGCTACGGGCTAGAATCCCCGTATGCCGGATCGAAAGTTCGGAATCGAAACGCTGTGCCTGCACGCGGGGCAAATCCCGGATGCGGCCACGGGGGCGCGCGCCGCGCCGATCTACCAGACCACCTCGTTCGTGTTCGACTCGGCCGACCACGCGGCGAGCCTCTTCAACCTGCAGACCTTCGGCAACGTCTACTCGCGCATCTCCAACCCGACCGTGGCGGTGCTCGAGGAGCGCATGGCGGCGGTCGAATCCGGTCGTTCGGCGCTCGCCTGCGCCACCGGCCAGGCCGCCGAGGTGACGGCGATCCTCACGCTGTGCAGCTCCGGCGACCACATCGTTTCCGCCTCCACGCTCTACGGCGGGACGCACACCCTGCTGCACGTCAACCTGAAGAAGCTCGGCATCGAGACCACCTTCGTCGATCCCTCGGAGCCCGAGAACTTCAGGCGCGCGTTGAAGAAGAATACCAAGCTGCTCTACGCCGAAACGCTCGGCAACCCGCTCATCAACATCGTCGACATCGAGGCGGTGGCGAAGATCGCGCACCAGGCCGAAATCCCGCTCGTGGTCGACAACACGGTGCCCTCGCCGTACCTGTGCCGGCCGATCGAGTGGGGCGCCGATGTGGTAGTGCACTCGGCCACCAAGTACATCGGCGGCCACGGCACCACCATGGGCGGCGTGATCGTCGAATCGGGCAAGTTCAACTGGGGCAACGGCAAGTTCCCCGAGTTCACCACGCCCTCGCCCGGCTACCACGGCGTCATCTTCCACGAGACCTTCGGCGACTTCGGCTATACGATGAAGGCGCGCATGGAGATCATGCGCACGTTCGGCCCGGCGCTCGCGCCGATCAACGCGTGGCTGCTCCTGCAGGGGCTCGAGTCGCTGCACGTGCGCATGGAGCGCCACTGCGAAAATGCGCTGGCGGTGGCGAAATTCCTCAAGGAGCATCCGCGCGTCGCGTGGGTGAACTATCCCGGATTGCCCGACAACCGGTATTTCCCGCTGGCGAAGAAGTACCTGCCCAAGGGCGCTTCCGGGCTGCTCAATTTCGGCGTGAAGGGCGGCGCCAAGGCCGGCGTAGGCTTCATCGAGGCAGCGCAGTTCATGAGCCACCTCGCCAACATCGGCGACGCGAAGACGCTCATCATCCACCCCGCCTCCACTACGCACCGCCAGATGGACGAAGCCGACCAGATCAAGGCCGGCGTCACCCCCGACATGGTGCGCATGTCGGTCGGCCTCGAGACGCTCGACGACATCCTGTGGGACATCGACCAGGCGTTGACGGAATCTGCAAAATGCTGAGCTGGGAAATCGTCGAACACGGCAAGCCGCTGCAGAAGGCGCTCAAGGAGACGCCCAAACCACAGGGATCCGAAGTGCTGGTGCGCATCACGCGCTCGGGCGTGTGCCACTCCGATCTGCATATCTGGGACGGCTACTTCGATCTGGGCGGGGGCAAGCGCTTTTACGTGAAGGAGCGCGGCTGCGTGCCGCCGTTCACGCCCGGGCACGAGCCCTTCGGCGTCGTGGAAGCGCTCGGGCCGCGGGCCCGCGGAGTGAAGGTCGGGCAGAAGAGACTCATCTATCCGTGGATCGGCTGCGGCAAGTGCGCCGTCTGCAAGGCCGGCCAGGACAACTACTGCGTTTCGGGAAGCCGCTTTCTCGGCGTCAACCGCCCGGGCGCCTATTCCACGCACGTGCTCGTCCCCGACCCCAAGTACCTTCTCGACACGGCCGGCATCGACGATTCATTCGCAGCGACGCTCGCCTGCTCGGCAGTGACCGCCTACAGCGCGGCCAACAAGCTGCCGAAGCTCAACAAGGGCGACTCGGTCGCGGTGCTTGGCTGCGGCGGGCTTGGCCTGATCGCCATCTCGGTCCTGAAGGCGCGCGGCGCGGCGGCCATCGTCGGCTGCGATATCGACGATGCGAAGCTCGCCGCGGCGCAAAAGCTGGGAGCCAAGAAGACCGTCAATACCCGCGCCCCGGACGCCCTTCAGCAGGTGCAAGGTGTCGCCGCCGCGATCGACTTCGTCGGGAGTCCCGCTACCGCGGCGCTCGGTATCGCGGCGCTGCGGAAGGGTGGACGCTACGTGCTGTGCGGCCTCTACGGCGGCGAGCTCACCCATCCGCTGCCGCCGATCGCGCAGCGCGCGATCGGCATTGTCGGCTCCTACGTCGGCAGCCTGCAGGAGCTGAAGGAAGTGGTCGCGCTCGCGAAAAAGCGCAAGCTCCGCGCGACGCCGGTGGAGACACGCTCCGCCGACGAAGCGAACGCCGCGCTTGAGGATCTGAAGGCGGGAAAGGTGGTCGGCCGGATCGTGCTCGACTTCGAATCCGTGGCCGCCTAAGCGCCGTAAAATACGGCGCTCGATATGACTCCCTTCTCCTGGAACAATCCCTACGCCTGGCCGCGCAAGCCGCTGCTCGCGGCCAATGCCGTCTCGACCTCGCAGCCGCTGGCAGCGCAGGCCGGCCTGCAGATGCTCGCTGCCGGCGGCAGCGCGGTCGACGCGATCCTCGCCACCGCGATCACGCTCTCGCTGGTCGAGCCGGTCTCGAACGGCATCGGCTCCGACGCTTACGCCATCGTGTGGGACGGCCGCCAGCTTCACGGGCTGAACGCCTCCGGCCGCTCCCCCGCGGCGTGGAGCAGCGATTTCTTCGCCGGCCACAAGTCGATGCCGGTGCGCGGCTGGAACAGCGTCAGCGTGCCGGGCTGCGTATCGGCGTGGGTTGAGCTTCACGCCAGGTTCGGCAAGCTGCCGTTCGAGAAGCTGTTCGAGCGCGCCATCCGCTACGGCCGCGAAGGCTTCCTCGTGTCGCCGACGATCGCCGGGCAATGGGACAAGCAGGTGCCCGAGCTCAGGAACCAGCCCGGGTTCGCCGAGGCCTTCATGCCGAACGGGCGCGCGCCGCGGCCCGGTGAGCGCTTCACCTGGAAGAGCCACGCCGACGCCCTGGAGAGAATCGCGCAGACGCGCGGCGAGGCCTTCTACCGCGGCCCGATCGCCGAAAGAATCGAGGCCCACGCCCGCAAGCACGACGCGGCGATGCGCGCAGCGGATTTCGCCGCGCACAAGAGCGACTGGGTGACTCCGCTCGAAATGGACTACCGCGGCTATACGCTGCACGAGATCCCGCCGAACGGCCAGGGCATCGTGGCGCTGATCGCGCTCGGCATCCTCGAGCACTTCGATCTTCGCGCGCACCCTGTGGACGGGGCCGACAGCATTCACTTGCAGATCGAGGCGATCAAGCTCGCTTTCGCCGACGCCTGGCGCTACGTGGCCGACATCGACCACATGGACGTGCGCCCCGGCGCGCTGCTCGACAAGGAGTACCTGAAGGCGCGCTCGAAGATGATCGATCCCCGGCGCGCGCAGAGCTTCGGCCCCGGCGCCCCGCCCAAGGGCGGCACGGTGTATCTCACCGCTGCCGACGCCTCGGGCATGATGGTGTCCTTCATCCAGTCCAACTACATGGGCTTCGGCTCCGGGGTGGTCGTCGACGGCGTGTCGCTGCAGAACCGCGCCGCCACCTTCGTGCTGCAGAACGGGCATCCCAACTGCGTCGGGCCGAGGAAGCGGCCTTACCAGACCATCATCCCCGGCTTCGTCACCCAGGGCGGCGCTCCCGTCATGAGCTTCGGCGTCATGGGCGGGACCATGCAACCCCAAGGGCACGCGCAGGTCCTCGTCCGCATCGCGGAGTACGGGCAAAGCCCGCAGGCCGCATGCGACGGCCCGCGCTTCCGCTTCGTGCAGGGCATGGACGTCAGCATCGAGGAGGGCGGGTTCGAGCCCACCGTAGTCGAGGAGCTGCAGCGCCGCGGCCATCGCATCGTCACCATCGACGATTACAACCAGTTCGGCAGCGCGCAGCTCATCTGGAAGCTCGACGGCGGCTATTTCGTGGCCAGCGATCCGCGCCGCGATGGCCAAGCCGTCGGGTTCTGAATTGAGAATCAGGGACAGACCATGTTTGGCTTCTCCCCAGGATCGACACGGAAAGAACGTGGTCTGTCCCTGATTTTGGGAGGTGCGCGATGTTGAAGATCTGGGGCAGGACGAACTCGGTCAACGTCAAGAAGGTGCTGTGGGCGGCCGAGGAGCTCGGCCTCGAGTACCAGCGCATCGACGCCGGCCTGCAGTACGGCGTCAACAAGACGCCCGGGTATCTGAAGATGAACCCGACCGGCCTCGTGCCGACGATCGACGACGACGGCTTCGTGCTGTGGGAGTCGCACTCGATCGTGCGCTATCTCGCCGCGAAGCACGCCACGGGCCGGCTCTCCCCGGCCGACCTCGGGCAGCGCGCAGACGCCGAGCGCTGGATGGACTGGACCTACACCTTCCAGAAGGAGTTCCAGCGCCCGATCTTCTGGCCGCTGGTGCGCACTCCCCCGGAGAAGCGCGACCCCGGCGCGATCGAGGCGGCGCGAAAGATCTGCGCCGACCTGCTGAAGATTCCCGAGCAGTATCTCGCCGGCCGGCGCTACCTCGCCGGAAACGAGCTGACCATCGCCGACATCCCGCTCGGCTGCCATGTGCAGCTGTGGATGCGGCTGCCGCTCGAGCGCCCGGAGCAGCCGCACCTGCGCGCCTGGTTCGAGCGGCTGTGCGAGCGCCCCGCCTTCCGCAAGATGGTCGACATCCCGCTTTCCTGAAAGCTAGCGCAGCGCGAGCGTGCGCGCTTTCTTGTCTTCGCTGGCAAGATCCTTGACGCGCTTGTAGAAGGCGGCCAGGTCGCCCCCGCTCTCCCCCAGCAGCCGCTCGAAGGCCGGCACCAGCTCGGTATACACCGCGATCGAGACGAGGAAAGCGTTGGTCGGCTCGGTGGGCACCACGTTGCCGAACTCGGCACGCAGGGCCTCGAACTCGCGCGCCTTGACGCGCCGCTTCTCCTCCTCGGGGATATCGCTCTTGTAGGCCGCCTCGAGGCGCTTGCGCGCGGCCTCGACGCGCGCCGCGAGCTCGCGCCGGCGGCCTTGCGCCCCACTGAACGCGGCGATCTCCTTTTCGCGGCCTTGCGCGCGCAACCAGCGGCGCACGCCCTCCTCCTCCACTGCAACGGCGAACGACTCGTTGAAGGTAGTGTCGTCGCGCGCGTACGCGACCTGGTGCGCGAGCTCGTGGAACAGGAGCCGGGCGAGCTGCGCGTCCGGGTACCGGATGAAGGTCGAAAGCAGCGGATCGTCGAACCAGCCGAGCGTGGAATAGGCCGGCACGCCGCCGACGTACACGTCGTTGCCCGCGGTACGGAGCTTTTCCGCGTGGCGCCGCGCGTCGGCCTCGGCGAAGAAACCGCGGTAGCTCACGCATCCGACCAGAGGAAAGCACTCCTGCTTCGCTTCGGTGGAGAAAGCCGGAGCGGCGTAGACGTTCCACGCGACATACTGCCGGCCGAGCTCGGCGTACGATTCGTAGCTGCCGTTGCGGGGCAGCGCGAGCTCGCGCGAGGCGAATTCGCGGATCCCGCGCGCGAGCTCGAGGCGGCCGCGGAGATCCTGCGGCGTCGCCGGGTCGGCGAGCCAGGTTTCGACCGGCCGCGCGGCGCGCATGATGCTGAGCTGGCCGCCGATCGCCTGCGCGTAATACTGCATCGACTCGCAGCCGGAAAGCAGGAGCGCCGCGGCGAGAAACGCGGCGCGCATCACTCGAATCGTCCCTCCCGCATGAAGCACTCCACCTGGCGGCCGACCGTCCCGGACACGATGAGCAGGCTATGGCCGAGCGGGACCAGCATTCGCGCCGTCATCCCTTCGACCGCCGTCTCGTCGACCCTCACTACGCCGTCGTTCGGACCCGGCAGGCGGCCGAGCGCGCGCCCGAGGCCGAGCGGCGCGGTTCCGGCCACGATGGCCAGAGGCGCATCGCGCTTCCACGTTGCGTCGCGCTCGCGCCACAGCTCGCCGCATGCGCCCATCATCCAGCGGCCGAGGCGCGCGGTTCCGAGCCTGCGCCCGGCGAGACAGCCGCGTGCCGGGGCGCCGAGCAGGACGGCGGAAGCGACGCCCAGCTCGGGATGCCGGTTCAAGGTCTCGAGGATCAGCACGCCCCCGAGGCTATGCCCGACGAAATGTGCAGTACGGCCCTCGAGGGCCTCGCGCGCAAAGCGCGCCAGGCGTGCGACGTTGCTTTCCAGCGGGCTGCGCCCGCCGTAGGCGAAGACGTGGGGAGCATAGCCCGCGCGCGCCATGCGAGCGGCAAGGAGCGCCATCGCGGCGCCGGGCATCCACAAACCTGGTGCGAGCACCACGTCGCGCGCCACTACTCCTTCTCCGAGCGCGCAAAGATGGACCCGGCGGCGCTCCGCTGGCGCCGGCCTTCAGGAACGGCGTTCATTGCGCTCGATTCTAGCCGTCAGCAGCAGGACGAGCCCGACGCACAGGGGAACGATTCCGAACAACGCATAGGTGGCGCCATAGGAGGCGGTGAGGCCGAGCACGAAGTGAAACAGCGGCGGCGTCACCACCACGCCGAGGAACGTGAAGAACGACGATCCGCCGGTCACGTCGCCGATGCGCCCTTGCGGGGCAAGCCGCGTCAGCTCCGCAAGAAACACGCCGTTCCAGCCCACCGCCGTGACGCCGAGCGCGAACGCGAAAACGAACAACGCCCAGAGCGGCCAGCTCGCGCTTGCGCCGAGCGCGCAGAACGCGGTGAGCCCCATTCCGACGCCAAGCAGGCCGAGCGTGGCGCGGCGGCTGAGAAGGTGATCGGCGACGACGCCCCACAGCACGCGCCCGGCGACGCTGGAAAGCTGCGAGACCGCCATCACCATGCCGGCGAGCACCAGCGAAAGCGCGAACGACTCGGTGAGAAATGCGACGAGATAGGCGACCAGCGTAATCTGTACCCCGCCGTAGACAAACGACGTGGCCGCAAGTTGCATGATCTTCGGCTCACGCAGCACGAGCAGCACCGGGGCGAACGCCGAGCGCAGCGACGCCGGAGCGGCGCGGTTGCGCCCGCTGTCGTATTGCTTGCGCAGCGGCGCGATCACCAGCCCGAACGATGCGCAGACCGCGCCGACCACGAGCGCCGCGCCCTGCCATCCGAGGCCGAGCACGAGGATCGGGACCGCCGCGCCCGCGATCGCGGTGCCGAGCGGCACGCCGGTCTGCTTGATGGAAAAGGTGAGCGCCAGCATTCCCGGGGGCGCCGCGCGCGCGAGGATCACCGAGCTCGCCGGCGTGGCGGGACCGTAGCCGAGGCCGATGAGCAGCGCGCCCACTAGCACCGCGGAAAGCGCGCCGCTCGCGGCGATAGCGAGGCCGCAGCCGCACAGCAGCATTCCGACCTGCGACACGCGGATCGGACCGAAGCGCTCGACCCAGCCGCCCGCGGTCGCGGTGCCGATCATCGAGCCCAGATACGCCGCGGTGACGAAGTAGCCCACCGCGGCCGGCGCCACGCCAAGCAGCGGCGCCGCCGCCGGCGCCATGACCGGGGCGCAGTACATCGTCGTCGACACCAGCGTCTGGATCGCGAGCGTCGCGGCGAGCGGCGGCGCGACGTTCAGCTTTCGCGCGCCCCGCGTTGCGGCGAGCGCACGGAGTCGAGCAGCGCCTGCGCGCGGTGCGCGACCGGATAGTCGATCATCTCGCCGTCGACCTGGATCGCCGCCGCGCCGCGCGCCTCGGCCTCCCTGAACGCTGCGACGATGCGCTCGGCGCGCGCGATCTCCTCCTCGGTCGGCATATAGGCGCGGTTGACCGGGCCGATCTGGTCAGGATGGACGCACAGCCGGCCCTGGAATCCACCGCGGCGGCTGCGCTGCAGCGCGCGCTCGAACGCCTCGGCCTCTTTGAAGTGGAACCACGGGCTGTCGATCGGCCCCTCCAGCCCCGCCGCGCGTGACGAAAGGACGATCCTCGCGCGCGCCTCGGCGAGTTCGGATTCCTCGAGGCTCACCGTGAGTCCGAGCTCGTGGGCGTAGTCGGCTGCGCCGAACGCCACCCGCTTCACCCGCCACGGCCCCTTGTAGGGCCGGAGGCTTCGCGCCTGGATGACGCGGTCGATGCGCTGCACGCCGGCCGCAGTCTCGATCTGTGGGATGAGGTCGATCGAGCCTTCGGCGATGCCGCGCTCGCGCTCGAGCGCCGCGAGCAGCCAGTCGACTGCATGCAGGTCGGCCGCGCTCTCGACCTTGGGCAGCACCACGCCGTCCACGCCCTTGTGGATCGTGGCCGCAAGATCGGCGTAGCAGAAGGCGCTCGACGGTGCGTTGACGCGCACGTAGCCGCGGCAATTCCGCGGCCTGGAGAGAGCGCTGGCGACGGGCCTGCGCGTCGCCTCCTTGTCCGAGATCGCAACCGAATCCTCGAGGTCCACGATCACGGCGTCGGCCGTGAGGCTCAAGGCCTTCTCGACCCGCCGCGCAACGTTGCCGGGGGCGAAAAGAAGCGAACGCAGCAGCGTCACGGGCGCTTTCTCCCTATTCGAGCAGCTTTCGCTCGCTCCACGGCGGATAGGGCTGCAGCGTCGAGGACTGCAGCCATTCCGGCCACACGACTTGCGGCTTGCCGTGCTGGATCTGCACCACCGCAGGCCGTGCCGCCCTTTGCTCGCCGGTCTCGGGATCCACCTTGTAGCCGCCAAGCACCGTGTCGGTCTCCATCTCGGCGAGCGTGGCCCGCAATTTCGCCTGGTCGAGCGATTTCGTCCGGCGCACCGCCTCGGCGAGCACCGTGCCTGCGGCATGGCCCTGCGCGGCGGCGAACGTAGGCGGAGCGGACCACCGCGCCTCGAACGCCGCGGCGAACTGCTCGTTGCCGAAGGTCCTGAACTTCGGATCGTATTCCTTCGTCGCGAGCGCGAACTCGGCGTCCTGTCCGACCATGCGGATGAAGCGCGGATCGGACGCGCTGCGCGCGAAGAAGAACCGAGGCGCATATGCGAGCTTCTTCAGGGTGCGCAGGACGTCGGCAGTGTCGCGCGGCTCGCCGAACACGATCAAGGCGTCCGCGCTGCCCTTGTAGATGGAAGGGGCGAAATTCGAGTCGCCGGCGCCGTAGGTCTGGACGTCGCCGGCGTCGATTCCGAGCTTCATCGCGCGCTCGCGCGTAGACTCGGCCATCTCCTGAACCGCGTGGTCGTCGCGGGCGAGGATGAACGCGCTGGTAAGCCCCGCCGCCTTCGCCACCTCCAGCACCCCCACGCCGTAGGCGGAGGTGGGCATCGTGCTCTGAAAGAGGTAGCGCGGCGAGCGCTTGTGGACCGCGAGGGAAGGCCCGGCGCCATTGATGAGCACGCGCCTCGCGCGCTCGGCCTGAGCGCTCGCCATGAGCGTCGCAGCCGAGCCGTAGGGACCGATCAGAAGGTCGGCCTTGCCCCGGATCAGCTCGGCGTAGAGCTCGCCGCTGCGCCTCGCATCGGACTCGTCGTCGAGCAGCCGCAGCTCGACGCGCCGCCCGAGCAGGCCGCCCGCGGCATTGACTTCGTCCTGCCACAGGAGCAGCGCCTTGCGGTAGTCGGCCGCGAGGTCGGCGAGGGCCCCGGTCTGCGACACGGCGGCGCCGACGATGATCGGCGGCGGCTGGCCCCAGGCGGGGAGCGCGATCAACGCCAGTAGAATGCGTATCAGGAATGACACTGCCCCATCTCCTCGCCGAGATTGTAGGCGCTCGCAACGTCCTCACCGACCCCGCCCAGACGAAACCCTACTTCACCGACTGGCGGCGGCAGTATTCCGCCCCGGCGGAGTGCGTGGTCCGCCCTGCAGACACCGCCGAAGTGGCGGCGGTGGTGGCGCGGTGCGCCCGCGAGGAGGTCGCGGTGGTGGCGCAGGGCGGCAATACCGGCCTGGTCGGCGGCTCGGTGCCCACCGGAATGCGCCGGGAGATCGTGCTGTCGCTCGCGCGCATGAACCGGATCCGTTCGCTCGACCCGCTGAACGATACGATCACGGTCGACGCCGGGTGCGTGCTGGCGGCGGTGCAGAAGGCCGCCGGGGACGCGGGGCGCCTCTTTCCGCTTTCCCTCGCGGCGGAGGGAAGCTGTCAGATCGGCGGCAACCTGTCCACGAACGCGGGCGGCGTGAACGTGCTTCGCTACGGCACGGCGCGCGAGCAGGTCCTCGGCCTGGAAGTGGTGCTGGCCGACGGCCGCGTGTGGGACGGGCTGCGGGCGCTGCGCAAGGACAACACCGGCTACGACCTCAAGCAGCTTTTCCTGGGCGCCGAGGGAACGCTCGGCATCATTACCGCCGCCGTGCTGCGGCTCTTTCCCCGTCCCAGCGCCACGGCGACCGCCTGGATCGCGCTCGACGGCCCGCGCGCCGCCGTGGAGCTGCTCGGCGGCCTGCGCGAGCGGCTCGGCGAGCGCCTGTCGGCGTTCGAGCTCGTCTCCCGCGCCTGCGTCGAGGCCGTGCTCGCGCATTCGCCGGGGTTGCAGGATCCGCTCGCGGCGACGCATCCCTGGTACGTGCTCGCCGAGCTCGGCGACAGCGGCGCTCCTGCGGCGCTGCACGAGCGCGTGGAGCACGCGCTCGCCGACTGCGCTGAGCAGGGCGCATTGCGCGACGCCGCGCTGGCGCAGAGCGGGGAACAGTCGCGCGAGCTGTGGCGCATCCGCGAGACCATCCCGGAGGCGCAATTCACCAACGTCAAGCACGACGTTTCGGTGCCGGTGTCGAGGATCGCCGAGTTCATCGACCGCGCCGGCCGCAGCCTGCGCGAGCGGTTCGGGGAGATCGCCATCTACTGCTTTGGCCACGTTGGCGACGGCAACCTCCACTACAACGTCGGCTCCGAGGCACTGATGGAGCGCCGCGAGGAGGTGAGCCGCGTGGTGTACGACGCGCTCGACGGGTTCGGCGGCTCGATCTCCGCGGAGCATGGGCTGGGGCAGCTCAAGCGCGACGAGATCCGGCGGCACAAGCACCCGCTCGAGCTGGAGCTCATGCGCAGCCTCAAGCGCACGCTCGACCCGAGGGGACTGATGAATCCCGGGAAGCTGCTCTAGCGCGTGCGCGTGAGGACGAGCGGCCGGCGCGATTGCGCGCCGATCAGCTCGCCCGTGATGAGCCCGCCCTCCAGGCGGCCCTCGAACCGCGCGCCATTCGCCTCCCAGGCGATGTCTCGGCCGCGCAGGGTGGCCCGCGACGACTCGAGCTCGCGTCCCAGCAGCCGGCCCTCGAGCTCGATGTCCTGGAAGTTCTGGTGAATCCGGATGCGGCCCGCGTCCGCCTGCCACACCCCGCGCACGTCGGCCGGCACGATCCAGAGATACAGGCTGCTCTCGTCGCCCTGTCCAGGATGGGGCTTCGCGATGTGCATCGTCTCGCGGCCGTCGGGCCGCCACCCGGTCATCGTGAACGCGTGCGATACGATCCGGGTGCCGGGCTGCAGGCGCTGGAGAAATCTCGGCTGCAGGCGATTCATGAGGTCGGGCAGCAGGTAGATCGTGACCACGCTCGCCGCCGAGATGTCGGCCGCGAGCACGTCGCCCTGCACGAAGGACACGCGGTCCGCGACCCCGGCCCGCGCGGCGTTCTGGCGCGAGCGCTCCACCAGCCGCGGGTCGAGCTCGATGCCCAGGCCGCGGGCGCCGAACTTCTGCGCCGCCGCGATCACGATGCGTCCGTCGCCCGATCCCAGATCGGCGACGAGGTCGCCGGGACGCGTCTGCGCGAGCGCGAGCATGCGCTGCACCACCTCGTCCGGGGTGGTGATGAACGGCACGGTAAGCGATTCCTCCGCGGCGCACAGCGCCGAGGAGAAGGCGAGCGCAAGAAGCGCCAGGCGGCCGCTCACGGCATCAGGCGCTCGATCGCCTTTCTCACCTCGGGCGCGTTCCAGTCGATCGCGCCGAGGTAGCTGTAGGCGACCTTGCCGTCGGGCCCGATGACGTAGCTCGCCGGAAGCACGCGAGCGCCCCACGCGCGCGTCGTCTTCATGTCGCGGTCGAGCAGCAGCGGAAAGCGCAGCGCCATCTTCTCCCCGAAGCCGCGCGCCGCGCTTGCGCCTTCGCCGACGTTGACGGCGAGCACCGCGAACGGACGGCCCTGCAGGCTGTCCTCGAGCGACGCCATGCTCGGCATCTCCTCGCGGCAGGGCGTGCACCACGTAGCCCAGAAGTTGAGCAACACCACCTTGCCCCGATACTCGGACAGGCGATGCATCTTGCCTTGCACGTCCTCGAGCTCGAGCGCCGGGGTGGCGCCTCCCTTCCACGCCTTCAGCGGCTGCGCCGCCACCGGCAAAGCGAGCGCGACGAGGAACACTAACGCAAGCCTCATCGAGCTACTTTACCGCAAAAAAAAAAGCCCGGCGTTTTGCCGGGCTCTCATCTCGCGCGGGTTACTTGGTGTCTTTCTTGGCGTCCTTGGATGCGTCGGTGCTCTTCGCCTTGGTCGACTTGGACGACTTCTTGGTCGACTTGGCGGGCTTCTTCTGGCCGTCCTTCTTCGCTTCGGACTTCGTGTCGGCCTTCGGCTCGGCCTTGGGGGCCTGCGCGTAGGCGCCCAGCGCGAACGCGGACGCGACCAGTGCAACAAGCAGCTTCTTCAGCATGGAGTCTCCTCGGTTAGATGCTCGGTAAAAAGCAGCGATCCTGTCGGATCCATACCGAACAACGCCTCGGGCCCGAGTGCGTTGACTGGAATTACTTCACCGTGACCTGCACCCGTTGCACGCCGTTGTTGCCGAATCCCGAGGCGTCCCAGGGCGGCTCGAGCGGCTGGCGCTCGCCGCTGCAGTCGGTGGCGCGGCACGCGAGCTCGTGCTCGCCGGGAGGCGCCTCCCACGCGGCGCGCCACGCCTGCCATGCGTGCTCGAACTGTCGCCGCTCGACTACAGCGTCGCGCCAGACGCCGTTCACTGCCAGCTCGACGCGATCGATGTGGCCGGCGCCGCTCCAGGCTCTGCCGGCGATGTCGACGGTTCCTGCGGCGGCAGTGCGCTTGCGAGTGAAGAAGTCCGGAATGCCCGGCGGGACCATGAGGGAATTCACGCGCATCAGCGTGCAGGGCCCGCCCTTCTCGCCTGTCGCGCGCCGCCAGTGGTAGCCCGACGCCTGCTGCAGGCCGTCGAACCTGCGGTCGATCGCCTCGATGGCGTAGAGCCATTTCACGCTCGCCATGCCGTACCAGCGCGGCACGATGAGGCGCAGCGGAGCGCCGTGCTGCGGCGGCAACGCCTCGCCGTTCATGGCATGGGCGAGCAGCACTTCCTCGCGCCGAGCGAGCTCGGGTTCGAGGCTGCGCGCAAACTCGTGCTCCACGTCGCGATCGAATCCGCGGTCGGCGCCGCGGAAGACGATGTCCTTCGCATCGCCCCTCAGGCCTGCGCGGGCGAGCAGCAGCGCGAGCGGCACGCCGGTCCACTCCGCGGTGGACACGCCCTCCTCGAGCCACGGTACCGACGGATAGCGCGGCGAGAGCTGCCCGCGGCCGTTGCCGGCGCATTCCAGGGTCACACGCAAGGTCTTCGATGGGAGTGCTTTCAAACCGTCGAGATCGATGTCGAGGGGATGCTCGACGAAACCGGAAATGCGAAGCTTCCAGCCGGCCGGCTCGGGCGGAATGTCGAAGTGGGTCAGCAGGTAGTGCAGCCCGGATGGCGTCACGTCGTGGCGCAGCGCCTCGAGCGGCATGCCGCGATTGCGGCCGGCGAGCGCGAGTTCCTCGCCGGTGTAGCGGCCGACGATCGGCGGGCGGCGTGCGGACATCGCGCCGATTTTATATGCTGCGCGAAATGGCGCAGACCTGGCTTGAAGTCGCGCTGCACGCTGCGGCGCCGGTGGGCGCCTCGCGTCAGCCGCCGAGGTGCGCGCCGCGTTAAAGTGAGACGATGACGCTGGACGAGTTCCTGGCCGAACTGCCC
The DNA here is from genome assembly GCA_044870335.1 of Burkholderiales bacterium. GTDB lineage: Bacteria > Pseudomonadota > Gammaproteobacteria > Burkholderiales > SG8-39 > SCGC-AG-212-J23. Next base: position 36,312 of record JBIOYV010000010.1, on the reverse strand, counting down.
AAAGGCGATCTCTGGGTGTTCGGCTACGGCTCGCTCATGTGGTCGCCCGGCTTTTCCTACATCCAGAAGGCGCGCGGCCGGATCCACGGCTACCACCGGGCGCTGTGCATCCTGTCCACCCGCTACCGCGGCACCAAGCGCAAGCCCGGCCTGGTGATGGGACTGTGCCGCGGCGGCTCCTGCTGGGGCATGGCCTACCGCGTCCATGCAGACAGCGTGCGCCGCGCGCTGGCGCGCCTCTGGCAGCGCGAGATGCCGCGTCGCGTGTACGCGCCCCGGCTCCTCCAGGTGCAGATCGCCGGGGAACGCCAGGTTCGCGCGCTCGCGTTTCTCGCAGACCCCACGCATCCCGCGTATGTGCGCGAGCTCGACCTCCACGGGCGTGCGCGGCTCGTCGCGCAAGGCATCGGACAGCGCGGTACCGCGGTCGACTACATCCGCAATACGCTCGCGCACATGCACGAGCTCGGAGTGAGCGACCCGCACCTAGAACGGATCCTTCACGCGGCCCTCGTACTACGTGCGAATGGCTCCGGCGCCGCGGCAGGAGCGGAAGTGCCCACGCCACGACGCCAGCCCGAAGCTACCGCGGCGCGGGACGTGCTGCCGCGGCGCGCATCCGGGCGAGCGCCTCGGCGAGGCGCGCGCGCTGGGTCGCGAAATTAAGGCGCACGAAGCCGGCGGACCCGCCGAACTGCGGTCCCGGCGACAGCGCCACGCCCGCTTCGAGAAAAAGCTGGTACGCGTCCTTGGCGTTCTGGGATGACGCGTCGATCCAAGCCAGGTACGTAGCCTCGACGTGCGCCGTCGGCAGGCCGGCGGCCGCCATGGTGCGCTCGACTTCGTCGCGGTTGCCGCGCAGGTACTCGAGCTGCGCGGCGAGCCAGGCATCGCCGCCGCGAAACGCGGCCAGCGTCGCGTCGTAGCCGAACACCGAAGGCGAATGCAGCACGTGCGCCGCGATGTCGGCGGCAAATGCGCGCCGCAGCCGCTCGTCCTCGATGATCGCCCAGGCGCAGCCGGCGGCCGGGAAATTGAAGGTCTTGCTCGCCGACATCAGCGTGACCGTGCGGCGCGAGACCTCGGGTGAAAGGCTCGCGACCGGCACGTGGCGCAGCTCCGGGTCGAGGACCAGGTCGCAATGGATCTCGTCGGACACGATGATCGCCCGGCCGCTCGCCTCGGCGAGCCGCTCGAGCTCCGGGCGGCGGAGCACCGTGCCGCCGGGGTTCTGCGGATTGCACAGAAAAAAGAGGTCGGCGTCCTGCGTCAGATCCTGCGGGTCGAAGACCCAGCGGCCGCGATTGAGGACGAGGGGAATCTCGGTGAAGCGGCGCGGCGCGAGCTCTGCGGCGCGCCTGAGGTGCTGATAGACCGGCCGAGGCACGAGCACGTGGCCGTCGGGCGGCACGAGCTTGCGCGCCGCGAGGTGCAGGCCGGGGACGACTCCGGAGAGATAAACGATCCAGGAGGGCTCCACGCGCCAGGCGTAGCGCCGCGCGAGGCGCTCGCAGATCGCCTGGGTGAGCGCGGGCGGCGGGGTGGTATAGCCGAACACCCCGTGAGCGACGCGGGCCGCCAGCGCTTCGAGCACCGCCGGCGGCGCCCGGAAATCGCTGTCGGCCACCCATAGCGGGATGACGTCGCGACCGGCGTAGCGGTCCCAGCGCGTGCTCCAGGTGCCGGCCCGGTCGACCGGGGCATCGAAATCAAACGCCACCGGCTCTTATAGCAAAAAACAGCTACTTCTTCGGATTCACGAGCGGGTCCTTTTCCAGGCTGTCGCCCTGCTGCTCCTCCTCCTCCTGCTGTTCCTGCCCGGCCTTGAGCGGGTCTTCCTCGAGGCGGTTGGCGCTGTCGTCAATGTCCTCGGTCTTGATCGATTGCTGCTCGGCCCGGAGCACCTCGGGCAGGTAGGTGGAGATGCCAGGCACGAACATCACGACCGCAATGGCGATGCATTGCAGCACCATGAACTCGAACATGCCCTTGTAGATCGTGAGGAGCGACCACTCCTTCACCACCTGCTTGAGGTAATACGCCGACATCGCGACCGGCGGCGAGAGGTAGGCGGTCTGCAAGGTGACCGCGACCAGCGAGCCGAACCACACCATGAAGAGATCATCCGGGATGCCGAAGGACTTGGAGAGCGCCGGGCGCAGCGCGTCGACCACCGGGTAGAAGATCGGCAGGAACACCAGAATGATCGCCGGCCATTCGAACGGCCAGCCGAGCAGGAAGATGAGCACGACCACGAACGCGAGCATCACGAGCGGCGGCACCGGCAGCGACACCATCGCGTCGGTGACCCAGTTCGCGGTCCCCATGCGCGCGAATACCGCGCCGAAGATATTGGAAGTCACCGCGAGCAAGAGCACCATGCTCGAAGTGAGCGTCGCGCTGATCACCGCCTGCTTGAGGCCGGCGTAGGTGAGGCGCCGGTAGACGACGGCGAGGATCAAGGCGCCGAGCGCGCCGATGCCGGAGGCCTCGGTCGGGGTGGCGAGGCCGGCGAGGATCGATCCCAGGGTGGCGGCGATCAGCAGAAGGAGCGGCAGCACGCCGATCACGACTTCCTTGGCGATCACCACGATGTCGGTGACGCGCTCTTCCTTCGGCACCGGCGGCCCCAGCTTCGGATTGAGAAAGCTGCGCACGATGAGGTAGACGAGATAGATCCCCGCCAGCAGGAAGCCGGGACCGAAGGCGGCGGAGTAGAGGTCGGCCACCGACACGCCGAGCACCGGCCCCATGACGATCAGCATCACCGAGGGCGGAATCAGGATGCCGAGCGTGCCGCCGGCGGTGATGGCGCCGGCCGAGAGCTTGGCGTCGTAGCCGGTCTTGATCATGATCGGCGCGGCCATGATGCCGAGCACCGTGACCGCCGCGCCGACGATGCCCGTGGCCATGGCGAACACCGCCGAGGTGACGATGACCACGATGTAGAGCGAGCCCCGGATCGGCGCGAGCACCATGCGGAAGGCGGAGAACAATCGCTCCATGAGCCCCGCCTGCTCGGTGATGAAGCCCATGAAGATGAACAGCGGCACCGCGGCGAGCAGCTCCTCCTTCATCATGCCGATGGTCTGGAAGTACGCGAGGCTGAACACCACGTCGCCGAGCGACAAGTAGCCGAACGTGAGCGCGAGGAACAGCAGCGTGAACGAGATCGGCACCCCGATGAAGATGGCGCCGATCATGACGAACAGCATGACGAGCCCGATGGCGATATCGGGGGTCATATCTCGATCTTCTCCTTGTGCTCGAGCTCGATTCCCATGCGCGCGGCGTAGAAGCTCTTGATCAGCTCGGAGACGCCCTGGATCAGCAGGAACACGCAGGTGAGCGGCACCACCGACTTGTAAGGCCACAGGATCGGGCGCCACGGCGTCTGCTCGGAGGTTTCCTTGATGTCGAAGGCGTACCACGCTTCGCCGCCGCTGATCCAGAGCAGCATGACGATCGACGGGAAGAAGAACACGATGTACGAGGTGGCATCGATGACGCCCTTGGTCTTCACCGACCACTTCTCGTAGAAGAAATCGGTGCGGATGTGCGCCCCCTTGTGCAGCGCGAAAGCGGCGCCGAGCATGAAGATGGTGCCGTAGAACATGTAGGTGAGATCGAACGACCAGATCGTCGGCGCGTGGAACACGTAGCGCGCGAACACCTCGTACGCGACCACGGCCACGAGCGGCACGTTGAGCCAGGCGATCCAGGTGCCGGTGGTGTCGGTGAACTTGTCAATCATGCGGACCGTCCTGATCAGGCCCGGCGACTGTGCAGCCATGCGCTCTCCCCTTCAAAACTAAACGGGGGCGGATCCTCCGCCCCCGTCGACGAACCGGGCTGCTATTTCTTCTTCGCCTCCGCCTTGTCGGCCGGAGCCTTGCCTTCGGCGGCCGCGGCCTTTTCGGGCCAGTAGTAGTTGGCCGCGAAGGAGTACGGCGGGAAGTAGAAGCGCTTCGCCGGCACGACCACCGAAGCGTACTGGCGCTGCGATTCGTGCACCTTCTTGAAGAACGGGTTCTTGGCGCTCTCTTCCGCCGCGAGCTTGTCCCACTCCTTCAGGAACGCGATCAGGATGTCGGGCGGCGTGCGCAGGATTCGCACCCCGTGCTTCTCCTGGAGCTCCTTGATGGCGTCGGCGTTCTGCTTCTGCCACTTCGCCCACCAGATGACGAAGGTCTCGGCGGCGATCGACTTCATCATCTCCTGGTGCTCGGGCTTGAGCCCCTTCCAGACGTCGCCGTTGATGACCACCTCGCCGATGGTGACGTTCTCGTGCATTCCCGGCGTGTAGTGGTACTTCCAGACGTTCTGGAACCCGAGCCGCAGATCCTCCACGCCGCCGACCCATTCGGCGCAGTCGATCACGCCGCGCTGCGCCGAGGGGATGATCTCGCCGCCGGGCATGTTGACCGTGGTCATCCCCATGCGCTGCCAGATCTCCGCGGCCATGCCGGTCTGGCGGCACTTCATGCCCTTGAAGTCGGCGAGGTTCTTGATCGGCCGCTTGAACCAGCCGAACGCCTGCGGACCCGACGGCAGGATCGGAATCCAGTGCAGGTTCAGCTTGAGCTCCTTGTTGAAGAACTCCTGCGCGAGCTCGATGCCCCCACCGTGGTGCATCCAGCCGAGCGCGTCGATCATGTCCATGCCGAAGGTGCCGCCCGGGCCGCCCGTGAAGAGGATGGCGGTCTTGCTCTTGCCGACCCAGTAGCCCGACCACGCGTGCGCGCCGTCGAGCACCTTCTTGTGCGTGGCGTCGAGCACTTCGAAGGCCGGCACCACCTGGCCCGCGGGCATCGCGTCGATCTTGAGCTGGCCGCCCGAGACCTTGTTGATGCGCTCGGCGAAATAGGTGAAGTTCTCGTACAGCGTCAGGCTCGCAGGCCAGGTGGCCTGCATCTTCAGCGTGGTGGACTGCTGCGCCTGCGCTGTGGCCGCGAAACTTGCGGCGCAGGCGAGCGCAAATGCGGAACGAACGAACGGCCTCATGCTAGCCCTCCTCCTCAGGTTTGGTTTCGCAAGGCGAAATGCAGCCTACACGCTTCGCCGGGACACGGTCAACGGAAATGCGGTTACTCACCCTTGCCCTTTCCTGACGGCGCGGGCTTCTTCTGCTCGGGGAAATAATAGTTCGCGGCGAACGAGTACGGCGGGTACATGAAGCGCTTGGCGGGCACCACCTTGGACGCGTACACGCGCTGCGATTCGAGCACCTTCTTGAAGAACGGATCCTTCGCCGACTCCTCGGCCGCCATCCTGTCCCAGGTCTTCAGAAACTCGACCAGGATCTCGGGAGGCGTGCGCAGGATCTGGGTCCCGTGCTTGGTGCGCATCTCTTCGATCGCATCGGCGTTCTGCTTCTGCCATTTGACGCCCCAGCGCAGGAAGGTCTCGGAGACCGCCGCGCGCACCGCCTCCTGCTGGTGCGGCGTCAGGCCCTTCCACACGTCGCCGTTCATGATGACTTCGAGCATGGAGTTGCTCTCGTGCATGCCCGGCGTGTAGTGATACTTCCAGACCTGCGGCAGGCCGAGCCTCAGGTCCTCGATGCCGCCGACCCACTCGGCGCAGTCGATCACGCCGCGCTGAGCCGAGGGCACGATCTCGCCGCCGGGCATGTTGACCGTCTGCATGCCCATCTTCTGGTAGATCTCGGCCACGATGCCGGTCTGGCGGCACTTCATGCCCTTGAAGTCGGCGAGGCTCTTGATCGGCCGCTTGAACCAGCCGAAGGCCTGCGGGCTCGAGCCGCCGATCGGCCAGGCGACGATGTTCAGCTTGAGGATGTCGCGATAGAACTCCCAGTAGAGGTCCATGCCGCCGCCCTCGTAGAGCCAGCCGAGGAAGTCGAAGTGGTCCATCCCGAACGGTCCGGCGGGGGTCGCGGAGAACAGCGTCGCCGTCTTGTTCTTGCCCACCCAGTAGTAGGCGACGCCGTGGCCGCCGTCGAGCACCTTCTTATGGGTCGCATCCAGGATCTCGAACGCCGGCACGATCTGGCCGGCCGCCATGGCCTCGATCTTGACCTCGCCGCGCGTGAGCTTGTCGATGCGCTCGGCGAAATACTTGAAGTTGTCCTGCAGCGTGAGGCTGGCGGGCCAGGTGGACTGGAACTTGAGGTTCTTCGCCGCGACCTGCTGCGCGGGCTGCTGGGCGAGCGCCGCCGTTACGCCCGCGAGCGCCACGAGCGCCAACGCGACCATCTTGATGCGCATGTCTCCTCCTCCTCCAACGTGTCGGTAAATCCTGTGCTTTCTGTCCAACTTCGGGGGGAGGACGATCATAATCCGCCCCCGCAAAATCAGTCCAGCCTGACGGCGATGCCCTGGAGCTCTCCCGCGGGCGCGGGATAGCGCTCCATCACCAGCGGGTCGTGGCCCGGGATGATGTGCGCGGGGGACTCGGCGAGGCTGCGCAGGCGCCGGTAGCCGTCGACCATGTCCGCCACCGACCAGACGATCGGGAACGGACGCACCTCTTCCATGTTGGCGTAGAAGTGGCTTGCGTCCGAGGCAAGCACGAGCGCGCCGCGCCGGGTCATGACGCGCACCGCCTGCAGGCCCATCGTGTGCCCGCCGATGAGATGCAGCGACACGCCGGGCGCAAGCTCGCCGTCGCCCTGGTGAAAGCGCACGCGGCCTGCGTAGACTCGCCGCACCATGCCGACGACGTCCTCCACCTCGTAGGCGCCGCGGAAGCACTCGTCGCACATGTAGCGCCCGGTGGCGTAGCGCATCTCGAGATCCTGCAGGTGCAGCGTGGCGGACGGAAACAGCTCGAAGTTGCCGACGTGATCGTAATGAAGGTGGGTGATGACCACGTCCTTCACCCCTTTCGCATCGGTCCCCAGGAGCTTCAGGCCTTCGGTCGGGCAGCGGATGTGGTCGCGGCCGCGCTTCAGCGCCACCGCCGCGGAAAAGCCGGTGTCGACCACGATCTCGCGCCCCGCGCCGCGCAGGAGCCACACGAAATAGTCGAGCGGCATCGGGCCGTCGTGGGGGTCGCCGCCGATGAAGTTCTCACGCGCGCTGCGCGCGTGGTGCGCATACTTGATCGCGTAGACCTCGTACATCGCTCGACCCCGCTTCTTATTCCACCTTGATGCGCGCGAACTTGCGCTTGCCGACCTGCGCCACCACCGTCCGGCCGGCCTGGATCTTCAAAGCCTTGTCGGCCACACGTTCGCCGTCGAGCCTCACCCCGCCCTGCTCGATCATGCGCTGCGCTTCGGAGGTGCTCGGCGTGAGGCCCGCCTGCTTGAGCACATGGGCGATCAGGATTCCGCCGTCAGGAGCCTTCACCGCGACAAGCGGCATGTCCTCGGGCGGCGCGCCCTCGCGGAAGCGCTGCTCGAATTCCTCCTGTGCCCTGCGCGCGGCCTCGGCCCCTTGGAACCGCGCCACGATTTCCTTCGCGAACCGGACTTTCACGTCCCTGGGATTCGCCCCTTCCGCCACTTGTGCCTTCCACTGCCGTACCGCGGCGAGGGGCTCGAAGGACAGCAGCTCGATGTAGCGCCACATCAGATCATCGGAGATCGACATCAGCTTGCCGAAGATCTCCTGCGGGGGCTCGGCGATGCCGACATAGTTGCCGAGCGACTTGGACATCTTCTCCTTGCCGTCGAGGCCTTCGAGCAGCGGCATCGTGAGAATGCACTGCGGCTCCTGTCCCCACTGCCGCTGCAATTCCCGTCCCACCAGCAGATTGAATTTCTGGTCGGTACCGCCGAGCTCGACGTCGGCCTTCATCGCGACCGAGTCGTAGCCCTGCATCAAGGGGTAGAGCAGCTCGTGCAGCTTGATCGGTCTTTCTTCCCGAAACCTCCTGGAAAAATCGTCGCGCTCCAGGAGCTGGGAGACGGTGTACCTGGCCGCCAGCCGGATGATCCCCTCGGCGCCGAGCTTGTCCGACCACTCCGAGTTGAACAGGATCTGCGTCTTCTCGGGGTCCAAAATCTTGAATACCTGGTCGCGATAGCTCTGGGCGTTCGCCAGGATCTGCTCGCGCGATAGCGGCGGCCGCGTCTGGTTCTTTCCGGTCGGGTCTCCGATCATGCCGGTGAAGTCGCCGATCAGGAACTGGACCTGATGCCCGAGCTCCTGGAAGTGGCGCAGCTTGTTGATGACCACGGTGTGGCCGAGGTGCAGGTCCGGGGCGGTCGGATCCAGCCCGAGCTTGACGCGCAGCTTGCGAGCGCTGCGAAGCTTGTCGCGAAGCTCGGTTTCGTCGATCAGGTCGACCGCGCCGCGGCGCACTGTTTCGATCGCGCGCTCGACGTCCACGTCCGAGTTCTTTACCGCCTTTGCCATCGTCAAGCCTGGCGCATAGTCCTAATTGCCTGTACCCGTAACCATTTTTGTCTATTGCACGCTCTGAGAACTTTGCTACACTTCCGCAGGCTTCTGAAAAACAAGGGATTCTAGCCGCAATGAGCATGCTCGGGCGGTTTGCGCGCAGCGCCGTGATCGTGGTCCTCGCCGTCTTCGGCGCGGTCGCCGCTTTTGCCACCATCGCGCCCTCGCCCGATGCCCAGGTGCTGCTCTCGCCGACTTCATCGGTCGAGGCGCTGCCGATTCCGGCGGAAGCCCTGCTGCCGTCTCCCGCCTCCTATATCCGCGAGGAGCGCTACCAGCGCGGCGACACCCTGAGCGCCTTGCTCTCGCGGCTCGGGGTGGCCGGCGGTGAAGCGGAACTGCTCGCGCGCCAGCGCGCCCTCCAGGCGCTGCGCCCCGGCTACAACGTTGCGGCCGAGGTGAGCGCCGAAGGCAGGCTGGTGGCGCTCAGCTTCCTCACCGCGCGCGACACGCTGGTGCAGATCTCGCGCGAAGGTGAGGAGCTGCGCTCGAGCGAGGAGCGCGCCGCGCTCTACACCCAGGTGGCGATGAAGTCGAGCGTGGTGCAAAGCTCCCTCTTCGCCGCAAGCGACGCCGCGGGCATCCCGGACGGCGTCGCCATGCAGCTCGCCGACATCTTCGGCGGCGACATCGATTTCCACCGCGACCTGCGCAAGGGCGACCAGTTCACCGTGGTGTACGAGCTCCATCACCTCGCCGGGCGGCCGGTGCGGGCGGGCCGCGTCCTCGCAGCGGAATTCTCGAGCCGGGGCAAGACGTTTCGCGCGGTGCATTACGGCAACGGCTACTACGCGCCCGATGGCAACAACCTGCGCAAGGCCTTCCTGCGCGCGCCGCTCGAGTTCTCCCGCGTGAGCTCGGGCTTCGGAATAAGGGTGCACCCCATCGCCAAGGCCTGGCGCGCGCATCAGGGCATCGACTACGCAGCACCGACCGGCACGCGTGTGCGCGCGGTGGGCGGCGCGGTCGTCGAGCACGCGGGGCCGCGCGGCGGCTACGGCAACGTGGTCATCCTGCGCCACGCGGGCCAGTACACCACGGTGTACGCGCACCTCAGCCGCATCGCGGTGCGGCGCGGCGCGCGCGTCGAGCAAAACGACACCATCGGCTTCGTCGGCCAGACCGGCTGGGCCACCGGACCCCATCTGCACTACGAGTTCCGCGTCGCCGGACAGGCGCGCAATCCGCTGTCGATCGCGATGCCGGCTGCGTCCCCGGTCCCGGCGGCCGAGCTTGCCGCCTTCCACGCCAGCGCCGCGCCGCTCATCGCGCGCCTTGAGCTTCTCGCCAACAGCAACCTGGCGCTGCTGGAGTGAAAAAGAAAAGGGGCCCTACGGCCCCTTTTTCCCGCGGAAAACGATTTCTAGACTGAGAAGGACGACCCGCAACCGCAGGTGCTCTGCGCGTTGGGGTTCTTGATCACGAACTGCGCGCCTTCCAGGCCTTCCTGGTAGTCGATCTCGGCGCCAGTGAGGTACTGGTAGCTCATGGGGTCGATGAGCAGGGTGACGCCGTTCTTTTGCATCACGGCGTCGTCGTCGTTCTGCACCTCGTCGAAGGTGAAGCCGTACTGGAAGCCCGAGCAGCCGCCGCCGGTGACGAACACCCGAAGCTTGAGCTCGGGGTTGCCTTCCTCGTCGATGAGCTGCCTGACCTTGTTGGCCGCGTTGTCGCTGAAGGACAGCGGGGCGGGCATCTCGGCTACTGCGTCCATACATTCACTCCGTGGGTTGCTCCGTCACTTTACTCTTGATTGGCCGCCGCGAGCTTGAGCTCGACGCCTTTCATCTCGGCGGGATGGTGCACCAGTCGCCCTTCAACCACGGCGCCAGGATGGACTTCGATGGTCTTGTAGTGCACATCCCCTTTGACCTTCGACCCCGCCTGTAGTTCGAGGGTCTCGGTCGCGTGCACCGGCCCGTTGATGGTGCCGTTGACCACGATGTGCGACGCCTGGACTTCGCCGTCGATACGCGCGTCGGCCGACACCGCGAGGGTGCCGGGCTGGTCGGCAACCGCGCTGACGTTGCCGCGGATCACGCCGTCGACCCTCAATCCGCCGCTGAAGATCACGTTGCCCTCGATCCGGGTAGTCGTTCCGATCAGGCTGTCGATCCGGTTCTGCGGCTTGCTCGATTTGTTGAACATCTCATGCTCCCTTCGGCCCCACGGCCACCGAGTGCGTTGCGCGCGGCTGGCTCGAGCCAGTCTCGTAGATGCGCACCTGCACGCTCTCCACCTTCGCCTTCGGGTTCACCCGGAACGTCCCTTCGACCCGACGGTAGTATTTGAAAGCAAGGCGGAAGGCAGCCGCGTCCGCCTGCTCCGGGAAGCTCATCATAACATTGCGCCCCTCTTCCGTCAGGCTGACGACGAGCTCGAGCCGTCCATTGAACTCGCGCTCGCGCCGCGAGCTCGGGGTGACAAGAAGCAGCCGGTAGCGATATTCGCCAGGCAATACGTCCGCTACCACCTGGAAACGGTAGATGGCGGGCGCGCTGCCGGTGCGCGCTTCCGAGGTCACCATCGTCTCGAATGTGCCCAATTCCTCACGCAGGCGCGCATTGTCCTGCTCGAGGGTGCGGATTTGCTGGGCGAGCTTCTGCTGCGCGGTGCGCTCGATGGAGAGCCGGCTGTCGGCGGCATTGGCTACGGCGCGCAGCCGCTCGAGCTCCGAGCGCGCGGTGTCCAGCTCGCGGCTGACGCGGCTGAGCTCCTCCTGCACCTCGCTGCGGTCGAAGCCGGCGAAGCGCCTTCCGGCGTCGTAGATCCAGGTCGCCGAAGCGGCGGAAATGCCAAGCAGCGCCGCGATGCCGAGCCAGCGCCAATACCACGGCAGCGCACTGTGAATTTCGACACGCGACGTGGCGATGCCGAAGCGGCGCCGCAGCGCCTTGGTCCAGCTCTTCAAGGCACCACCGGAACCTGGGTCAGGCCCGCCGTCTCCGGAAGACCGAACATCAGGTTCATGTTCTGCACCGCCTGGCCCGAGGCCCCCTTCACCAGGTTGTCGATCACCGACAGCACCACCAGAGTGTCGGAGCCCGTGGCGCTTTGCGGCGGCCGGTGCACGGCGATGCGGCAGAGATTCGCCGCGCGCACCGAGCGCGTGTCCGGGTGGCTCCCCGCGGGCATTACATCGACGAACGGCTCGCGCGCGTAGCGCTTTCCGAACAGCTGCTGGAAGTCGGCCTCGCGCGTGATGCGCGCGTAGGCAGTCACTTCGATGCCGCGAATCAGCGGAAGAAGGTGGGCGGTGAATACGAGGCCCACCTCCCGCCTCGCGGCCTGGGCGAGCCCCTGGCGGATCTCCGGCCAGTGCCGGTGGCCGGGAACGCTGTAGGCGGCGAAGTTGTCCGCGGCCTCGGAAAATCCGAGATGCAGCTCCGCTTTGCGGCCGGCGCCGCTCACGCCGGACTTGGCGTCGGCAATGAGGTGATCAAGATCGACGACGCCCGCCTCCACAAGCGGCAGCAGTGCGAGCTGCGTCGCGGTCGGATAGCACCCCGGGTTGGCCACAAGGCGCGCGCCCGCCAGGCGCTCGCGGTTGAGCTCCGGCAGCCCGTACACCGCCTCGGCGACGAGCTCCGGGGCGGCGTGCTTCAGCTGGTACCAGCGCTCCCACTCCGCGACATCCTTGATGCGGAAGTCCGCGGAGAGGTCGATTACACGCGCTCCGCTTTCGAGCAGGGCGCGCGCTTCGGCCATCGCCACCCCGCTTGGCGTGGCGAAGAACACCACGTCGCAGCCGCGCAGCGCGTCGGCCCTTGGCTCGCTGAAGGCGAGGTCCACACGCCGGCGCAGGCTCGGGAACATGGCCGAGACCGGAGTGCCCGCCTCCTTGCGCGAAGTGATCGCGCGGAGCTCCGCCTGCGGATGCTGGGCGAGAAGCCTGAGCAGCTCCACGCCGGTGTAGCCGGTGCCGCCAACGATTCCCGCTCTTACCATGCTCATCCGGTCCCAAGAACAAAAAAGCCGCCCGCGGGCGGCTTTTCGTTCGAAATGCGTTGGTCTACCGTTTCGAGTACTGCTTGCGCCGCCGCGCCTTGTGCAGGCCGACCTTCTTGCGCTCGACTTCGCGCGCATCGCGCGTCACCAGGCCGGCCGCGCTCAGCTGACTCTTCAGCCCCGCATCATACTCGATCAACGCGCGGGCAATGCCGTGGCGCACCGCGCCCGCCTGACCGCTCTCGCCTCCGCCGTAGACATTCACCAGAATGTCGAAGCTCGCGGCGCTCTTCGTGAGCTCGAGCGGCTGGCGCACGACCATGCGTCCGGTCTCGCGCCCGAAGAACTGGTCCACCGGCTTGCCGTTCACCACGAAATCGCCCTTGCCGGGCTTGATGAACACCCTCGCGACAGCGCTCTTGCGCCTGCCCGTGCCGTAGTAGTAATCGCCGACCATTTATCCGATCTCCAGTGCCTTGGGTTGCTGCGCCGAATGCGGGTGCGTGCCGCCGGCGTAGACCTTCAGTTTCTTCAGCATCGCGTAACCCAACGGGCCCTTGGGAAGCATGCCTTTCACCGCGCGCTGCAGCACGCGCTCGGGCCGAGTGGCACGCAACTTGGCGAAGTTCGTCACCTTCAGCCCACCGGGATACCCCGAGTGACGGTAATAGATCTTGCGCTCGGTCTTTCTGCCGGTGACGCGCACCTTGGCCGCGTTCACGACGACGACGTAGTCGCCGGTGTCGACGTGCGGCGTGTATTCCGGCTTGTGCTTGCCGCGCAGCCGCACCGCAATCTGGGTGGCGAGCTTGCCGAGCACCTTGTCCTGCGCGTCGACCACGAACCAGCCGTGCTCGACTTCGCCTGCCTTCGCCGTGTAGGTTTTCATTGCTGCCGCTTCGAGAAAAGGTGCGGATTGTACCCAAAAAAATGGCGCCACTCGCGAGAGTTGCGCCGAATCCACCAAAGGAGGAGGGTGGAGGAGACTTACTGCATCCCGAACCGATTATGCGCGCCGGAATGCTGCGGAGCAACGTGGTTCCCGGCATTTTACTCTGATGTCCATAAGATATTGATATATATGTATAATTAACCAATATCATGATTTCAAGAAAGAAATAGAAACGCGCAGGATGGTGCGAAGCAAGAGCCCTTGATTCAAGAGGAGTCCCGCATGGAATGCAGCGTGCGCTGGAGCGGCGAAGGGATGAGCTTCATCGCCGAAACCGGGAGCAACCACTCGGTGGTGATGGACGGCGCGCCCGATGGTGGCGGCCGCAACCTCGCGCCGCGACCGATGGAGATGGTGCTCGTCGGGACCGGCGGCTGCACCGCCTACGACGTGGTCGTGATCCTCAAGAAAAGCGGCCAGGACGTGACCGGCTGCGAGGTGAAGCTCACTTCGGAGCGCGCCGAGACCGACCCGAAGGTCTTCACCCGCATCCACATGCATTTCCTGGTGCGCGGCCGCGCGCTCAAGAGGAATCTGGTCGAGCATGCGATCCGCCTGTCGCATGAGAAGTACTGCTCCGCCACCGCGATGCTCGTCAAGACCGCGCAGATCACCAGGGACTTCGAGATCGTGGAGGGCTAGTCTAGACGCGGTAGGCGACGCGCGTCATGAGTCCGGACGCCATTCGCATCGCGAGCCTCACCGGCCGCGGCAACTCGGCCGCTCCGAGCCGCACGGCGGTGTCGCGATGCCGCGCCTCGTCGGCGCGCATGGCCTCAACCAGCGTGCGCGTGCGCGCATCCTGGGAAGGAAGTCGATCGAGATGCCCTGAAAGGTGCTCTTCGACCTGGCGCTCGGTCTCGGCGAGAAACCCCAGATTCCACCGGTCCCCGAGCGCTCCCGCGACGGTTCCGATCGCGAACGCGCCCGCGTACCAGAGCGGATTGAGGAGGCTGGTGCGCCCGCCGAGCTCGTGCACCCTTTCCGCGCTCCACGCGAGATGGTCCTCTTCCTCCCGCGCTGCACGCTCGAGCGCCTGGCGGGCGTGCGGGTCGCGCGCGGTCAGCGCTTGCCCCTGGTAGAGCGCCTGGGCGCACACTTCTCCGACGTGGTTCACGCGCATCAGCGCCGCGGCGTGCCGGCGGTCGTGTTCGTTCAATTCCGCCTCCGGCAGCGCTTCGGCGGGCGAACCGCGGCTCGCCTGCGTAACGTTGCCGACGCTACGAAGCGCCCGGTCGAACTCGGCAATAATCCGGTCGATGTCGATCACGCCGCTAGGTTAGCACTTCAAAAAAAAACGGGCGCCTTGCGGCGCCCGTTCAGATTTGCTGAACCTTGCGGCTAGAAGTTGTGCATCAAGCCGAGGGCGATGATGCGCGGATCCGCGCCCCGGTTCGCAACGGCCAGCGCGGTGTTGGCCGAGCTCGACCCGCCGTTGGACATATCCCACCAGGCGTTTTCCTTGTTCTTGACCTGGTTGAAGGACAGGTACACGCCCGTACGCTTCGACAGGAAGTACTTTGTCGCCAGCGTGTAGCCCTGGGCATCCGTGCCGCCGGGATCGACCGTCAGGTTCTTGATTTTGTCGAACTTCGCATACTGCGCGAGGACCTGCCACTGCCCGAACATGTGCTCCCAGTTCAGGATCCAGATGTTCGTCTTGGGGCTGGTTCCCGCGGCGGCGAACACGATCCCGCCAAAGCTGACGGCGGTAGCGATATTCTTGTTCTCGACTTGGCCGTAGATGGCCGAGATCAATGCGCCAGGCGCGTAGGAAAACCCGGCGCCGACTTTGAAGGCGTTGCGATCCTGGCCTGCCACGTTGGCGACGTCCTTCCGCGTGCCATAGTCAAACTGCGCGCGGAACGGGCCGCCGCTGTAGCGGGCAGTCGCCACGTAGAGCTGCTCTTTGCCCTGGCCGGTGCCGGTGAAGGCGCTGCCTTCGCTCGCGCCCGGGCCCCAGCTCAACGAGGCGTTGAAGCCGCCGAAGGTCGGGGTGTTGTACGAAATGACGTTGGACTCGCGGCCGGACGGCTGCGCGAGCGCGCCTCCCATGCTGAACGCGCTGTCCATCCCCTGGTTGATGTAGTTCGAGCCCGCCTGCATGATGATGCCGTTGCTGTAGAACGGCGACTGGCGGCCGAAGCGCACATCGCCCCAGTCTCCGCCGATACCGGCGTAGGAGTCGCGCGACGCCCAGAAGCCGGTCGAAGCGTTCGCCCCACCGCTTTGGCCGTTGCCGCTGCCGGAATCGATGTTGACGCCGGTCTCCATCACCACGAAGGCGCGCATGCCGCCGCCGAGGCTTTCGTTGACGCGGAAGCCCAGGCGCGAGCCGAAGTCGAACACCCTCAGGCGGCCCTTGAAATTGCCGGCGGGGTCGCTCGCTCCCTTCGCTTCCCACTGATCGAGGCCCATGTTCGCTCGGCCGTAGATCTCGACCGTCGACTGTGCCATTGCGGCGGCCGGGGCGAGCGCGCCTGCCACGGCAATCGCTATGAGTTTCTTTTGCATGAATACATCTCCCGTTGTTTGTTTAACCAAGCCGCCGTTACCGGCGAATGCCCCCCGAACGGCGGAAGCTGCGCACAGTTTGCCAACCCCCTGTTTTCCGTAGCAAAGGTTTCGTTGAAATTCCCTGACAATTGAACCGGCCTAGTTGCATTCGCGCAACATGGCTCGGACGCGGGTTGTGCAGCGCGAGAGACGAAAAATCAAATACTTATGTTCACTCCGAGGGAATCCAGCACGCGCTGCCACTCGCGCCCGGGCGATTGGCGGTACAGAGCAAAGCCCGGGAACCAGGGAGTTTCGCCGCCATGCATCCAGCGAAATTCGGGCGGAAACGGCACCAGAACGCGCGCAATTTTGTTCAGCCCGGCGCGGATGTGCATGTTGGTATTGCTCACGCCGACGTACTCGTCGATCAGCGCAAGCACCGCTGCGATGTCTTCGAGATCCTCGTTGAGCACGGAAAGATCCTGCGCGCGGCGACCGAGCGCTGCTGAAAACCTTTCAACCTCCCCGGCCAGCGGCAGGCGCTGCAAGACGAGCACCGTCCCGCGCCATCCGCGCAACGCCGCGGCGAGCGGCTCGATCGCAATCTCCTTGTCGAGCGCGCCTTCTTCGCGAGCGACGAATTCGGCGCCGCGGCCGGCCCGGGTGCCAGCCCGCCAGGTCACGCCGAGATACGGAGCCGGGCCGAGCGCGGCGAGCCGCTCGCGCCACGCGGAGACACGCCGCGGCGCCAGCGCAAATGCCGGCGGCGTAGTCCAATCCTCGAGCGCTTCGGGCAGATCGCCCACCGGCAAGGCCACGTCGAAGTCGCCGGGCGCACCGCCGGCAGGAAGCAAATCGACGACTCCATTTCCCGCGAGCAACGGCGCGAGCTTCGCCGGACAGTCGAACGCGATCGAGGCGGCGCGCTCGCGCAGTCGGGGCGCGAAACGCAGAAAGAACAGCTGATCCCCCAGGCCTTGCTCCGGCAGAAGCAGTACGCGCCGCCCCCGCAATTCGCTTGCCCGCCCGAGCGCAGGACGGACGCGGCGCAACGCGTACTCTCGCCAGCCTTCGGCGAATCGTCCTTGCGCCAGCAGCCTTAGCGCAAATTCCTCACGCACCGGCACCGAGTCGGGATGGCGCTCGAGAAACGCCGCGAACTCTCGAAACATCTCATCAGGCCCCGAAGTGGCGAGAGCGGCCAAAGCGCTGTAGAGGGCGAGTTCGACATCGTCCGGAATGCGCGAGCGCGCCCGCGCAATGAGCGGCAGCGCCTCGCGGTAACGGCCCTGATGCACATGAAGCGCCACCAGGTTATGGATGATGTCCGCGCGATCGGGATCGAGCTGGTGCGCCCGCTCATAGCAACGCGCCGCTTCCCTCCAGTCTCCCAACTTTGCATACGTCTTCCCGAGGTTGTAATGGCTGTCCGAGCGGTTCGGCCGCTCCTTGAGCGAGCGCTTGAAGCAACGCAGCGCCTCCTGGAGCTGGCGCGCCTCGGCATATGCGATGCCCAGGGTATTGAGGTATTGAGCGTTTCGCCGGTCGAGATGATGCGCTCGCAGCGCGCACTCGATCGCCTCTTCCGCACGAGCGGTCCGGACGCCGAGTGCCGCGAGCATGTGCCACGCCTCGGCCTGCCGCGGATCTTCCGCCACGATCTGCCGGAGGGCGTTTTCCGCGCCGGCCTCGTCGCTCGCCTGGAGCGCCGCGGCCACGGCCTGCATCAGAAGGGCCAATCGAGGATTCATCCGGTCACTGCGTCCGGAGCCGGATCATAGGGCGATATCGCTCGCCAGGGCCTTCATCGCCATCTGCCAATCGCGCCCGGGCGACTCGCGGTAGAGGGCAAAGCCCGGAAACCATGGCGTTGCGCTGCCCGCGTTCGTCCAGCGAAACTCGGGCGGGAAAGGAATCAGGACGCGCGCGGTCTTCCCGACGCCGGCGCGAATGTGCATGTTCGTATTGCTTACGCCCACGTACTCATCGACCACGCCAAGGAACGCCGCCATGTCGGCAAGATCGTCGTTCACCGCGCTGAGATCATGGCACGCGCGGCCGAGCGCTCTGCCAAAGGCTGCGACCTCTCCCTCGACAGGCAGGCGTTGAAGCGCCAGAACGCTTCCGCGCCATCCGCGTAGCGCCGACGCCAGAGCCGGGAGGTCGGCCTCCTTCTGCAGCGGATCTTCGCCCCGTGCGGCGAACTCGGGGCGATTCTCCTTTCGGGCTCCGGCGCGCCACGTGACGCCGAGGTAGGGAGGCGGTCCGAGCCGCGCCAGGCGCTCGCGCCAGCGCGCGACGCGCTCCGGCGGGACGCAAATCGCGAGCGGCGGCGGCGTGCCGCGAGCGTCCAGCAGGCGCGGCAGATCGCCGAGCGGCAGTGAAAAATCGAATCCTTCCGCGCCATCGGCCCGGCATAGCTCGGCGGGCGCGGGGGCGGTATCGAGCAATTCGAAGAGCTTCGGCGGGCAGGCGAAGGCCACGTGCGCCGCGCGCTCCCGAAGCGCGGGGACGAAGCGCAGAAAGAACAGGTGATCACCGAGTCCCTGGTCCGGCAGCAGCAGAACGCGCTTGCCGCCGCAGTCTGGAAACCTCGAAGGTGCCCGGCCGTGTCGCCAGGCGTAGTGGGGCCAGCCCTCCGCGAAGCGGCCTTCCGCGAGCAGCAGCCGACCGAGCTCGGCGTGCACTGCCGCAGCGCTCGAGTGCGTCTCGAGAAACGCGGCGAGCGCGCGGATCGCCGCTTCTGGTCCCGAGCGGGCATGCAAGGCGACCGAAGCATTGATCACGACCGCTTCGTTGTCGGGCAGGCGCGCCCGTGCATCCGCCGTCAGCGCAAGGGCCTCGCCATGGCGGCCCTGCCGGACATACAGGGCCGCTAGGTTGGCGGCCGCCTGCCCCTTCGCGGGTGCGAGACGGTGGGCGCGCAAATAGGCCTCCTCTGCCTCCGGTATCCGGCCGAGCGTGCCGAATACTTTCCCCAGGTTGTAGTGCCCGTCAGCAAAATCCGGCCGCTCCTTCAAAGCCCGTTTAAAACACGCGAGCGCCTGATCCGGCGCCTGCGCTTCGCTGTAGGCAACGCCCAGAGTATTCAGATAGTCGGCGTTGCGCCGGTCGAGCTCGAGCGCGCGCTTGGCTAGATCGACCGCCTCAGCGCTTCTGCCGCTGCGCACGGCGATCGCGGCGAGAGTGTTCCAGGCCTCCGCATCGCGAGGATTGAGCGCGACGATCTGGAAGAGCAGCGGCTCGGCTCTCGCGTCGTCACCAGCTTCGACGGCGCCCGCCGCCGCGTCCATCAGGGCTTTCAACTGTGGCAGATGCGGGCTCATCGTTGCAGCTACAGTTTAAAGGTGCTAGCTTTAGCCGGCGCCGACGGACCAGCCGGCGCGACAGCCAGAGGGGAATCCAGTGAAAAAGAACGTACTCGCGCTTCTCGTTGCGTCCGCGCTTCCTTTCGTCTGCGCGAAACAGGCGCAGGCTGCCGCATTCGCGCTCTCCGAGCAGGGCGTGAGCGGCCTCGGCAACGCCTACGCCGGCGCCGCCGCCGCCGGGGAGGATGCTTCCACCGTGTGGTGGAACCCGGCGGGAATGTCGCGGCTGCCGAGCGGCAAGCACGTCCTGCTGGGTGGACACGCGATCATTCCGAGCACCAAGTTCAGCAACGGAGCGAGCGTACCCGCGGCGCTTCAGACCACCAACAACGGCAACGGCGGCGACGCGGGCGAAGCGACCTTCCTGCCGAACGTCTTCTACGTGATGGACTTCGGTCCGCAATGGAACTTCGGCATCGGCATCAACGTGCCGTTCGGCCTCGCGACCGACTACGGCTCCGACTGGATCGGGCGCTTCCAGGGCATCAAGTCCGAAGTGAAGACGCTCAATATCAATCCGTCGGTATCCTACAAGCTCAGCCCGGGCGCGAGCATCGGCGCGGGCGTGAGCTATCAGCGCGGCGAAATCGACCTCGAGACCGCGGTCAACATCTCCGCGGCCGCGGGCGGGGCGCTTGGCCCGAATGTCGAGGGGCGCAACAAGACCAGCGTCGACGGAGATGCGTGGGGCTTCAACGTCGGCGGCTTGTTCGACCTCGGCCCCGCCACGCGCCTCGGCGTGCACTACCGCTCGTCGCTAGACTACAAGCTCGACGGCGACACGAGCTTCAGCGGGGTGCCCGCCCCACTCGCTGCGAATCCCCTTCTAACCGGCGGTAACGTCAAGCTCGACCTCAAGACGCCGGCCACCCTTTCATTCAGCGCCGTGCACAAGCTCAACAGCCAGTGGGACCTTCTGGCAGACGTCACGTGGACCGAGTGGAGCAAGATCGACCGCGTGCCGCTCGTGCGCACCAGCGGATCCTTGAGCGGCCAGCCGCTCGACACGCTGGTCTTCAACTTCGAGGACACTTGGCGAGTCTCGCTCGGGGCCAACTACAAATGGAGCGGTCCCTGGACGCTGAGGTTCGGCGTCGCGTACGACCAGTCGCCGGTGCCCAATGCGGAGACCCGCACCGTCCGGCTGCCGGACAACGATCGCTACTGGCTCGCCTTCGGCGGTACCTATCAGATGAGCAAAGCCGCGCGTCTCGACTTCGGCTACGCCTTCGTCAAATTCAAGGACGCGGACATCAACAACGACCAGCGCGCCGCGGGTCGCGGGCTGGTCAACGGGACGTACGAAGCCAACGTCAACGTCCTGAGCGTTTCGTACCAGCACAGCTTCTAGCCGCTAGGCGAACAGCGCGCGCAGGGCCCGGCCCGGGTCCGGCGCGCGCATGAAGGCCTCGCCGACCAGGAAAGCATTCACGCCGCGGCTGCGGAGCCGAGCCACGTCCGCGGGCGCGGCGATGCCGCTCTCGGTGATCACGATGCGCTCCGCGGGCATCCGCTCCAGCAGCCCGAGCGTCGTTTCGATGCGCGTCTCGAAGGTCCGCAGATCGCGGTTGTTCACGCCCACGAGGGGCGTGCGCAAGGTGAGCGCCGCTTCGAGCTCGGCAGCATCGTGCACCTCGACCAGCACCGCCATGCCGAGGCCCAGCGCCGCGTCTTCCAGCGACTTCATCTCGGCCGCCGAAAGGCAGGCGGCGATCAGCAGGATGCAGTCGGCGCCCAGCGCGCGCGCCTCGAGCACCTGGTAGGGGTCGAAGACGAAGTCCTTGCGCAGCGCGGGCAGCGCGCAGGCCGCACGCGCCGCCGCGAGGTGCTCGGGCGCGCCCTGGAAGAATTCGCGGTCGGTCAGCACCGAGAGGCACGCCGCGCCGCCCGCGGCATAGCTCTGCGCGATCTCGGCCGGCGCGAACTGCTCGCGCAGGAGACCTTTGGAGGGGCTCGCGCGCTTGATCTCGGCTATGACCGCCGCTTTTCCGGCATCGATCCGGCTTTTCAACGAAGAAACGAAGTCGCGCGGTGGTGATGCAACGGTGGAGCGCCTGCGCATTTCCGGTTCAGGAATCGATGCTTTCGCCGCCGCGACCTCGGCACGCTTCACCGCCATGATGCGATCGAGGATGTTCAAGCCTTGAGCTTCCCGCTGAAGGCGACGAAGTCGTCGAGCTTGCGCCTCGCGTCGCCGCTCGCGATCGCGCGGCGCGCGCGCTCGACCCCTTCCTTGTGGGTCTTTGCCAGACCGCCCACGTAGATCGCCGCGCCGGCGTTCAGCACCACGATGTTGTGCGCCGGCCCCGGCTGGTTGCCGAGCACCGCCAGCATCATCTCCTTCGATTCGTCCACGCCCTGCACCTGGATCGCGCGGCGGTCGTAGAGCTCCAGGCCGAAGTGCGAAGGATGCAGGGTGTACTCGCGGATCTCGCCGTTCACCAGCTCGCCGACCAGGGTCTCGGCGGACACCGAGATCTCGTCCAGCCCGTCGAGGCCGTATACCGCCATCACGTGCCTGGAGCCCAGCCGCTGCAGCACGCGCACCTGGATGCCGACGAGGTCGGGGTGGAACACGCCGAGCACCTGGTTCTCCGCGCCCGCCGGGTTGGTGAGCGGCCCGAGGATGTTGAAGATGGTGCGCACGCCGAGCTCCTTCCTCACCGGCGCGGCGTATTTCATCGCGGAGTGGTGCGCCGGCGCGAACATGAACCCGAGCCCGATCCGGTCGATCGCCTCCGCGGTCTGCGCGGGCGTCATGCCGATGTTCGCGCCGAGCGCCTCCAGCACCTCGGCGCTGCCGGAAGAAGAGGACACCGAGCGCCCGATGTGCTTCGCCACTCTGATGCCCGCGCCGGCGGCGACGAACGAGGCGCAGGTCGACACGTTGAAGGTGTGCGCGGCATCGCCGCCCGTGCCGCAGGTGTCGACCAGGTGGCTGCGCTCGCGCACCTCGACGTGCGTGGCGAGCTCGCGCATCACCTGCGCCGCGGCCGCGATCTCTCCGATGGTCTCCTTCTTGACCCTCAGGCCGATGATGAAGCCGGCGATCTGCGCCGGCGTGAGCTCGCCGCGCATGATCTGGCGCATGACGTGGAGCATCTCGTCGTGGAACACCTCGCGGTGCTCGACGGTGCGCTGGATCGCTTCGGCTGCCGTGATCTGCTTCATAAGCGTCTCCCCGTTTCGTTTCCCTTTAGGAAATTCTGCAGCAATGCATGCCCGTGCTCGGTGAGCAGCGCCTCCGGGTGGAACTGCACCCCTTCCACCGCGAGGCCGCGGTGGCGCAGCCCCATGATCTCGCCGTCCTCCGACTGCGCCGTCACGGCGAGGCAGGCGGGCAGGCTCTCGCGCTCCACCACCAGCGAGTGGTAGCGCGTGGCGACGAAGTCGTTTTGGATGCTTTCGAAGACGCCCCTGCCGTCGTGGCGGATGCGCGAGGTCTTGCCGTGCATGACCCGCCCGGCCCGCACCACCTTTCCGCCGAAGGCCTGGCCGATCGCCTGGTGGCCGAGGCACACGCCGAGGAGCGGCACACTGCCCGCGAGCCTCGCGATCAGCCCCAGGGTGATGCCGGCATCGCCGGGCGTCCCGGGACCCGGCGAGAGCACGACGTGGGAAGGCGCGAGCGCCGCGACCTCGGCGACGGAAATCTGGTCGTTCCGGAACACCCGCACCTCGGCACCGAGCTCGCCCAGGTACTGCGCCAGGTTGTAAGTGAACGAGTCGTAGTTGTCGATCAGCGCGATCATGCGGCCTCCACCAGCTTCTCGCTCGAGGCGAGCTCGGCGGCCTTCAGCAGCGCGCGCGCCTTGTGCTGGGTCTCGAGCCACTCCGCGCGCGGGTCCGAGTCGGCCACGATGCCCGCGGCGGCCTGGGCATGGAGCCTGCCGTCCTTCAGCACGGCCGTGCGGATCGCGATGGCGACGTCCATGTCGCCGTTGAAGCCGAGGTATCCGACCGCGCCGCTGTAGATGCCGCGCTTCACCGGCTCGAGCTCGTCGATGATCTGCATCGCCCTCACCTTGGGCGCGCCGGTGACCGTGCCGGCGGGGAAGCTCGCGCGCAGCACGTCGAGCGCGTCCAGGCCCGGCCGCACGCGGCCTTCCACGTTCGAGACGATGTGCATGACGTGCGAGTAGCGCTCGACCACCATTTTTTCGGTCACTTTCACGCTGCCCGTCGCCGCGACGCGGCCGACGTCGTTGCGTCCGAGGTCGATCAGCATCACGTGCTCGGCGCGCTCCTTCTCGTCGGCCAGCAGCTCGGCGGCGACCGCCGCGTCCTCTTCCGGCGTGCGCCCGCGCGGCCGCGTCCCGGCGATCGGCCGCAGCGTCACGGTATCGCCCGCGAGCCGCACCAGGATCTCCGGCGACGCGCCGACCACATGATGGTCGCCGAAGTCGAAATAGAACATGTAGGGCGACGGGTTCAGGCCGCGCAGCGCGCGGTAGAGCTCGAGCGGCGGAGCGGCGAACTCGCGCGACGAGCGCTGCGAGACCTGCACCTGCATCACGTCGCCCGCGAAAATGTGCTCCTTGGCGCGCTTCACCGCCTCCAGGAACCCGGCCTCGGTGAAAGTCCTCTCCACCTCGGCCGGGCGCGCCTCGTCCGGCAGCTCGCGCAGCACCAGCTCGCGGGGCAGCGGCGCGGTAAGACGCGATTTCAGCTTGCGCACGCGCTCCCGCGCCACGCGCCAGGCGTCGGGCTCGCGCGGATCGGCGTAGACCACCATGTAGAGCTTGCCGAGCACGTTGTCGACCACCGCCAGCTCGTCGGAGACGAGCAGGATCATGTCCGGGGTGCCCAGCGGATCTGCCTTGGGCTCATTAAGAGCGCTAGGTTCAATATGGCGCACGGTTTCGTAGCCAAAATACCCGACCAGCCCGCCGCCGAAGCGCAAGGCCGCGGGCAGCGGCGCCGCCTTGTGGCGCTCGAGCCACGCGCGCAAATAGGCGTAGGGGTCGGCGTCGTCCAGCCGCTCGACGCACACGTCGGCGCCGCGCGAGTCGCGCACGATACGCCGCACCGTAGAGCGGCGCGCCGCGGCGGTTGCCACTATTCGCTCGCTGCACGCCAGGCCGATGAAGGAATAGCGGCCGAAGCGCTCGCCGCCCACGACCGACTCGAGGAGATACGAGTAGGGCCCGTTCGCGAGCTGCGCGTACAGAGCGAGCGGGGTATACAGATCGGCGCGCGCCTCGGCGAACACCGGGATGCGGGTGTAGCCCTGCGCGGCGAGCTTTTGAAATTCGAGCTCCGTCATGAAACGCTCTCCAACTATTGCACCAGAGGGGAACTGCCTTGCGGCCTTGGTGGAGCGCGGCCCCGAGCCGCGCGGGGACGCGAGTGGGTTAGCGGCGCCAGCGGCGCCAGCTACGCCAGGAGAGCTTCTCGAATTGTGCAGGGAAGGGACGCACGGCGCGCCGACTATACCACGGCGAGCCGCGCGCGCATGTCGCGGATCGTCGCGGCGTAGTCCTTGGCGCCGAAAATCGCCGAACCCGATACGAAAGTATCGGCGCCCGCACGCGCGATTTCAGCGATGTTCTCGGTCTTCACCCCGCCGTCGACCTCCAGCCAGATGTCCCGGCCCGCGGCCGCGATGCGCCGGCGCGCCTCGGCGATCTTCGGCAGCACCGAGGGGATGAACTGCTGGCCGCCGAACCCGGGGTTCACCGACATGAGGAGCACGAGATCGAGCTTCTCGAGCGCATGGTCGAGCCAGGCGAGCGGGGTCGCGGGATTGAACACCAGCCCCGCCTTGCAGCCGTGCTCGCGGATGAGCGAGAGCGTGCGGTCGACGTGGTCGGAGGCCTCGGGGTGGAAGCTGATGATGTTGGCGCCCGCCTTGGCGAAGTCCTGGACCAGGCGGTCGACCGGCCGAACCATCAGGTGGACATCGAGCGGGACGCTCACGTGGGGCCGGATTGCCGCGCACACCAGCGGTCCGACGGTGAGGTTCGGGACGTAGTGGTTGTCCATCACGTCGAAGTGAATCAGGTCGGCGCCCGCCTTCACCACGGCCCGCACTTCCTCGCCCAGGCGCGCGAAGTCCGCGGACAAGATGCTCGGAGCGATGCGAAACGTCATGGCCGCGCGGAGTTTACAATGCGCGCGTGTCCGACGAGAAGCAGTACGCCATCGAGGTCGCCGCGGCGACGCAATACCTCGCCGAGCAGTCGGACGAAGCTGCGGGCCGGTACGTCTTCGCCTACACCATCACGCTGCGCAACAGCGGCAGGGTCGCCGCGCAGCTCATCAGCCGGCACTGGATCATCACCGATGCGCAAGGCCTGGTGCAGGAGGTGCGCGGCCTCGGGGTGGTGGGGGCGCAGCCGCTGCTCGAGCCCGGCCAGAGCTACGAATACACCAGCGGCACGGCGATCGCGACCGCGGTCGGCACGATGAAAGGCGCCTACCAGATGGTCGCCGCCGACGGCACGCGCTTCGAGGCGCCGATTCCCGAATTCACGCTTTCAGTGCCGCGCGTGCTTCACTGATCGTCGTCCTTCCTCCTCTTCGGCCAGGTGAACCAGACGATGAAGACCGCGAGAGCGAGCGCGAGCAGGACTTCGAGGTAGACCACCCACATGCGGAGCGCCTTTCTAGCGCTGATTGTACTGACCGCGGGTTGCGCGCCGCTCGCGCCGTGCCCGAAGTGTCCGCCGCCGAAGCCGGCTCCCGAGACCGCGCAATACCTGGAATTCACGTTCGACGGCCTTCCGGGCTGGCCGAGCGCCGGCCTCGAACGGAGCCTGCGCGCGTTCCTCGCCGGCTGCCCGCGCAGCGGCGCCTTTTCGCAGGCGTGCGCTCGCGCGGCGGCGGTGCCGCCTGACGACGCCGGCGCGGCGCGCGCCTTCTTCGAGACCAGTTTCGTGCCCTACGCGCTGGTCTCTTCCGACGGTCCGGACAGCGGCCTCGTCACCGGCTACTACGAGCCGATCATCGACGGCAGCCGCACGCAGAGCGCCGAGCACCGCTATCCGATCTTCGGCGTGCCCGAAGACCTGCTCGTGGTCGATCTCGCCGCCGCCAATCCCGATGTGCGCAACATGCGGCTGCGCGGACGCCTCGAAGGGCGCCGCGTGGTTCCGTACCTCTCGCGCGGCGAAATCGACGCGCGCGGCGTGCCCGCGCAAGTGCTCGCGTGGACCGGCGATCCGGTGGAGCTTTTCTTTCTGCAGATCCAGGGCTCGGGCCAGGTCAGGCTCGAAAGCGGCGAGCGCATCCGCATCGGTTTCGCCGACCAGAACGGGCATCCGTACAGGTCGCTCGGCCGCTACCTCGTCGAGCGCGGCGAGCTGCCGCTCGAGCAGACTTCCATGCAGGGCATCAAGGCGTGGGCGGCGGCCAATCCCGCCAAGCTGAGGGAGGCGCTCAACGCCAACCCGAGCTACGTGTTCTTCCGCGAGCTGCCCCCCGCCGCCGATGGCCCGCCGGGAGCCCTCGGCGTGCCGCTCACCGCGGAATACAGCCTCGCGGTGGACCGGCGCTTCGTCCCGCTCGGCGCGCCGGTCTATCTCGCGACGACGCACCCGATCACGGAGCAAAAGCTCGAGCGCATGATGGCCGCGCAGGACACCGGCGGGGCGATCCGGGGCGCGGTGCGCGCGGATTTCTACTTCGGCACCGGCGCCGAGGCCGGCGTCGCGGCGGGCCGCATGCGGCAGCAGGGCAAGCTGTGGCTCATGTGGCCGCGCGGCGAGCCGCCGCCCCGCCCCGACTAGCGGCGCTGGTCGAGCAGCTCCTTGAGGTCGTCGGGCGAGAGGCCGCCGCTCACGCGCTCGCCGTTGGCGAGGATGAGCGTAGGGGTGCTGTTGACGGCGAGGCTGCGGCCGAGCTTGAGCACCTTGTCCACCGGATCGCCGCACGCCGTGCCGGCGTTCGGCACCTTCGGCTTCGCCGCCGCGGCGAGCTCGAGCCACGCCTTGGCGCGATCGGGCGCGCACCACACCATGCGCGAGTGGTCGGTGTTCTCGGGGCGGATCACCGGGTACATGAAGACGTAGATCGTCACGTTGTCGATCTGCGCGAGCGCGCGCTCGAACTGCCGGCACGCCGGGCAATAAGGGTCGGAGAACATCGCCAGCACCCGCTTGCCGTTGCCGCGCTGGATCTTGACCGCGAGATCGAGCGGCAGCGATTCGAACTTGATCGCGTTCAGCTTGCGCAGCCGCTCCTCGGTGAGATCGCGCTCGGAGCGCAGGTCGTAGATCTTGCCCTGGATCACGTAGTTGCCGGTCGCGTCGACGTAGATCACCTGCACGCCCTGCGGGGAGCGGTAGCGCACCTCGTAGAGGCCCGGCACCGGTCCGGCCTCGATGCCGTCGATCTGCACGCCGAGCTTCGGCTCGAGCGTGCGGCGCAGCTCCGCCTCGTCGGCCAGCGCGGCCGCGGACAGGGCAAGCGCGGCGATCAGCAACAGGAGTCGATTCAGCATCGGTTCAGTTCATGGCCTGGCGGATGAGGAGGTTCTTTACGACCTCGAGCCGGTCGGTGAGGTTCAATCCGCGATTGCGCAGCCGGACGGCAAAGGCGCCCTGCGCACCGAAGAATCGCTGCAATCCGTCGACCATGGCATCCATGGCGAGTATAGGCTCTGCACGTGCCCGCTCATAGCGGCGCAGCAGCCGCCAGTCGCCGGCGTCGCGCACCGGCTCCCGCGCACCCAATATCCGTGACAGAGTGCGCACGTCCTGCAGCCCGAGGTTGAGCCCCTGTCCGGCTAGCGGATGAATCACGTGCGCGGCGTCGCCCGCGAGGGCCACGCGAGGTGCGACCATTCGCCGCGCCGAAAGCCGCCGCAAGGGATAGGTTCTCGCCGGCGTCACCAGCTTGAAGGCGCCCAAGGCTCGCCGGCTCGCGGCTTCCAGCTCAGCGCACAGAGCGGCGGGATCGAGGGTCGCGACGCGTGCGGCTTCCTCGGTCGGCAACGACCAGACCATCGAGACATGCTCTCCCGGAAGGGGCAGCAGCGCCAGTACCGGCCCCCCCTGGAACCATTGATACGCGACATTGCCGTGCGCACGCTCGCACGCGAAGTTGGCCACCACCGCGGCCTGCCCGTACGTCTTGGAGGTTACTTTTATTTCTGCAAACTCTCGTATTCGCGACTCGGCGCCGTCGGCTGCGACCACGAGGCGACCCGAAAGCTCGCGCGCGCCGTCGAGCGTCACTCGCACGCGCTCCTCCTCGACGGCGACTCCTTCGCAGCGGCCGACTACCGGCTCGAGGCCTTGCCAGAGCGCGTCCTGCAGCTCGCGGTCCTCCACGATGTAGGCGAGCGCCGCCACGCCGGCGCGATAGGCGTCGAACTCGACGCGCGAATCGCCGTCTCCGTATACCCGCATCGCGTGCACCGGCGTAAGGCTGTCGAGCGCGAGCCCCAGGAAGGCGACGTTGGCGGGGCTGAGCGCGTAGACCCGGGCATCGAAGCGCTCCTTGCGGGGTGACGCGACGCGGCGCTCGTGCGCCACGAGCGCGACCGAAAGGCCGTGCTCCGCGCGGGCGAGGCTTGCGCCGACCGGCCCGCCGCCGACGATGATCAGGTCGTGGTCCACGAGGTTATAATGTCGCCCATCCCGCTTCGGACGTGGCGAATTAGCTCAGCTGGTTAGAGCAGCGGAATCATAATCCGTGTGTCCGGGGTTCGAGTCCCTGATTCGCCACCACCCCTTTTGCCTCGGAAAAGAAACGGCCCCGGACGAGCGGGGGCAGGGACATAGGGATATTGCTTACCCCGATCCCGAGCCGGCGCGTTCTTCGGCGAGCAAGGCAAAACGCACCAGCTCTCCGATGTTGCGCACCTCCAGCTTTTCCATGATGCGGGTCTTGTGGACCTCTACGGTCCTCGGGCTGATGCCCAGGACCGCGCCGATTTCCTTTGCGTGCAGTCCCTTGGCGGCATGCTTGAGGATTTCCCGTTCGCGCGCGGTCAGCCGCGCGAGCTTGCGTTCCAGCTCCCGGCGCCGATCCGCGTCGTCGGCCCGGCGGCGCTCGAGCGCAAAGGCGGCTTCGATCGCGGCCGTCAACTGAGATTCCTCAAACGGCTTTTCGATGAAATCGACCGCCTGCGCCCGGAACGCCGCGCGCGCGGCGGGCACATCGCCGTGGGCGGTGATTACGACGAACGGCAGATTGCTGCCGCGATTGCGGATTTGCGCCTGCAACTCGAGGCCGCTCAGTCCGGGCAGGCGCAGGTCCGCCACGACGCACCCGGCCCACTGCGGCTCGAACGCAGCGAGGAAGCTTTCCGCGTCGGCGAAAAGGCGAGTGGCGTAACCCGCCAAGCCGAGCATCAGCGAAAGCGAGTCGCGAATCGACGCGTCATCGTCGACGACGTAGACCACCATCGAAGGCAATCTAGTGGTGGCCATGCGGCTCGAAGGGGAGCAGGAGCTGAAATTCACCATGCGGCCCCGGCCGGCTCTCCAAGGCGCCGCCGTGCGCTTGGGCGATGGCGCGGCTCACCGCCAGGCCGAGTCCCATGCCGGTCGGCTTGCCGGAGATGAACGGCTCGAACAGCCGTTCGCGCTGCTCCTGCGGAACGCCCGGACCGCTGTCCGCCACGACAATGCGCACATGCTGCGCGTCGTGGCGCTCGGCACGCAGCGCGATCGTCGGCTCGGGATGGGGGTGGGCGGCAATGGCCTCGACCGCGTTGACCACCAGATTGCGCATCACGAGCTCGATCTGCAGCTTGTCGATGAACAGGTTCGGCAAGCCCGGCTCGCTGGTCGCGGTAAAGGCGATGTCGAGGCCGTTTCCCGCGCTGGCGCCGACCAGCCGCGCGGATTCGAACAGCGTGCCCACGGGAACTCGCTCCAGGCGGGTGGTACCGTCGCGGAAGAAATTCCTGAGGCGGCGCACGACTTCCGATGCGCGTTGAGCTTCGGCCAGCATCTTCTCGATCACCACGGACAGTTCCGCGGTGCTTCCGGCCTGGATCAGGAGCTGGCCCGATCGACCATAGTTCGTCAGGGCAGTCAGCGGTTGGTTCACTTCGTGCGCGATGGCGCCGGCCATTTCCCCGGCGGCCGCGAGCCGCAGCGACTGCTTCAGTCCCTCATGCGCCCGTTGACGCTCGTCCACCATCACGCCGAGGTAAAGCGCGGTGAGCGTAAGAGCGGCGACGAGCGCCTGCAGCTCGATGATCGGGAGCGCTTCAAGCGAGTGGCGGTGAACGCCCAGCACGACTCCAAGCTGCACCAGGCCGACGGCAAGGATGGCTCCGGTGAGCCCGTTGCGCAGCGCCACCCAGATGAGTGGCAGGAAGAGCAGATACACGTGGTGTGAAGGATCTCCGCCAAGCCCCCTGAAGATGAGCCAGATCGCGGCCGCAACGAGCGCCATCTGGGCATAGGTCTCCCCGCGGCGGGCAAGAGCGCGAAAACCCCTTCTTTGCTGAGCATCCGCGACGACGAGCAGGAGCGGCGCGGTCACCAGGATCCCCACGGCGTCGCCGACCCAGAACCGAAGCCAGCCCGGCACGAGCGAGGCGCCCTGCAGTTGCCCGAACGCGTAAAGCGCGCCGACGAAACACCCGGCGATGATTCCGCTCATCGGGACGACGATGGCTACGAACAGCGTCAGCTGGCGCAGGGTGCTGAGATTCGGCGCCGGCCGGAGCGAGCGCCGCAATGCCCAGGCAATGCCCGTATATCCGGCCACGAGTATGAATCCCGTGAGCGCGGCCACTGCGTAGCCGCCGGGAACACCCCGGACCAGCACGTCGGCGAGAACGATGGTCGCAAAGACGGCCGGTGCATGGATGAGCCCGCCGAGCAGCATCCAGGCGATCGCAAGCGCGGGCTGCGGGTTCCACGGCGTGATGTTGAAGGGCCCGAGCGGATGGATATAGCTCACCCAGTCGAGGAGCACGTAGCACGGCGCGAACACCGCCGCGTCGCGCAAATAGTGAAGAGCCTTCATTCGGACACCCGGATAGTGCGAAAGCTTGCGCCCCGGGGCAAGTACGTGCATTTGCGTACGTGCTCTTGCGAATTTCGCCTGCCGCGCGCGACCGGTAGGTTCAGTCCCATGCTCGGCACACTCGAATTCATCGGCGCGCTGCTCTTCGCGCTCGCCGTCCTTCACACGTTTTCGACCCGGTACTTCGAGCATCTTGCCCATAGCCGCACCGCACACGCCGGGGTGTGGCATCTGCTCGGCGAAGTGGAAACCGTATTCGGCCTCTGGGCATTCGTCCTGGTCCTGTTTATGGCGTTCGCCTACGGCTGGGGAATGTCGACGGAATATCTGGACAGCCTGCGCTTCACCGAGCCGATGTTCGTGTTCGTGATCATGGTCATCGCGGCGAGCCGGCCGGTCATGCAGCTCGCCGGAGACGCGGTGCGGGGCGTCGGCAGGGTTCTTCCGGCAACGCCCGCGGTGGCCGGATATTTCCTGAGCCTTTCGCTGGTCCCGCTTCTCGGCTCGTTCATCACCGAGCCAGCCGCGATGACGCTTGCCGCGCTGATGCTGCGCGACCGGATCTTCGTCGCCGGAGTCTCCAATCGCCTCAAGTACGCGACCCTGGGCGTGCTCTTCGTGAACGTGTCGGTCGGCGGCACCTTGACCCACTTCGCCGCTCCCCCGGTGCTGATGGTGGCGGGGAAATGGGAATGGACCACGGCATTCATGCTGTCCATGTTCGGCGCCAAGGCGATCCTCGCGGTGCTGGCCAACTCCATCGGCGTTACCCTGCTCTTTCGCCGCGAGCTGCTGGCGCGCGCGCGCGATCGATCCACGGACGCCAGGCCGCGCGTGCCGACGCTTTTCGTTCTCCTGAACCTCGCGCTCCTCGCCGCCGTCGTCTTCAGCAATCATCATCCCGAAGCCTTCATGGGCCTGTTTCTCCTGTTTCTGGGCCTTTCGGAAGCGTATCGGCGTCATCACGACCGCCTGATCCTGCGCGAGGGGCTCATGGTCGCGTTCTTTCTGGCAGGACTGGTGGTGCTCGGCGGCCAGCAACGCTGGTGGCTTCAGGATCTTCTTTCGCGCCTCGATGAAACCTCGCTGTTTTACGGCGCCGCCGTGCTGACGGCGATCACCGATAACGCCGCGCTGACTTATCTCGGCTCGCTGGTTGAAGGCGTGTCCGACGAATACAAGTACTCGCTCGTCGCGGGCGCGGTGGCCGGAGGCGGCCTGACGGTGATCGCGAACGCGCCCAACCCGGCCGGGTTCGCCATCCTGAAGGACCACTTCGAGGACCAGTCGATCAGCCCGCTCGGCCTGTTCGCCGCCGCGCTCGTGCCGACGCTCGTCGCCGTGGCCTGCTTCCGCGGAATCCGCGGACAGGTTGCCGAGGTGTTCGACTGGGATCTCTGGGTGCAGTGGGCATCGCAGCTCGACCGCTCGTTCATCTTTCTCCTGGTCCTTCCATTCGTCGTCGCGCTGGTCGGTCTTTGGGCAGAATTCTCCCAGCGGCGGCGAAACGACGAACCCGGTTCATCCCGGTAGAATCGCGAAATGCGGTTCGGCTCGTTGCTGGTCTGCCTTTGCCTGTTCGCGGCTGGCGCGCACGCGCAGCTGCGCAGCATCCCCGCGCAGGCGAAAGACGGCCAGATCAGGCACCTGCAGGACATGATCGTGTCGATCAACGGCGTGGCCGCGCGCCTCGCGCCGGGCGTGCAGATCCGCGACCGGGACAACCGGCTGATGCTCCCGAGCGCCATTCCCGCCGGCGCGCAGGTCAAGTATCTGCTCGATACGGACGGCCTGGTGCGCCAGGTCTGGGTCCTCACGCCCGAAGAGGCTAAGCAACAGAAGTGAAGAACGAGGCGGTCAACCACTGATGGCCAAGGTCTACCTGCGCACGTTCGGCTGCCAGATGAACGAGTACGACTCGGAGAAGATCTCCGACGTGCTGCGCGTCGGCCAGGGCATGGAGGCCGCCGAGCGGCCGGAAGACGCAGACCTCATCGTCTTCAACACCTGCTCGGTGCGCGAGAAGGCGCAGGAGAAGGTGTTCGCGGATCTCGGGCGCGTGAAGCACCTCAAGCGCGACAAGCCCGGCCTCATGATCGCGGTGGGCGGCTGCGTGGCGAGCCAGGAAGGCGGCTCGATCGTCGAGCGTGCGCCCTACGTGGACGTGGTGTTCGGGCCGCAGACGCTGCACCGGCTGCCGCAGCTTCTCGAGCACCGGCGCGCCTCCGGGCGTCCGCAGGTCGACGTGAGCTTCCCCGAGATCGAGAAGTTCGACCACCTGCCGCCGCCGCGGGTGCAGGGCGCGCAGGCCTTCGTCTCGATCATGGAGGGCTGCAGCAAGTACTGCAGCTTCTGCGTGGTGCCGTATACGCGCGGCGAAGAAGTGTCGCGTCCCTTCGACGACGTAGTGCGAGAGGTGGCGGCGCTCTGCGCCCAAGGGGTGAAGGAGGTGACGCTGCTCGGGCAGAACGTCAATGCCTGGCGCGGCGCCATCGATGGCGAAGCCGCTGACTTCGCCGAACTGCTTTTCTTCCTGCATGAAATTGCAGCACTGCAGCGTATCCGCTACACGACTTCCCACCCGCGCGAGTTCACGCAGCGGCTGATCGACGCCCACGCCGGGCTCGACAAGCTCGCGCCGCACGTGCACCTGCCGGTGCAATCGGGCTCCGACCGCGTGCTGGCGGCGATGAAGCGCGGCTATACCGCGCTCGAATACCGCTCCATCGTGAGGCGCCTGCGCGCGGCGCGTTCCGATCTTTCCCTGACCTCGGATTTCATCGTCGGCTTCCCCGGCGAGACCGAGGCCGATTTCGAGGCCACGCTGAGGCTCGCCGCCGACCTCGGCTTCGACGGCTCGTTCTCGTTCCTCTACAGCCCGCGTCCCGGAACGCCCGCCGCGAACCTGCCCGACGCGACGCGCCCCGAGGTGAAAAGCGAACGGCTGCAGCGGCTGCAGGCGCTCCTCGATCGCCGGCATCGCGAAGCAAGCGAAGCCATGGTCGGCACGGCGCAGCGGGTCCTGGTTGAATCGGTTTCCAGAAAGAGAGACTCTGAACTGGCGGCTCGCACCGCCAACAACCGCATCGTCAACTTTCCCGGCGACAGGGCGCTCATCGACACCTTCGTGGACGTTCGCGTCAGCGCGGTCGTGGCCCATTCGCTGCGCGGCGAACTGCTGAATGGCGAGTAAGGCCGTCGAGGTCAAGCTCGAGCCGGTCGACAACCAGCGGCTCGCGCGCCTCTGCGGAGCGCTGGACGAGAACCTGCGGCAGATCGAGTCGGCGCTCGACGTCACCATCGCGCGCCGCGGCGGCAAATTCACGGTGCGCGGCGAGCAGGCACAGCGCGCGGCGCACGCGCTGGAGCATTTCTACGATCGCGCCTCGGGCGACCTGAGCGTCGAGGACGTCCAGCTCGGCCTGACGGAGCTTTCGAGCAATTCCGCTTCGGAGAAGACGGAAGGACCGCAGCTGCTGACGCGGCGCTCCGATCTTCATGGGCGCACGCCGCACCAGGTGCAGTACATCGAGAACATCCTGGCCCACGACTGCACCATCGGCATCGGCCCCGCGGGCACCGGCAAGACCTATCTCGCCGTGGCGTGCGCGGTGGACGCGCTCGAGCGCGACAAGGTGAAACGCATCGTGCTCGCGCGGCCGGCGGTGGAAGCGGGCGAGCGCCTGGGATTTCTGCCCGGCGACCTGGCGCAGAAGGTCGACCCCTACCTGCGGCCGCTCTACGACGCGCTCTACGATCTCATGGGCTTCGAGAAGACCGGCAAGCTGCTCGAGCGCGGCACGATCGAGCTCGCCCCGCTCGCCTACATGCGCGGGCGCACGCTCAACCATTCGTTCATCATCCTCGACGAGGCGCAGAACACCACGCCCGAGCAGATGAAGATGTTCCTCACGCGCATCGGCTTCGGCGCCAGGGCGGTGGTGAACGGCGACATCACCCAGATCGACCTGCCGCGCGGGCAGAAGAGCGGCCTGATCGAGGCGCGGCGCATCCTGTCCGGCGTGCGCGGCATCACCTTCACCGAATTCGGCGCCCAGGACGTGGTGCGTCACCCGCTGGTCGCGCGCATCATCGATGCCTACGAAAAGAACGCGCAAGAAGAGCAATAGGGTCGGGGTTCAGTACGCTGTTTCGCGGCGGGGCGTGCCGGGAACCGGATCGCTGCGCAAGTGGGCGGCACTGGTGCCGGCAAAGGCCACGCTGCGCATTGTCGGCACGGCCGAAGGCAGCAGGCTGAACCGGCAGTACAGAAAGAAGCCCTACCCGACCAACGTCCTGTCCTTCCGGTACGCAAAGGACCGCGGCGACGTGGTGCTGTGCCACCCCGTGATCGCCCGCGAGGCGCGCGCGCAGGGAAAGGCGCTCGCCGCGCATTACGCGCACCTGGTGCTGCACGGCCTGCTGCACCTTCGCGGCTACGAGCATGAAAAGAAACGGGAAGCCGAGCGCATGGCGCGCGTCGAGATCCGGCTGCTGGCGCGCGCGGGCTTCGGTAACCCTTACACGGTAGAATGAAGCGGCTGCAATGAACGACCCTTCACGGCCCAGCCTGCTCGAGCGCCTGTCGTCGCTGCTCATGCGCGAGCCGGGCGACCGCGAGCAGCTCGTGCACCTGCTGCGCTCGGCGTATTCGCGCAACCTGCTCGACGCGGACGCGCTCTCGATCATCGAGGGTGCCCTCACCGTCTCGGAAATGCAGGTGCGCGACATCATGGTGCCGCGCGCGCAGGTGGACTTCATCGACATCAACGAGCCGGTCGAGGGGTTCATCCCGCAGATCATCGCCACCGCGCACTCGCGCTTTCCGGTGATCGACCAGAACCGCGACGACGTGATCGGCATCCTGCTCGCCAAGGATCTCCTGCGCCACTACGCCGGAGACGACGGCGTCAACGTGCGCGAGATGCTGCGCCCGGCGATCTTCGTGCCCGAGGCGAAGCGGCTCAACGTGCTGCTGCGCGAGTTCCGCGCCAGCCGCAACCACATGGCGATCGTGATCGACGAGTACGGCGGCGTCGCCGGCCTGCTGACGATCGAGGATGTGCTCGAGCAGATCGTGGGCGACATCGAGGACGAATACGATTTCGACGAGGCCTCGGACAACATCCTGCCCGAGCCCGGCGGCCGCTATCGCGTCAAGGCGCTCACCCAGATCGCCGATTTCAACTCCGCGTTCGGCACCAAGTTCCCCGACGAGGCCGCCGACACGATCGGCGGC
>JBIOYV010000009.1:0-2824 GCA_044870335.1 Burkholderiales bacterium | reverse complement strand
CTCGCCGTGCGCCACGCTCGCCGCGACGTCGGTGGAGAATTGCAGCCGGCCCGCCTCGTGGTTGCGCTTCACGATCGCGTCGAGGCCGGGCTCGAAGATCGGGATCTCGCCCGCGTTGAGCCTGCGGATCTTGTCCTGGTCCAGGTCGAGGCAGAAGACGTTGTCTCCCGTGTCGGCCAGGCAGGCGCCGGTCACGAGGCCTACGTAGCCCGTTCCGATGACGGTGACGTTCATGGCGTCAGGTCAAATTCTTCCGTACGGCGGGGAGGATAGGTTTCCCAGCCGCCGCAGGCCGGGCAGTGCCAGTGGAACTGGCGCGCCTTGAAGCCGCAGCTCTCGCAGCGGTAGCGCGCGAGGCGCCGCGTGTGGCCGTGCACCAGGTTCCTCACCAGCTCGAGGTCGCGCCGCTTGTCGGGCGAGCCCGCGACCACGATCTGCGCCTCGAGCAGGCGGTCGAGGCCGAGCAGCGTGGGATTGCGCTTGAGCTCGTCGCGCACCAGCGCGTAGGCCTGGTCCGCGCCCTTCGCTTCCAGCGTCTCCTGGAACACGCTGTCGAGGAGGTCGAGCGACGGATAGCGCTCGAGATAGCCGGCCAGGAGCGTGAGCCCTTCCTCGGCGCGGCCGGCCTCGCGGTACGCCTCGACCAGGCGTTGCGCGACCAGGGCGAGGTACGCGGGGTCCTGGGACTCGACGCGCTTCCAGTGCTCGATGGCGCGCTCGGTGTGTCCGGCGTTTCTTTCGAGATCCCCCAAAAGCAGGCTGGCCCGCACGCACTTGCGGTTGGCTTCGAGCGCCGCGTCGAGGCGGCGCCGCGCCGCATCGGGCCGCGACTGCGCCGCCTCGGAGGCGGCGAGCTCGCACAGGTACTGCGCGAGCGAGCGCGGGTCGGTCTCGACCTGCTTGGTCATCTCGATGGCGCGCGGCCAGTCCTTTTCCTGCTCGTAGATCTCGAGCAGGAAGCGGCGCGCCGCGATCGCCTGGCTGGTTTTTTCGATCCGGGTAAAGACTTCTTCGGCGCGGTCGAGGATCCCCGCCTTGAGGTAGTCCTGGCCGAGCTCCATCTGCGCCTGCAGCTTCTGCTCCGGGCCGAGGTCGGCCCGCTCGAGCAGGTTCTGGTGCATGCGGATCGCGCGGTCGTATTCGCCGCGGCGGCGGAACAGGCTGCCGAGCGCGAAGTGGAGCTCGACCGTCTCCGGGTCGACCTTCACCACCTCGATGAAGGCCTCGATCGCCTTGTCGGGCTGCTCGTTCAGGAGGAAGTTCAGGCCGCGGAAGTACGAGCGCGGCAGCGCGCGCGATTCGGAGACGATCTGCTTGATGTCGATGCGCGCGGCCATCCAGCCCAGTCCGAAGAAGAGCGGGAAGCCGAGCAGCCACCAGTATTCGAACTCCATGGCTAGAACGGCGGCGGCGGCGGAACCACCGCGCTCGGCGCCGTCGGCGGCCTTTTCAGGAGCGACACCTCGCGGCGCTGGCGCAGCAGCGTGGGCACGAGCGCGAGGATGCCGAACAGCGCGCCGGCGGCGAAGAAGCCGAACAGCACCAGGACCAGCGGCGCCTGCACCGCGAGGTCGAAGTAGAAGCGCAGCGTGACCGGCTCGACGTTCTTGGCGGCGAACGCCACCAGCAGCACGAAGACCGCCAGGCGCACCGCCCAGGTAAGGACTTTCACCTAACTGGCTGCGAAGCGCGCTCCTGTGACGCCGCCGGAGCCGGCGCGTGGGCCGAGTCGACGCGCTCGCGCAGCTCCTTGCCGGCCTTGAAGTGCGGCACGTACTTCTCCGGCACCTGCACCTTCTCGCCGGATTTCGGGTTGCGCCCGGTGCGCGGCGGCCGGTAGTTCAGGCCGAAGCTGCCGAAGCCGCGGATCTCGATGCGGTGGCCCGAGAGCAGGCTCTGCGTCATCGCGTCGAGGATCATCTTCACGGCGTACTCCGCGTCCTTCGCCACGAGCTGCGGGTAGCGCTGTGCGAGGCGCGCGATCAGTTCAGATTTGGTCATCGCAACCATCTCCCCCCCTGGGCGCCCGGTTATTGCTGCGGGTTGCCGTCTTTCTTGTCCAACTTCGCGCGCAGCAGCGCGCCGAGGTTGGTCGCGCCGGCGCTCGCCGCGGCCTGCTCGCTGCGCAGCTGCTTCATCGCGTCGGTCTCTTCGGCGAGATCCTTGGCTTTCACCGAGAGGTTGATCGAGCGGTTCTTGCGGTCGACGTTGATGATCATCGCCTGCACGCGGTCGCCCTCCTTCAGGTGCTTGGTCAGGTCGTCGACGCGGTCGCGCGCGAACTCGGAGGCGCGCAGATAGCCTTCGGCGCCGCCGATGTCCACCACCGCGCCCTTGGCGTCGACCGACTTCACCGTGCCGGTCACCACGCTGTTCTTCTCGTGGCCGGCGATGAAGTTGGTGAACGGGTCGCCTTCGAGCTGCTTGATGCCCAGCGAGATGCGCTCGCGCTCGATGTCGATCGAGAGCACCACCGCCTCGACTTCCTCGCTCTTCTTGAAGTTCTTCACCGCTTCCTCGCCCGGGGTGGACCAGGAGAGGTCCGACAGGTGCACCAGGCCGTCGATGCCGCCGGGCAGGCCGACGAACACGCCGAAGTCGGTGATCGACTTGATCTGGCCCTTCACGCGGTCGCCCTTCTTGTACTCGCGCGCGAAGTCCTCCCACGGGTTGGGCATGCACTGCTTCATGCCGAGCGAGATGCGGCGGCGCTCTTCGTCGATCTCGAGGATCATCACCTCGACCTCGTCGCCCACCTGCACCACCTTCGACGGGTGCACGTTCTTGTTGGTCCAGTCCATCTCGGAGACGTGCACCAGGCCCT
>JBIOYV010000008.1:0-2041 GCA_044870335.1 Burkholderiales bacterium | reverse complement strand
CGGCGCTCTTCTTCGCGCTCCGGCTGGAGAAGAGCGTGATGTTCGTGGCGGTCTTCCTGATCATCATCGTGGCCTCCCTGGCGCTGGTCGCCGACCTGGCGCTGATCATCGCGAGCAAGACGGCCGAGATCGGCATGCTGGGCGCGATGGGCGCCTCGCCGGGGATGCTGCAGCGGAGCTTTCTGTTGCTCGGCGCGCTGCTCGCGGGTCTCGGGGCCCTCCTCGGAGGCGCGCTCGGCGTGGGGGGCGCGCTGATCCTCGACCGCTACCGTCTGCTGCGCCTCCCCGAGAGGGTCTACTTCCTCGACTATGTCCCGTTCGTCGTTCAGCCCTGGGATCTCGCCGCGGTCGTCCTGCTGACCCTGGTCCTCGCGCTCGCCTGTTCCTATTACGCCGCGCAGCGCGCCGCGGCGCTCGACCCGGTGGAGGCGCTGCGCCGATGAGCGTCTCGGTACGGGCGCGTGGGGTGGAGAAGGCCTACCTCGACGGGGCACGCCGGATCACCGTGCTGCGCGGCGTCGACCTCGACGTGGAGCCGGGAGAGATGATCGCCATCATGGGCCCTTCGGGCTCCGGCAAATCGACCTTGCTGCATGTGCTCGGAGCCCTGGATCGGCCCGACGCCGGATCCGTCGAGGTGGCGGGTCAAGATCTCGCCGCCCTGCGCGGTGCCGCGCTGGCGGCCTTTCGCAACCGCACTCTCGGCTTCGTCTTCCAGTTTCATCAGCTTCTGCCGGACTTCACCGCGCTGGAGAACGTCCTCATTCCCGGACGCATCGCCGGCGGCGACGCGGACGCGCTGCGCCGGCGGGCCCGGGCGCTGCTCGAAGAGGTGGGCCTCGCGGATCGCATGCGGCAATTCCCCAACCAGCTCTCGGGGGGCGAGCGCCAGCGCGTTGCCCTGTCTCGCGCCCTTCTCCTCGAGCCGCCGCTGATCCTCGCCGACGAGCCCACCGGCAACCTCGACCCTCGAAGCGGCGACCAGGTCTTCGATTTGCTTGCAGAACTCCAGCGGAGGCACCGCGCGACCGTGGTCCTGGTCACTCACAACCCCGGCATCGCGCGTCGCTGTGGTAGACTTCTGCACTTGGAGGACGGCGTCCTCCACGGCGCTAATCGCTGATTCTGCGGGGGTTTCGGTCCGGCGGATGTTCGAAAAGTACAACGAGAAGGCGCGGCGCGCGCTGTTCTTCGCGCGCTACGAGGCGTCGAAGCTCGGCAGCCGGGTGATCGAATCCGAGCACGTCCTCCTGGGCATCCTGCGCGAGGGCGAGGAGACGGTCGGAGAAGTCTTCCGGCGCTTCCAGGTGAAGCCGGAAGACATTCGGCGCGAGATCGAGGGCGAGCGCGTGTTCGTCGAGCGCATCTCCTCGACCGCCGAGCTCCCGCTTTCGGAAGAATCGAAGAAGATCCTCGCCTACGCTTCGCACGAAGCCGAGTCGATGCTCCACCAGACGGTGGGATCCGAGCACCTGCTGCTTGGCATCCTGAGGGTCGAAGGCTGCCTGGCGATGCGCATCCTCGGCCAGCACGGGCTCGACGTCTACGCGGCGCGCGAGGAAGTCCTCTCGCTGGCCAAGGAGCGCGACGCCTCGCAGCAGAAGAAGGAGCTTCCGTTCCTCAGCGAATACGGCCGCGATCTCACCGCGCTGGCCTCGCAGGGCGGCTTCGATCCGCTGATCGGCCGCGAGCGCGAGGT
This sequence comes from Burkholderiales bacterium, assembly GCA_044870335.1. GTDB lineage: Bacteria > Pseudomonadota > Gammaproteobacteria > Burkholderiales > SG8-39 > SCGC-AG-212-J23. The sequence goes on along the minus strand of JBIOYV010000008.1, from coordinate 342 downwards.
CGAGCGCATCATCGAGATCCTGTCGCGCCGCACCAAGAACAATCCCATCCTGCTCGGCGAGCCCGGAGTCGGCAAGACCGCGATCGTCGAGGGGCTCGCGCAGCGCATCGTCGAGGGGCAGGTGCCGATCTTCCTGGCGCAGAAGAAGATCGTGGCGCTGGACCTATCGCTGATCGTCGCCGGCACCAAGTACCGCGGCCAGTTCGAGGAGCGGCTGAAGGGGATCCTCAAGGAGCTCAAGGAGAACAAGGAGCTCATCGTCTTCATCGACGAGATCCACTCCCTGATCGGCGCCGGCTCGGCGGAAGGCTCGCTCGACGCCGCCAACATCCTCAAGCCGGC
>JBIOYV010000007.1:0-13040 GCA_044870335.1 Burkholderiales bacterium | reverse complement strand
GCGCAGGTGGCGCGCACGGCGACCGGGCTCTTCAAGGGTCAGGCGTGATAGGAGCTGACGCGCTCGACTTCGTTCTTCGACCCCAGCACCACCGCGACGCGCTGGTGCAGCTTCTGGGGCTTGATGTCGAGGATGCGCGTGGCGCCGTCGGTGGCCGCGCCGCCGGCCTGCTCCACGATGAGCGACATCGGGTTGGCCTCGTACATGAGGCGCAGGCGCCCGTCCTTGTTCTTCGCGTCGCGCGGGTACATGAAGATGCCGCCGCGCGAGATGACGCGGAAGACGTCCGCGACCATCGAGGCCACCCAGCGCATGTTGAAGTCCTTGCCGCGCGCGCCGTCCTTCCCGGCGACGCACTCGTCGATGTAGCGCTTCACCGGCGCCTCCCAGCGGCGCGCGTTGGACATGTTGATGGCGAACTCCTGGGTGTCCTCGGGAATGCGGATGTCAGGATGGGTCAGCACGAAGGTAAAGTTCTCACGGTCGAGCGTGAAGCCGTGCGCCCCGTCGCCCACCGTGATCACGAAAACCGTGGTCGGGCCGTACACCGCGAAGCCGGCGGCGACCTGGTTGCGGCCGGGCTGCAGGAAGGCCTGCTCGGTGGGCTCGCAGTAGGCGCCGCTCTCGGTCTTCGGGCAGGGCAGCACCGAGAAGATGGTGCCCACGGAGATGTTGACATCGATGTTCGAGGAGCCGTCGAGCGGGTCGAAGAGCAGCAGGTACTCGCCGCGCGGGTAGTGGGTGGGAATCGGGCGCGGGTCTTCCATCTCCTCGGAGGCGAGCGCGGCGAGGTTTCCGCCCCACTCGTTCGCCTCGAGCAGGATCTCGTTCGAGAGCACGTCGAGCGTCTTCTGCGCCTCGCCGTGCACGTTCTTGGTGGCGGCCCCGCCCAGCCCGTCGGCGAGCGCGCCCTTGTTCACGCGCGTGCTGATGCCTTTGCACGCGCGCGCGATGGTCTCGATGAGCAGCCGCAGGTCGGCGTTGATGAGCTTCTTGTCGCGCTGGCGCGCGACCAGGAACTGGCTGAGCGTGATGCGCTTCATGGCGGCGCTATTCTATTCTCTGGCGCGCGAACCAGGCGCCGCCGAGGAGAAACGCGGCCAGCAGCCAGAACACCGGGCCCATGCCGGCCACCGCCGACAGGGCGCCGGAGGCGAGCGGAATCAGCGTGTGGCTGCCGTTCAGGAGCGAGGTGCGCATGCCGACCGCCTCGCCCTGGCGTCCGGGCGGCGAGGCCTCGTAGAGGAGCGACATGATGATGGGCTGGGCGCAGCCCAGGCCGAGCCCCAGGACGAACGAGAGCGCCATGAGGAGCGGCACGCTGGTGAAAAGGGGAAAAAGGATATACGCGGCCCCCGCCACGGCCATCGCCGAGCTCATCACCACCCACTGGTGCAGCCGCTTCACGACCAGCGGCATGACGAGGCGCACCGCAAAGGTCGCGAGCGCGAAGGTCGACATGACGACGCCGATCGTCGTCGCCGCGAGGCCGAGGCGCGCGCCGTAGAGCGGCATCAGGAACGTGTAGAGGTCCCAGCCCATCGCCAGGAGCACGCTCACGATGAAGGTGTTGCGCAGCTGCGGGATGCGCAGCAGGTCGAGCACGCCCGAGCGGCTGACGTGCGCGACCGCCTCGGGGCGCGGCAGCGGGCGCCGCATCCCCCACACCAGCACGGCGCCGAGGACCGGAAAGGCGGCGAGCATCAGCATCGCCTCGGCATGGCCGAGCTGATCGATGGCGAAGCCCGCGACCACCGGGCCGATGGTGCTCGAGATCGAGAAGCCGAGCGCGAGCCACGAGAAGGTCACCGCGCGCTCCTCGGGCGTGCCGTAGGCGCCGAATACGCTGTTCATCGCGATGTGGATGAACATGAACGCCGTCCCCACCAGCGTGCACGAGATATACAGCGTGGCCATCTGCGGCGCCGCGAAGGGCAGGGCGGCGCCCGCGGCCAGCACCGCGAACGCGGCGAGCAGCGGCCGGCGCGGCCCGATCCGGTCGATGAGCCGCCCGGCGCTCACCGAGAGCAGCATCGGCAGCAGGGCGAAAAGCGCCATCAGCACGCCGACCGCGGCCTCCGTGCCGCCCAGGCCGAGCGCGAAGAGCGACGTGGTCATGCGCACGCCGACGAACGCGAGGTGGCCCAGGCCGTTCAGGGCGACGAAATAGGCGATTTCCAACGTTTCTTCCTGCTTCTCAGCTCGTCACGGCCGGGCGCGCTCGCGTCCACACGGTCATCGCGACGCCCAGGCACGTCACCGCGATGCCCGCGAGCGCGAGCCCGCTCGGCACCAGGCCGAAGAGCGCTGCCTCCAGCACCACGGCGAACACCGGCGGAAGGTACATCATGCCGGCCACGCGCGTCGCTGCGCCACGGCGCATGAGGTAGTTGAGCACGCTCACGCCGAGGATCGAGGCGAAGATGACGAGAAAGGCGATCGCGGCCAGGAGCTCGCCCGACCAATGGACCTTGAAGCCCTCCACGGCGGCGGCGAGGGGCGCGAGCACCGCCAGCGAAGCGGCGAACTGCACCACCGCGGCCGCCTTGAGGTCCGCGCGCGGAGAGAACCTGCGCTGGTAGAGCGTCGCGGCGGTCACGCCGCCGAGCCCGAAGAGCGTGCCGACCAGGCTGCCGAGCGTGACCTCGCGGATGTCCATCTTGTGCCAGACGACGAGCGCCACGCCGGCGAGGCCGATCACCACGCCGGCCCACTGCCGCGGCTGAAGATGCTCGTGCAGCCAGCGCGACGCCACCACCGCCGTCACGAGCGGCTGGCAGGCGATGATCAGCGCCGCGACGCCCGCCGACATGCCGAGGTACTGCGCATAGTGGCTGCCGCCGAGCTGCACCGCGTGCATCAGGAGCCCGGCGACGGCGAGGTGGAGCCACTCCACAGGCTCGCGCGGCCAGCGCGGTTTCCAGAGGAGGACGACGGGCAGGAGACAGAGCAGGCCGAAGGCGAACCGCAGGCTGAGGAACGTGAAGGGAGGCGCGTACTGCAGGCCGATCTTCGTCGCGACGTACCCCGCGCCCCAGACCGCCACGAAGTACCAGGCAAGGAGCGCGTTCATCGGCAGGCGCGGATTCTAAGGCTTGTCTTTCCGGGTGCCCCGGGGTAGCGGAGACAAGAAGGCCTTGCTGTCCCTTGCGCTGTCCGCGCTGATCGCCGGTGTGGCGCAGGCGCAGACCGATTACCCGAACCGTGCCTTCGAAGTCACCGTCTGGTACGGCGTGTGCACGCAATCGGCGGTGCCGAAGCCGATCCTCGACAAGCTGCACGCGACCCTCGTGAAGACGCTCAACATGCCGGAGATGATGGCGCGGCTGGCGGACAGCACGATCGACGTCTCGCCGACCACGCAGGAGGAGTTCGCGGCGTTCATCCGGGCCGAGATCGACAAGTGGGCCGCCGTGGTGCGGGACGCCAACGTCCCGAAGCAGTAGAAAAGAGAAAAAGGGGTCGACTGCCTTACTGGGCGCCGGCCTGGAGGGCGGCGATGCGAACCTCGATCGGGGGATGGCTCGCGAAGAGGCCGAGGAAGCGCGACTGGCTCTGCTTGATGCCGTGCGCCTCGAAAGCCTGCGGCAGCTCGCCCGGCGGGACTCCGCCCAGCCGCGCGAGCGCGTTGATCATCGGGCGCTTGTCGCCGAGAAGCCGCGCGGACCCGGCGTCGGCGCGGAACTCGCGCTGGCGCGAGAACCAGGCGACGATCATCGAGGCGAGGATGCCGAGCAGGATCTGGGACACGAGCGAGGCGATGAAGAACCCCGGCCCGACGCCGCGCTCGGTGCGGAAGATCGCCTTGTCGACGACGTAGCCGATGATGCGCGAGAGGAAGATCACGAAGGTGTTGACCACGCCCTGGATCAGGGTGAGCGTGACCATGTCGCCGTTCGCGACGTGAGACACCTCGTGGCCGATCACCGCCTCGACCTCGTCGCGGTTCATGCTCTGGAGCAGCCCCGTGGAAACGGCGACCAGCGCCGAATTCTTGAACGCGCCGGTGGCGAAGGCGTTGGGCGCGCCCTCGAAGATCGCGACTTCCGGCATGCCGATGCCGGCCGTGTCGGCGAGCTTCTTGACGGTCGACACCAGCCAGTATTCGTTGGTGCCCTCGGAGCCGTCGATCACGCGCGCGCCGGTGGACATCTTCGCCATCGGCTTGGAAATGAGCAGCGAGATGATCGAGCCGGTGAATCCCACTACCGCCGAGAACACGAGCAGGCCGGAGAGGTTGAGGCCCTCCGCGGTCAGGAAGCGGTCCAGTCCCAGGACGTTGACGATGATCGAGATGACCACCAGGACGGCGACGTTGGTCAGCAGGAAGAGGGCGATTCGTTTCATACGGGCCGTTGTTCTCCTTTGTCGAGCGGTTAGATCAGGGCCGCCGGGTTTGGTTTCAAGATGGCCCGAGCGCCTTTCTCGGCAATGACATAGGTTGGCGCATTGGTATTGCCGGAGGTGATTCTAGGGAAAATCGAAGCATCGATGACGCGCAGGCGCCCGATCCCGTGCACCCGCAGCTCGTCGTCGACCACCGCCAGGGGGTCCTTGCCCATCTTGCAGGTGCCCACCGGGTGGAAGATGGTGGTTCCCAGCTCGCCCGCGGCTTTCTCGAGATCCTCATCCGCCTGAACCGCTTGGCCGGGGCGATACTCCTCCGGGGCGTACTTCGCCAGCGCCCTGGCGGCCATGATGCGGCGCGTGAAGCGCATGCCGTCCACCGCCACCCGCCGATCTTCGGCTGTTTCCAGGTAATTCAGCTTGATCTGTGGGTAATCGGCAGAGTCCGGCGACTTGATGCGCACCCAGCCGCGCGAGCTCGGCCGCAGGTTGCACACGCTGGGCGTGATCGCCGGGAACGAGTGCAGCGGGTCGCCAAACCGGTCGAGCGAGAGCGGCTGGACGTGCCACTCGATGTTCGCCGTGGGCTGGGAAGGATCGCTCTTCGCGAAGGCGCCCGCCTGCGACGGCGGCATGGTGAGCGGACCGGTGCGGAAGAGGAAGTACTCGAGCGCCATCGCGGCCTTGCCGACAAGGCTGTTGGCGACGCCGTTCAGCGTCTTCACGTTCCTGACCTTGTACTGCATGCGGATCTGCAGGTGATCGTGGAGGTTCTCGCCCACGCCGGGCAGATCGTGCAGGACCTTGATTCCGTTCTTCCTGAGAAGGTCTCCGGGCCCAATGCCAGAAAGCTGGAGGAGCTGGGGCGAGCCGATCGCGCCGGCCGAGAGGATGGTCTCGCGCTTCGCTTCGGCAACGAAGCGCTGTTCCCGGTGCGCGAACTGCACGCCCGCGGCCACCCGTCCGTCGAGCTTCAGTTTCAGGACATGCGCCCCGGTCATCACGCTGAGGTTGGGCCGGTGCATCGCGGGCCGCAGGAAGGCGTTGGTGGCGCTCCAGCGCCGGCCGCGCCGCTGGTTCATCTGGAAGTAGGCGCAGCCGAAGTTGTCGCCGCCGTTGAACTGCTTCACCGGGGGGATGCCGCACTCGGCGGCGGCTTCGCGCCAGGCGTCGATGATGTCCCAGCGTACGCGCGGGTTCTCGACGCGCACCTCGCCGCCGGCGCCATAGCCTTCGACCGGCCCCTCCTCGTAGTCCTCCAGTGTCCTGAAGATCGGCACGACGTCGTCCCAGGACCAGCCGCGGTTGCCGAGCGCCGCCCAGTGGTCCCAGTCGTCCTTCTGGCCGCGCATGTGGATCATGGCGTTGATGGACGAGCAGCCCCCCAGAACCTTGCCGCGCGCGTAGTGGATCGAGCGGCCGGCGAGGTGCTCGTCGGCCTCGGTCTTGTAGCACCAGTCGGTACGCGGGTTGGCGATGGTGTAGAGGTAGCCCACCGGCACCGAGATCCAGAAGTAGTCGTCGCGCCCGCCGGCCTCGAGCAGCAGGACGCGCGTCCCCGGATCTTGCGACAGGCGGTTGGCGAGCAGGCACCCGGCGCTGCCGGCGCCGACGATCACGTAGTCGTAGCTTGCGAGTGTCTGCACCGCCCGAGCCCCGGGAGCGTATTGTAGTCATGTGGAAGGCAAGCTCATGGAGGCCTTGGCCGCCGCCAAGGCCGCGCATTTCGACGCCGCGAGCGGCGCCTGCGACTACGCGGCGCTGCAGGCTTCGGCCGAGCGCGCAACGGTGGCGGCCTGCCTGGCCGAGCTCGAGGCGTTCGATCTGCAACGCGTCGCCATCCCTGCGCAGACCGCGTTCTGGCTGAACGTCTTCAATGCCGTGGTGCTGCGAGACTCGGCCGAGCTTGCGGCTGCGGGAAGCTTGCGCGCCGCGGGCGCCTTCTTCGAAGGCCCGCGCCTCAAGGTGGGCCCGTTCGAGTACTCCCTCGACGACATCGAGCACGGCCTGCTGCGCGGCAACCTGCCCAAGTTCGGCGCGCGGCGCGCGCCGATGCAGCGCGACGATCCGCGCCTTGCCTACATGCCGCTCGCCTACGACGAGCGCATGCACTTCGCCATGTATTCGGTGTCGCGCTCTTCCCCGACGCTCAACGCGTTCGGCGCCGGCCGCCTCGACGCCGAGCTCGAGGACGCGACCGTGCGCTACCTGCGAGGGCACGTGCGGGTCGAGAATGAAGGCGCGGTGGTGTTGCTGCCGCACCAGTTCCAGTGGTACGCGGCCGACTTCGGCGGCGAGCGCAACGGCCTCACCTTCGCGCTCGCGCGCCTCGACGACGAGGTGGTCGAACTCGTCGACCAGCGCCGCGGGCGCGTGAAGGTGCGCTACGCCGACTTCGACTGGCGGCCGAAGGTCCGCGGCTAGAATGGCGGCAACTGAGCGCCCAAGGAGACGCATGACAACCCTAGAGCAGTTTGCGGCCGAGTGCCACACTATCCTGCAGTCCGAGCCCGGGCCGTCCGGGCGGCGCAAGATCTGCATGCGCCTCGAGGGCTTGCTGCGCGATCCCGAATTCGTTTCATCAAATCTGAATGCACAAACCCCGGAGCGCCAGGTGCTCTACGAAGACCCCGCCCTCGGCTTCTGCATCCTCGCGCACCAGTACAAGGGAGCGAAGGAATCGCCGCCGCACGACCACGGCCCCTCGTGGGCGATCTATGGCCAGGCGAAGGGCGAGACCGAGATGACCGACTATGCGCTCGTGGCGGCGGCGAGCGCCGACAAGCCGGGGAAGGCGAAGGCGCTGCGCACCTACAAGCTCACCCCCGGCACGGCCTATCTCTACAACGAGGGCGACCTGCATTCGCCGCGGCGCACCGGCCCGACGCAGCTCATCCGCCTCGAAGGCCTGAACATGGACCGGATCAAGCGCCTGCGCTTCGAGCCGGTCTGAACCAAATCAGGGACAGACCACGTTTATGCCCAGATTGGAGTTTGCACAGGAAAAGGACCTGGACCTGGAAGCGCGCACGCTGATCGCCTGGGCCGAGCGCACCGGCGCTCCGGATCCGCGCGTGGTGCGCATCATGGTGCGCTCGAGTGCCGGCCGTGCGTGGGTGAAGTGCTGGAACAGCGTGCTTTATGAGGGCAGGCTGCCGCACAAGCTGAAGGAGATGTGCCGGATCCGCATTTCGGTGGCCCACCGGTGCGGCTACTGCTCCACCGTGCGCTCGAACGTCGCACGCGCGGAGGGGCTCACCGAGGATCTCGTCGAAGACCTGCTCCACGAAGGCGCGCGGTTGTCGCCGCGCGAAAAGGCCGCGCTCGAGTACGCCGATCTCTTCAAGTCCGGCGACGAGGCGATCGACTCGGACGACGTCTACGCACGGCTGCGCCGCCACTTCAGCGAAGAAGAAATCGTCGAGCTCGGCATGCTGTGCGCCCAGACGGTCGGGGTGGGCCGCCTGGTGCGCTCGCTCGCCATCGTGTCGTGGGACGAGGCCTGCGAGCTCCATCCCGCACTGCTGGAAAGAGCCTAGCCGGCGGCTTCGACGATCCTGACGTCGCGCTCGGCGCCCTTGCCGAGCGCCTTCAGCGCGGCCTGGTAGCCAGGGCTGTCGTGCGCGGCGAGCGCTTTCGCTACGCTTTCCCATTCGGTGACCACGGTGCGCTGGCTGAGGCCGTGCTCGTAGGTCTTGGCGGGGTTGCCGCGCACGAGGAAACGCCCGCCAGCAGCCTGGATCGCCGGTCCGGCGAGCTTGGCGTAGGCGGCGAGCGCCTCGGGGTCGGAAATCGAGCGATAGCAGGTGATCCAGTAAGCCTTGGCCATGGCGTCTTCTCCGGGAAATGAGTGGGGTCCGTCCCTGATTATGGGACAGGATCGTGCTACTGGAACGCGGCGTCGACCTGGGCGAGGATCCTGCCGAGCACTTTCGCGAGCTGCGTGCGCTTCGTCTTGACCGCCAGTCCGTAGACGCCGGGATAGCGGTCGAGGAACGGATACTCGTGGAACACGTTCAGCATCACGCACCACTCCGGCGGCCGCACGGCGATGCTGAGCTTGATCGGCGCCGCGGCGCTCGCCTCGGCCGCGGTGCGCCACAGGTTGATGAGGTCGTGGCCCTTGCGCCGCACGGGTGCGGGCAGGCCGAGCTTGGTGACGTACGCCTTCAAGGTGCACTCGAGGGTCTGCGCGGCGAGGTAGACCCAGACGCTCAGGGCCGCGCCCGGGTGCTCGGCGAGGACCTCGAGGACCGCGAGGAACTCGCGCGCCACCTTGCGGTAGCCCTGCGGCGAGGCCTCGGGCTTCGTGGCCGCCGCCCAGGCGGCCGCCTCGACGAGATCGAGGAACTGCGAGCACCTGAACGTGGCGCCTTCGCCGTTCGCGCGTTCCGTCGATGCGGCGCTTTCTTCGGAATTTGCAGCGGGGGTGGGGGAATCGAAGGGCGCAGGCTGCGTGGGCTGCGCGCGCAGCTCGTCTTGCGTCTCAGGTCGCCGGCTTGCACCGATCTTTTTCAGTGGCCCTTTTCCTTCTTTTTTCCTTCTTGTGCGGCCCCAGCAACTCCATTCTAGCGCCATGGCCGCCCTGGGCGCAAAAAAGCCCGGACCTGGGCAGGGCCGGGCTTTCGGATCGATGCGAGCCCCCCGACTAAGCAGTCGGGGGGTGACGTTGTCAGCGGTTGCGCTTGTCGTAGGCTTCGCCGGCCTTGTCGCCGATGTAGCCGCCAGCCGCGGCACCGCCTAGCGTGCCCAAGGTGCCGCCGCCCGCCGCGCTGCCGATCGCGCCGCCTGCCACCGCGCCTCCGACGGTACCCACTTTCTCGGCTCTGGTCTGACCGGCGCAGCCGCCGATGCCGAGAATTCCTGCCAATACAAACGTCGCCAAAATGAGCCTAGCCATGTTATCTCCACGGGAAGTAACGGTTTTCTGAGAGCAAGAGCCATGCCGCTGCGCGGCTCCGGACCTCGAGCAATCCGCTGCAAGGTCCGTACCGGGTGCCGAATCCGCTTGCCCGTGCGGCCCGTAAACACTGCAGGATGGATGCATGCGCATCGGGGTTGATCTGGGCGGGACCAAGATCGAGGCGATCGCGCTCGATGGCGCGCGCGAGGTGCTGCGCAGGCGCGTGGCTACGCCGCGGGGCGACTACGAAGCTACGGTTTGCGCAGTTTCTTCGCTCGTCGGGGAAATCGGCGAGGGCACCGTGGGCCTCGGGATTCCGGGCGCGCTGTCACGCGTGAGCGGCCTGGTGAAGAACGCGAACTCGACTTGGCTGATCGGGCGGCCCTTGAAGCGGGACCTCGAGCAAGCGATCGGGCGCGAGGTGCGGCTCGAGAACGATGCGAACTGCTTTGCGCTCTCGGAGGCGACGGACGGCGCGGGCGCCGGCGCCGAGGTCGTGTTCGGCGTGATCCTCGGCACCGGCGTCGGCGGCGGCATCGTGGTGCACGGCAAGGTCCTGACCGGTGCCAACGCGATCGCGGGCGAATGGGGCCACAATCCCCTGCCGGCGCCGGGCCCGGAGGATCTTCCGTTGCCGGCCTGCTACTGCGGCCGGTCGGGGTGTATCGAGACCTATTTATCCGGGCCGGGGCTTGCAGCCGATCATCTGAAACTGACCGGAGAAAGGCTGAGCGCCGAGGAAATCGCCGGCCGTCGGGGGGCGGCGCTGGGAAGATATGAAGAACGGCTGGCGCGCGCGCTCGCCTCGGTGATCAACGTGCTGGATCCGGATGTGATCGTGCTCGGCGGCGGAATGTCCAACGTCGAGCGGCTGTACACTGAAGTGCCGCGCCTGTGGTCGAAGCACGTGTTCTCGGACCATGTGGCGACCCGCCTGGCGCGCAATGCCCACGGCGATTCCAGCGGAGTGCGCGGCGCGGCCTGGCTGTGGGATGAATAAAGGGGAGGAAACGTGAAGTCCAAATATCTTCTGTTGTCTGTAGCGGCTATGGCCACCGGCGCGCTCGCGGGGCCGGACAAGATCAAGTTCCCGAACGATTACCTGAAAGGCGTGCTCTACCAGACGGTCGACCGCGCCGACATCAAGCAATACCGCGAGCTCTATACGCAGCCCGGGGTTGTCGACGCGGTACGCAAGGGCAAGCCCATTCCCGGCGGCGCGGTCATCACGCTGGTGCAGTGGAGCGTGGAGCAAGACGCGAACGGCGCGCCGCTCAAAGGGCCCGACGGCCGCTTCGTCAAGAAAGAGGTCGTCGGCCACACGGTGATGGAGAAGCGCGCGGGATGGGGCGCGGACTATCCCGCCGACTGGCCGCGCAACGGCGACTGGGAGTACGCCGCGTTCACCGCCGACGGCCTGCCCAACGCCAAGGCGAACGCCAACAACAAGGCCTGCTTCACCTGCCACCTGCCGCACGCCAAGCAGGACTTCGTGATCTCGCTCGCCAAGCTGAACAACACTTTCCCCGGCCAGCAAACTCTGGTGAAAGGCCTGAAGGGCGACGTCAATATCGCGAGCTTCGCGTTCCTGCCGGCGAAGATCAGCGCGGCGGTGGGCAAGCCGCTCACCTTCCTCAACAGCGACGACACGCCGCACCAGATCGCGGTGGCCGACGGCCCGAAGACCGCGGTGTTCCTGCGCGGGCAGCGCGCCTCGCTCACCTTCGACAAGGCCGGCGAATACGCCTACATCTGCGGGCTGCACCCCAGCATGAAGGGCGTGATCGAAGTCAGGTAGAAGGGCCGGACACGTGAGCCGCGTCGCCGTTGCCCCTTTCACGCTTTTCCGAGCAGTGGGGGCGCGTGCGCGGCGCGGGTTGATCGCCGCGGTCGTCCTGCTCGCCATCGTCTGGTTCGGCGGGCTCGAGCACCGCGGCCTGTTCCAGCCCGACGAGGGCCGCTATGCCGAAATCTCGCGCGAAATGCTGGCCTCGGGAGACTGGATCACACCGAGGCTGAACGGCCTCAAGTATTTCGAAAAGCCGCCGCTGGAGTACTGGGCCACGGCGGTGAGCTTCGCGCTGTTCGGCGAGGACGAGTGGACGGCGCGGCTCTGGACCGCGGTGACCGGGTTTTTCGGGCTGCTGCTTGTGGTGTTCGCCGGAAACCGCGTCGGTCCGCCGGGGGCAGGCAGCATTGCCGGGGCGGTACTCGCGAGCAGTTGCGCCTACTTTCTCTCGAGCCAATACCTCACGCTGGACATGGGGCTCACCTTCTTCCTGTCGGCCGCGCTGCTATCGTTCCTGCTCGCGCACGAAGGCGGGCCCCTGGTGAAGCGCGGCTGGATGCTCATCGCCTGGGCGGCGATGGCCGGTGCCGCGCTCACCAAGGGCTTGGTCGGAATCGTCCTGCCCGGCATGGTGCTCGCCGTCTATGTGCTGATGCAGCGCGACTGGCGCCTGCTGCGGGAGCTCGAATGGGGCCGCGGCCTGCCGCTGTTCTCGGCTCTCGCGCTGCCGTGGTTCATCACCGTGCAGCTGCGCAACCCCGAATTCTTCGACTTCTTCGTGCTGCATGAGCACTTCGCGCGCTACATGCAGCCCGGGCACAACCGGCCCGGCCCGTGGTGGTACTTCGCCCTGGTCCTCCTAGTCGGCATGATGCCGTGGACGCCGGCGCTCGCCGCGGTGGTTCGCCGCGCGCTCTCGTCGCGCGAGCCCTCCCGCCTCAACGTCGAGCGCCTGCTCCTGGCCTGGGTCGGAGTGCTGCTCGTGTTCTTCAGCTTCTCCAAGTCGAAGCTGCCGGCGTATATCCTGCCGGCTTTGCCTGCCCTCGCGCTGCTGCTGGGGCGCGACGTCGCGCGCCGCGCTCGCCTCGAAATGAAATGGCCGGCGCTGTCCGGCGCGGCCGCCGGCGCCGCAAGCCTCGCGCTCGTGCTGCCGCTGATCACAAGCTCGCGCGAGATCGGCGGGGAAGCCGTCGGCTACCTGCCGTGGTTTCTCGCGGGCTCGGTGACCCTTGCGGTGTGCGGGCTCGCCGCCTGGTGGTTGAGTCAGCGCCGCCCGGTGCTCGCCTTCCTGGTGCTGTCGCTCGGCAGCCTGTTCGGACTGCAGCTCTGCCTCTCCGGGCTGCACAACGTCGACGAGAACTACTCGACCGAGAAATTCGCCGAGCAGTTCCTCGGCGAGGACAAAGACTTCGCGCCCGAAGTGCCGTTCTACAGCGTGGATCATTTCGACCCGAGCCTGGCGTTTTACCTCGGGCGCACGCTCACCCTGGTCGGGTATCGCGGCGAGCTTGCGCCGGGGATTGCCGCCGAGCCGGACCGGTTCGTGCCGACGCTGGAGCAATTCAAGCAGCGCTGGGTCGATTCGGAGCGCGCCTACGCCGCAATGACCCCCCGCATGTACGAGCTGCTGCGGGCCGAGCGGCTGCCGATGCACATGCTAGCGATAGACCGGCGCCGCGTGATCGTTTCCCGCCAGGCCGGCGAGCCGCCGCTGCTCACCAAGCCGCAAGGCAGGGTGATGGCGCTTCTGCGGCGTTAGCTGAGCAGGCCGGGGCGCTTGAAGGCGCTCGCGCCGATCACGAACACGTTCGGCACGTCCCAGCTCTGCAGGTACTTGTTCTCTCCACCCCGGAAAGACAGGAGCTCGTTCTATTCCTGCGGCCTGCGAATGGGGCGCATCACGATGCGCGCGTAGCGCTGGAAGGTCCAGTAGGCGGCGGCGAGGTCGAACATCACCACCAGGCGGTTGCGGAAGTTGATGAGGAAGTAGATGTGCGCGGT
>JBIOYV010000006.1:0-45365 GCA_044870335.1 Burkholderiales bacterium | reverse complement strand
CGCGTCGAGTGCGTGTTGCTCCAGACCTCGTACTGGAAGTCCTCGATCGTGCCGTCCGCGGACACGCGTCCGCGCGCCTTCGACAGCATCGCCGGGCCGTAGGGCTCCCAGCCGTGCTCGTCCTCGCGCATCCACTGCACCCGCACCGGCCGCCCGGGCAGGGCGCGGGCGGCGAGCACGGCGTCCGCGGCCGCGTCGTCGGCGGCGTTGTGGCCGTAGCAACCCGCGCCCTCCATGTGGATGCAGCGCACACGCTCCCTGGGCATGCCGGTCATCTCGGCTAGCGCGCCGCGCAGCGGATAGACGCCCTGGCTGTGCGTCCAGACGGTGAGCGCCTCGTCGCGGTAAAGCGCCACGGCGCACGACGGGCCGATCGAGGCGTGCATCTGGTATGGGCGCCGGTACTCGGCCTCGATCATCGCCGCGCCGGTCCCGCTCTTGCCGTTGTCGTGGATCACGTGCTCCTGCGACGGCAGCGCCCTGAGTTTCTGGTAGATCTCCTTGGCCTCTGGAAGGTTGGCGCGCTCATCCCACTGCGCGGCCTTTGACAGCGCGCGCACCGCGGTGACGGCCTGGTACTCGCGCTCCGCGAGGAGCGCGACGAAGCTGCCGTCGCGCACCACCTTGAGCACGCCTGGCATGCCCGCGGCTGCCGCGCTGTCCAGCGCGTGCAGGCGCGCGCCGTAGCTCGGCGGCCGCAGCACGCGCGCGTGGACCATGCCGGGAAGGCGCAGGTCCTGGACGTAGATCGCCTGGCCGGTGAGCTTCGCCGGGATGTCGACCCGTGCGAGCGGTTTCCCCATCACGGTCCGCGCGGCGGGATCGCGCAGCGGCGATTGCGGCTGCGCCCGCCCATGCAGCGCCTCGCCCGCGACCAGCTCGCCGTAGGCTACGCCGTTCACCGCCCCGTCGCGGATCGTGAGCCGCTCGACCGGAACGTTCAGGCGCTTGGCCGCGAGTTCCGCGAGCAGCGCGCGCGTCTGCGCCGCGGCGTGCAGGATCGCGGTGCCGCTTTCCTGCATCGACTGGCTGCCGGCGGTGTATTGCTCGTCGGGCGTGCGCGCGGTGTCGGCGGTGACGAGCTCGATGCGCGAGGGCTCGACCACCAGCTCTTCGGCCGCCACCTGGATGAGCGCGGTCTTGATGCCCTGCCCGAGCTCGGCCTTGCCGGTGAACACCGTGATGCGGCCGTCGGCGCCGACGCGGATCCAGGCGTCGAGCATCGGCTGGGTGTTCAGGCTGCCCGGGAGCTTGCCGGCCTGCGCGCCGGCGAGGCGCGGCAGGAGCGAAAAGCTGACGACAAGCGCGCCGCTGCGCGAGATGAAGCGGCGCCGGTTCATGGCTGCGGGCACAGCGCGCCGACTCATGGCTCGCGCGCAGCGCGCTCGACCGCGCGCAGGATCCGCACGTGGGTGCCGCAGCGGCAGAGATTGCCGCTCATGTGCTTGCGGATCTCGGCGCTCGTGGGATGGGGAGTGCGCTCGAGCAGCGCCTGCGCCTGCATGATCATCCCGGGGATGCAGTAGCCGCACTGCGCCGCCTGCTCGGCGATGAAGGCGCGCTGCACGCGCCCGGGCTTCTCGGGCGTGCCCAGTCCCTCGAGCGTGGTGATGCGGCGCCCGGCGAGGGTCGAGATGGGCGTGACGCACGAGAACACGGCGCGGCCGTCCACCAGCACGCTGCAGGCGCCGCACTGGCCGAGGCCGCAGCCGAACTTGGCGCCGTTCAGCTGCAGGTAGTCGCGCAGCACGTAGAGGAGCGGCGTCGCCGGATCGGCGTCGAGCTCCTGGGTCTTGCCGTTGACATCGAGGCTGATCATCTCCTCTCCTCGCGAATCTTCTTCAGCTCCTCGTCCACGTCGGTCCAGGCGGCGGCGCGGCCGAACTCGCCGCGGATATAGGCGGCGAGTTCCTTCACCTGGGCATCGGTCAGCGTATCGGCGAAGCCGGGCATGGCGCGTCCCGGCTCGCCTTCGGGCGGCGCGATGCCCTCGAGCGTGATGCGCAAAAGGTTGCTGGACGTCGGTATCGTCATGGCGGTTCCCAGCGCGAGCGGCAGGGCGCCGCCCGAGCCGGCCTCGCGGCCACGATCATGGCATGCGCCGCAGGCGCCGGCATAGATCTCGGCGCCGCGGCCGTTCGCGCGCGAGGCGGTTTTGGCTTGCGCCAGCGCGGCGTCAGCCTTCCTGCGCCGCTCCGCCGAGGGCGGGCCGGCCAGCGCCTCGAGATAGGCCGCCATCGCGCGCACGTCTTCCTCCGGGGCGCGCGCGAGGTTGCGCACCACCGGGTCCATCGGTCCGGCCGCGATGGCGTGCGCGTCGTCCAGGCCGGTGCGTAGATACTTGAAGAGCTGCTCGGCCGTCCAGGGCGCCGGCGCGGGCGAGCGGGCGTCGAGCGCGGGGCCGTGCCAGCCCTCGGCCACGCCGCCGCTGAAGGGCTGGTCCTTCTTCTCGGCGCCGAGGAAGCCGCGCGGCGTGTGGCATGCGCCGCAGTGTCCGAGGCCGTTGACCAGGTACGCGCCTCGGTTCCACTGCGCGTCTCGTGCAGGGTCGGGACGGAACGCTCCGCGCTCGAAGTAGAGCGCTTTCCACGCGCCCAGCAGCCCGCGCATGTTGAAGGGAGCACGCAGATCGTGCGGCCGGTTCTGGGCGCGCACCGGCTCGCGCGTCGCAATGTACGCATACAGCGTGTGGATGTCTTCGTCGGTCAGGCGGGTGTAGTACTCGTACGGAAACGCCGGGTACAGATGGCGTCCGTCGCGGTCAATGCCCTCGCGCAGCGCGCGGACGAAGGCCTGCTCGGACCAGCGGCCGATGCCGGTGTCGGGGTCCGGCGTGATGTTGGTGCCATAGAAGGTGCCGAACGGCGTCTCGATCGGCCGGCCGCCGGCGAACGATCTTCCGCCTTCGGCGGTATGGCAGACCTGGCAGTTGCCGATCGCGGCGAGCTGCGCGCCCTTGGAGATCAGCGCCGGATCGAACGAGGAGCGCGCGGGCACGGCGTCCGGCGCCACCGGGTCGGCTGCGCACGCGGCGCACACGGCTGCCGTAGATACGATTACCGCGAAAGGACGCATGGCACGCTGGTTTTACTCCTGTGGAACAACGATTGCAGCACGAGCGGGCATGAACGCGCATGCGTTGATTGCCGCGGCTTCAGCGGCGCTCGTCTCTGTCTTCGCCGCCGCACAGGATGTCCGGGACGGCGAGAGGCCGCCGCGGCCCGACAACGCGTCGAACGCGGCGATCGGCGGCTGGTGCGATGCGCTCACCGGCGCGAAGAAGGAGCAATGCCTGCGCGACGAGCGCAAGCGCCAGCAGGAGAAAGCCGCCGCTGGCGCGAGCACGGGCCGCGGCTGCGATGCGCTCGTCGGGCCCGACAAGGAACGCTGCCTGCGGCGAGGCGGCACGGTCGAGGTCGATGTAAGAACCAACGCCGGCGCGGCGGGCCGCGAAGCGGCGGCAAGCCAGTAAAGCGCTATTTCGAAGGCTGCTCCGGTTCGCCCGGGGCGGGCTCGTAGGGCGGCAGCTCGGGCGGCACCGGCTCGGTCGGCGGCTCGGGCGCCGGCTCGTGCTTATGCGGCGGCGGGTGCTTCTCAGCCGTCGTTTGTGCTATGCCGGCGTTCGATCTCAACGGAGGGTCGCCTCGACGTGCGCCGGTCACCGGCGAGGCTGCGCCGCTCGTCCGAGAGCGGTGGCCAGGCGACGAAGCCGGCGACGGCAGCGGTGACGAGGTGCAGCCATACGTTCGGGCCGTCCAGCGGCATGAGGAATCGGTCGAGCCCGTGCAGCATGCCGACGAGGGCGAGGGCCGCGAACACGAACGCGGCGCCGCGCGCATACGCATACGCGCTCACCCGGCGGCCGCGCACGCCGCCCGCGAAGGCGGCAAGGCCCCACGCGCCCATCGCCAGATGGATCGCGCCGAGCGCGGGGTTGTCGGGGAACAGGCCTGCGAGCGCGCCCGGCATCAGGCCGAGCGCGCCGAGGCCCAGATAGGCGAGGCCGAGGACGAGCGCGAGGCTGCGGGGGGTCACGGCCGCAGTTATGGCGTCTCTACGCCCGCCCCGTCGCCGTCGTAGTCGCGCGCGAGGCGCACCGCGCCGTCGCCGCCGATCAAGGCGACGCGGCAGCGGCGCTTTGCCTTCGCGACCCGCACCGCGTGCTTCATCGCGCCCCACTTGCTGGGAAAGTACGCGACCGCGGTGCGGTTCGGCCCGCGCTCATTGACGCTCCAGACGCCGTCCTTGCTGAGCAATACCGACAGGACCGGCGTCGGCTGGTCCGCCACGAGTGTTACTGCTTGGCCTGCACGGTGAGCTCGTTCTTCACCGAGCTCACGCCTTCGACGGCTCGCGCCACCTGCTCAGCGCGGCTCTTGTTTGCGGCGGTGTCGACCGAGCCTTTCAACGTGACGACGCTGCCTGTGGTATCGACGTTGATGCCGGTGAGGGTCTTCAAGCCGACGTCGGCCGCGAGCGCGCTCTTCACCTTGGTGGTGAGCCAGGAGTCCTTGGAGTCCTGCTTGATTTCGCTCGTGGTGCTGCCGCTCGTCCCGCCGCTGCTGCTGCTGTTCGGGCTGCGGTTGCTCGAGCAGGCGGCGAGTGCGAGCGCGACGGCTACGGACAACGTAAATGCAAGTGCTTTCATGAAGTGCTCCTTTCGTGGGTGAAATCGACTTTGGGGGTAGGCGGCTTCGGCTCGGCCGGCTTCTTGGGGTCGCAGGCCGCGATTCCCAGGAAGAGCGCCGCGATCAGAACGAGTTTCATCTCGGTTTCAGCTCCCACCCGAAGGCGCCTGGGTGTGCACGGTGCGCGGCTTGTCGATCGGCGGCCGGCGGATCTCTTGCTCGAGCCCGGGGCGCTCGCGCCTCTCGTAGGGACCGAGCTCGACCGGCTGGCCGCTCTGCGCCGAGCGGTACAGGGCGCGGATGATGCGGATGTCGGCCAGGCCTTCCTCGGGGCCCGGCTCCGGAGCGTGGTTCTTCAGCACGCAGTCGGAGAAATAGAGCAGCTCGGGCGCGAACTGGTCGCGCTTCGCGAAGCGCCGCTCCTTGCGCTCGCCGTTGATGGTCAGGCGGTGCTGCAGCGCCATCGCATACTCGTACGCCGGCTCGAGCGCGAGATCGCCCTTGCTGCCGGTGATGCGGTACTCGGAGACGTCGGCCGCGCCGAAGCTGCAGGTGAACGCGGCGCAGCGCTCGCCCGGGAAGCGCAGCACCGCCGAGAGCGTCTCCTCGACCTCGCCGACGCTGCCCGCCGCCATGGCGCGCGCTTCGACCGGCTCGTCGCCGAACAGGCCGCGCGCGGCGTTGATGCAGTAGATGCCGATGTCGTAGAGCGTGCCGCCGCCGAGCTCGCGCTGCACGCGGATGTTGCCCGGCACCACGTGCATGGTGAAGGTGGAGGTGAAGATGCGCGGCTCGCCGATGCGCCCGGAGCGCGCGACCTCGATCGCCTCGAGGTTGGCGCGCTCGAAGTGCAGGCGGTAGGCGACCATCAGCTTGACGCGCGCGGCGCGCGCCGCCTCGGCCATGCGCTCGCACTGCTCCTCGGTCACCGCCATCGGCTTCTCGACCAGCACGTGCAGGCCGGCCTGCGCCGCGCGGATCGAGTACTCGGCGTGCAGGCTGTTCGGGGTGGCGATGTAGACCGCGTCGACGTCGCCGCTCTTCAGCATCTCGTCGTAGCGCTCGTAGGAGTAGCGCTGGTCGACGTGGTACTTGGCGCCGAGCTCCTCCAGCTTGACCGGGTCGCCCGACACCAGGGCGGCGAGCCGCGAATTGCGCCGCGCGTTGCCGAAGGCGGGCAGCACCGCGACCTGGGCGATGTGCCCGAGTCCGACGACTGCATAGCGCACCTGCTTTCTCGGCATGTCGGTCTCGCTCCTAGTCCGGTTCGGACACCTTCTTCAGCACCTCGCCCGACTGGCTCTCGCGCAGGCACAGCGCGATGTCGCCGAGCGAGACGATGCCCACCGGGACCTCGTCCTGCCCGGTCACGAGCAGGCGGCGCACCTGGCGCCTCTCCATCAGCTCGCAGGCGTCCTCGACCTCGGACTCCGAGCTGCAGGAGAGCACGTCGCGCGTCATCACGTCCTCGACGCGGGTCTGGTTCGGATCCATGCCGCGCGCCACGGCGCGCACGGTGATGTCGCGGTCGGTGATGATGCCGACCACCCGCCTGGGCTCGTCGCACACCGGCAGCGAGCCGATGTCCTGCGAGGCCATCTTCTTCGCCGCCTCGGCGAGGCTCGCGTGCGGGGTGATGGTCTCGATGCCTCCGGTCATGATCGCTGCAAGCTTCATGTCCTCTCCTAAGCCGCCTTGCGCTGCGCCTTGCGCGCGGGCTTGCGCCTGGGCTTGTCCTGCTTCTTCCCGACGCTCTTCTTCAGGAGCGCCATGAGGTCGATGACGTCGGCGCGCGCCGGCTCCTCGCCCTTCTCGCCCTTCTGGGGCGGGGTGATCTCCTCGGTCTGCCCCTCCTTGATCTTCTCCTTGATCCGCGCCATGAGGTCGTCGCGATAGGTGTCCTTGAACTTCTGCGGCTGCCACTTCTCGGACATGTCGTCGATCAGCCGCAGCGCCATGTCGATCTCCTTGGCGCTTACCTTGTGGTGCAGGGCCCCGCTCGGCACGCCGAGCTCGTCGGCGGCCTTGATCTCGTCGGCGTAGCGCAGCGTGTCCATGAGCAGCACGTCGTCCTGCGGCAGCACCGCGGCGAGGTACTGCCGGGTGCGGATCACCACCGTGGCGATGCCGGCCTTGCCGGCCTTCTTCATCGCGTCGCGCAGCAGCGCGTAGGCCTTTTCGCCGCGCTTGCCCGGGGCGAGGTAGTAGGGCGTCTCGAAATAGAGCGGCGGGATGTCCTTCAGGTCGACGAAGGCCTGGATGTCCACGGTCTTCGAGGCCTCGACGTTGGCGCGGCGGAAGTCCTCGTCGGACAGCACCACGTACTTGTCGTCGTCGTACTCGTAGCCCTTGACGATCTCGGCCCACGGCACGTCCTCGCCGGTCGACTTGTTGTAGCGCTTGTAGCCGACCGGCGCGAGGTCGCGCTTGTCGAGCATGGTGAGGTCGAGCTCGCTCGAGCGCTTCTCGGCCGAGAAAAGCTCCACCGGCACGTTGACCAGCCCGAAGCTGATCGCGCCCTTCCACAGTCCGCGCGCCATGGGCTAGCGGCCGCCGAGGTCCTCGAGCAGGTTCGCGAGGTCGTCGGCGTGCTCCTCCTCCTTCGCCAGGATCTGCTCCATCAGCCGGCGCGAGGTCGGGTCCTTCTCGCCGAGATAGAGCACGATCTCCTTGTAGCTGTCGATCGCGATGCGCTCGGCCACCAGGTCTTCCCTGATCATGTCCTCGAGCGAGTCGCCCTCGACGTACTCGGCGTGGCTGCGCGCGGCGAGCCCTTCCGGGGAGAAGTCCGGCTCGCCGCCAAGCTGCGTGATCCGCTCGGCGATCTGGTCGGCGTGCTGCTGCTCGTCCTGCGAGTGCTCCAGGAACTCGGCCGCCACGCCCTCGGCGTGGATGCCCTTGGCCATGAAGTAATGGCGCTTGTAGCGTAGCGTGCACACGATCTCGGTGGCGAGCGCCTCGTTCAGCAGCTTCACCACCGTGGCGCGGTCGGCCTGGTAGCCGGGCGTCACCGCGCCCTGCGCGATGTGCTCGCGGGCGCGGCGACGCAGTTCCTGGATGTCGGACAGGAACGGTTGCGGTGCCGAACTCACTTAGTCGTGCCTGTGGAGGCCGAACGTGGCTTGTCGGCGTCCTTGCGTTGCGCGTACTGCTTCTTGATGTCGGCCTGGGCCTGCTCATGCTTCGCCTTGGCCGACTTCTGGCAGGCGTCCTTCTCATTGCCCTTCATGTCGTCGCACTTTTCCTTGGCGACGTCGTACTCGCCGTCGGCCTTCGCCTCGGCGACCTTGCGCTGGTTGCGGGGCGAGGGGTCCTTCTTCGCGTCGAGCTCGGCCTTGGCGACCTTCTCATGGGCCTTGGCTTCCTTCTCGCACACGTCCTTCTGGTTGCCCTTCATCGGCTCGCACTTCGCCTTGGCCGCCTTGTAATCGGCTTCGATGCGATCTTCCTCGGCGTTCTTGACCTTGCGGTCTGCGCTGCGGTCCCCGGTTGGGCGGTCGGCCTTGGCGGCGTCCTTGGACATGGTGCTTTGCGCCTGGGCGAAGGGGGCCGCAATCATACCTACGGCGAGCGCGAGCGCCGCGGCGAGCGAACAGAGTTTGAGCGTCATGATCGAAATCCTCGTTTCAAAAAAAGAGAGAGAGCCCCGGTCCTGCAAAGCGCGTGCCAGGGGCCGCGTCCGGTTACGGTCGGCGCAGCAGCCCCGCCACCAGCGAGACCAGGAACAGCACTACGAATACGACGAACAGGATCTTTGCGATTTCCGCCGCCCCGGCCGCGATGCCGGTAAAGCCGAAAACTGCGGCGATGATGGCGATGATGAAAAATGCGAGCGCCCAGCTAAGCATGGCCTGACTCCTCGGATTGTGGGATGAAGCTGCAGGCGTACGAGCAAACAACATGCCGAAGCGCGGGCGTGGTAAAGCCGCCAGCGGCGTGTAGAAACTGCCCTCGTCGCCGACGTGCCGGCGTAGAGATTCCGCTACAAGCCGTGGCGGGCACGGCCCATGCAGCAGCGCGCTTGACCATGCTGCGCGAATCCTTCACCGAGAACGCCGCCGAGCCGCTGCCGGTCATGCTCTGGCGCGCGCGGCCCGACATGTCGTGCGAGTTTCTGTCGCGCCAGTGGCTCGAGTTCACCGGGGAGAAGGCCGAGGACGCCCTCGGCGACGGCTGGTCGCACAGCGTCCATCCGGAGGACCTCGCCCGCTGGCTGGACACGTTCGTGCGCTCCTTCGACGCGCGCGAAGCGTTCGAGATCGAGTACCGGCTGCGGCGCCGCGACGGCGAGCACCGCTGGGTGCTCGACCGCGGCCTGCCGCGCTATTCCGCGGATCGCGTGTTCGTCGGCTTCGTAGGCACGTGCATCGACATCGACGAGCGCAAGCGCGCGGAGCACGAGCTCGCGCGCTCGCTCGAGCGCGAGCGCAAGCTCCGCATCGCGACCGAGGCGGCCAGCCGGGTGAAGGACGACTTCCTCGCGAGCGTGCTCGCCGACCTGCAGTCGCCGGTGCGGGCGATCGCCACCTGGGCCGCCCACCTGCGCACTCAGGGCGCCGAGGCGAGCGAGCCGGGACGCGCGCTCGACGCGATCGAGCACAATGCGCGCGCCCAGGACCGGATCATCTCCAGCCTGCTCGAGGTTTCGCGCGTCGCGGCCGGGCGGCCGCGAGAGCGCGGAGCGAACGGCGCGCCGCTCCTTACGGGCGTGCGCGTGCTCATCGTCGACGACGATCCGGCGGCGCTCGAGAGCATGGCCCAAGTGCTCGACATCGCCGGCGCCCAGACCAAGGCCGCCGCGAGCAGCTCCGAAGCGCTCGACGCGCTCGGCGCGTTCCGGCCGGACGTGCTCCTGTCGGACGTGCACATGCACGGCGGGGAAGGCTATTTCCTGATCCGGGCGCTGCGCGCGCTGCCCGCCGAGCGCGGCGGCTGCCTGCGCGCCGCGGCGCTGACCGCGCGCGGCGAGGCTGAAGACGGCGTGCGCGCGGTCGCCGCCGGCTACGACGCGCAGCTGGCCAAGCCGGTGGAGCCGGTCATGCTCCTGGCGACGGTCGCGCGGCTGGCGCAGCCGGCGGGCATGTAAGAACCGACCCTGTAGGGCAGAAAGTGCAGGTGGCACGCGCATTGCAATCGCTTCGGTGCTGTTCTCTACAACCGTTACGGAGCAACTCGAAATGAATTGGGACCGCATCGAAGGCAACTGGAAGCAGCTGAAGGGCAAGATGAAGGAGAAGTGGGGCAAGCTCACCGAGGACGAGTTCGACCAGATGGCGGGCAAGCGCGACCAGCTCGTCGGCAAGATCCAGGAGCGCTACGGCATCACCAAGGACGAGGCGGAGCGCCAGGTGAACGACTGGGAATCCAACCAGCGGATGTAGGCGCGCCGATCCCATGGAACTTTCAAGGCGCAGGCTGCTTGCCGCGGGCTTCGCCGCCGCGGCGGTTGCCGGGCTCGGCGCGTGCGCGTCCTCGGAGGACCGCAACAGCCGCAGCGCCGGCGAATTCACCGATGACGCCGGGCTCACCGCGAAGGTGAAGAGCGCCATCGCGACCGACGCCGGGGCGAGGACCGCGTCGGCGGTCAACGTCGAAACCTATCGCGGTGTGGTCCAGCTTACCGGCTTCGTCGACTCGGAAGACCAGGCGGCGCGCGCCGTTTCGGCGGCGAAGAAGGTGCAGGGCGTCCGCTCGGTCAAGAACGACATCCGGCTCAAGCGGTAAGGTGCCGGGCCGCTTCGCCGTCGGCGCACTCTTCACGGCGCTGCTGGCGGCCCTGACGGGATGCGCGCTGGCGCCGCCGAACGCGGGTTCGGCGGCGCGGCGCGCCCCTCCCGAGAATCCGTTCGTCGGCGGCAACCAGGCGCGCCTGCTGGTCGACGGCCCGCGCACCCACCGGGCGATGTTCGAGGCGATGGCCGCCGCGCGCGACCACATCAACCTCCACAGCTACATCCTCGACGGCGGCGAGCTCGGCCAGAAGCTCGAGGCGCTGCTCGCCGAAAAGGTGAAGAGCGGCGTCAAGGTGCACGTCATGTACGACAGCGTGGGCTCGATCGCCACCCCGAAAAGCTATTTCCAGGGGCTGCGCGACGCCGGCGTCGCGGTCTGCGAATTCAACCCGGTCCAGCGCGTCGAGGCCGTGAACCACCGCAACCACCGCAAGATCACCGTGGTCGACGGCAAGGTCGCGTTCACCGGCGGCATCAACATCAGCGAGACCTACTCGTCGTCGTCGCGCCGCGCGCGGGCGAGCCAGGACCAGGAGCAGGACAAGCGGAACGGCTGGCGCGACACCCAGGTCCGGGTCGAAGGGCCGGCGGTCGCGCAGTTCCAGCGCACCTTCCTCGACGATTGGGCGCTCCAGGACTGCGGGCCGTGGCGCGACGCGCGCTTTTTCCCGCCGCCCGAGGTGCGCGGCGGTATCGTCGCGCGGGTCGTGCGCAGCGACCCGGACTGGGGCGAGAGCGAGATGTATACCGAGCTCCTCGGCAGGATCGCCCGCGCGCGCAGCCGGGTCTGGCTCACGTTCGGCTATTTCGTGCCCGACCCTCGAACCAAGCAGGTTCTGATCGACGCCGCGCGCCGCGGCGTCGACGTCGAGATCGTGCTGCCCGGCTTCAGCGATTTCTGGGCGCCGGTATACGCCGGGCGCTCGCATTACGCCGAGCTGCTCGATGCGGGCGTGCGCATCTTCGAGTGGCACGAGGCGCTGATGCACGCCAAGACCGCGGTGATCGACGGAGTCTGGTCGAGCGTCGGCTCGACCAATCTGGACTGGCGGAGCTTCGTCCACAACTACGAGGCCGATCTCATCGTGCACGACACCGCCTTTGCCCGCGAGCTCGAGCGGCGCTTCGAGCTCGACGTGGCCGCGTCGGTGCCGATCGACCGCGAGCAATGGGCGCGGCGCGCTGCGGGCGAGCGCTTCAAGGAGTGGCTAGCGCGACAATGGGAATACATGCTGTAGGGGCTCGGTTTTCAAAAAAATATGGCGCGAAACTTGCGAGACTCGCCTCGTTGCCTCAAGGAGATGCCATGAGCACAGCGACTGCAAAGGCCGTGCAGGCCCTACATTTCGATCTGCCTCCGCTGCCGTATCCCGAGGACGCGCTCGCGCCGGTGATCTCGGCCGAGACGCTCGCGCTTCACCACGGCAAGCATCAGCGCAAGTACGTCGACACCATGAACCAGCTTCTGCAGAAGGAGCCGGTGCGGGGCGCGACGCTCGAGGACGTGGTGCGGGCCTCCAAGGGCAAGCTCTTCAACAACGCGGCGCAGGCCTGGAACCACGCGTTCTACTGGAGCTCGCTCTCGCCGAAGAAGCTGCGCCCGTCGGCGGCGCTCGGCCGGCGCATCGACTCGGACTTCGGCAGCTACGAGCGCTTTACCGATCAGCTCGCCCAGGCTGCGGCCGACCAGTTCGGCAGCGGCTGGGCCTGGCTGATCGAGGACGGCGGCAGGCTCGCGATCGTGACCACGTCCAACGCGGATACGCCCATGGCGCACGGTCAGCGCTGCCTGCTCGCGATCGACGTCTGGGAGCACGCCTATTACGTCGACTACCGCAATCAGCGCGAGCGCTACCTCTCGGGCGTGATCGGCGAGCGGCTCAACTGGGAGTTCGTCGAGCGCAACCTGGGTCTTTGAGGAGACCTTTGAGGAGACCCGAGAGGAGATCGGCCGGGTCTTCGTAGACGCCGATCGCGGGCTGAAGGTCGCGATCGGCCCATCCGCCGCAGCGCAAGCCGACGAACGGGACTCCCGCGCGCCGCGCCGCGGCGGCGTCGTAGGGCGTATCGCCGACCATGACGCAACGCTCGGCGGCGAGCCCCAGCTTGTCGAGCGCGGCGAGCACGATGTCCGGAGCCGGCTTGGAGCGCTCCGCGTCGTCGGCGTCGGTGACCTCGGCGAAGTATGCCTTGGCGCGCGCCACCCCGAGCAGCGCCTCGAGCTCGTCGCTTGCGGCAGAGCTCGCGACCGCGAGCCTGAAGTCCAGCGTCCTCAGCTTTTCCAGCAGCAGATCCACGGCGGGAAAGGCCCGCACACCGGCAAGGTGGCGCGCCATGAAGATTGCCTTCTTCCGCTCGGCGATCGCCTCGTCGTAGCGGCCGATGAGCTGCGGAATGAGCTTGTCCGAGCCTTTGCCGATCAGCCGGCGCACGTCCTCGAAGGCGACCTCGAAACCGAATTCGGCGAACGCCTCGACAAAAGCGGCGGCGTGGGCGTCGTTGCTGTCGACGAGGGTCCCGTCGACGTCGAAGATTACGCCCTGGAACTTCAAAGGCTAAGGCGTCATCAGCGGTGCGCGGGGGTCGAAGTCTTTCCAGCCGTTGCGCCAGGTGCCGTCTGCACGGCCGACGTCGCGCGCCCGGAACTCGCGCAGGATTCTGAGCGCGGCGGCGTCGGTTCCCGGGCGGTCGACCTTCACCGCGACGAGACGTCCGCCCTTGGGCTCGGCCGGATGCTCCACCGAGGCCTCGCCCGGACGCGCGGCGCGCACCTTGCGCATCGTGCCGACGAAGGAGCCGAGATACGCGCCGACCCCGGCGGCGAAGAGCACCGCCACCGCGCCGTAGCGGCTGTCGACGGCGAATCCGACGAGCGCGCCCAGCACGGCGCCGACGAGCGCCCCGACGACGGCGCCTAAGCCCGCGAAGCGCGAGCCGGCGCTTGCGTGCGGCGCGTCGCCGCCTAACGGCGTCATCGCGTTCTGCCCCGCCGGCGGGACGTAGAACGAATCGATCTCGTCGCCCGCGAAGCCCTCGCGGCGCAGCGCCTCGATCGCGCCGTCCGCGTCGAGCGTGGCGTCGAACCTTCCCGCGATGATCCTCGACATCGGCGCTATCTCCTCAGGTCCGCGCGGCGCACGTCGACGCTCGGCAGCCGCATCAACGCGCGGTATTTGGTGATGGTGCGGCGCGCGACGCGCAATCCCTGCTGGGCGAGCAGCCGCGCGAGCTCGGCATCCGAGAGCGGCGCGCGCGGGTCCTCCGCGGCAATGAGCTCCCTCATGACGGCGCGCACCGCGGTCGCCGAGGCGGCGCCGCCGCTCTCCGTGGCGAGGCGGCGCGAGAAGAAATGCTTGAACTCGAACAGGCCGCGCGGCGTCGCCATGTACTTGCTGTTGGTCACGCGGCACACGGTCGACTCGTGCAGGCCGAGCTCGCCCGCGATCAGCTTGAGCGTGAGCGGCTTCATCGCCACTTCGCCGTACTCGAAGAACCCGCGCTGGCGCGCCACGATGGCGTCGGCGACGCGCTGGATGGTGGCGAAACGCTGCTCGATGGAGCGCAGCAGCCAGCGCGCCTCCTGCAGCTGCCGCGACAGCGACTGGCTCGAGCCGCGGCTCTGCAGCGCCTCGGCATAGGCGCGGTTCAGCCGCACCCTGGGCAGCGACGCCGGGTTGATGCTCGCGACCCAGCGCTCGCGCACCTTCCTCACCACCACGTCGGGGACGACGTAGCGCGCCTCGGGCGAGCCGAAGCGATGGCCCGGCTTCGGATCGAGCGTCCGGATGAGCGCGCGCGCGGTGTGCAGCGTTTGCTCGTCGCACGCCACCGCATGCTGAAGCCGCGCCCACTCCCGGTTGCCGAGGAGCTGCAGATGGCGGCCGCGCACGATGTCGAGCGCGCAGGGGCGCCCTGGCGTGTCCGCGTCCAGGGCGAGGAGCTGGAGCTCGAGGCATTCCTCGAGGCTGCGCGCCGCCACGCCGGCCGGGTCGAGGCTCTGCACCAGGCGAAGCGAGGCGAGAAAATCCTCCGCACGCACGTCGTGCTCGGCGGGCACCAGGGCCGCCAGCTCATCGAACGAGAGCTTGAAATAGCCGTCGTCGTCGAGGCTGTCGATCACCATGTGAGCGAGCGCCCGGTCGCGGCTTCCCATGGGCGAGATCATGAGCTGCTCGCGCAGGTGCTCGCGCAGCGTCGGCTGCGCCTCGGAAGCGCCCGACCATTCCTCGTGGTCGCGCTCGGCGCCGCCGCCGCCGGCGGCCGGCGCCTCCTGGGGCACCACGACCTCTTCGATGCTGCTCGACGAGGTCTCGCGCGGCGTCGTCGGCTGCGTGTCGCCGGTTTCCTCGAGAAACGGGTTGGACGAGAGCGCCTGATCCATTTCCTGGGCGAACTCGAGCGCCGACATCTGGAGCAGGCGCAGCGCCTGCTGGACCTGCGGCGTAAGGGTCAGGTGTTGTCGTAAGCGAAGGGCGATCGCTGGGCCCATGAGTATCCTTTCAGCCGGGCAGTCTGCAAGGCCTATGCCAACAGCCGCGCGCCGAGCGGGCCAGCCCAAACACCTGTAAATGTTTCAGTTTCTGTAGCAATTACCGGGCGCGCGCCGCTCGGGCGCAGGCTTTGCTGCTGCTCACGCGCAATGGCGGAGAGACTCCAGCGGTATCGCGAGATGCGCGATTTCTCGATCACGCCGGAGCCGCGCGGAGCGGCCAGGAGCGCGGCGCGGAAAAGGCTGCGCTACTACATCCAGCGCCACGCCGCGACGCGCCTGCATTACGACTTCCGCCTGGAGCTCGACGGCGTGCTGAAGAGCTGGGCCGTGCCGAAGGGCCCCAGCCTCGATCCGGCCGACAAGCGGCTCGCAGTGCAGACCGAGGATCATCCGCTCGAGTACGGCGAATTCGAGGGCGTTATCCCGGAGAAGCAGTACGGCGCAGGCGAGGTGCTGCTCTGGGACCTCGGCGCGTGGACGCCCGAGGACGACGATCCCGCGCAGGCATTGCGCAAGGGGCGGCTGCATTTTCGCCTCGACGGCGAGAAGCTGCACGGCCGCTGGATCCTGACCCGCACGCGCGGCGCCGAGGACAAGCCGCAGTGGCTGCTCATCAAGCGCAACGACGAGGACGCGGCGCCGGGCGTGGACATCACGCGCGAGCGGCCCGAGAGCGTCAAGCGCCCGCCGAAAAAGGCGGCGCGCGCGGCGCGGGCGCAGCTGCCGCAGTTCGTCGCGCCGATGCTGGCGACGCTCGTCACCGACCCCCCGGAGGCGAGGAACAACGCCGGCGAATGGGTGTTCGAGGTCAAGCACGACGGCTACCGCCTGCTCGCGCGCTTCGATGACGCCGGCGCCTCGCGTCTCTTCACCCGCGCCGGCAACGACTGGACCGAGAAGCTGCCGCACCTCGCCGCGGCGCTCGCCGGGCTCCGTCTGAGGAACAGCTGGCTGGACGGCGAAATCGTGGTGCCCGGCCCCGACGGGCGCTCGGACTTCCAGGCGTTGCAGAATGCCTTCGACGCCGGTCGCGACACCGAGATCGTGTATTCCGTGTTCGATGCGCCGTTCCTTGCCGGCCAGGATCTGCGCCGTCTGGCGTTGAGCGAGCGCAAGAAGCGCCTGCGCAGGTCGTTCAAGGACGCGAAATCGGTCCGCTTCAGCGCGGACCTGAAAGGAAGCGCGCGCGAGGTGTTCGAGCATGCATGCAAGCTCGGCCTCGAGGGCCTCATCGGGAAGGAGGCCGGATCGGTGTACGTCTCCGGACGCTCGAAGAGCTGGATCAAGCTCAAGTGCCGGCCGCGGCAGGATTTCGTGATCGGCGGGTACACCGCCCCGCGCGGCTCGCGCACCGGCTTCGGCGCGCTGCTTGTTGGTCTGTACGATCCGCAGGGCAAGCTCCATTTCACCGGCAAGGTCGGAACGGGCTTCGACGAGAATCTGCTGCGGACGCTGACGCGCCGCCTCGCCGCGCTCAAGCGACCGGAGCCTGCGTTCGTCGATCCACCGAGGGAAAAGGGCGTGGTGTGGGTGCGGCCGTCGCTCGTAGCCGAAGTCGCCTACGCCGAGCGCACGAAGGACGGCATCCTGCGGCAGGCGTCGTTCATGGGCTTGCGCGAGGATCTGCCGGCGAAGAACGTGCACGATGAGCGGGCCGTTCCTCCGCCTCAACCCAAAGTGGACCAAAAGAAGCGAGTCTCAAAGAAAACCCAAACGGCAAGTCAAGCGGTCCTGGGCGTGAAGATCACCCACCCGGACCGCCTGATCTGGCCGGAGCTCGGCGTCCGGAAGATCGACCTAGCGCACTACGTCGAGGAAGTGGGCGACTGGCTGCTGCCGCACGTGAAGAACCGGCCGCTGTCGCTCGTGCGCTGTCCCGATGGCGTCGGCGGGGAATGCTTCTATCAGCGCCATCTCGCCATGGCCGCGAGCCCCGGGGGCCTGCAGACCGTGAAGCGCGAGCGCTCGAGCAAGGGCGCGTACATCTACGCCGCCTCGCTCGCCGCCGTCGTGAGCGCCGTCCAGAACGGCGCGGTCGAGTTCCACACCTGGGGTGCGACGGTCCCCGACATCAAGCACCCCGACCGCATCACCATGGACCTCGATCCCGACGAGGCTTTGCCGTGGAAGCTGCTGGTCGAGGGAACCCTGCTCACGAAGACTTTGCTCGACGGCCTGGGGCTGAAGAGCTTCCTGAAGACCACCGGCGGAAAGGGCCTGCATGTCGTGGCGCCGATCAAGCCGGAGCTCGAATGGGACGCGCTGAAGGCCTTCACCGGGCGCATTGCCCAGATGCTGGTGAAGGCGCGCCCCGATCTGTTCACCGCCAAGATCGCCAAGGCACGCCGGCCGAACAAGATCTTTGCCGACTACCTGCGCAATTCGGAAACCGCGAGCGCCGTAGCGGCGTACTCGCCGCGCGCGCGCGCCAATGGCGGCGTCTCGGTTCCGCTATCGTGGGACGAGCTCGATCCCAAGGACGACGTGCGGGCGCGGTTCAACGTGCAAAACGTCCCCAAGCGGCTTGCGTCGCTGAAGAAGGATCCCTGGGCCGACTACTGGAAGACCCGTCAGGCGATCACGGCGAAGATGAAGACGTCGCTCGGCCTCTGAAGCTCGCGCTTCACTAGGCTTTCTTCTTCAGCACCGTGAACTGGCCGTCGGGCTCGAGATAAGCGCGCTCGACCTGGCGCGGGTCGGTCACGCCGTGCTCGCGCAGCTTCGCCTGCAGCTCGAGCTCCGAGACGAGCTCCTTGCGCAGGTTGCGCCACAGGATGCGGCCGCGGTCGATGAGAAGCAGCGGCGGCGGCATGAGCAGGCGCTCGAGCGCGCGAAAGCGGTACATAAGAAAGTCGATCAGCACCTCCCAGGCGATGATGGTCGAGACCAGGAGGATCCCCTCCGTGACGCTGCGGTACTCGCCCGCCATTCCGTTCTGTGCCGCGTCGGCGATGATCACGAGCACCAGCAGATCGGCCATGCCTACCGCGCCGATCCTCCGCTTGATCACCACACGGAACATCGTGAAGAGAAAGAGGTACATGACCGTGCCGCGCGCTACGAGCTCCAGCGGCGGCACGCTGAGGCCGAAGATCTCGCTCCAGTTCATCCGGATTTGATCTGAGGAAGCGCCGTGCCGGACACGTCCGCGGGGTAGGGAGGGGGGAGGGGTCGCGGACGTGCCCAGCCCGGCCACCAGCGGCGATGCACGCGT
This sequence comes from Burkholderiales bacterium, assembly GCA_044870335.1. Classification (GTDB taxonomy): domain Bacteria; phylum Pseudomonadota; class Gammaproteobacteria; order Burkholderiales; family SG8-39; genus SCGC-AG-212-J23. The sequence goes on along the minus strand of JBIOYV010000006.1, from coordinate 27,299 downwards.
CGTGCCGGGGAATTTTTTCGGTTCGTGTGTCGGTGCAAGGTGACAGTCCGAAAGAGCGATCGCCCGCATGCGGGCGCGCACCGACTTCACGCAGTTAGGGCCGAACGGAATCTTTACGCTGGACCCTCATGCACTTACGTTAGCCGTGTGGCGAACGCGGAAATTTTTACTCACCCTGGTATGCATGTTGCGTTCGGTTTGGGCGTCGCGCCGCAGCGCGCGAACCCTGCAGGAAATACACCTCTTCGGTAACTCTTACGAGCGCGATGCCCCATCTTCTTCTTGTAGACGACGACCCCGAAGCCATCGAATGGCTTTCCGAGCTGGCGAAAGCCGAAGGCTTCAGCGTGGCGACCGCCGACAGCCTGCGCGCGGCGCGCATCCACATGTCGCGCCTGCAGCCCGACATCATGCTGACCGACCTGCAGCTGCCCGACGGTCGCGGCATCGAGCTGGTGAGCGACCTGGAGACGCGCGCCTCGACCGAGGTGGTGATGATCACGGGGCATGCGAGCGTCGAGAGCGCCGTGGAGGCGCTGCGCCTGGGCGCGACCGACTACCTGGTGAAGCCGGTCGACGTAGAGCGGCTGAAGTCGATCCTAAGGCGCGTGCCGAAGACCGGCGAGCTGCGTGCCGAGATCGGCGAGCTGCGCGACGAGCTGCGCAGGCTGGGGCGCTTCGGCCACATCCTCGGCAGCTCGCAGCCGATGCAGAAGCTCTACGACCAGCTCGGGCGGGTCGCCCCGACCTCGGCGACGGTGTTGCTCATGGGCGAAAGCGGCACCGGCAAGGAGCTCGCCGCGCAGACGATCCATGATCTCTCGCGGCGCAAGCGCGCCCCGTTCCTGCCGCTCAACTGCGGCGCCGTGTCGCCGCAGCTCATCGAGAGCGAGCTCTTCGGCCACGAGAAGGGCAGCTTCACCGGCGCCGACCGCCAGCACAAGGGCTACTTCGAGCGCGCGCACGGCGGCAGCCTTTTCCTGGACGAGATCACCGAGATGCCGCAGGAGCTGCAGGTCAAGCTGCTGCGCGTGCTGGAAACCGGGCAGTTCATGCGGGTGGGCACGACCACGCCGATCAGCGCCGACGTTCGCCTGATCGCCGCCACCAATCGCAATCCCGAGCACGCGGTGACGGAAGGGAAGCTCCGCGAGGACCTCTACCATAGGCTGAATGTCTTCCCGATCGCGCTGCCGCCGCTGCGCGAGCGCGGCAACGACATCGAGCTTCTCGCGCAGCATTTCCTCGAGCTGCTGAACAAGCAGGAAAGCAGCAACAAGTCCTTCGCCCCCGCGACGCTCGCGGCGCTCTACGCGCACAGCTGGCCGGGCAACGTGCGCGAGCTCAAGAACTACGTGCAGCGCGCCTACATCCTCGCCGACGAGGTGATCGAGGCGGACCTGGCGCCCGCGACCGTGACCGCGCCGGATTCCGCCTCGCTGCTCACGGTGCGCGTGGGCAGCACGCTGGAGGAGGTGAGCAAGCGGCTGATCGAGGCGACGCTGGCCGAGTGCGGCTCCAAGCGCAAGGCCGCCGACATGCTCGGTATCAGCCTGAAGACGCTCTATAACAGGCTTGCCGCGTACAAGGCGAACGAGCCCGCGGGCGAGGACGACGACACCCCGCCGAAACCGGCGTCCAGCGAGGGTCATCGGCGCGCGGCATAGAGGTTGCTTGCTTCCGCTCGAGCCCACACCGGAGACCAGACATGGCCACGAGCACGACCAACACCAGCGGAGCACAGAAGCAGATCGACCGCCTCGCCGACAATGCGCACGGCGCAATCGACCGCGCGAGCGAGATGGCCGAACGCCTCGGCGATAAGACCGACGAGCTGTGGGGAATGAAGGACGATTACGTCGAGAGCGCGCGCGATTACGTGAAGCAGAATCCGCTGATGGCCCTCGGCCTCGCGCTTGCCGCAGGCTACCTCTTCGGCAAGATCTCGAGCTGGCGTTGAAGGCGTGGCAGTAGTCTTCCCCCCGCAGGGCGCGAGCCCGCAGCGGCGACGCGAGCCCGGACTGGGCGAGCTCGCCGGGCGCCTGATCGGCGAGCTCCGGCAGCTCGTCTCCGACTTCGCCCAGCTCGCGGTGCTCGATGCGCGGCGTGCGGGGGTGCGCCTCGCGATGCTGCTCTCGGCGGGGCTGCTCATCGCGATTCTCGTGATCACGGCCTGGATGGGCTTCGTCGCCGCGGGAATCGTCTGGATGTTCGACAAAGGCGTGTCCTGGCCGGCGGCCATCGCGATCGCCGCCGGCATCAACATAGCCGCTGCGGCAGGCCTTGCGTGGTGGGCGCGGCATCTGGTGTCCGAGATGCCCTTCACCGCGCTGCTGCGCCAGCTGCGCGGCGATCCGCCCGGGAACCCAGACGAATGAAAAGCGTCGACGCCGAGATTCTCGAGGTCGAGCGCCGCCTGCACCTGCGCGAGGCCGCGATCCGCAGCGAAAGCCGCGAGCTCAGGCAGCGCGGCGCGCGCGCCCTCATGTCTCCCGTCACCATCGTGGGCGCGCTCGCGCTCGGCTTCGTGGTCGCGGGGGCTGCCGCCCGGCGCAGGGCGCGGGAGCCCCTGAAGTACCGGGACAGAAGAAGGCAGCCGAAGGAGCAGTCGAAGGGCCTGGCGCTCGGTGGGCTGGCGATGACCGCCGCAACGTGGATCGTGAAGAACCAGTTCGGCGGTCCGGTGGGTCTTGCCCAGTTTGTCGCTTCGAAGATTCGCAAGAAAGAACATCGGGGTCTGACCCCTACCTCCTGACGTCGGCCGGCGGCGACAGCCGCTCGGCCCAACTTCCCCGATAGAATCGCTTCCAAGGGGGAGCTATCTTCAACGCAGAGGCAATGCGTCCCCTCGCAACGCTATCCCCGCTGCTAGGCAAACTCAGTCGCGCTGCGCAGCTCGCCTACGGCCTCGCCGCGCTCATCGCTACCGCCGCGATCTGGGGCTGGGCGATCGACGTGCCGCGGCTGCGCGACCTCGGCGCCGACTTCGCGCCGATGGCCCCGGGCGAGGCGCTCGCCTTCCTCCTGCTTGCCTCGAGCTTCTACGCCTCGCACCGCGACGACTATCGCAGCCGGCGCGCCGCCTATAGCGCGGCCGCGGTCGCGGGAGCGATCGGCCTGTTCGGCCTCGTCGAGGCGCTGAGCGGAGAGCCGCTCGGCATGAGCTTCGGCGTGGCCGCGATGTCGTCGGCGACCTGCATCATGGTGCTCGCGCTGGGGCTGGTGACGCCGCTGGCGCGCGACTTCAAGATCTTCGGCGCCTCGGCGAACGGCATCGCCGCCGGCGCCATCGGCGCGGTCGCCTTCTTCGCGCTGCTCGGCGCGAGCCTGCGCGTGCTGCGCTTCGACATCGGCGCGCCGCTGCTCGCTCTGTCGGCGCCGGGCGCGGTCGCCGCCCTGCTCGCGGCGTTCGCGCTCGCCATGGGGCGCCCCACGCCGTGGCTGGTCGACACGCTCTCGAGCAAGCGCACCGGCGCGGTGGTCACGCGCTGGCTGCTGCCGGCAGCGTTCTTCGTGCCGATGACGATCGGCTGGATCCGCCTGCTCGCCGAGCGCGAGGGCCTGTTCGGCGAGGCCTTCGGCATGTCGCTCTTCACCTTCATCATCATCGGCACGTTCAGCGCGCTGGTGCTGTGGGTGGCGCACACGCTCGACCGCATCGCCGCGCAGCGCGCGCAGGCCGAGGTGCAGGCCGACGAGCAGCGCGAATGGCTGCAGGTGACCCTCGCGAGCATCGGCGACGGGGTGATCGCCACCGACAGCGGCGGGCGGGTGCGCTTCCTCAACGCCGCCGCCCAGCGGCTCACCGGCTGGCGCGCCGACGAGGCCGCCGGCCGGCCGGTGGACGAGCTGCTGTCGCTCTTCGACGAGCGCGACGGCAGGACGGTCGAGAGCCCCCTGCAGACGGCGCTGCGCCGGCGCACCGCCGCGGCGGCGGGCGGCGAGCCGGCCCTGCGGGCGCGCGACGGCTCGGTGCACCCGGTGGACGTGAATGCCGCGCCGATCATCGACTCGGCCTCGGGCCTCGCCGGCGGAGTGATGGTGCTGCGCGAGGCCGCGGTGCAGCGCCAGGCGGAAAGGGCGATGCGAGAGGCTTATACGGAATTGGATCAAAGAGTCATCAGAAGGACCGCGGCGCTCGAGCGCGCGAGCGCCGCCCTGAGGGAGAGGAACGCGCTGCTGAACGCCATCACCACGAGCACCCCCGACCTGATCTTCGCCAAGGACCGCCAGGGCCGAACCCTGATGGCCAACCCGGCGCGGGTGAAGGCGATCGGGAAGCTCGAGCACGATGTGGTCGCCCTCGACGAGAAGGAGCGCCTGGTGCTCGACTCCGGCGAGGCGATGATCATCGAGGAATCGGTCAACCAGAGGACCTACCTGACCACCAAGGCGCCGCTGCGCGACGAGCAGAGCCGGATCATCGGCCTGATCGGCGTCGCCACCGACATCACCGAGAGGAAGCGCAGCCAGCAGGAGCTGGAAAAGCTGGTGGTGGCCGAGCAGCGGCTGCGCGCCGAAGCCGAGCGCGCGAACCGCGCCAAGGACGAGTTCCTCGCCATCGTGTCCCACGAGCTGCGCTCGCCGCTCAACGCGCTGCGCGGCTGGAGCCACCTCCTCGCCACCACGCGGCCGCTGGAGGCGGTGCTGGTCGAGCGGGCCGCCAAGGCGATCAAGCGCAACGTCGACCACCAGACGCGCCTCATCGACGATCTCCTCGACACCTCGCGCATCGTGAGCGGCAAGCTCAACATCGAACGGCGGGTGGTCAACCTGGCCGAGATCGTGAACGCCGCGCTCGAGGCGACGCGCCCCGGCGCCGCGGCGAAGGAAACCACGCTGCGCTTCAGCGCCGGCGAGCCGGTGATGGTGGTGGGCGACGCAGGCCGGCTGCAGCAGCTCGCGTCCAACCTGCTCTCGAACGCGGTCAAGTTCACTCCGGAGCGCGGCGTCGTCCAGGTGTCGCTGCAGAAGAACGGCGAGCGCGTGCAGCTGGTGGTCAAGGACAACGGCCTCGGCATTGCGGCCGAGTTCCTGCCGCACGTCTTCGACCGGTTCACCCAGGCCGACACCACCTCGGCGCGGCGCGCGGGCGGCCTCGGAATCGGCCTGGCGCTCGTGCGCCACATCGCGCTGCTGCACGGCGGCCAGGTGCGCGCCGACAGCCCGGGCCTCGGCAAAGGCGCGACCTTCACCGTGGACCTGCCCGCGGCGCCGCTTGCGGCGGCGCTCGCGGCGATCGGCGCCCCGAGCCCCGATCAACGCCGCCGCGCCACGGAGAACGCGCTTCCCGAGGTGCGGGTGTGGATCGCCGACGACGATCCCGACGCGCACGAGGTGGTTGCGCTGACGCTCAAGCAGACGGGGGCGGTGGTGCAGAGCTTCGGCTCGGGCGGCCAACTCGTCGAGGCCTTCGAGAGCTCGCTCGCGAAGGACCCGCCCGACGTGCTGCTGCTCGACCTCGCCATGCCCGACCAGGACGGCTTCGAGACCCTGCGCCGCGCGCGCTCGCTCGAGCTCGCGGCGGGCATCGACCAGCCGACTCCGGCAATCGCGCTCACCGCGTTCACGCAGGTGGAGCGCGAACGGCTGCGCGCCGCCGGCTTCACCGACCGGGTCGACAAGCCGGTCGACGCCGACAAGCTGATCGCGGCGATCCGCGCGGCGCTCAAGGACCGCCAGCCCGCAAGGACGGGAACACACTAGGCACGGGGGTTGCTCGACCCGCCACGGAAGGAAACCCCATGCCCGAAAAACGCACCGCCGCACGCGCAAAGCGCGATCTGCGGCAAGGTAAGAGCCCGAGCACCGCAGCGGGCGAATTCGTCAAGGAAGAGATGGACCACATCCGCGCCGGCAAGCACGGCGCGAAGAGTGCCAAGCAGGCGATCGCGATCGGCCTGTCCAAGGCGAGGCGCGCGGGCGTGCCCTTGCCCCCGAGAAAGGGTAGCAAGCGAACCAAGGCGAAACACCGCACGTCGCCCCGCCGCTCGCGCGCCGTGCGGCAAGCCTTGAAACGGCAGCCGCGCCGTTCCGCTTCGCACCGGGCGCTTTCGCGCCAGGCGCATCAGGCGGCGCGGCGTCGCGGCAGAGCCGACCGCCGCCGCGCCGGCCGCAGGGCCGCCGCGACGCGCCGCCGCTAGGGCTGCATTCCGAGCGGGGGGCACACCTCCTCGAGCGGCCGGCGCTCGGCGTCGACGCCGAGCTTCCACGCAACCCACGCCGCCACGCACATGAGCGCGCCGGCAAGCGCGTAGGCGGCGAAGAGGCCGTCGCGGCTGCCGCCCTCGATCATCGCGCCGTAGAGCGGCGGCCCGACGAAGCCGCCGAGGGCGGTGCCCAGCGCATAGAAGAGCGAGATCGAGATCGCCCGCATCTCGAGCGGAAACACCTCGCTCACGGTGAGGTAGGCCGAGCTGGCGGCGGCGGAGGCGACGAAGAAGATCACCGACCAGCACAGCGTCTGGCCGGTGGCGGAGAGCCAGCCGCGCGAGAACGCGTACGCCGTTGCGATCAACAGGATCCCGGAAACGGAATAGGTGATCGCGATCATCGCGCGCCGCCCGACGGCGTCGAACAGGCGCCCGAGGATCAGCGGCCCGAGGAAGTTGCCGACGGCAAAGGGGAAGATGTAGTAGCCCACGCGCTCCTCGGGAATGCCGTAGAAGTGCGTGAGCATCAGCGCGTAGGTGAAGAAAATCGCGTTGTAGAAGAAAGCCTGCGAGGCCATGAGGGTGAGCCCCAGCACGGCGCGGCGCCGGTGACGCACCAGCAGGACATGGATCACTTCGCGCCACGATACCGTGCGCAGCGCCCGCATAGACAGGCTCTTGTGCCCGGTATCGGAGACGCCGATCTGACGCTCGATTTCCCGGATCACCGCTTCGGCCTCTTCCACGCGGCCGTGCGTCAGCAGCCAGCGCGGACTTTCCGGCACGTGGCGCCGCACCAGCAGGATCGCGAAGCTCAGGATTGCACCGAGGCCGAAGGCGATCCGCCAGCCCCATGCGGGGCCGATGAAGCCGGGATGAAGCAGGATGATGCTCAGCCCCGCGCCCAGCGCCGCACCGATCCAGAACGTGCCGTTGATCGCAAGGTCCACCGTGCCGCGCAGCCGCGCCGGGATGAGCTCGTCGATCGCGGAGTTGATCGCCGCGTATTCGCCGCCGATGCCGAAGCCGGTGACGAACCGGCAGACCGCGAAAGTAAGGATGTCCCAGGAGAACGCCGTCGCCACGGTGGCGATGAGGTAGACGATCAGCGTGGCGAGAAACATGCGCTTGCGCCCCAGGCGGTCGGCGAGCCGGCCGAAGACCAGCGCGCCGAACACCGCGCCGGCGATGTAGGCGGAGGCGGCCCAGCCGATCTCGCTCGCCGTGAGCCCGAGAGTGTCGGGACGCTGCAACGCGGGGCCGAGCGAGCCGACCACGGTCACCTCGAGACCGTCGAGCAGCCAGCTCACGCCGAGCGCGATCACCACGCGCCAGTGCCAGCCCGACCAGGGCAAGCGGTCGAGGCGGGCGGGAATGTCGCTGCGGATCTCGCTCATTCACTGCAAGCGGCAGGCAAGCCCCGGGCCATGCGCCGACGGAGAGGGTATAGTCCGGCCGACAAGGAGGCAGCCATGAAGCTCTACATGCACCCGGTGTCGATGACCAGCCGCCCCGTGCGCCTGTTCATCGCAGAGCACAACATCCCGGTCGAGGAAGTGACCGTCGACCTGATGAAGGGAGACCACTACAAGCCGCCCTTCACCACCATCAATCCCAACCGCCAGGTGCCCGTGCTGGAAGACGAGGGCTTCCGCCTCACCGAATCGTCGGCGATCCTGAAGTACCTCGCCGACAAGGTAGGCTCGCCCGCGTATCCCAAGGACCTGAAGCAGCGCGCCAAGGTCAACGAGATGATGGACTGGCTGAACACCCAGTTCTACCGCGAGTACGGCTACGGCTTCATCTACCCTCAGATCTTCCCCAACAACAAGCGCCCGACCGACGCGGCGCAGCAGGCCTGCCTGGAGTGGTCGAAGGAGAAGGCGCAGAACTGGCTCAAGATCCTCGACCAGCACTGGCTCGGGCCGCGCGCCAACTACCTCTGCGGCGACAAGATCACCATCGCCGACTACCTGGGCGTGGGCTTCGTCTCGCTGGGCGAGATCATCCGCATGGACTTCGCCGCCTATCCGAACGTGAAGCGCTGGCTGGACAACATGAAGCGGCTGCGGAGCTGGGGCAAGGTGAACGAGGTGTTCTACGGGTTCCGCGACGCCGTCAAGGACCAGCAGTTCGCTGTGCTGTGATCAAGGGCCTGCACCACAGCGCCTACCGCTGCCGCGACTCGGAGGAGACTCGTGCCTAAGGTGCAGCACGCAGATCTCATGGCGATGTTCGAGAAGGGCAAGCGCGCGGGCATCGAGACGCGCGGCATCTCGGACCACGGCTTCATCGACTCGATCTACTTCCGCGACCCCAACGGCTACGTGATCGAGCTCACCGCGAAGCGCGAAAGCCACGAGCGCGCGATGGACCCGGAAACGAACCGGGCCCGGCGCACGCTCGAGGACTGGCGGAAACGAAAGGCTTGAGCTAGCGGGTCTGAACCGATCCGGCGCGCTGCTGGTACTGCTGGTAGGCCGGCAAAGCGACCGCCGCGACGATTCCGAGCACGAACACCACCGGCACGATCCACAGGGCGACAGTGACCCCGGTGGAATTGGGCGGCGTCTTGGCGCCGAACCGGTTCGCGCCGTCGGTCCCGGGAACGAACCAGAACAACAGGTTCGCGAGCGGGACGAACACGAGCAGCGAGAACCAGCCGGTCATGTTGAAGTCGTGGCAGCGCTGGATCGTGAGCATCATCGACATGACGAAGCAGGCGATGTACGCGACCGCCAGCACGGCCATCCCGAGACCGGGGGATAGCGCCATGAGCGCCATCGCCGGTAGCACCAATACGAACGAGACCAGCATGCTGTAGACGATATAGCGTGCGCGGCCGATGCGCCCGGAAACGGCGAACAGCTTGACCGGCTGGAACTCCTCCCGGTCGCCGACCATGGCGCGCGGCGCGCCGTACGGGTTCTGCATGACATTTTGCTGTGCCATCTTTTCCCCCTTTATCGGTTTTTTAAGGCTTCAGCGCTCCCTATAATACGCGCGCCCCCCTCGCCGAGCCTGCCTTGAAATTCTGCTTTTTCCATTTAATGCCGTTCACCGGCGTGAAGGAAGTCACGCCGGAATGGCCGACGCCGAACCGGATGTTCGATCCCGCACGCGCGCACGAGCTGTACCGGGACTACGTCGAAACGATGGTGTACGCCGAGCGCTGCGGCTTCGACTGGGTCGGCTGCAACGAGCACCACTTCAGCCCGTATGGGCTGATGGCGAACTGCAACCTCATCGGCGCCGCGCTGGCGTATCCGACGAAGAGCATCCGCATCGCGATGCTGGGCAACCTCGTGCCGCTCAACAACCCGGTGCGCGTCGCCGAGGAATACGCGATGCTCGACTGCATGAGTGGCGGACGCCTCGTGGCCGGGCTGATGCGCGGCATCCCGCACGAATACATCGCCTACAACATTCCGCCCGACGCGTCGTGGTCGCGCCAGCGCGAGGCCATCGCGCTCATCCTCAAGGCGTGGACCGAGCCCGAGCCGTTCGGCTGGGAGGGCGAGCATTTCCAGTTCCGCCAGGTTTCGATCTGGCCGCGCCCGCTGCAGAAGCCGCACCCGCCGCTCGTGGTCTCGGCGAGCAGCCTGGAGTCGGCGCGCTTCGCGGGCGAGATGCGCGCCACCATGGGCATGGTGCTCATCTCCGACCTCGCGCTCGCCAAGGAATGCATCCAGGTCTACCGCGAGGCGGCGCGCGCGACGGGCTGGGAGCCGGCCGCGGACAACATCCTCATCGGCATGCACACCGTCATCGCCGAATCCGACGGCGAGGCCAGGGCCGCGCTCAAGGAAGCGCGGAAGTACTTCGACGGCGTGCTGATGGGGGGCATGCGCACCGCCGGACGGCTGGTGCTGCAGAAGACGCGCTACTACCAGGACGAGGCCAGCCGCGGGCGCATGCAGAACCGGCTCGCCAAGCGCGAGGCCGCTACGCTGGAGGAGCAGATCGCGGGCGGAATGGTGTTGTGCGGCAGTCCGGAAAGCGTGGTGCAGCAGATCCGGCGCATCCACGCCGAGCTCGGCAACGGCATCTTCAATTTCACGATGAAGGTCGGCGACCTGCCCGACGCGGCAGTACGGCGCGGAATGGAGCTCTTCCGCGACCGCGTGCTTCCGCACGTGAGGCATCTGTGAAGGTCGAGAAGCGCGGCGCCGGGCGCGCGCTCGTCTATCTGCACCCCGCGGGAGGGGTGCGCTGGACCAGAGTGCTGGAGCGCCTGGCGCTCGCGCGTACGCTGCATGTGCCGACCTTTCCGGGCTTCGACGGCACACCGGCCGACGCAAGCGTGAGCTCGCGGCAGGGCCTGGGGCGCCTGGTCGGCGACTACATCGAGAAGAACCTCGGAACGGCGTGCGACGTGATGGGCTGCTCGTTCGGCGGCGCGGTCGCGCTCTGGCTCGCGCTCGAGCGGCCGGAGCTCGTCGATCACCTCGTGCTCGAGTGCCCGGCGGGGCTCCAGAACATCGACCCGGCGCTGCGCAACAACCCGCACGCGTTCTACAAGGCGCTATTCGCTCACCCCGAGAAAGTCTCGTACGACAGGAAGCCGGAGGAAATCGAAGCCCGGAACCGCGCGATGCTGGCGCACTATGGCGCCGAGGACGGCAAGGACCCCGAACTGCTGGAAAATATCTCAAGGCTCAGGGCGACCACGCTGATCGTGCACGGTACGGAGGACCGAATCATCGCCGCCGAGACCATGCGTCTCCTCAAGAGCCGGCTCGCGCGCGCGTTCCTGGTCTACGTGTGGGACGCGGCGCACAGCATCGAGGTCGACCAGCCCGAGCGCATGGCCGCGCTGGTCGAGAGCTTCCTCGAGCGCTCCGCCGCCTTCGTCGTGCCCTACGCGTAGAGCTTCCAGCCGAAGCCCTCGCACTCGCGGCACGGCAGCGGGCCCACCTTGCCGGTGGCGTGGCAGGACTCGCACTCGTCCCAGAGGGTGTTGACGGCGCTCTTCACCACACCCGCGCAGCGCCGGCCCACCACCACCTTCTCGCAGCGATGGTTGAGGGCTTCGCGCCTGTTGGATGCGGCCTGGCACACGCTGCACACGCCGATCGGCTTGTCCTTCTTGCTCGGCTGCATGGCGCACCTCCGCCGCCGATTGTGCGCCCTCCGCAAACGAGGCACGTGTTAGATTTGCCGCATGCACGTCGTCGAGCGTTGCGCCGCGTGGGCGGCTCGGTTCCGCGGCCAGCCGATCCCGCCGCAGGTCGTGCACCACGCCCGGCGCGCGCTGGTCGACTGGCATGCCGCGCTTTATCCCGGCGCGGTCCTGCCGCCCGCGACGCTGCTCGAAAAAGCGCTCGCCGGGGAGCTCGACCGCGGCGAGGCGCGCCTCGCGCTCGGCAGGCAAGCCACCGTGCGCGCCGCGTCGCTCATCAATGCGACCGCAGCGCACACCGCAGAAGTCGACGACATCTTCCGCGACGGCATCTATCACCCCGGGGCGCCGACCATCGCTGCGGCCCGGGCGTTGGCAGGCAGCCGGAACCTCCTGCGCTGCATCGTGGTGGGCTACGAGATTTCCACCCGCATCGGCGCGGCGATGGGGCGGGCGCACTACAGGTACTGGCACAACACCGGGACGATCGGCTGCTTCGGCGCCGCCGCGGCCGCCGCGGAGGCGCTCGGCCTCGACGCGGGCCGGTTCGCGCACGCCCTTGCGACGGTGGCGACATTCTCGGCGGGATTGCAGCAGGCGTTCCGCATGGACTCGATGTCCAAGCCCCTGCACGCGGGCCACGCCGCCGAAGCGGGCGTCCTCGCCGCGCTCGCCGCGCGCGAAGGCGTCACCGGGTCGCTCGACGTCATGGAAGGCGAGGCGGGATACGGGCGCGCCATGGGGGGCGATCCCGACTGGGGCAGGGCCCTCGCGACGCTCGGCGAAGACTTCCACATCACGCGCATGACCTTCAAGAACCATGCGTGCTGCGGCCATACGTTTGCTGCGATCGATGGCGCCATTGCCCTGCAAAAGAAGCTCAACATCAAGGCTTCGGAGATTGAAGGCGTCGACGTGGCGACGTATCGTGCGGGTCTCGAGGTCGCGCACTACGAAAACCCCGCGACGCCGGCCGAGGCACGCTTCTCGCTGAAATACGTCGTCGCCACGGGACTCGTCCACGGAAGCGTGCGCCTGGCGGCATTCGAAAAGGAGAGGATCGAGGATCCGGCGACTCGGGCGCTCATGAAGCGCATTCAGGTGTCGCTCGATCCGCAGCTCGACGCCGCGTTCCCGGCGCAGCGCGCGGCGCGGGTCGCGATCCGCGCCGGCGGCCGGCGCGAGGAGCACCTGCAGCCGACGCGCATCGGCGATCCGGACGCGCCGCTCTCCGATGCGCAGCTCGAAGCCAAGTACCTCGAGCTCGCCGCGCCGGTGATCGGCGCGGCCCGGGCGAAGGAAGAGCTCGCTCGCCTGTGGGCGCTCGACGGGCGATGACGCTCGGCGAAGCGCTGTTCCGGCCGCGGGCGGTGGCCCTCATCGGCGCTTCCGGCGATCCGGCCAAGAACACGGCGCGCCCGCAGCGCTATCTGCGCAAGCACGGCTATTCCGGGCGCATCGTTCCGATCAACCCCGGGCGCAGGGAGGTCCTGGGCGAGACGGCGTACGCCACGCTCGCCGACGCGCCGGTCGACGTCGACCATGCCTTCATCATGGTCGAGGACGTCGAGCGCGCGCTCGAGGATTGCGGCCGCAAGGGCGTGCCGGTGGCGAGCATCTACAGCGACGGCTTCGCCGATGCGGGCTCGGCGGGGGAGCAGCGCCAGCGGCGGCTGGTCGAGCGCGCCAAGGCGCTGGGCGTGCGCCTGCTCGGCCCGAACAGCATGGGCGTGGTGGACATCCCCGGCGGCCTCTCGCTCACCGTCAACGCCATCCTCGAGATGGATTCGCTCCCGGCGGGAGACGCGAGCATCGTGTCGCAAAGTGGCACCATGCTCGGCACCGTGCTGTCGCGCGGCGCCGCCCGAGGGCTCGGCTTCGCCAAGCTGGTGTCGGTGGGCAACGAATGCGATCTCGGCGTCGGCGAGCTGGTCGAGCTCCTGGCCGAAGATCCCGGCACGCGCGTGATCCTTCTCTTTCTCGAGACGATCCGGGATGCGGGACGGCTTGCGCGCGCGGCGGGCGCGGCGCACGCCGCCGGCAAGCCCGTGGTCGCCTACAAGCTCGGACGCTCGGCATTGGGGCAGGCGCTCGCGCGCTCGCACACCGGCGCGCTCGCCGGAGCCGACGCCGCGGTCGACGCGTACTTCCGCGACTGCGGCATCGCGCGGGTCGATCTGCTCGAGACGCTGATCGAGATCGCTCCGCTGCTGCGGGGACGAAGGCCGCCGGACCTCGCCCGGCCCGGGCGCGTCGCGGTGGTGACGACCACCGGCGGCGGCGCCGCCACGGTGGTCGACCGTTTGGGTCTTGCCGGAATCGAGGCGCTCGGGCCGCGGCCGGACGCCCCCATCCACGACCTCACGATGACGGCGACGCCCCGCGTGTACCAGGAGACGCTGGAGAAGCTGCTCGGGTCCTCGCAATGCGACGCTGTCCTCGCCACGGTGGGATCCTCGGCGCAGTTCCATCCGGGGCTCGCGATCGAGCCGATTCTCGCGGCCTCGGCAAAGCAGAGCGCGAAGCCGCTGGCGGTATTTCTCACGCCCCACGCCGAACGTTCGCTCTCCCTGCTCGCGCAGCGCGGCATCGCCGCGTTTCGTACGCCCGAAGCCTGTGCCGATGCGTTCGGCGCGTACTTCTCCTGGGCGTCGCCGCGCAAGCCGCCTGCGCTTTCGGCGCCGCCGTTGCGGCAGGATGCGTTCGAGCTCGCCGAGTCGCTCGGCATCCGGGTCGCCGCGCGCTCGATCGCGCACGCGCCCGACTATGCGCATCCGATCGCGTATCCGGTCGCCGTCAAGGTGCTCGACGCCGAGCACAAGACCGAGGTCCGCGGCGTCGCTCTCGATGTTTCCACCCAAAGCGAATTTCTCAAGCTGGTTACGGCCTGGGGCAAGAAGTCCGTGCTGGTGCAGAAAATGGAGCACGGCCTCGCCGAGGCGATCGTCGGCTACCGCGACGACCCGGTGGTCGGACCGTTGATCCTCGTCGGCGCCGGCGGGACGCTTGCCGAGCTTTACCGGGATTTCTCGCTCGCGCTCGCGCCCGTGACCGCAGAAGAAGCCGAGCGCATGATCGAGCGGGTCAAAGGACTGGCGATGATCCGCGGCTATCGCAACCTGCCGCGCGGGGACGTGAAGGCGCTCGCGAGGGCGGTCTCCGACTTTTCGCGCCTCGCCCTCGTCCCGGGGCGGCCGGTCGCGGAGGCCGAGGTCAATCCGCTCATCGTCAAGGCCGATGGCGTGGTCGCGGTCGACGCGCGCCTGGTGGCGAAGGGCTAGCGGTGCCGCTCGCCGCGTTGCGCGAGATCCTCGCGGCCGCCGGAATCGAAGCACCCGAGGCGCCGGAGATCACCGGCGCGGACCCGGTCGTGCGCACGCGCTACCGCGTGGGTACGGCCGGCGCGGCCGCGCTGGCGGCGCTCGGCCTCGCGGTCGCACGCTTCGGCGAGCTGAGAGGGCTGCCGCGCCAGCGCGTCGCGGTCGAGGTGCGGGCCGCGGCGGCTTCGCTCCGCAGCGCGCGCTACCTGCGCATCGACGGCCGGCCGCCGCCGCCGCAGTGGGATCCGCTGAGCGGCTTCTATCCAGTGCGCGACGGCTGGATCAGCATCCACTGCAATTTCCCGAACCACCGGGACGCCGCCCTCAAGGTTTTGCAGGTGGAGCCGAACCGGCAGGAAGCGGAAAAGAAGACCACCACTTGGCACGGCGAAGCGCTCGAGGACGCGATCCATGCCGCCGCGGGCTGCGCCGGCTTCGTGCGCAGCGCGGCCGACTGGCAGCGGCATGCGCAGGCGCAAGCGGTCGCGGCACGGCCGCTCATCGAGATCGTGCGGATCGCAGACGCGCCGCCCGAAAAAGTCTCGAAAGGCGCAAGACCCCTCGAAGCGATACGCGTGCTCGACCTGACGCGCGTGCTCGCGGGGCCCACGTGCGCACGCAGCCTCGCCGAGCATGGCGCCGACGTGCTGAAGATCAGCGCCGCCCATCTGCCCGATTCGGGCCCGATGGACCTCGATACCGGCATCGGCAAGCTCTCGGCGCGGCTCGACCTCAGGACCGCGGAAGACCGCTCGAAGCTCGAGCGCCTCGTCGTGGAGAGCGATGTCTTTTCGCAGTCGTATCGGCCCGAGACGCTCGCGGCGCGCGGCTTTTCGCCGGAGGCGCTCGCCGCGCTGCGCCCCGGCATCGTGTGCGTATCGCTCTCGGCCTGGGACACGGCCGGGCCCTGGCGCGCGCGGCGCGGCTTCGACAGCATCGTGCAGTCGGTGAGCGGCATGGCCGCGCTTTCGGCCAGGGACGGCACGCCGCACTACCTTCCCGTGTCGGCGATCGATTACGTGAGCGGCTACCTGATGGCCTTCGGCGCCACGGTGGCGCTCGAGCGCCGCTCGCGGGAAGGGGGTAGCTGGCTCGTGCGGGTGGCGCTCGCCCGCGTGGGCAAATGGATCGCCGACCGAGGTCTCCTGGCCCAAGATGGAGCCCAGCACGTTGCGCCGGAGTTGCCGGAAGAGGAGCTGCAAGCGCTGATGGGCGAGATGGAGACGCCCGCGGGCACAATCCGTTACTTGCGGCCCGTTGTGCAGCTTTCGCATACGCCGCCATACTGGAGCCGGCCACCGGTGCCGCTCGGGACACACGCCGCGGCGTGGCCGTAGAGACATGATCGAACGCATTGCTGAACGCGTGAATGCCGACCCGGCGATCGTGCGCTGGGGCCGGCACCTGAGCGAGACGTTCATGGTCGAGGTGGGCGAGACGCAGTACCTCGTCACCGTGGCGGCGGGCCGCATCGAGAAGGTGGAGCGCGGCCCGTTCGCGATGCGCTCCTGGCGCTTCGCCATCCGGGCAAGCGCCGAGCACTGGGAGAAATTCTGGCGCGACCCGCCGCCGCCGGGCTGGCACGACCTCTTCGCGCTCCTGCGCCGCGGCGAGGCGGCCTTCGAGGGCGACCAGCGCGTCCTCATGTCGCACCTGCTTTACCTCAAATTGGCCCTTGCCTCCCTTCGAACCAAATGAGGATAGAACCGATCACCGGCCGTTACGCGCACATCGACCTCGAAGGGCGCCAGTACCGCCTGTACTTCGAGGAGGCGGGCCAGGGCATTCCGCTTCTGTGCCTGCACACCGCGGGTTCCGACGGCCGGCAGTACCGCGCGGTGCTGAACGACGCCGAGATCACGCGCCGGTACCGGGTGATCGCGTTCGACATGCCCTGGCACGGCAAATCTTCGCCACCCGCGGGCTGGGAAAACGAGGACTACCGCCTCACGACGGGGCGCTACACCGGCATGATCATGAGCGTGGCGCGCTCGCTCGGGCTCGAGCGGCCGGTCGTCATGGGCTGCTCGATCGGCGGGCGCATCGTGCTCGATCTGGCGCTCAAGCACGCGCGCGAATTGCGCGCGCTGATCGGCCTCCAGTCGGGGGCTTTCGTCGAGCGTTACTACGACCCGGCGTGGCTCGATCATCCCGAAGTGCACGGCGGCCGGGCGTGCGGGGCGGTGGCCTACGGATTGATGTCGCCGCTCAGCCCGCGGAGCGAGGTCTGGGAAACCGTGTGGCACTACATGCAAGGCGGTCCCGGCGTGTTCAGCGGAGACCTGCACTTCTACCAGGTCGAAGGCGACGTGCGGGAGCGCATCGGCGAGATCGACACCTCGGTGTGCCCCCTTTACCTGCTGACCGGCGAATACGACTACTCCGCCTCACCCCGGGACACCCAGGCGGTGGTGGACCGGGTCAGGGGCGCGAAGCTCACCGTCATGAAGGGGCTGGGGCATTTTCCCATGAGCGAAGACCCGGAGGGTTTCCTCGGCTACCTCAGGCCGGTGCTGCGCGAGATTCACGGCTTGTAGGCGGGGCGTTCGCCGTCACATGGCGACGCCGAGGTAAAACGACAGCCACGCCTTGTCGACGTTGGGGTCGCGCTCCCGGTCCGGCTTGCTCAGCACGTCCTTGCCTATGAGAATGCCGGCGTTGAACCTCTCGCTCTTGTTGCTCGTCATGATGAATCCCGTTGCGAGCGACAGGGCACTCTTGGTCTCGGTGGTATTCGTGTTTTGATCGGTCACGGGGACGAGGCCGAGTCCGCCGGAAATCAGCGGCGTGAAGGAGAGGCCAAAGCCCTGAAAAAAGGCCATCCTGAAGCCGACGTAGGGCGCGATGGTCGACGAAGCCGTGATTCCCTTGTCGCCTGCCAGGCGAAACTTGAACGGAACCACCAGTCCGCCGAACGTGACGCCGGTTCGGCGGAAGTCGTAGCCCAGGAGCTGGGTCTTCTTGATGGTGTACGAAGTGAAGGTGTTGACCTGCTGCGGCCTGGGACAATCCTTGGCCTCTTCCGAATCATCCTTGGCCGCCGGGAGATCGTAGAAGCGAACCACAAGAGTCCCGTCGGCCGCCTCGCTGCGAACCGAGAGCTTCGAGCCGACGATGGCGCATTTCGCGTCCTTCTCGCTTCCCCCGATCGGGACAAATCCGCGCGCGTTGGTTCTCAGATGCAGATGATCCCCGTCGAGCCGGTTGTCGTCACTCGGGAAACTCTGCGTGCTTGCCGGGTCTTGCGCCGTTGCCAATGCGCATGCTGAAGCAGCGCACGCGGAGACGATACAGCGGGACAGTCTGTGTAGCGTAGATTTCACTAAAGCCCCCAGGTGTGGTTGGTAGCAGCGATCTGTCATTCAGCGGCGCTGGAACTTGAGGTGCACGACTTTCGGCGTTGCCACAGTTCGCACGAGCTGGAGGCCGTGCAGGTGGTCGACGCCGTCGAAGAGCCGTTCTCCGCTGCCGAGGACGGTGGGCGCGAGGTTGATCTCCATCTCGTCGACCAGCGCTTCGGCGAGGTATTGAGCGCAGACGTTTGCGCCGCCCGCGAGCGAGACATCCTTTCCGGCGGCGGCCTGGCGCGCCTGCTCGAGCGCGGCGTGAATCCCCGCCGTGACGAACGTGAAGGTCGTTCCGCCCTTGAGGGCGAGCGGCTCGCGCGCGTGGTGGGTGATGACGAAGACGGGGTGATGGAAGGGCGGGTCGTCACCCCACCAGCCGTTCCAGGGCTTGTTGGAATCCCAGGCGCCCGGATGGCCGCCGAACATGTTGCGTCCCATCACGGTCGCGCCGATGTTCGCGAGCGACTCCTCGACCACCCGCGTGCTTTCGTTGACCTCGCCGCCGGGCATCCCGTGCATGGAGCGCCACGCGGCGAGCGGAACCACCCACTCGTGCAGCCGCATGCCGCCGATTCCCAGCGGATTGTCGACGCTCTGCTCCGGGCCGGCGACGAAGCCGTCGAGCGACATCGAGATTTTCAGGCGCAGCTTGGACATTGCTCTCCCCTCGGCATCCATCATATCGCCCGTCCCATGTCGCTGTTTGCACTACATGGCTCGCCGAGCGAACTGGGTTAACAGGCGCACGAGTAGACTTCGGGCCCGTGACCGAATCGACAGACCCCCAAGAAGGGCCGATGCACGGCTTGGCTGACCGCCCGCGATGGCCTGCTGGCGCCGACGTCTCGATGTGGTTCACGGTCAAGCAGGTCGATAACTATCTGCGCGGGGACGTGTACGGCAGGGAGACGGCGGAGGAGACACAACGATTCCTGCAGGCCGTGGCTGCCGAGGCCGAGAAAAGCGGCGTCGATCGAGTCCTCATCTCGGTCCACTCTTCCCGCCCGATCTTCCGAGTGCAGCAGTACGGACTCCCCGAGTTCTTGCAGATAGTCGCTTCGCGTCCGGCGCATCGCATTGCCGCCGTCGCGGACAGCTTCGAAGGCCGGTTGGCGCAGCAATACGTTGTGCGGATCGCCCGGGCGCGTGGACTGAACGTCAGGAGCTTCAGCTCCGAGGAAGCCGCCGCGGCCTGGCTTCAGCAGGAGTAGAGGATCTCGGCGTTGCGGGCGAAAAGCCAGGGGAAGCAGGCTCACTCGACGACGATGTTGCCCTCGCGCGCGACGCGGCGCCACTTCTCGAAGTCGGCGCGCACGAACGCGGCGAACTGCGCCTGGCTCGAGTCGATGATCTCGACGCCCATGCTGCGGTAGCGCTCGCGCACCGTGTCGTTCCCCAGAGCCTTCTTCAAGGAAGCAGAAAGCTTGTCGAGGACCGGGCGGGGCGTATCGGCCGGGGCAAAAATGCCGGTGAAGGTGCTCGCCTCGTAGCCCTTCACCCCGAGCTCGTCGAGCGTAGGCACGTTCGGCAGGAGCGGCGAGCGGGTGCGCGAGGTGATGGCGAGCGGCTTGATGCGGCCTTCGCGGATGTGGCCGATCGACGCGGTGAGCTGGTCCATCATGCTCTCGACCTGGCTGCCGAGGAGATCGGTAATCGCCGGGCCGCTGCCTTTGTAAGGGACGTGCAGCAGCTTGAGATCCGCCATGCGCATGAGCAACTCGATCGCGAGGTGGTTCGAGGAGCCACTTCCCGCGGAGGCGATGGACAGCTGCCCTTTCCTGGAATTTGCAAGCGAAACGAATTCTGCATAGGTGGAAACAGGCGTCTTCGGTGCTGCAGTCAGAACGATGGGCACCGACTGGATCCCGCCGACGGCGACGAAATCCCTGACCGGATCGTAGGGCAGGGTCTTGAACACCGCCGGCCCGGCGGTGATGGTGCCGCTCGAGCCGAGCAGCAGCGTGTAGCCGTCCGGCGGCGACTTCGCCACCGCCGCGCTGCCGATCGTCCCGGCGGCGCCGGCGCGGTTGTCGACGATGACCTGCTGCCCGAGCGCCTCGCCGAGCGCCGGCGCGACCGTGCGCGCCGTGATGTCGACGTTGCCGCTCGGCGGCCAGGGCACCACGATGCGTACCGGGCGCGAGGGAAAGTCCTGGGCCTGCACGGCGAGAGCGCACGCGAGTGCGCCGAGGGCAATCAGCGGTTTCATTCGGGCTTCGCGCCGGAGATCCGCACGATTTCGGCATACTTCACGACCTCCGCGCGCAGGAGCTTCGCGAATTCGTCGGGCGTGTTGCCGACGGGGTCGGCGCCTTGTTCGACCAGGCGTTGCTTCGTATCCGCCGCGCGGGTGGCTCGCGCCGTGGCCTCGCCCAGTTTCGCCACCACTTCCCGGGGCGTCGCGGCGGGGGCGAGGAGGGCGTACCAGACCGGGACTTCCACGCCCTCGACGCCGGCTTCCTTCAACGTCGGAACCTCCGGCATCAGATCGGAGCGATGAGGGCCGGCGACGGCGAGGGCGCGCAGGCGCCCGCTCTTGACGTGGCCGAGGATCGCCGGGACGTTGGCGAAGCTGAACTGCACCTCGCCCGCGACAACCGCTGTCAGCGACGCCGCGGTGCCCTTGTATGGAATGTGCACGATCTGTGTGTTGCTCCTCATCTTGAACACTTCTCCGGCGAGATGCTGGGTGGTGCCCGATCCCGCCGAAGAGTAGTTCAGCGCGCCGGGCTTCGCCCGCGCGTGCGACACGAGCTCGGCCACGCTCGCGCCGGCGCTCTGGTGGGCCACCAGCAGGTTGGGCGCCTCGGCGAACACCGAGACCGGCGCGAGGTCGCGCAGGGCGTCGAAGGGCAGGTTTTTGTACAGCGACATGTTGATCGCGAGCGCGGTGGTGGTGAAGAGCAGCGTGTACCCGTCCGGCGCCGCCTTCGCCACCACATCGGTCGCCAGGTTGGTCGCGGCGCCGGGTCGGTTCTCCACCACGAACGGCTGGCCCAGGTACTCCGTGAGCTTCGGCGCGAGCAGGCGCGCCGTAATGTCGGTGCCCCCGCCCGGCGGGAATCCGACCAGCATGCGCACCGGGCGACCGGGATAGGACTGGCACAGACCCTCGCCGGTGCCGAAAACAATCAACCACAAAACAACTGCGAGCCTGCGCATCGCCGCTCCTCCTGGCGGCGATGTTAGTTTCAATGCCGCAGGAAGGCCAGCGCCGGGGTGAAGTCCGCGCGGCGCAGCTCGCGGATGCGGCCGGCGCGGAGCTCTCCTTCGACAAGCTCGTAGCCCATCAGCGCGAGGACGCGGCCCTTGAGGAAGAGCGGCCGCGAGTTGCCGTACCAGTCGACGCAGGAAGCACGGCAGCCGTCGTTGCTGCCGCCGGGGCGCGAGTCGAGCGCGCCGACCTCGGTCAGCTTCAACTGCTGGTTCGACAGGAACAGCACGGAGGCGGATTCGCGCTGGAGCTGCCGCGCGGCCGATTTGCCGGGGCCGACGATCGGCAAGCCGAGCAGCCCGTCGGCGGCGTTGTAGAAGAAACCGTGGCTGCGCGTTTCGCCCTGGCTCGCGTTCGCGCGCACGTAGCGCCCGGCGGCCGAGGGCACGCGCCCGAGGCGCAGGCTGGTAAAGTGCAGGTCGCGCCCGTCGCTGCCGACGAGCACCGCGTCGTCGCCCAGCGCCTCGATGCGGTCCACGCCGTGCTCGAGCGCGATCTCGTGCGCCATCTCCGGCCGGGCGTAGCGCACGGCGAAGGCGCGCGGGTCCGCCATGCCCTGCGGCCGCCGCCAGCCTGCGCCGGCGCCGTAGAGGAGATATTCTCCGACGAAGCGGTTTTGCAGCGCGTGGCCCGCCACACCCGGGAGGCCGCGGTAGCTGCTGCGGGGCGCGCTGTCGCGGCCGTCGGAGAAGCTCGCGAGCGGCACGCGCAGGAGCGCAAGGGCGCCGGCATTGAATTCGGCAGACCACATGGCCTCGCCGCGACCGCCCGAGCGCACCAGCACGTTCAGGTAGCCGTCGGCGCCATCGAGGAAGGAGAATTGGTCGATCGGCGTGCCGCTCACCCTGAGGGCGCTCGGCGCGCCGCCGTCGAGCGGGATGCGGAAGAGCGACGAATTCGCCGCCCATACGAACACCGAGTCGGGCGAAACGTAGAACACGCGTCCCGCGGCCCCGAGCACCGCGGTGCTCTCGCAGGCGAGATCGCGCTGGGCGAGGTCGCAGATCGACACGCTGTGCAGCGCGATCCCCTGGGAGGGGTCCAGCGCCTCGTCGGCGCGGTAGATGCGCGATGCCGGCGCGATGCGCCTGAATTCCTCCGGCCATCTGCGCGCTGCGGGAAACTGCGCGAAGGGATCGGCGCGCCCGGGATTGAGATAGAGCGGTGTGTAGAAGACGAGCTTGCTGCCGATGAGCCGGCTCGCATAGTTGCGCGAAGAGTAATAGTCGTTGGAGCGCAGATGGTGGGTCGAGCGGTAGCGCAGCTCGCCCGCAGGTGAAAGGTCGAACAGGGCGACCTCGGTCCCGCCGCGCGCGTAGCTGTAGCCGATCACCACTACGGTGTCCTGCCAGATGAGCATTTCGTCGTACCACGCGCCACGCGGATCGATGTCGGGGCCGAAAGCGTCCACCGCGGACACCGGCCGCAGGCCGCCGAGCTCGACGGTGAAGAGCCGGCCGCGCCGCAGGATCACGAGATGCTCGCCATGGAGCTTGACGATGCCGCCTTCGTCGACCCCGGCGTGCTGCACATTGGTGATCGAGTCGGCCGCGCTTTCCGCCGCGGCCTTGGCCGCCGGTGCCGCCGCGGGCGCGGACTGGAGCGCGCCCATCATTTGTTCGGCGCGTCTGGCCTGGTAGCGGTCGGCCCAGCTCAGGAGCAGGGCTCTGAGCTCGGCTTCGCTGGCGAAGGGCTTGAGGGTGGCTTTGGGTGCGGTGGCGCCGGCCGGCACGACGACGAGGCAAAGGAGACTCAGGATGAAAAGGCGCAAGGCGGGCATGGCGGTCCTCCGTTATTGTTTCGCTCCCTGCTTTGAACGCAGGCCAGGTCTGAAAAGGGTTAAGCGCCCGCGCTTCTATAATGGCCCGCATGAAAAAGCGCACTTTCCTGGAACTTGGGGTTGCAGCCACGGCAGGGCTCGCTGCTGCGGGGCTTGGCATCCTGCGGGTCCACGCCCAGGGCAAGTTCCCGGACAAGCCCATACGCCTGGTCGTACCGTTCGCCCCGGGCGGGGATGGCGACATCATGGGCAGGCTGTGGGCCAAGTACGCCGCGCCGCATCTGGGCGGCACGATCGTGGTCGAGAACAAGGCGGGCGCGGGCGGGGCGATCGGTGCGAGCGAAGTGGCGCGAGCGCGCGGGGATGGCTATACGCTGCTATTGGGTACGACCACGACCCAGATCATCAATCCGGGCGCGTCGCCGAACCCGCAGTACGACGCGTTGAAGGACTTCGCGCTCATCGGCATGGTGAGCATGAACCCGACCTGCATCATCGTGAATCCCGGCGTGCCTGCGCAGTCATTGAAGGAGCTGGTGAGCCTGGTGAAGGCGAATCCGGGCAAGTATTCGTACGGCTCGGCGGGCCCGGGCACCATCACCAACCTGACCGGCGAGCTTTTCAAGCTGCAGGGCGGCCGCCTGGAGATGCAGCATGTGCCCTACAAGGGAGGCGGCCCCGCGATGCAGGACCTCATTGCAGGCCATGTCCCGGTGATCACGCCTATCCTTTCGTCCGCGGTGCTCGCGCAGCACCGCGCCGGCAAGGCTCGCATCCTCGGCGTCAACAGCGACAAGCGGCTGAAGGCAGCCCCGGACATCCCGACTTCGGTCGAAGCCGGCATTCCCGACATGAGGGTCCAGGTGTTCAACGCCGTGTTCGGTCCCGATGACACGCCGCGCGGGACGGTGCAGGCGCTCCGCGAGGCGACGCGGAAGGTCCGCGCCGAGAGCGCGTTCCTCCAGGACCTGGAGAAGGCCGGCGCCGAGCCCTTCTCCGCCCCGAACGAAGAGAAATTCCTCGCCGACGAGGTCACGCGATGGACGCAGGTCATCCAGGCAACCGGCTTCAAGGTGCAGTGAACGGGCTGGACCTGCGCCAGTGGCTGGCCGAAGCGCGGAAGCTCGGCGAGCTGAAGGAAGTCCGCGGCGTGGACTGGAACCTCGAGCTCGGCGCCATCAGCGAGCTCAACGTCAAGAGGGACGCGCCCCCTGCGCTGCTCTTCGACGAGATCAAGGGCTATCCAAAGGGTTACCGCGTGCTGACGTGCAGCACGAGCAGCCCGGCGCGGCTTTCGTCGATCCTGCGCCTTCCAATCCAAAAGGCTCACAAAGGTCTGGTCGAAGCGCTGCGCGGCAAGCCGGCGCAGTGGCAGGCCGCGGCGAAGAACTTCCCGTTCGCGGCGGCGAGCTCCGGAGCGGTGCTGGAGAACGTCCAGAAGGACGCAAGCGTCGACGTGCTCGCCTTTCCGTCGCCGCTGTGGCACGAGCTCGACGGCGGGCGTTACATCGGCACCGGCTGCTCGGTGGTGACGCGCGACCTCGATTCGGACTGGATCAACGTCGGCACCTATCGCGTGCAGGTCATCGACAAGAACCACGTCGCGCTGGACATGGTGCCGGGCAAGCACGGGCGCATCCATTACGAGAAACACAAGGCTGCCGGCAAGCGCTTTCCGGTGGCCATCGTGTGCGGCGCCGATCCGCTGGCGTACCTCATCTCCGGCATCGAGGTGCCCTTCGGCATGTGCGAGTACAACTATATGGGCGCCATCCTTGGCCAACCCGTTGCCGTCGTGACAGGCCAGACCACCGCGTTGCCATTCCCGGCCGCCTCCGAGATCGTGCTCGAGGGACACGTCGAGCCCGACGACGAGCGCACCGAAGGGCCGTTCGGCGAGTTCCACGGCTATTACCCGGGCAAGGCGGGTACCGCGCCCGTGGTCACGGTCGAAAGAATCTATTTTCGCAATGACCCGATCCTGGTGGGCTCTCCGCCTGCCAAGCCGCCCAACGACTACTCCTACTCGAAGGCGGTGATGCGCTCGGCGCTACTGATGGACGCGCTCGTCGCCGCCGGCGTGCCCGACGTGCAAGCGGTGTGGGCGCACGAGATCGGCGGCGCGCGCATGTTCAACGTCGTCGCCATCAAGCAGCGCTACGCGGGGCATGCGCGCCAGGCCGGCCACATCCTCAGCCAGTGCGGCGTCGGCGCCTACATGTCGCGCTATTCGCTGGTCGTGGACGAAGACATCGATCCGGCGAACCTGCAGGAAGTGATGTGGGCGCTCGCCACGCGCACCGACCCGGCGATCGACATCGACATCATCCAGCGCGGCATGGGCTCGAAGAACGATCCGATGTTCGTCGCCTACCGCTACGACGCGCCGCTCAGCTCCAAGGCGGTGATCGACGCGTGCCGCCCCTGGGACCACCTGCACGAGTTCCCGCCGGTGGCCGAGGCGAGCAAGGAGCTCCAGGACAGGACCCGCGCGAAGTGGAAGGACCTGTTCTAGCTTCTACTCGTCGCCCTGGTTCTTCCGCGTGAGGCTGCGCACCTCGGTGTTCATCGGAACGTCGCTGCGGCGGCGCTGCACCAGGGCCTCGCCGGTCTTGAAGTAGTCGCCGGCGACGGCGAGCCGTGCTGCCTCCTCGAGCTCGTCGGACCATTCGCCCAGGCTGGTGCCGAACCACGGCGCCTGGGGCTTGAGCGCGGGCAGGCCGAGCTCTTCCCAAATCGCCCTCGCGCGCTCCATGTACTCGCGCTTGGGGAGCGAGATCGGCGGGAAGTCTTCCTTCATGGTGGCGTCGATCAGCACCGCGGCGTCCTCGCCGTTGTTGCGCTTGGAGCGCGGGCCGTGGCCCTGGTCGCGGTGCTGCAGGATCTGGATGTCGAGCGCCGGGTTGGCGCGGTAGGACATCGCCCAGAGCAGGTGGTCGGCGTTGTCGGGGTCGATGTCGTCGTTGATCGCGATCACGTACTTGCCGGTGGCGCGGTTCCAGGACACCGCGCCGTATAGAGCGCGCCATACCTCCGTTGTCGGAGTATTTCTTTCGAAAACCACGGCAACAACCTTGCGCAAGTTGGTAAGGGGCTCGTGCATCGACACGCGCTTCACCCCGCGGATGGCGAGAGTGTTGCGCAGGAAGTCGGTGAACAGGGGCTCGAGCGCGACGCGCTTGATGAGGCTCGACTCGCTCGGCGTCACCTGCGAGATGATCGAGGTGAGGATGGCGTCGCGCCGCCGCGTGATGGCGGTGACCTCCATGAAAGCATTGTATTCCTGCAGGTTGACGTGGCCGTGCGATTCGCCGAAGGGCGCCTCGGGCTCGAGGAACTCGGTGTCGATCAGCCCTTCGACCACGATCTCGGCCTCCGCCGGAACGAGCAGGTCGACCGTCTTCGCCTTGACCACGTTGATCGGCATGCCGACCAGCGCCCCGGCGACGTGCAGCTCGTCGAGCGTCTCGGGGACCTTCTGCGCCGAGGCGAACGCGATGCAAGGCGGCGCGCCCAGCACCACTGCCGCTGGCAGCTTCTGGCGCCGCTTCTTCATCTTTTCCCAGTGCGTGTAGATGCCGGGACGCAGCTCGAGCGACGGATTCATGCCCAGGCGCCGCGGCGCCTTCACCTGGCCGCGATAGATCCCCATGTTCTGCACGCCGCTGTCCGGGTCGCGCGTGATGTACTGCGAGAGCGTGGTGAACGGCGCGATGTCCCAGCCGGGCGTGGAGATGGGAATGGGCAGGCTTTCGAGCCCATGGCCTTCGAGGTTTTTTCCCTCGAAGACCAGCTCATGGCAGGGCGCTTGCTCCAGAACGTTCGGCGCGATCGGGTTGGCGATGGCGCGGTTCCAGGTCTGGTTGATCTGGTCGAGCGGGCAGCCCATGCCCATGCGATAGATCTCGCGGCTCGCCGCGAGCGCGCCCACCACCACCGGGATGTCGTAGCGCTTGCCTTTCGAGTCCAGCACGTTCGTAAAGAGGAACGCCTTGCGCTCGCGCTCCTCGATGCCGCCGCGGAACTGCCAGCGCACCAGCGGATGCAGCTCGGTGTCCTTGTTGATCGGGCGCTCGACCGTGATCAGCAGGCCGGCGCGCTTGAGCGCATCGAGGTGTTCGTGGAGGTCGGGATAGCGTTTGGTCATGGTTTTGACCCCCTGTGAAGCAACCGTGTTTTGGATGGGTCTATCAATGGGGTTTGAACTCGGGGGTCCAGGGGGTGCCATCGCGGGCCGTCGCATTGAGGATGGTGAGCATCTTTCGCATGCAGGCAACCATGGCGACCTTATGCGGCTTGCCGCGAGACTTGAGCCGCTCGTAGAAGGCGCGGATCACCGGATTACTGCGGATGGCACTGGTGGC
>JBIOYV010000005.1:0-8787 GCA_044870335.1 Burkholderiales bacterium | reverse complement strand
CAAGCTGCCCGCGGCTGCCACGGCGCCGGGCGGCCAGGTGCCGAGCTTCGACGAGATCTACCGCGCCGCCGGCATCGCCGCGCCGGCGCACGGCTACTCGGCCTACAAGGTGCTCGAGATCGTATCCTCGCCGGAGCTCGCGACGCTCGACGCCAAGGCCAAGGCGCAGGCGATCGCCGGCTTCCTGAAAATGAACCCCGGCGGCCCGGTGCCGCTGCGCGACGTCATCCAGGACGCCGTCAAACGCGACCAGGCGCTCGACCGCTTCGAGGACTTCCTCCGTCAGAAGCTGCAGGAGAGGGCGCAGAAGGCCGAGCAGGAGGGGGCGCGTCTGCAGGCCGAGATCGACGCCCTGTTGCAGCAGAAGCGCGAGGCACAGGAGAAGGGCCGCCTGGCGGTGGAGGAAGAGACGCGCCGCTTCGCGGAATGGCAGGCGCGCAAGCGCATCGAGGAGCGCAAGCTCTACGACGCGGTGGCGCCCTTCGTCGAAACCAATCCCGTCTCTCTCGGCAGCGAACCGCCTGCCGGAAAGGCTTGAGGAGACAGACATGTTCGGTCGCTTGGGCAGGTTGATCAAGTCATGGCTGGGCTACTTCATCTCTTTCGCCGAGGACCCGGAGGTCATGCTCCAGGAATCGATCGAGGAGATGCGCAACACGCTGCCGCGGCTCAACCAGATCCTGGTCACGACGCGCGCCACCGTCATCCGGCTCGAGCAGGAGAAAAACGAGCTCGAGTCCAAGGAGCGCCAGCTGATCTCCTCGATCCAGGCGGCGCTGAAGGAAGGCTCGGCCGACGCGCGCAAGATCGCCGAAGCCGACGCCCTGGCGCTCCAACAGGTGCGTCAGGACCTGACCGCGACGCGCGAGCAGCTCGCCACCGCGCAGCACGCCTTCGACAACGCCCAGCTCTCGGTCGAAGACATCAAGTCGCGGCTCAAGGCGCGCATCGAGGAGGCCCGCCGCGCCATCCAGGAATCGAAGAAGGCCGAGGTCATGCGCAGCGCCGCCAGCGCGCTCGCCGAGCTCGACACCTACGGCACCGCCGCCACCGCCGAGAAGTACCTCGAGGAGATCAAGCAGAAGGTGGCCGAGTCGAAGGCCGCCGTCGAAGTCGCGACGGGCGGCATGGACGTCGAGCGCATCAAACTCGAGCGCAAGGGCCGCGAGCTCCAGGCGCAGTCGATCCTCAACGAGTTCGAGATCGAGATGGGCCTGAAGAAGGCGGACGCGGTCAAGGAAGCGGCGCCGTTCCCCGACGCGGGTACCGCGCAGCGGACGCCGGACAAGCTGCCGCAGTCGGGCGGCTGACGACGGCACGCGCGCCGCGGCGTGAACGGTCTCGCCCGGCGCGCGATGTAGGATTCTCCTGACCGTGCCCTTCCTCGAGCGTCACCCGGTCCTCAAGCGCGCCGTCGCCAATCAGTACCAGGCCATCCTGGTGGGCGGCGCGGCGGCGTTTTCGCTGTTGTTCGCGAATCCGCTGCCGCTCGTGCTGCTGGCTGGCGCGGAGCTGATGGCGATGCCGTTCCTGCTCGAGCGGTTGAAGCGGCGCATCGAGATCGAGAAGAAATACGCCGCGCGGACCTCGGAGGCGATGAGCCTCGACGAGCGCCTGGAGGAGCTGCCGCCGCAGGCCAAGGAGCGCTTCGCGCGGCTCGCCGGCCTGTGCAGGAAGATCGAGGACAACTACCGCGGGCTGTCGGCGGAGAGCCAGGACATGCTCGCCGAGCAGTCGGAGAAGTTCGATGCGGTGCTCGCCTCGAGCGTGCGGCGGCTGTGGCTGCTGCGCAAGTACGACGAGATGATCGCGCTCTTCGACGGCGGCCGGGTGGCGGCGGACGTCAAGAAGCTGCGCGAGGCGCTGGCGCAGCCGGGGCTCGACGACCGGGTGCGCGAGGCCTACGCCCAGAACCTGCAGATCAAGGAGAAGCTGATCGAGACCGGGGCGCGCAATTCGACCAACCGCACCGCGCTGCTCGCCGAGCTCGACTCGCTGGAGTCCCTGCTCCAGCTCCTGCACCAGAAGTCGGTGGCGGCTACCGACGCGCGCGCCTTCTCGCTCGAGATCGACGACGTGCTGCAGCAGGCCGAAACCGACGCGCAGTCGGTCGAGGAGATGGAGCGGCTGCTGGGCGGCATGCCGGAGATGCTCCGGCCCACCACCGGCGAGCGGCTGCGCGACGCCGCCGACCGCCGTTTCGCCGGCGCGGTGGAGAGCGCCGAGCAAGGCGCCGTGAAGCGTCTGCGCGAAACGCCGCGCAACCGGAACTGATCATGGCCGAGCCGACCGCCCCACCCGCGCCGCCGCGCGCTTTCGTGGAAACGCTGCCGGCCTGGGCCGGCGGCCTGGTGCGCGCCGTGCGGGCCAAGCAGGCGAACACCTTCGTCCTGCACGGTGCGATCTCCGACCTGGTGCCGATTGCCGGCAAGGACGGCGGCGCGCCGCGCTTCCTCTCGCTCGACCAGGTGCTGACCGGCGAGCTCTTCGCCGGTTTCCCGTCGATCCTGACCTACAACCGCGCCGAGGGCATCGGCTTCGCCACCCCGGAGGCGCGCAGCCACTTCGAGGATCGCCTCAAGGCCTACGACGCCGTGCACGGTACTTCGTGGGCGGGCGCCGGCATGCCGCGAGACACCGCGAACTCGTTCGCGCTGCTCGATTCGTATTTCAAGAAGTGCGCCGCGCTCCAGCCGGCGCGGCCGGTAGTGCTGCTGCTGCCGTTCGCCGAGACGGTGGTGCCGGCGACCGATCCTTCGAGCCGCGGGCCCGAGGACCGCACCGTGCTCGTCTACCTGCGCAAGTGGGCGCAGGATCCGGTGCTGCTGGCCAAGAACATCGTGGTCGTGCTGGTCACCGAGACGCTGGCCGAGCTCGATCCGCAGCTCGTGCGCTCGCACGCCTCGCGCGAGCTCGAGATCCTGCGTCCCGATGAGGACGAGCGGCTCGCCTACCTCGAGGCGGCGCGGCCGGCCGCCTGGTACGGCGAGCACGCCGAGCTCGCCGCGCGCCAGCTCGCCGAGCTTTCCGCCGGCATGACGCGCGTCCAGCTCGGCCAGCTCCTCGACGGCGCCGACGCCAACGGCGAGCGCATCACGCGCCAGTCGGTGCGCGCGGCGAAGAAGATGGTCATCGAAACCGAAGCGCTGGGACTGCTCGAGTACGTCGAGCCCAAGTACGACCTCTCGATGTTCGCCGGCATGCCGCAGGTGAAGGAGCGGCTGCGCCGCGCGGCGCGCGCCATCGCGCGCGGCACTCCCGCCGCGGTGCCCATGGGCTACCTGATCTGCGGGCCAGTGGGGAGCGCCAAGACCTTCCTGGTCGAGTGCTTCGCCAAGGAGATCGGCTTCCCGTGCGTGAAGCTGAAGAACTTCCGCTCGATGTGGGTGGGCTCGACCGAATCGAACCTCGAGCGCATCCTAAAGATCCTCGCCTCGCTCACCCCGGTGGGCGTGGTCATCGACGAGGCCGACGCGGCGCTCGGCAACCGCGAGCAGTCGGGCGACTCGGGCACCCAGAACCGGGTCTTCGCCTCGATCGCGAGCTTCATGGCCGATACTCGCAACCGCGGCAAGATCCTGTGGTTCCTTATCACCGCCCGCCCCGACCTGCTGCCGATCGATTTGAAGCGCCAGGGTCGCGCCGAGGAGCACGTGCCGCTCTTCTATCCCGAGACCAAGGGCGAGTACGACGAGATCTACCGCGTGATGCGCAAGAAGCTCGGCCTGAGGACCGCGGTCGAGAGCGTCTCCGACATCGCCGACGAGGCGGCGCTGCTCGCCATGTCGGGCTCCGACCTCGAGGCGGTGCTGGTGCGCGCCGCGCTCGAGGCCGAGGCGGCGGAAGCCAAGGAAGTCGGCGCCGAGCACCTGCGCCAGGCCTTCGCCGATTTCATCCCGCCCGCCAACACCATCGAGCGCGAAATGCAGATCCTCTGCGCCGTCCTCGAATGCACCAGCCGCGAGCTCCTGCCGGAGAAGTACCGCGACCTCGACCGAGGCGCGGTCCAGGCGCGGGTGAACGAGATCAAGCGCACGCTGCGGCTTTTCTGAGATTGTCGGTTATCGTGGGCTGGGACTCGCCCCCACGGGCGGGCCCGGTAGCCGCATGCGCGCCTCAGGGCTTCTTGGGTCAGGGCACCTACGAGCGATCCTCGCGCTCGTTCTCGTCTCAGCAACTCCGGCTGTATCCGCGGTCGAGCACGTGGTGCAGGTCGCCGACTACACCTTCACGCCGAAAACGGTCACCCTCTCTCCCGGCGACACCGTGCGCTGGACCAGCGCCGGGGGCGGCCACGCCCACAACGTCGTGGCCGACGACGGCGGCTTTCGCTGCGCAAACGGCTGCGACGGATCAGGCGGCAGCGGCGCGCCCGATGACGGAGCTTGGAGCGCCAGCGTCGCCTTCGCGGAGCCCGGAGAGTTCCCCTACTTCTGCGAGGTCCACGGCGGGCCCGGGGGCGTCGCAATGAGCGGCACGGTGACCGTTCTCGATCCCGGACCGTGCGTCGTAGACGCGACCACCCTCTGCCTCGGCGAGGGCCGCTTCCGGGTGCGCGCCCACTGGAAAACAGGCGACGGCCAGAGCGGCGCCGGGCAGGGCGTGGCGCTGACCGGGGACACCGGCTACTTCTGGTTCTTCAACCAGGCGAACGTCGAGGCGGTGGTGAAGGTGCTCGATGGCTGCGGGCTCAACGGGCGCCACTGGGTATTCGCGGGCGGGCTCACCAACGTGCGCGTCGAGCTCACCGTGACCGACACGGCGACAAGCGTTCCGCGCGCCTACGTCAACCCGCAGGGGTCGCGGTTCCAGCCGATTCAAGACACCAGCGCGTTCCCGACCTGTCCTTAGCGGGGCGACAGCCTTCTCTCCGAGGATAGAGTCGCGCCCATGCCCCCAGTGCGCGCGCCGGGACGCTGGCCACACGCTGCGGCCGGCGTCGTTTTGATCGCTGTTCTATTCGTCATCGCATCCGCCATCTACATAGTGAGCCTTCCTCGCGTGGGCCAGCTCCCCAACAACGACTATTACTGGGTACTCAGCCAAATCTCGACTGACAGTGGGCCGTCCTTCGCGCCCTCGCGCTGGCTTTCTCTGAAGTCGAACGAGCACACCGTGCTGCTGCCCGCCGTTGCATATCTGCTCAACGTCTGGCTGACCGGCGGTGACAACCGAGCGCTGTCCTTAGTCTCGCTCGTGCTCCTAGCGATCGAGTTTGCCGTGCTGTTCAGGCTGCTCGTAAGGGAGCGGCAGTGGCCACTTCCGGCGCAAGCCGTTGCGGGACTGGCGCTCGCGGTTTTTATCGTTGCGCCCACTACCGCGCACAACTTCGTCATGGGATTCAGCGGGGCCATCTGGTTCCTGGCGAACGTTTTCGCGGTGGGCGCAGCAGCGGCACTTGTGCGCCGCGCCGACGGCGCGCCGCTGTGGCCGGCTCTCTTGCTGGGAGTTTGCGGGGGATTGTCGTACAGCACCGGCCTGTCGATATTCCCGGGGCTCCTCCTGGGCGCTTGGCTTCTGGGCTTGCCCAAACGAGATCTCGTCGGTCTCGGCGCCGCCGGGTGCCTAGTGGTCGGCTATAGCGTGGCGTTCCTGCACCCGGTGTCCGGCCACCCGGTTCCCGGTGCAACCGGTGCTTGGGTGATTCTCGATTACTTTGGGCGCTACGTCGGAGCGCCGTTTTCCTATGATCGTTTGACGACTGCACTGCTGGGTTGGGGGGGCATCGTCTCGAGCCTATTCGTGTGTACCGCCCTCATCCGGTCGCCCGAGGCTGGCCGGCGCACGGTCGCCCCCTGGGTCGCGCTGCAGGTCATGGTGCTGCTGAACGCACTTTTCACGGCCGTGTGCCGGTCTGGACTTTCAGAGGGCCCCGGCGTGTCTCGCTACGCGTCGGTGCCGGCGCTTTTCTGGGCGAGCTTCGCGGCGATGGTCTTTCTGCTCTGGGATCGGCACCGCCCCGCCTTGAGCACCTCCCCATGGATGTACGCCTTGGCGGGGCTTTTGGTGCTCGGCTGCGCCGCACCGATGTACAGGCGTGGCCTCATGACGCTGCGGGACCTGCTGGATCGCGCTTCGTATCAGCCGGTGGCCGCGCAGGCCCTGCTTCTCGGCATTCATGACGACGAGATGCTGCGTAACGTCACGCAGTACCCAGAGGAAATCTGGGGCGTCTACGGCTTCCTCAAGAGTGTTCGGCACGTTCCGTTCCGGTCACGGCAGGTCCTCGGCGGTGGGGACGCGGCCCTGCCCTTGGAAGAGCGTCCCAGCGTAGTGCTGGGATACCTCGAGCGAGTGCGGTCGATCGACCCGCGCCATGCGAGAGCTGACGGTTGGGCGTTCGCGCCTGACGATCCCGTCGCCGAGGTGGTGCTGCTGAACAGCGCCGGACGAATTCAAGGACGCGCGTCGCTGGGCCTGGAGAGGCCCGATGTGAGCCGGGTCGTCGGGCGGCGGGCGAGAGCGTCGGGCTGGAGCGCTTATGTCGAATCCGGCGGCGATACCAGCGAGCTGCGAGCTTATGCGCGCATGGCGCATGGGCGGGTGTTCTACAGGCTTCAGCCTTGGTCGCCGGGCACCGGGCCGAGGGCCAGCGACTAGGCGGCGCTGACCGCGCGCGAATATCCGGCAAGCGTCACGCGCCCGAGCATCTGACGCGCCGCCTCGGCGGCCGCGAGCCCTTCCGGCAGCGCCGACTCGAACGCCGGCAGGCCCTGGTTGTCGGAGTGCGCCCACAGCACCTTGCCCACCGGACGCTTGGCGAGCTCCGACTTCTGCGTGTACCAACCCGGCGCCGCGTGGCAAAGGGCGTGGCCCCAGCGGTTGAGCCGCACGTCCTCGATTTTCGACTCGCAGCCCGGGAAGAGATAGCCCAGGTGCTCGACCACCGCGTCGCGGTAGAGGTCGTAGGCGTTGTCGGTCAGCAGCATGCCCTTGTCGTAACCGATCGGGTAGTAGACCGTGAGCACCTGCTGCGGTTTCGTGGCTTTCTTGTCAGGCCCGCGCGCGATCCAGTCGGCGACCACGAAGTCGGTGAACGGAGCCGTGTCGACCCAGGTGTCGTACGAGTTGTCCGAGATGGCGCTCGAGCAGAGCACGTTGGCGACCACGTAGGAGCCGTACTTGAGCTCCGACATCGCCGCTTCCTGGTCCTTCGGCAGGCCGGCCACGAGGTGCTTCGAGATGTACTTGGGGCTCGCCATGATGACGACCCGCGCTTCGACGGCGGAGAAGCGGCCCGCCTTGTCGACATGAGTGACGAGCACCGCGTCGCCCTTGGGCTCGACCCGCACCGCGGTGGCGTTCGAGAGGATGCGGTTCTCGCCGGCGGCGTCGATCTCGTCGCGCAGCCGCTCGGCGGCGAGCGCGTTGCCGCCGGGGAAGGTGTATCGCGGATAGAACTCGGAGGTGTAGAAGTTGAGGAACGCGAAGGTCGACACCTCGCGGCTCGAGGGAGCGGCGAACGCCGAGCGAGCGTAGAGGTCGACGTAGGCCTTCACCGCCGGGTGGTACTTCTTCTCCTCGATCATCCAGTCGGCGAAGTTGGTGCGGTCGTACTGGCGCGAAGCGTCGGAGGTCTCCGAGAGCGGCATCAGCGGCAGGTCGTCGCCGTCGTAGATTGCCATCAGGTCGCGCTTGAAACGCGCGAAGTCCTTCTTCGCCGCCGCTGGAAAGGGCAGCTTGTCGATGCCCGAGCCGAAGGTGTCGAGGATCCGGTTCCAGGCCAGGATGGCGGAGTCCGAGGGCTCGGCGATCTCCTTGATGGGCAGCTTGAGATCGGAGTAGAGGGTCGAGAGCGGCTCCTCCGGCTCGACGAAGTAGGCCGCCGCTCCGGAGTACCAGATGTCGTTCCAGCGATCGCGCACCGCGTGGCCGCCAATGCGGTCGAGGTGCTCGAGCACGAGAACGTTGGTGTCGCGCAGCTTGTACGCCGCGCACAGTCCGGCGAGCCCGCCGCCGACGACGCAGACGTCGACCTTGCGCGACGGCGCCACCTGCGGAATCTTGCCGCCGTCGCGCACCAGGTCGTGGCACCAGGTCGGCATGTTGCCGCCCCACGTGCCGGGCGGGAACTTCTTCTTCGGCGCGGCGAGCAGCTGCGAGGGCGCCAGACCCTTGTACGCGAACCAGCCGCCCGCGGCGGCGACGGCCTTCAGGAAGTCGCGTCGGTTGCTCATCGGCGCAGTCAGCGGGGCGGCAGCAGCAGCTGCCAGCCGATCTCGATCAGGTTCGGGTTCGCGATCCGCCCCTTGTTGGCGTCCCAGATCTCGGGCCAGCGCGACGTCTTGCCCAGTTGATCGCGAGCGATGCCCGACAGGGTGTCGCCTGGGCGCACCGTGTATACGGTTTCGCCGGCCTTGACCTGCGTCGCCTCGACCTTCACCGGACCGGTCCCGCCGAGGTACTTGCGCACGATCTGGCGGTACTCGTCGGAGGCCTTGAGCTCCTTGACCGCGGCGTTGACGACCTTCAGGAGGCTGGTGGCGCCGCGCCGCATGCCGACGTTGTAGGTCGAGTTGGTGAGGTTGTACTGGACGATCTCGAGCCGGCCGCCGTACTCCTTGATCTCCTCCTGGGCGTAGGGGAAGTCGTAGATGAAGCCGTCGATCTTGCCCTGGTCGAGGAGATCGAAGTAGCCGTCCTCGTACTTTTGCAGGTCCTTGTAGCCGCGCACCATCTTCTTCACCGCCGCCTCGGCGGCGGGATCGTTGAAGATGCCGACCACCTTGTCGCGCAGATCCTCGATGCCGCGGATCGGGCTGCCCTTGCGCACCACCAGGCAGAGGC
>JBIOYV010000004.1:0-30271 GCA_044870335.1 Burkholderiales bacterium | reverse complement strand
GCTGGCGGAAGTCGCGCCGCTCCAGCATGCGCGCGACGTTGTAGGTCGCGGCCAGGCGGATCCACTCGTCCGAGCGGAGCTGGCCCAGCCAGTCGCGGTTGAAACGGATCTCGGTGCGCTCGGGGTGGAGGATCTTGAACGCCTGTTTGCGGTATGTCTCCGCGTTCTGCTCGATCTCCTGGCGCGAGAGCGGCGGGCGCGTCTTGGATTTCCCCGAGGGATCACCGATCATGCCCGTGAAGTCGCCGATCACGAACACCACGCGATGGCCGAGGTCCTGGAAGTGCCGCATCTTGCGCATCAGCACGGCATGGCCCAGGTGGATGTCGGGCGCGGTCGGGTCGAAGCCGACCTTGACCGTGAGCGGCCGGCCGTGCGCGAGCTTGGCCCGCAGCGCCTCGGGCGTGACGAGGTCCACGCAGCCCTTGGCCAGGTACGCGAACGCCTGCTCGGGGCTCAAGCCGGAGCCGGCTCGAACACGACGCGGCGGCCCTCCAGCCGGTAGCCCTGCTCGAGCAGGAGCCGCACGGCGCGGGGGTAGAGTCGGTGCTCGGCCTCCAGGATGCGCTCGGCGAGCGATTCGGGCGTGTCGTCCTCCCGCACTGGCACGCCTTCCTGGAGCAGGATCGGGCCGCTGTCCAGCCCTTCGTCCACCAGGTGGACGGTGGCGCCGCTCAGCTTCACGCCGTGCTGCCAGGCCTGGCGCTGGGCGTCACGGCCCGGGAAACAGGGCAGCAGCGACGGATGTACGTTCAGGATCCTGCCGGCGAACGCGCGCACGAAGCCGGGCGAGAGCAGCCGCATGTAGCCGGCCAGGCAGACCAGGCCGACGCCGTGCTCCGCGAGGATGCCCGCCAGCTCGCGGTCGTAGTCCTCGCGCGGCCGGCCGCGGTGGTCGCGCACCAGGGTCGGGATGCCGGCCGCGCGCGCGCGCTCGAGGCCGGGCGCCTCGGCGACGTTCGAGAAGACAAGCGCGATCTCGCCGCCCAGCCGGCCCGCGCGCGCCGCGTCGATCAGCGCCTGCAGGTTGCTGCCGCGCCCGGAAATCAGCGCGACGATCAAGGTCCTCGCCGGCCGATCATCGCCTCGGGACGCACCCAGCGGTCGAAGTCCTGCGCGCTGACGTACCCCAGGCCGAGCGCCGCTTCGCGCAGCGTGCTGCCCTCGCGATGCGCCTTCTTGGCAATCTCGGCGGCGCGGTCGTAGCCGATGTGCGGCGAGAGCGCCGTGACCAGCATGAGCGAGCGCTCGACGAGCTCGCGGATGCGGCCCTCGTCGGCCTGGATCCCGCGCACGCAATGCTCTTCGAAGGAGCGGCAGCCGTCCGCCAGGATGCGCGCGCTCTGCAGGAAGGCATGAATGATGAGCGGCTTGAACACGTTCAGCTCGAAGTGCCCGGAGGCGCCGCCGAAATTCACCGCCACATCGTTGCCCATTACCTGCGCGCCCACCATGGTGAGCGCCTCGGCCTGGGTGGGATTCACCTTTCCCGGCATGATCGAGCTGCCGGGCTCGTTCTCGGGGATGCGCAGCTCGCCCAGCCCCGAGCGCGGCCCGGAGGCGGCGAGGCGGATGTCGCTCGCGATCTTGAAGAGCGCGGCGGCGAGCGTCTTCAGCGCGCCGTGTGCGAATACCAGCGGCTCGTGCCCGGCCAGCGCGGCGAACTTGTTGGCCGCGGGCGTGAACGCAATCTTGAGCTCCGCGGCCAGAATCGAGCACACCCTGGGCGCGAAGTCCGGATGGGTATTGAGGCCCGTCCCGACGGCGGTCCCGCCGATGGCAAGCTCGTGCAGCCCCGCCTGCGCGCTCCGGATCGCGCCGGCAGCATGCTCGAGCTGCGCGACGTAGCCCGAGAACTCCTGCCCCAGCGTGAGCGGGGTGGCGTCCTGCAAGTGCGTGCGGCCGATCTTGACGATGGCCTCGAAGGCCGCGCTCTTCTCACCCAGGGTCCGGCGAAGCCGGTCCACTGCGGCGAGAACGTCCTCGAGCGCCAGCACGGCGGCGATGTGCATCGCGGTGGGAAACACGTCGTTCGACGACTGGCCGAGGTTGACGTCGTCGTTGGGATGGACCAGGCGCTTCGCGCCGCGCTCGCCGCCGAGGAGCTCGGAGGCGCGGTTGGCGAGCACCTCGTTGACGTTCATGTTGCTCTGCGTGCCCGATCCGGTCTGCCACACCGAGAGCGGGAATTCCTCGTCGTGGCGTCCCGCAAGGACCTCGTCGGCCGCGCGCTGGACGGCGTCTGCCTTTCTCTTTTCAAGGAGATTCAGCGCCGCGTTGACCGCTGCCGCGGCCTGCTTGACCCGCGCGAGCGCATGAATGACCGCGAGCGGCATGCGCTCGCTCGAGATGCGGAAGAAGCGCAGGCTGCGCTCGGTCTGCGCGCCCCACAGGCGCCCGGCCGGAACCTCGATGGCGCCGAAGCTGTCCTTCTCGATGCGGGTGCCGCCCATCGCGGCCGCTATGTTACTTCTTCAGCAGGCTGCGCAGCATCCACGCGTTCTTCTCGTGAACCTGCATGCGCTGCGTCAGGAGGTCGAGCGTCGGCTGGTCGTTCGCCTCGTCGGCCATGCTCAGCGCCTCGCGCGCGGTGCGCACGACCGCCTCCTGGCCTTCGATCAGCAGCCTGACCATCTCCTCCGCGCGCGGCACGCCCTCGGTTTCCTTGATCCGCGTGAGGCGCGCGTATTCGCGGTAGGTGCCCGGAGCGTACTCGCCGAGCGAGCGGATGCGCTCCGCGATCAGGTCGGTGGCGTTCCAAGTCTCGGTGTACTGCTCCATGAACATCTGGTGCAGCGTGTGGAACATCGGCCCCTCGACGTTCCAGTGAAAGCTGTGCGTCTTCAGGTAAAGCACGTAGGTATCGGCGAGCAGCCTGGACAGGCCCTGCACGATTGCGCCGCGCTGCTCGGCGGGAATTCCGGTATTGATTTCCATGATCGCCTCATCGATGTCGATAGCGGCAGTCTAGGAACGCCCCGCGCGCCCGTCCATTGAATTGTGGAAATGGGGCCGATAGGCCGGGACTTTCCTATTCCTCGGGGAGGTCGAACACCAGCACCTCGGCGCCGCGGCCCCGCTCCAGCACGATGGGACCGGAGTCGGTCTTCAGGGCGTCCCCGGCGCGCAGCGCGTGCCCGTTGACGCTCACCTCGCCCCGCGCGACGTGCAGGTAGCCCTTGCGACCGGGCGAGAGCCGCTGCTCCGCGCGTTCGGCGCCGTCGAAGAGGCCCGCGTAGACGCGCGCATCCTGATGGATCGTCACGGAGCCCTCGGCGCCGTCGCGCGAGGCGATCAGCCGCAGCCGGCCGCGCTTCTCTTCGGCGCCGAAGCGCTTCTGCTCGTACGAGGGCTCGATGCCGGCGACCTCCGGCTCGAGCCAGATCTGCAGAAAGTGCGTCACGCCCGATTTCTCGTTGTTGAACTCGCTGTGCCGCACGCCGCGGCCCGCGCTCATCCGCTGCACGTCCCCCGGGACGATGGTCGAGCCATTGCCCATGGAATCCTTGTGGCCGAGCGAGCCCTCCAGGACATAGCTCAGAATCTCCATGTCGCGGTGCCCGTGAGTGCCGAAGCCCGAGCCTGGCTGCACGCGGTCCTCGTTGATCACCCGCAGGGCGCTGTACCCCATGTGCCGCGGGTCGTAGTAATCGGCGAAGGAGAAGCTGTGGTACGAGTCGAGCCAGCCGTGGTTGGCGTGGCCGCGCTCGCCGGCGCGGCGCAGCTCGATCATGACGCCGGCTGCGACTGCTGGGCGGCGAGCTCCTGGTGCACCTTGGCCATGTCGAGCGACTTCGCCTGCGAGATGATCTGCTCGAGCGCGGTGCCGGGAAGCGCGCCGGCCTGCTGGAACAGGATGATCTTCTCGCGGAATACCATGAGGGTCGGAATGGAGCGGATGCCGAAGCTGCCGGCGAGCTCCTGCTCTTCGTCGGTATTGACCTTGCCGAATACCACGTCGGTGTGTGTCTCCGACGCCTTCTCGTAGACCGGAGCGAAGCCGCGGCACGGGCCGCACCACGGCGCCCAGAAATCGATGATCACCATCGCATTTTCGTTGACGGTCTTTTCGAAGTTCTCCTTGGTGAGATCGACGGTGGGCACGCGGCTTACCTTTCGCGGAAATCGGCCAGTGTACTCTAGACAACCATGTACCTAGGCCGGTTCGCACCTTCGCCGAGCGGACCGCTGCACTTCGGCTCACTGGTGGCTGCAGCCGCGAGCTGGCTCGACGCGCGCGCGGCACGCGGCCGCTGGCTCCTGCGCATCGAAGACCTCGACGCGCCGCGCGCGCAGCCGGGCGCTGCCGACGAGATCCTGCGCACCCTCGAGCGCTTCGGGCTCACCTGGGATGGACCGGTCCTTTATCAAAGCCTGCGCAGCGCGCGCTATGAAGCGGCGCTGCAGAAGCTGCAGGCGAGCACGTACTGGTGCGGCTGCACGCGCCGTGAGATCGCCGATTCGGCGCTCGGCCTCGCGGCGGACGGCGCGCAGATCTATCCCCGTACCTGCCGGACCGGCCTGCCCGCCGGCAAGGCCGCGCGGGCGCTGCGTCTCGACGTGGGTCGGCACACGGTGTCGTTCGTGGACCGCGTCCAGGGACCGTGCCAGCAGGACCTGGGACGTGAAGTCGGAGATTTCGTTCTGTATCGCGCGGACGGCCAGGTCGGCTATCAACTCGCCGTGGTGGTGGACGACGCCGAGCAGGGCGTCACCGACGTGGTGCGCGGCGCCGACCTGATCGACTCGACCGGCCGCCAGATCCATCTGCAGCGGCTGCTCGGTTATCCGCAACCGCGCTACCTCCACGTCCCGGTGGCGGTAAACGCGAACGGCGAGAAGCTCTCGAAGCAGACCGGCGCGCGAGCGCTCGACCCATCGCGCCGCGACGAGCTGCTGCCCCGGGTGCTCGCATTTCTGGGCCAGCGCGCCACCGCCGATCTCGACGAGGCCGTTGCAGACTGGGACCCCGGCCGGATCCCGCGGAAGCGCATCATGCCGGTCGACGTCGTATGACGGTGGTGAGGGCGCCCAGCACGCAGAAGAGCGCGGCGAGCTCGGTCCAGCGCGGCCGCTCGCCGAGGAACACCACGCCGCTCAGCACGCCGAGCACCGGGATGATCAGCATGGCGACGGAGAACACGCCCACCGGCACCGAGGTGACGAGCTTGATCCACGCCCAGTGCGCGAAGGCGAAGGAGACGAAGACGTTGTAGGCCACGCCGAGCGCCGGCGCAAGGCTCACATCGCGCAGCACGCGCACGTCTTCGAGAAGCACGGCGCCGATGAAGATGGGCACGCCGCCCAGGAGCATCATCCAGGCCGTGTACGCGCCGAGCGGCATGCGCACCGGCAGGCGCTTCTGCAGCACCGTGCCGAGCGCCCAGCTGAGGGCGGCGCCGAGCACCATGAGCGATCCAGCCGGGGCCGCCCCGAGCCCCCACAGGCTCTCGCCCATGAGAAGGGCAAGCGCGATCATCCCCAGCCCGAGACCCGCGAGACGCCGCGGCGTGATGCGCTCGCCCAGCACCCACACCGAGAGCGGGATCGCCCAGAGCGGCATGGTGTAGGCGAGAACCGACGCGCGCCCGGACGGAATGCGCGCCACACCGAACGCGATGAGCATGTTCCAGCAGGTGATGTTCAGGAAGGCGAGCAGGGAAAGCCGGCCC
Organism: Burkholderiales bacterium; assembly: GCA_044870335.1. Classification (GTDB taxonomy): domain Bacteria; phylum Pseudomonadota; class Gammaproteobacteria; order Burkholderiales; family SG8-39; genus SCGC-AG-212-J23. The sequence goes on along the minus strand of JBIOYV010000004.1, from coordinate 24,599 downwards.
CACTGCCCTTTCGGCAGCGCGAGCGGCTGGCCGCCGGCGCGCAGCGCGGCGAAGAGCACCGCCGAGCCCAGGCCCAGGCATAGGCTGCGAAACGTCCAGGGCGGCACCTCGCTCAGCGCGACCTTCAACGCCGTCCAGTTGAAGCCCCACGCGAAAGTGAGCGCCGCCAGCACCCACCACAGGTGGCGCGGCAGATGGTCGGGCTCGCCGCTCAAGGTCGCACGCGCAGCGGCATCGCCTTCATGCCGCGCAACACCATCGAGTCGATCCATTCCAGCCGCGGCGCGGCGAGCTCGATCGTCTTCCAGCGCGCGAGCAGCGCCGGCAGGGCGATCTGCGCCTCCAGCCGGGCGAGCGGAAAGCCGAGGCAGATGTGCACGCCGAAGCCGAAGGTGAGATGCGCGACGCCATGGCGCTGCAGGTCGAGGCGATCCGGCGCCTCGAACGCGCGCGGATCGCGGTTGGCGGCGTTCATCAGGAGAAACACTCGCTCGCCGGGGCCGAATGCCTTGCCGTGCACCGTCTGGGGCTGCTGCACGATGCGGACCTGCGCGCCGATGGGGCCGTCGTAGCGCAGGAGCTCCTCGACCGCCGACGCGGCGAGGTCCGGCCGCTCGCGCAGCCGCGCGAGCTCGGCCGGAAACGCGAGCAGCGCTCGCAGCCCGTTGGCGATGTGGTGCGTAGTCGTCTCGTGCCCGGCGAAAAGCAGCAGCACGCAAGTCGCGACGAGCTCGTCGTCGCTCAGCCTGTCGCCCTGGTCCTCCACCTGGACCAGCTCGGTCAGCAGATCGCGCGCCGGGTGCGCGCGGCGCGTGACGACGAGATCACGGAACAGCGCAGCCATCTCCGCGGTGGCGGCCTCGGCGCGCCCATATTTGTCGGGCGCGTCGCGCGCGCTGCCGATAAAGAGCGCCATCTCGTCCGACAGGCGCTTCAGGCGCGGCAGCTCCTCCCTGGGGACGCCGAGCATGTGCATGATGACGAGCGCCGGCAGCGGTCCGGCGAACTCGGCGATGAGGTCGAATTCGTCGCGTTCGCGCAGCGCATCCAGCAGCCACCGGCTGATCGTTTCGACCTCGCCGCGCAGGGCGTGGATCGAGCGGGCGTTGAACACCCTGGCCGCGAGCCGGCGCAGGCGCGTATGTTCCGGCGGGTCCCGAAACACCATCCATAGAGTGAGGTAGCGCATCAGCTGCGCGACGCGCGCGGCTTCAGCGCCGGGCAGCGCCGCGAAGAAGGGGCGCAGCCGGTCCGACGACATTCCTGCGGTGTCGAGGCATACCCGCTTGACGTCGTCGTAGCGCGTGAGCACCCAGGCCTTCAGCGACGCGCTCCAATGGGCAGGGTCCTCGTCCCGCAGCCGGGCGTACAGGGGAAATGGGTCGGCGACTACGGCGGGATCGTTCGGTCGGTACTCGAGCGGCACCCGGGCAGAATAGCCCGGGGACGTAAGGGAGCCCTAACTTATAGCTTGTCGTTGATTGTGCGACACAACAACCGAACATCCCGCTACCGCCCAAAGGCCTTGACTTTCGACATGATGGGCCTAGAATGCTCATTGTTGCATTGCACAAATAGTCTAACAGCGAAAGCACAGGAGCCCGACAAATGTACGTGACCCCCGAACAAATCCAAGCGGCCAGCAAAGCGAACGTCGAGACGTTCCTGGCCGTGGCGAACACCCAGTTTGCCGCTCTCGAAAAGCTGGCGAACATCCAGGCGAGCGCGATGAAGAGCGCGTTCGAAGACTCGATCGCCAACACCCGCGCCCTGCTCGGGGCGAAGGACGTGCAGGAGTTCGTAAGCCTGCAGAACTCGTTCGCCCAGCCGACCCTCGAGAAAGCCATGGCCTACTCCAGGAGCGTCTATGAAGTGGCGACCGGCGCCAATGCCGAGCTCTCCAAGGTCGCCGAGCGCCGCGTCGCGGAGTGGAACGAGAACTTCGTGAGCCTGCTCGACAAGGTGTCGAAGAACGCCCCGGCCGGATCCGACGTGGCCGTCGCCGCGGTGAAGTCGATGCTCGCGGCCGCCAACTCGGCCTACGACAACTTCACCAAGGTGGCGAAGCAGGCGACCGAAATCGCCGAAGCCAATGTCGCCGCCGCGACCGAGACCGCCCGCGGCCTCGCGAAGACCAAGAAAGCCGCCTAGGCAGGCACCAGCAGACAGCAGGCAAAGCCCGCCTTCAGGCGGGCTTTGTTTTTTCAGCGGCCGAAAAAGGAAAGCCGGCGGCGCGCACCGAGCGGCGCAGCGCTTCGGCCGCCTCCCGTACCAGCGCCGGAGCGCCGCGCACCCCGAGCTCGACGTGGCGGCGACTGCCGTCCTCGCCCATCGAGGGCAGGCTGAACACCTTGACGCCGGGGTGCGCCGCGCCGACGGCCTCCATGGCGGCGATGAGCTGGCTCTCGCCCGCCTCGAACACCAGGATCGATTCCTCGCTCCAGCGATCGCGGTCGAAAAGGTGGCGGTAGCGGGTGTCGAGCACCCACTCCACCATGGGCCGCGCCATCTGCGGAAACCCGGGCACGAAGTGATGCTCGCCGTAGGAGAAGCCTGGGATCCGGTTGACCGGGTTCGGGATGATGCTCGAGCCTTCCGGGAACTCGCCCATTCGCAGCCGCGCCGGGGTGGTTTCGGCGCCGAAGCGGCCTCGGATTTCGCGCTCGGCTTGCGGATGCAGCACGAGCCGTACCCCGGCGGCCGCAGCGACGCACTGGCGTGTGTGATCGTCGGGCGTTGCGCCTATGCCGCCGAAACTGAATACCGCCTCGCCGGCAGCGAAGCTGCGGCAAAAGGCCGCGGCCAGCCGTTCGGGCTCGTCGCCCAGGTACTGGGCCCAGGCCAGGCGAAGCCCCCGGCGGGCGAGGGCTTCGATCAGGAAGGCAAAATGCTTGTCCTGGCGCTTACCGACCAGGATCTCGTCACCGATGATATAGGCGCCGAACAATCAGGCGGCCTGCTTTTCGAGCGGCTTCATGCGGCCTTTTTCGCCCATTCCTGCAGCTCTTCGAGGCCGCCGACGTGCTTGCCGTTGACGAACACCTGCGGCACGGTGCCGCGCCCGGTGATCGCACCAACCACCCGCGAGCGGTCGCTGTGATCGAGCTTCACCTCCGAGTAGGCGTACCCGTGGCTCTTCAGCAGGGCCTTCGCCTTGGTGCAGAACCCGCACCCCTCGCGCGTGAGAATCGCCACCTGGTCGGGCTTCTTCGCCCTGGGATTGATGTGGTTCAGCATCGTGTCGGCGTCGGACACCTCGAACGGGTCGCCCGGCTTCTCGGGCTCGATGAACATCTTCTCGATGACCCCGTTTCGCACCAGCATGGAGTAGCGCCACGAGCGCTTGCCGAAGCCGAGCTCGCTCTTGTCGACGAGCAGCCCCATCTTGCCGGTGAACTCGCCGTTGCCGTCGGGAATCATCGTGATGTTGCCGCACTCCTGCGTGCGGGCCCATTCGCTCATGACGAATGCGTCGTTGACCGAGATGCACACGATGCGGTCCACGCCGTTGGCGAAGAACGCCGGCGCGAGCTCGTTGTAGCGCGGCACGTGGGTGGAAGAGCAGGTCGGGGTGAACGCGCCCGGCAGCGAAAACACGACCACGGTCTTGTCCTTGAACAGCTCGTCCGTGGTGAGCGTCTTCCAGTCGCCGCCTTCGGTGCGCGTGCGGAAGCTCGCCTGGGGAATCTTTTGTCCTGCACGATTCTCGAACACTGTCAGCTCCGATTTGAATGTTCCGATAGGGAATGACAGAGTCTACGCAGCGGCGTTCCCGCGGCCCAATCTTTTGTTCGCATGAGCGTCATAGGGCCGATCAATCGCTGCATCAGTCGCGCCCGTGCGCGGCGCCGCGCAGCTCCTGGAGCGCCCCCAGCAGATAGCGGATGAACGCGAGGCCGAACAGCACCGGCGCGATGAAGCCGACGAACGGCACGTACGCGAGCAGCGCGAACAGCAGCCCGAGCGTGAGCAGCGCGCCGCGCCGGTCGCGGAAAAGACCCGCCATCTCCGCGGCGTCGGCGTGCTCGGCGAGCGCGTCGTAGCGCAGCAGCCTCTGGTTCCCCCAGGCGAAGATGGCGAGCGGAATCAGCGGCCACAACGGCGGCAGGAGCCACAAGGGCAGGCTGATCAGGAAAAGCGCGGCCATGCCGCCGAGCGCCGCAACGCCGTTCCACACGCTGCCGGCGACGCTGCCGCCGCGCCTGCGCTCGAGCGCAGGGAACGAGCGCCGCTCGACGTGGTCCACCATTTTCTGCATGCCGAACGCGCCCAAGATGAAGAGCGCGGTCAGGTACACGAGCGGCACCAGCAGCAGCACCAGCACCACATCGGCTGCGATGACCGTGGCACCGTCGAAATTCAGGTGGACGAAGGCCAAGGCAGACTGGAAGAGGCCGGCCAGCGCAGCCGCAAGCGGCTTCCAGAAGGCAAACGCCACGGCGACCCAGAACGCGAGTGACACCAGCATCGGCCAGACCATGAGCCAGAGCATGCGCGGATGGAGCAGGTTCGCGAAACCGTACAGCAACGCGCCGGCGACGTTCATCGGCGCAGAGTCTCCCATAGTTTGGACAGGCGCTTGACCGACACCGGCACCGGCGTCTTCAGCTCCTGAGCGAACAGCGACACGCGCAGCTCCTCGAGCAGCCAGCGGAACTGCAAGAGACCCGCGTTCTCGCCGCCCTGCCTCGCGCGGGCGGCCGACTCCCTGCGAAACGGCTGCTCCAGGCTCGCCACCTCCGCGGCGAGGCGCGCATCGCGCGCCGGATCGGCCCGCACCCTGTCCAGGCGCAGCGAAGCTGCCTTGAGGTAGCGCGGCAGGTGCTGCAGGCGCTCCCACGGCGTGCGGGCGAGCCAGCCGTTCTCGAGCAGGCGGGCAAGCTGCTGCTTCACGTCGCCCGCGGCTTGCGGATAAGCCTTCTCCGAGGTGTTCAATTTCTTCTCCAGCGCCGCGCGCTCGGCGAGGATGCCCGCCGCGGTGCGCGAGATCTCCTGCGCGATCAGCGTGAAACGGCTGCGGCCCTCCTCCACGCGGCGGGCGAACTGGGCCTGCAGCGTCGGCACCGAATCCTGCAGGAAGGTGCGCGCCAGCGCCGCCGCGATCACGTCGCTCTTCAGCGGGCCGAGCACTACATCCCTGGCGAGGGAGCGCTCGAGGTCGCGGATGCGGTCGCGGAAGGCGATGGCCAGCAGCCGCAGCACGCCGGCGCGATGCAGCTCGCGCGCTTTCTCCGGCGAATCGAACACCTGAAGAGTGACGCCATCCGCGGCGTCGACCAGCGCCGGATAGCCGACGAGGGTGTGGCCGCCGCGCTCGATCTCCATCAACTCGGGCAGATCGCCCATGGTCCAGCCGGTATAGCGCTCGCCTTCGTCGAGCGGGGCTTCCTCCTGCAGGATCGCCTCGGTTTCCTTTCCCAGCTTGCGCTTCAGCTCGGCTAGGTTGCGTCCCATCTCGAGCTGGCGGCCGTCGTCGCCCAGCACCCGGAAGTTCATGTGCAGGTGCGGCGGCGCCGAGTCCGGGCGGAAGGCATCGAGCGGGACGTCGAGGTTGAATTCGCCGCGCACATAGCGGCGCAGGGCTTCGGCCAGCGGCAAGTCGACGGGCGGCACCGCGGCGCTGAACGCGGCGGCGAAGTCGTCGAGCGTGCCGAGCTTGTGGCGCAGGCGTTGCGGCATCGACTTGGCCAGCGTGCGCACCTTCTCCTTGAGCAGCCCGGGCACCAGCCACTCGGTGCGCGCTGCCGGGACCTGGTTAAGCAGCGCGAGCGGTACGTTCATCGTCACGCCGTCGCGCGGCGAGCCGGGCTCGAAGTGATACTCGAGCGCGTAGCGGTTCGGGCCGAGCTCGAGCGACGGCGGAAAATTCTCCGTGGTGATGCCGGCGGCCTCGTGGCGCATGAGGTCTTCGCGCGAGAGGTGCAGCAGGCGCGGCTTTGTCGCTTCCGCTTGCCGGCGCCAAACTTCAAATTTTTTTGAAGAATTAACTTCCTTGGGAATGCGCTCGTCGTAAAACGCATGGATCAGCTCGTCGTCGACCAGGATGTCCGGGCGGCGCGACTTATGCTCGAGGCGCTCGATGTCGGCGACCAGGCGCCGGTTGTGGGCAAAAAACGGCGCGCGGCTGTCGAGGTCGCCCTCGACCAGCGCCGAGCGGATGAAGAGGTCGCGCGCCAGGTCCGGGTCGAACGGCGCGAAGGGCACGCGCCGGTTGGCATAGACGGGCAGGCCGTACAGTGTGCCGCGCTCGAGCGCCACCACCTCGCCGCGGTCCTTCTCCCAATGCGGATCGCTGCGGCTGCGCTTGAGAAGATGCCCGCCGATTTCCTCCAGCCAGCGCGGCTCGATGCTCGCCACCGTGCGCGCGAAGAGGCGCGTGGTCTCCACGAGTTCCGCCGCGACGATCCACTTGCCCGGCTTCTTGGTCCACGATCCCGGGTGCACCCAGAACTTGATGCCGCGCGCGCCGGTGTATACCCCCTCCTCGTCGCGCAGTCCCACGTTGCCCAGCAACCCGGCGAGCAGCGCGCGGTGGATCGCCCGATAGCCCTCCGCTTTTTCCGGCTTTACCGAGGATTCCGGCCAATCGAGCGCCTGCTTGAGCTGCTCGTGCACGTCGCGCCACTCGCGCATGCGTGGGTAAGACAGGAAATTCTCGCGGCACAGCCGCCGCAGCCCGGACTCTTCCTGCAGCTTCCACAGCTTGAGGAACGAGAGGAAATCCGACTGCTCGTCGGCAAAGCGCGCGTGGCGCTCGTCGGCCGCCTCGGCGCGTTCCAGCGGCCGCTGCCGCGGGTCCTGCACCGAGAGCGCCGCGGCGATGATGCGCACCTCCGCGAGACAACCCTCGTCGCGTGCGGCGACCAGCATGCGGGCAACCCGCGGATCGAGCGGGAGGCGTGCCAGCTCCGATCCCACCTCCGTCAATTCACGGCTTTCAGCCACCGCGCCCAATTCCGTCAGCAGCTCATAGCCGTCGGCGATGGCACGAGGGTTAGGCGGATCGACAAAGGGAAATGCCTCGACTTCGCCCAGTCCGAGGCTCTTCGCGCGCAGGATCACCGAGGCGAGCGAGGAGCGCAGCACCTCTGGATCGGTGAACGCCGGCCGTCTTGCGAAATCCTCCTCCGAGTACAAACGGATACAAACGCCGTCAGCGACGCGGCCGCAGCGCCCGGCGCGCTGCTGCGCCGCAGCCTGCGAGATTGCCTCGACGCGCAGCATCTCGACCTTGTTGCGGTAGCTGTAGCGCTTGACCCGCGCGTCGCCGGTATCGACTACGTAGCGGATGCCCGGAACGGTCAGCGAGGTCTCCGCGACGTTCGTCGCCAGCACCACGCGGCGCTGCTTCCCCGGCTTGAACACCCTGTCCTGTTCCGCGGTGGACAACCGCGAGTACAGGGGCAGCAGCTCGAGCCCTTTCGGGCCTTTCCGTCTCAGGGTGTCGGCGGCGTCACGGATCTCGCGCTCGCCCGGCAGAAAAACCAGGATGTCGCCTGGCCCCTCGCGGCACAGCTCGTCCACCGCATCGGCGAGCGCCTGCTCCTCCTCGTCGCGCGTCGTGTCTTCGGCGTCTCCGCCGACCGGGCGGTAGCGGACATCGACCGGGTAGAGGCGGCCCGAGACTTCGATCACCGGCGCGTCGTCGAAGTGCTTCGAGAACCGCTCGGCATCGATTGTGGCGGATGTGATGACCACCTTGAGGTCACGCCGGCGAGCCGCCAGCTGCTTCACATACCCCAGAAGAAAATCGATGTTCAGGCTGCGCTCGTGCGCCTCGTCGATGATGATGCTGTCGTACTGGCGCAGCTCGCGGTCGCCCTGCGTCTCGGCGAGCAGGATGCCGTCGGTCATCAGCTTGATCGCGGTGCGGCTGCCGACTTGGTCCTGGAAGCGCACCTTGTATCCGACCAGCCCGCCGAGCTCGGCGCCGAGCTCCTCGGCGATGCGCGCCGCGACCGAGCGCGCGGCGATGCGGCGCGGCTGGGTGTGCCCAATGCGCCGGCGTGGGTCCATCTCGAGCAGGATCTTGGGCAGCTGCGTGGTCTTGCCCGAGCCGGTCTCGCCGCAGACCACGACCACCGGGTGCCGCTCGAGCGCCGCGCGGATTTCCTGGCGGCGTGCGCTCACCGGAAGCGCGGGGTCGAAGCGGATTGCGCGGCTCATCGATTCGCCGAATCGTACTAGGTCGCTCGCGCGAAACGCCGCGACGTACACGGCGACAAGTCGTGCGGTATTACCCGGCGCTACGGCGCCGATTCGACTGGACTCGGCGTCCCCGCGGGGCGACAGTGGTGCCGCGACTTACAGCACAGCGGGGGACAGCGGGGGGCGGCACCGCGGGGGGATCAGCGGGGGAAAGGGGAGGCGCCCCAGCGCCTCTTCCGGTTTAGGGGGCGCGTGAGCGCCCCCTTTTTTTTATGCCCGCAGTCCCGCCGGACGTGCCATGTGCGGCGCGAGCCGCGGCCGGAACACGAGCTCCACGTCCTCGCCCGAGAGGCACTTGAGCGAGCGCTGCAGCTTGTGCTCGTCGGGCGCCTTGACGGCGAGGAAGGCGCTGGCATGGGACGGATGGCTCGCCCAGGCGACGATCACCGCGACGTTGCAAACCTGCGCGCCCTGGTGGTGGATCGCCATGAAATAGCGGCCGGTGATGTCGCGCGTCGGCACCTTGACGGTGATCAGCGAGCGGCGCAGGAGCTGCTTCGCCGAGCGCGGCAGGAGGAACCCGTCTCCGGATACGCCGATGCTGAACGACGGACAGACGAAACCGAATTCGCGTTTGCGCGCAAACAGCGCGGTGGTATTTTCCAGGCGCCTGGCGGCCGCGATCAGCATGGCCACAGCCTACCGCCAGCCGGGTCTACCACCCTATAAAGGAATTCACAGGTCGGACGCTTCCAGCAGCCTGGCGACGTAACGGGCGATAAGATCGGCCTCGAGATTCACCCCCGCGCCCGCCCGCAGGCGCCCGAGCGTGGTGACTTCGAGCGTATGCGGGATGAGGTAGACCTCGAACAGGCTCCCCTGCACGCGATTGACCGTGAGGCTCACGCCGTCGATGCAGATCGAGCCCTTGCGGGCGATGTACCGGGCAAGCTCGTGCGGCGCGCGCACCTCGAGCACGCCCTTCTCGAAGCGCGTCACCTCGCCGATGCCGTCCACGTGCCCGGCGACGAGGTGGCCGCCGAGACGCTCGCCCACGGCGAGCGATTTCTCAAGGTTCACCGGGCCCGGCCGGTCGAGGCCGACGGTGACGGCCAGCGTGGCGGGGCTGACGTCGGCGGTGAATCCGCGCGCGGTGCGCGAGGTGACGGTGAGGCATACGCCTTGCACGCAGATGGAATCGCCGGTGCCGACGTCAGCCATCTGCAGAGCACCGCTGTCGACCTCGAACGGCAGCGCTCGCACGATCTCGCCGACGGCCTGCACGATCCCGGTAAACATGGCGCGCAGGTTACCGCAAAGCGCGCGCGATGGGCTTCAGTCCTCGACGAACTGCTTATGCCACCATTTCTCGATCTGCTTGTCGAGCGACAGGGCGGAAGCGGCGAGCGCCATCACGAGCGTGCCGACCGCAATGGAATTGACCGCCGGCACCCCTGCGGTGGCGAACCCGAGGACGAACGGCGCGGCGGCAAGCCAGGTGCCGGCCGCGAGGTTCGCCCATTCCGCAAACTCCGCGTCGAGAACAACCTCGAAGTGCGAAGCCAGCGCGAGCGCGATGCCCATGAATGCAGCGTTGCCGGTGGCGAGGCGCTCATCGTCGGCGTAGCCGCAGATCCACGGCGACATGGCGAGCCACAGCCCGAGCGCGAAGCTCGCCCAGCCCTGCCATCTCGCCGCCGCCGCGTCCTTCACTGTGACCTCGTCATCACTGGGTTACGATTGGTCCCAGCAGTTTGGACCTAGCAAGTTACTTGCCGTTCGGAGGTAAGCGTCGTTGGCTGGCTGAAACACGTGTAGCGATGCAGCGACACATCGAATTGATCGGCGCCGCCTGGGGACTTGGAGGCGCCGATCCCGGCTGCGCCGAGGCCCCGGAGGCGCTGATCCCGCGCCTCGCGGAGCGCCTTGCGCAGAACGGTGCCGAGGTCTCGTTAGGACCGACGCTGCGCCCCTCGCCCAAGGAGCGGCGCAAGGAGGCGGCAGTAAGCAAGCTCAACGCCGCGCTCGCCTCGGCGGTCGCGGGCGCGATGCGGCAGGCGCGTGTGCCATGCGTGATCGGCGGCGACCATAGCTGTGCCGGAGGAACATGGGTCGGCGTCGCGCGCATGCTCCAGGGCGAGCTCGGCCTCATCTGGATCGACGCCCATATGGACAGCCATACCCCCGGAACCAGCCACACCGGCAGGCTGCACGGCATGCCGCTCGCGTGGCTGCTCGGACAGGCAGACGACGACCTGTACGGGTTGTCCGCCGGCGTAGTCGATCCCGAGCACGTCGCCCTGATCGGGGTGCGCAGCTACGAGCCCGAGGAGAAGGAGCGCCTCGACCGGCTCGGTGTGCGTGTGTTCCACATCGAGGAAGTCGCGAGGCGCGGCCTCGACCCGGTGTGCGAGGAGGCCCTGAGGATCGCGACTGCCGGCACCTCGGGCTTCGGGATCAGCATAGACCTCGATGCGGTCACACCGGAGGAAGCGCCCGGCGTCGGCACTCCCGTGCCCGAGGGCATCGTCGCGGCCGAGCTCGCGCGCGCGCTGCGCCGCCTCGGCTCGAGGCCGGATCTCGTCGCCCTCGAGCTCGCCGAATACCTTCCGCGCCTGGATCCCGATGGGCGCAGCGCCCGAGTCGCGATCGACCTGCTGCTCGCGGCGCTATGCGGGGCGCGCGAGAATCCGCAGGTCGTCGCCTAGCCGGTCCAGCGACACGAGCTTCAGCTTGAGCCGCTCCTGCAGGGCGCCGACGGCCGGAAGGTCGAGCATCCCCTGCGCGCCGTCGCCGAGGAAGCTCGGGTTGAGGTAGACCAGAAACTCGTCGACGCAGCCCTCGCGCACCAGCGAGCCGTTGAGGCGGAAGCCGGCCTCCACATGCAGCTCGTTCACGCCGCGGCGCGCCAGCTCCTCGAGCATGCGTGCCAGCTCGACCTTCCCATGCGCGTTCGGCAGCACCACCACCTCCGCGTTCTGCGGCGCGGGTGCCGCGCGCGCCGCGAAGACGAGCACCTTCGGGCCCTGCAGGATCTGCGCTGCATGCGGGATTTCCAGCCGGCTGTCCACGATCACGCGCAGCGGCTGGCGCGGGGTCTCGACTTCTCGCACCGTGAGCCGCGGATCATCCGCCGTGACGGTACCGATGCCGGTGAGCAGCGCGCAGGCGCGGGCGCGCCAGCGGTGGCCATCGCGCCGCGCCTCGGGACCGGTGATCCACTGGGAGGCGCCGCTCGCGAGCGCGCTGCGGCCGTCGAGCGTGGCGGCAATCTTGAGGCGCACCCACGGCCGGCCGCGCTGCAGCCGCGACAGGAAGCCGAGATTGAGCTCCCGCGCCTGCGCCTCGAGCAGGCCATGCTCGAAGCCGATTCCCGCGGCCGCGAGCGCGTCGCCGCCGCGCGCCGCCTGCGGATTGGGGTCGCGCAGCGCGGCGACCACGCGCGCGACTTTCGCGTTGATGAGCGCCCCGGCGCACGGCGGCGTGCGGCCGTAGTGGCTGCAGGGCTCCAGATTCACGTAAACGCTCGCGCCTCTCGCGCTGTCCCCTGCAGCTTTCAATGCGACGGTTTCAGCGTGCGGCCCGCCCGCCTTCTCGTGCCAGCCCTCGCCCACCACGGACTCGCCCCTGGTGATGACGCAGCCGACGCGCGGGTTGGGGGTGGTGGTGAACAGGCCCCTCTCCGCGAGCGCCAGCGCGCGGCGCATCATCGCCTCGTCGAACGCAGAGAACACGGCCCTAGCGCTTTTTCTTTCGCGTAGCCTTGATCTCCTGCACCGCTTCGCGGAAATCGTCCGGGGTTTCGAAGCTGCGGTACACCGACGCGAAGCGGATGTACGCGATCTTGTCGAGCTTCGCCAGCTCGCGGATGACGAAATCCCCCACCCGGCTGGTCGGCACCTCGCGCTCGCCCAGCGAGCGCAGCCGTTCGATCACGCGATCCACCGCGCCTTCCACCTCCTCGGTGGCCACCGGCCGCTTTCGCAGCGCGAGCATCATGCTGCCCATCAGCTTGTCGCGGTCGAAATCGGTCCGGCTGCCGTCCTTCTTCACCAGCCGCGGCATCTTGAGATCGACCCTTTCATAGGTGGTGAAGCGCTTTTCGCACTGCACGCACTTCCTGCGGCGGCGGATCGTGTTCGCCTCGAGGCTCGCCCGCGTGTCGACGACCTGGGTGTCGTCCGAGCCGCAGAAAGGGCATTTCATGCGTACACCGGGAACCGCGCGCAGAGCACTTTGACCTGCTCGGCGACGCGCGCGACGTTCTTCTCGTCGCCCGGGCGCTCCAGCACGTCGGCGATGAGATGCGCGAGCTCCTCGGCCTGCGCGGTGCCGAATCCGCGGGTCGTCATGGCGGGCGAGCCGATGCGCACCCCGCTCGTGACCGCGGGCTTCTCGGGGTCGTTGGGAATCGCGTTCTTGTTCACCGTGATGTGCGCGCGTCCGAGCGCGGCTTCGGCCTCCTTGCCGGTGATGCCTTTGCTGCGCAGGTCCACCAGGAACATGTGGCAGTCCGTGCGGCCCGAGACGATTCTCAATCCGCGCTGCGTCAGCACGGCCGCCATGCTGCGGGCGTTGTCCAGGACCTTCTTCTGATAGGTCCTGAAGTCCGGCTTCAGCGCCTCGCCCAGCGCAACTGCCTTGGCTGCGATGACGTGCATGAGCGGCCCGCCCTGCAGGCCCGGGAAGATCGAGGACGCGATCGCCTTCTCCTGCTCGGGCTCGCCGAAGATCATGCCGCCGCGCGGGCCGCGCAGCGTCTTGTGCGTGGTGGTGGTGACGAAGTCGGCGATACCCATGGGCGACGGGTAGAGGCCAACGGCGATAAGCCCCGCGTAGTGCGCGATGTCGGCCATCAGCAGCGCGCCGCACTTGTCGGCGATGGCGCGGAAGCGCTTCCAGTCGATGGCGAGCGAGTAGGCCGATGCGCCGGTGACGATGAGTTTCGGCTTCTCGAGAACCGCCATTTTTTCCGCAGCCTCGTAGTCGATCTCCTCGTTCTCGTCCAGCTGGTACGAAACCACCCGGTAGAGCTTGCCCGAAAGATTCACCGGCGAGCCATGCGTGAGATGGCCGCCGTGCGCGAGCGACATGCCGAGGATCGTGTCGCCGGGCTTGAGCGCCGCGGTGTACACCGCCTGGTTCGCCTGCGAGCCGGAGTGCGCCTGCACGTTGGCCCACGGCGCGCCGAACAGCTTCTTCGCGCGCTCGATCGCGAGCGACTCGGCCATGTCGACGTACTCGCAGCCGCCGTAGTAACGCTTGCCGGGATAGCCTTCGGCGTACTTGTTGGTGAGCTGGCTGCCCTGTGCGATCAGCACCTGGCGGCTGACGTAGTTCTCGGAGGCGATGAGCTCGACGTGGTCCTCCTGCCTCTGGTTTTCCAGCCGGATGGCATTCCAGAGCTCGGGGTCGGACTGGGCGAGAAGGTCGGGCGATAGCATCGCCAAATTTTACCGGTATCCTAGGAACATCATGAATCCAAGGTCCATCAGCCGGTTTCCGGCGCCGGAACTCGAGGATCTGCCTCAGGATATCCGCGAGCGGATCCTGGCGGTGCAGGACAAGGCGGGCTTCGTGCCGAACGTGTTCCTGGCGCTCGCGCATCGCCCCGACGAGTTCAGGGCGTTCTTCGCCTACCACGACGCGCTGATGGAAAAGCCCGGGCCGATCACCAAGGCCGAGCGCGAGATGATCGTGGTCGCGACTTCGGGCGCCAACCAGTGCCAGTACTGCGTCGTGGCGCACGGCGCGATCCTGCGCATCCGCGCCAAGAACGCGCTGGTCGCGGATCAGGTGGCGGTGAACTACCGCAAGGCGGACATCACGCCGCGCCAGCGCGCGATGCTGGATTTCGCCATGAAAGTCTCGCAGCGCTCGCAGGAAATCGGCGACGCGGACTTCGAGCCTCTGCGCGCGCACGGCTTCTCGGACGAAGACATCTGGGACATCGCCGCCATCAGCGCATTCTTCGCGCTGTCCAATCGCATGGCGAACTTTCTCAGCATGAGGCCCAACGACGAGTTCTATCTCATGGGCCGCGTCGAAGCGCCCAAGGAACCGGCTAGACGCTGAGCGGCGGCGCGAGGTCGCCGGGCGTGTCGATGTCGCGCAGGATGCCGGGGTCGCCGACGGGGATCTTGACCAGCCGCGTTTCGTTTTCCCTCAGCAGCCCCTTGGCGCCCTCGTCTCCGCCGCACGCGAGCAGCCGATCGAAGAATACGCCCGAGATTCCCACTGGATGGCCGCGCCGTGCGCGCCAGTACGGCGCCGCGAGCGGCGCGCCCGCGACGAGCGCGTCGCGCACTGCCGCGATCGACGCGGTGCGCACGAACGGCATGTCGGCGAGCGCGACGAGGTAGCCGTCGGCCCGGCCTGCCGCGCGCGCGGCGCACGCGAGGCTTGCACCCATGCCTTCGGCCGCTTGCTCGCACACCACGACCCGGCAGCCTTCTTTCTCGAGAACGGGGATGAGATCGCCGGTTCCAGGCTTCACCACGGCGAATACGTTCGGGACTACGGCATGCAGGTGGCGCGCGGCCTGCACGGCGATCGGCACGCCGTGCGGCAGGCGATGCGACAGCTTGTCGGAGCCGAAGCGAGTCGCGGACCCCGCGGCAAGCAGGAGCCCGACGACGTTCAAGTCGGCGTCTTGACTTCGCAGGCCGACGGATCGTAGCGCCGCTCTGGCTTCGCCGCCCAGGAGGGCTCGCTTACGCCGTGGCGCACCGCGGTCATCTCGGCGAGGATCGCCAGCGCGATCTCGGGCGGGGTCTTGGAGCCGAGGTACAGGCCCACCGGCCCGCGCAGGCGCGCGATCTCGTCGGCCGCGAGGTCGAACTCCTTCAGCCGCTCGCGGCGCGCGTCGTTGTTCTTCTTGGAGCCGATGGCGCCGACGTAGAACGCCGCCGACTTCAGCGCCTCCATCAGCGCCAGGTCGTCGAGCTTGGGATCGTGGGTGAGCGCGACCACCGCGCTGTGGCCGTCGAGGTTCAGATCGCGCACCACGTCGTCGGGCATGCCGCGGTCGAGCGGCACCCCGGCCAGGTCCCAGCCCGCCGCGTATTCGTCGCGCGGGTCGATCACCACGACGTGGTAGTCGAGCATGTGTGCCATCTCGGCGAGATAGCGGGTAAGCTGGCCGGCGCCGATCAGCACCAGGCGCCATCTCGGGCCGTGCACGGTCGTCAGCACGCTGCCGTCGAATTCGAGCACGTCCTGCCAGCGCCCGGGCTCGAGGGTGCTGCGGCCGCTCTCCAGCTCGAGGCGCCGCCGCACGAGCTGCTGCGTCCCGATGCGCTTCAGGAGCTCCTCCACGCCGCTCGCGTCGGAGAGCGGCTCCATGACGAGCTCGAGGGTGCCGCCGCAGGGTAGCCCCCAGCGCGTGGCCTCGGCGTTGGTGACGCCGTAGGTAATGAGCTCGGGCTTGCGCGCCGCGACCAGGTTCTCGCGCACTTTGTCGACGAGGTCGTCCTCGACGCAGCCGCCGGAGACCGAGCCGACGATCTGCCCGTCGCCGCGGATCGCCACCATCGCGCCCACCGGGCGCGGCGCCGAGCCCCAGGTTCTGACGATCGTGCCGAGCGCGACGCGCTGCCCGCTCTTGCGCCAGCCCTCGGCGGTCCTCAAGACTTCGATATCTACGCTATCCATGCGGCAACCTATCCATGTGGAAATGTTAGCGCAACTCGGCAGCCGCGCGCGCCCGCGCCGTCAGTGAGCTCTATGCGAGCGCCGTGCCCGCCGGCGATCTCGCGCACGATCGCGAGCCCGAGCCCGCTCCCCGTGCCGCGTGTTCCGGGCACGCGGTAGAAGCGCTCGAGCACGCGCTCGCGCTCCTGCGGCGCGATGCCCGGGCCGTCGTCCTCGACCTCGGCGAAGGACTCGCCGTCGCGCTGGCCGGTGCGCACGGTGACGCGGCCGCCGTTATTCGAGTACTGGATCGCGTTGTGCACCAGGTTGGCGAGCGCCTCGCGCAGAAGCATGGCGTCGCCCCGCACCGGCGCCGTGTCCAGCTCGAAGCCGAGATCGACGTCGCGCTCGAGCGCCTGGTGCACCCAGCCATCGGCCTCGGCTTCCACCACGGTGCGCAGGTTGACGTCGGAGGAGCTACCGCGCGCGCCCGGCTCGGCGCGGGCGAGCGCGAGCAGCTGGTTGGCAAGTCGGGCGGTGCGGATCGTCGCCTGGTGAACCTGCTCGATCTGCGCGCGGCACGACTCGGGCAGCGGTTGGGACAGGGCGAGCTCGGTGTGCGCCTGCAGCCCGGCGAGCGGGGTGCGCAGCTGGTGCGCCGCGTTGGCGAGAAAGCGCTGCTGGTTGCGCGCGGCGAGCGCAAGCTCCTCGAGCAGGCCGTTCAGCGCCGACACGAGGGGTCGCGTCTCCTCCGGGGCGCCGGCGGCGTCGATCGCGCGCAGGTCGCGCGGCGAGCGCGCCTTCAGCTCCTCCGAAAGGCGCGCGAGCGGCCACAGGCCGCGCTTCACGCCGAACCAGAGCAGCACCAGCGTCGCCAGCGCGATGAGGATGCCCGGCAGCAGGCTCGAGATGAGGAACTCACGCGCGAGCCGCGTTCGCTTGACCATGGTCTCGGCGACCAGCACCGTGCAGGTCAGGCTGCCGCACGGCGCCGGCGCGGTGACGATGCGCACGGCCTCGCCTCTGAACCTCGCGTCGTACGCCGTGCTGCGCTCGGAAACCGGGAGCGTGTCGTCGCCCCCGATATGCGAGCCATTGGGCGACAGCACCCGGTAGAACATCTTGTCGTAGCGGTCGGTGCGCAGCGCCGTCTCCACTTCCGGCGGCAGATCGAGCCGGTACTGGCCGTCGGTCGTGCGCACGTGCGCGGCAATCGCGGCGGCGATATCCGAGAGCGCCTGGTCGTAAGCCTCGTTCGCCGGCTCGATCGACGAGTAGTACCCGATCACCGCCCCGACGGCGAGCAGCGCCGCGATCGGCGGCAGGAGCAGGCGCAGCAGGTGGGCGCGTAGGCTGCGCGCGGGCATCGCCTCGTGGCCTAGTGCGGCGCGGGCTTGAACTCTTCGAGCATGTAGCCGAAACCGCGCACGGTGCGGATCTTGATTCCGGCGGGCTCGAGCTTCGAGCGCAGCCGCGACACATACACCTCGATGGCGTTCGGCGAGAGGTCCTCGCCCCAGCCGGCGACCGCCTGGATGATCGCCTCCTTCGAAACGATCTTCTCCACCTTCGCGAGCAGGACCTCGAGCACCGCCCATTCGCGCGCCGCGAGCTCGAGCGGCTCGTTCTTGAGGAAGGCGCGGCGCGCCACCGTGTCGAGGGCGAGCGGGCCGTGCACGATGCGCGGGCCGCCGTGGGCCTGCGAACGCCGCAGGAGCGCGCGCACCCGAGCCGTGAGCTCGGGCATCGCGAACGGCTTCACCATGTAGTCGTCGGCGCCGAGGTCAAGGCCGCGCACCCGGTCTTCGACCGCGTCGCGTGCCGTCAGCACCAAGACAGGAATCGGCTTTTCCGCGGCCCGCAGGCGGCGCAGCACCTCGTAGCCGTCCATGCGCGGCAGGCCGATGTCCAGGATCACCAGGTCGAAATGCTCCTGGGACGCGGCGAGCACCGCGTCCTCGCCGCGCTCGGTGACGTCGACGGCATGGCCCTCCGCCTCGAGGATGCGGGACAGACCTGAAGCGAGCGGTGCGTCGTCCTCGACGATGAGCAGTCTCATAGGGAGTCGGGATGATAAGCGATTCGACATTATGCGCGCGCGGCTTTCGCAGCGCACCATTGCCGCCCCGCGACGGCGGGGCTAGGATGGCTGCTCTTCAGAAGGCACTCATACCCCCCGGAGGCTTGCATGTCGGTCAAGGTATCCATGAAGGTCAATGGCAAACCCGCTTCGGCCGAGCTCGAGGCGCGGACGCTGCTCGTCACCTTCCTCCGTGAAAACCTGCGTCTCACCGGTACCCACGTCGGCTGCGACACGGCGCAGTGCGGCGCCTGCACCGTGCTCATGAACGGCCGCGCCATCAAGAGCTGCTCGATCGTCGCGATGCAGGCCGAGGGCGCCGACATCATGACGATCGAAGGCGTGGCGCGGCCCGACGGCACGCTGCACCCGATGCAGCAGGCGTTCAAGGAGAACCACGGCCTGCAGTGCGGCTTCTGCACGCCCGGGATGGTCATGAACGCGCTCGATTTCGCCAAGGGCCATCCGAATCCGAGCGAGAAGGAAGTGCGCGAAAGCCTCGAGGGCAACCTCTGCCGCTGCACCGGCTATCACAACATCGTGAAGAGCATCATGGCCGGCGCCAAGGCGATGGGAGGCAAGATATGAACGCCCCGCTGATCGGCGCGCGCATCCAGCGCAAGGAGGACTATCGCTTCCTCACCGGCGCCGGGCAGTACACCGACGACGTTGCGTTTCCGCGCCAGAGCCATGCGGCTTTCCTGCGTTCGCCGCACGCGCACGCGAAGCTGGGGAAGATCTCGATCGACATGGCCAAGGCGGCGCCGGGCGTGCTCGCGGTCTACACCGGCGCCGATCTCGCCGCGGCCAAGGTCGGCGGCCTGCCCTGCGGCTGGCTGATCACCGACGTCAACGGCCAGCCGATGAAGGAACCGCCCTACCCGGCGCTCGCGCAGGGCAAGGTACGCCACGTCGGCGAGCGTGTCGCGGTGGTCATCGCCGAGACCGCGGCTCAGGCGCGCGACGCGGCCGAGCTGATCGAAGTGGACTACGAGGTGCTCCCCGCGGTCACCGACGCCACCAAAGCGAAAGGCGCATCCGCGCTGCACGACATTGCGCCGGACAACACCTGCTACGTCTGGGCGCTCGGCGACAAGGGCGCGGTCGATACGGCCTTCGCCAAGGCGGCGCACGTGACCCGGCTCGAGTTCGTGAACAACCGCCTCGTGCCGAATGCAATCGAGCCGCGCTCGGCCAACGCGTCCTATTCGCGCGCCGAAGACAGCTACACGCTCTACGTCGCGAGCCAGAACCCGCACGTCGAGCGCCTGCTCATGACGGCCTTCGTCCTCGGCCTGCCGGAGAACAAGGTGCGCGTGGTCGCGCCCGACGTCGGCGGAGGCTTCGGCTCGAAGATCTATCTCTACCCGGAGGACGTGGTCGTCACCTGGGCGTCGAAGCAGCTAAACCGGCCGGTGAAATGGACCTCCGATCGCAGCGAGGCCTTCCTGTCCGACGCGCACGGGCGCGACCATGTCACCGTCGCCGAGCTCGCGCTCGACAAGAGCGGCAAGTTTCTCGCCATGCGCGTGAGGACGACGGCGAACCTCGGCGCCTATCTCTCGACCTTCGCCTCGTGCGTCCCGACGATTCTCTACGCCACGCTGCTCGCGGGCCAGTACACCACCCCGCACATCCATTGCGAGGTCACCGCGGCGTTCACCAACACCACGCCGGTCGACGCCTACCGCGGCGCCGGCCGGCCCGAGGCCACCTACGTGGTCGAGCGGCTGGTCGAAACCGCGGCGCGCGAACTCAAGCTCGATCCGGTCGAGATCCGGCGCCGCAACTTCATCAAGACCTTCCCCTACCAGACGCCGGTCGCGCTGTGCTACGACACGGGCAACTACGAGGCGACGCTGAGCGCGGCGCTCGACCTCGCAGACGTCGGCGGTTTCCAGAAACGCAAGGAAGAGTCGCTGAAAAGGGGGAAACTGCGCGGCATCGGCTACGCCTGCTACATCGAAGCCTGCGGCATCGCTCCCTCGAACGTCGCCGGAAGCCTCGGCGCGCGCGCCGGGCTGTTCGAGGCCGGCGAGGTCCGCGTGCATCCCACCGGCACGGTGACGGTCTTCACCGGCTCGCACTCGCACGGCCAAGGGCACGAGACCACCTTCGCCCAGGTCGTCGCCGACCGCCTCGGGCTCGCGATCGAGGGCGTCGATATCGTGCACGGCGACACCTCGAAGATCCTCTTCGGCATGGGCACCTACGGCTCGAGGTCGCTCGCCGTCGGCGGCACCGCGATCGTGAAGGCGCTGGACAAGATCGTCGCCAAGGGCAAGAAGATCGCGGCGCACCTCATGGAGGCCGCGGAAGCGGACATCGAGTACGACCGCGGCGTGTTCAAGGTGGCCGGCACCGACAAGCAGAAGGCCTTCGGCGAAGTCGCTTTCGCCGCGTATGTGCCGCACAATTATCCGCTCGACAAGCTCGAACCCGGGCTGAACGAAAACGCCTTCTACGATCCGACCAACTTTACCTTCCCGGCGGGCACCTACGTCTGCGAGGTGGAAGTGGACCGCGACACGGGCGCGACCGAAATCGCCTCGTTCACCGCGGTGGACGACTTCGGCAAGGTGATCAACCCGATGATCGTCGAAGGGCAGGTGCACGGCGGCCTGGCGCAGGGCATCGGCCAGGCGCTGAGCGAGGGCTGCCGTTACGACGACAGCGGCCAGCTCCTCACCGGCTCGCTGGCAGACTATTCCATTCCCCACGCCAGCGACATCCCGACGTTCAAGATCGACACCCGCGAGACGCCGTGCACGCACAATCCGCTCGGCGTAAAGGGCTGCGGGGAGGCGGGCGCGATCGGCGCGCCCCCGGCGGTCATGAACGCGATCACCGATGCGCTCGGGGTCAAGGACCTCGCGATGCCCGCCACCGCGCAGACCGTGTGGCGCTCGCTCCAGAAAAAAGCGGCCTAGGAGACACACCCATGCATGCATTCGAGTACCACCGTCCGTCCAGCACCAAGGACGCGCTCGCCCTCGGCGCCCAGAAGCCCGAGGGCCGTTACCTCGCCGGCGGGCAGAGCCTGGTGCAGGCGATGAAGCTGCGCCTGTCCTCGCCGAGCGATCTCATCGACCTCGGTACGATCGGCGACCTGAAAGGGCTGTCAGCAGACGGCGGCTCGGTAACCGTCGGCGCGATGGTGCGGCACGCCGAAGTCGCCGCGTCCCCCGCGGTGCAGAAGGCGATTCCTGCGCTCGCGCAGCTCGCGGGCATCATCGGCGACCGGCAGGTGCGCCACATGGGCACGATCGGCGGCTCGCTCGCCAACAGCGATCCGGCGGCGGACTATCCGGCCGCAGTGCTCGGCCTCGGCGCCACGATCACCACGAACAAGCGCAAGATCGAAGCCGACAAGTTCTTCACGGGCCTCTACGAGACCGCGCTCGAGCCCGGCGAGCTCATCACGCAGGTCGCGTTCCCGGCGCCCAAGCGCGCCGCCTACATGAAGTTCAAGAACCCGGCCTCGCGCTTCGCGCTGGTCGGCGTGTTCGTGGCCGATTTCGGCGGCGGCAACGTGCGCGTCGGCGTCACCGGGGCGGGAGCTTGCGCTTTCCGCCAGAGCGACATGGAGAAGGCCCTGGCGCAGAAGTTCGCGCCGGAATCGGTCGCCGGCATCAAGGTGAAGCCCGACGGGCTGAACAACGACCTGCACGCCTCGCCCGAGTACCGCGCCCACCTCATCACCGTGATGGCGAAGCGCGCCGTCGAGGCGGCCCTAAGATAAGCGCCACGTAACCGTTACCGCATCTTGGTGCGCTCGTGCTCCGCGCGCGCGGCGCCGATTGCGGTCTTCACGTGCTTGCGCTCCTCGGGGGGCGGCAGGACGGCCTTCAGGCCGAGCATCTGCAATTCCAGTTCGCGCATCCAGCCCTTGGAATGGTACAGGTGCTCGTCTTCCTGGTCCTCGACTTCGGCGTAAGCGTCCTTGAGCGCCTTGCCTTCGGCCCCCGTCAGCTTCTTCGAGACCTCGCCGATCAGCTCCCAGTTGGCGTGGTCCTTGGTCTCCGCCAGCACGACGCAGTCGCAGGCGGTGCATTGCGCCTGCTCCTTGTCGCCGCTGGCGAGTGCGGCTTCCATCGCTTTCACGAGGGACTGGCCCATGTCGTGCACGATCTTGCGGCCCGGCGTCTGCTTGTCCGGATCGATCTGTAACTGCCCGCAGACGTCATGCAAGATCTGCACGTGACGCTCGGTTTCCTGGTGATACTTCTCCCATTCCTCCTTCAGGTCATCGTTGATCGCGCACTTCAGCGCGCTCTCGTAGATCTTAACCCCGCCCATTTCATGCTCTAGAGCCTGGATCAGCATCTCGTGTACAACGTCGATCTTCATTTCAGCCTCCTGTGATTACGCGGCGGGAGGAGCAAACCGCGTGCCCGGCGGGCTGGCGGCCGCTCGGCAAATCCCTCAAAATGGCTAGCTCATGGCAAAGAAAACCCTCCCCGCATCCATCGACGAGACCCAGGCCCTGCTCGCGGGCGGGGACTACGTCGCCGACCGCAGCCTTGCCACCTCGCTCTTTCTCGCGCTCGCCATGAAACGGCCGCTCTTCCTCGAAGGCGAGGCCGGCGTGGGCAAGACCGAGATCGCCAAGGTGGTGTCGGAGGCGCTGGGACGCGACCTCATCCGGCTGCAGTGCTACGAGGGCCTCGACATCGCGCAGGCCGCGTACGAGTGGAACTATCCGCGCCAGATGATCGAGATCAGGATGGCGGAGGCGGAGGGCGTCAAGTCGCGCGAGGGTCTGGAACAGGACATCTTCTCGGAGCGCTTCCTGGTGCGGCGTCCGTTGCTGCGCGCGCTGCAGTCGGCCGGCGCGGCGCCGGTGCTGCTGATCGACGAGCTCGACCGCACCGACGAGCCCTTCGAGGCGTATCTCCTCGAGGTCCTGTCGGACTGGCAGATCACGATCCCCGAGATCGGGACGGTGCGCGCCGCCGAGCCGCCGGTGGTGGTGATCACTTCCAACCGCACGCGCGAGATCCACGACGCGGTGAAGCGGCGCTGCTTCTACCACTGGGTCGACTATCCGGACGCGAAGCGCGAGCTCGAGATCCTGCGCCGCAAGGCGCCGCGCGCGGCCGAGCGGCTCTCGCGCGAGGTGGTCGCGTTCGTGCAGCGCCTGCGCACGAGCGACCTCTTCAAGCAGCCGGGCGTGGCCGAGACCATCGACTGGGCGAACTGCCTGGTCGCCCTCGACCGCGTGGCGCTCGACCCGGAAACCGTGAACAACACGCTCGGCGTGCTGCTCAAGTACCGCGACGACCTCGAACGCGTCGCCGGCGCCGAGGCCGAGCGCATGCTGGCCGAAGCGAGCGCGGCGGCGTGAATCCGGCCTCGTTCCTGAGGAAGCTTCTCGGCGGCGGCCAGAGCGCGGTCGAGCGCCGCACGCGCGAGCTGGTCGGCCTGTGCGAGGCCCTGCTCGCCGAGCGCGGCGAGTACACGAGCACGGCGCTCGCGCGCGACGCCCTCGCCGCCTGCCAGGGGCTCGACGAGCGCTCGCGCGAGGACTTCTTCGACGTGCTGGCGCGGCACTACTCGCCTTCGCCGGAGGCGGTGTCGCGCGCCGCGGCCGAATACCAGGCCGATCCGTCGCCCGCCAATTTCGCGCGGCTGCAGGAGACGGTCGAGCCGCCGCGGCAGGAGATCTTCCGCCGCCTCAACATGGCCCCCGGCGGCACCGGCACCCTGGTGGAGATGCGCAGCCAGCTCCTCAAGGGCATGAAGGCGCATCCCCATTGGCGGGTGATCGACTACGACCTCATGCACCTGCTGCGTTCGTGGTTCAACCGCGGGTTCCTGCGCCTCGAGCGCATCGACTGGCGCACGTCGGCGATCGTGCTCGAGAAGCTGATCCAGTACGAGGCGGTGCACGCGATCCAGGGGTGGCGCGACCTGCGCCGGCGCCTCGAGTCGGACCGGCGCTGCTTCGCCTTCTTCCATCCGCAGCTGCCGGAAGAGCCGATCATCTTCATCGAGGTCGCGCTCACGCGCGGAATGAGCGCGCACGTGCAGCCCCTGCTCGACCTCAAGTCGCCGGTGGCGGTGCCGGCGAACGCCGATTGCGCGATGTTCTACTCGATCACCAACTGCCAGGAGGGGCTGCGCGGCATATCGTTCGGCAACCTGCTCATCAAGCAGGTCGCCGAGGAGCTGAAGCGCGAGTTCCCGCACCTGCGGCGCTTCGCCACGCTCTCCCCGGTGCCGGGATTCCGGCGCTGGCTCGGCGAGCACGGCAGCCCCGAGCTCCTGAAGAAGATCGAGGACCCGGCCTGGCACCTGGGAGAGGTTCCCGAGGCGGTGCAGACGCAGCTCACGCGGCTGTGCGCCCGCTACCTGCTGCACGCCAGGCAGGGCGACGAGCCGCTCGATCCGGTGGCTCGCTTTCACCTGGGGAACGGCGCCTCGCTCGAGCGCCTGAACTGGATGGGCGACACCTCCGAGCAGGGCATGGCGCGCTCCGCCGGCCTGATGGTGAACTACGTGTACTGGCTGGCCGAGGTCGAGCGCAACCACGAGCGCTATTTCCGCGAGCGCGCCGTAGTCGCCGCGCCGGCGGTGGAGAAGCTCGCGCGCGAGGCGGCGCCGGCCGCCGAAAAAGGCAAGGCTGCGTGAATGAGGCTCGCCCAGTAGGCTCGGGGGAGGGTCGTCTCGCAGAAAATGTGATGCACTTCGCCCGGCTGCTCAGGTCGGCGGGCCTGCGCATCGGCCCCGACCGCGT
>JBIOYV010000003.1:0-2930 GCA_044870335.1 Burkholderiales bacterium | reverse complement strand
ATCCTGCCGGACATGACGCAGACCGAGAAGGACGCGATCGACGCCGGCACGGTGTGGTTCGACGCGGATCTCTTCTCCGGCAAGCCCGACTGGGACAAGCTGCTCGCGACGCCCGCGCCGCGCCTGTCCGCCGAGGAGCAGGCGTTCCTCGACGGCCCGGTCGAGGAGCTCTGCGCGATGTGCAACGACTGGGAAATCACGCACGAGCACCAGGACCTGCCGCCGCGCGTGTGGCAGTACATCAAGGACAAGGGCTTCCTCGGCATGATCATCCCGAAGCAGTACGGCGGCCTCGGCTTCAGCGCGCTCGCGCACTCGGCGGTGGTGATGAAGCTCTCGACGCGCTCGAGCACCGCCGCGATCTCGGTGATGGTGCCGAACTCGCTCGGGCCGGGCGAGCTGCTGCTCCACTACGGCACCGAGCAGCAGAAGAACCACTATCTCCCGCGGCTCGCGAAGGGCCTCGAGGTCCCCTGCTTCGCGCTGACGAGCCCCGAGGCGGGCTCCGACGCCGCCTCGATCCCGGACTTCGGCATCGTCTGCAAGGGAACCTGGCAGGGCCGCGAAGTCCTCGGCATGCGCGTCACCTGGGACAAGCGCTACATCACGCTCGGACCGGTCGCTTCGCTGCTCGGCCTGGCCTTCAGGCTCTACGACCCGGACGGTTTGCTTTCGGAGAAGAAAGACCTGGGGATCACTTGCGCCCTGGTACCGACGAGCACCCCCGGCGTGAACATCGGCCGCCGCCACCTGCCGCTGAACGCCGTGTTCCAGAACGGGCCGAACTCGGGCAAGGACGTGTTCATGCCGCTCGACTGGATCATCGGCGGCCCCGAATACGCGGGCAAAGGCTGGATGATGCTGATGGGCTGCCTCGCCGCCGGGCGCGCGATCTCGCTGCCCACCTCGTCGGTCGGCGGCGTGAAGGCGCTGACGCGCTTCACCGGCGCCTACGCGCGCGTGCGCAGCCAGTTCAAGACGCCGATCGGCAAGCTCGAAGGCGTGGAAGAAGCCCTCGGCCGCATCGCCGCGCACTGCTACATGATGGACGCGACGCGCGTCATGACCGCGGGCGCGGTGGACCTGGGCGAGAAGCCGGCGGTGCTCTCGGCGATCGCCAAGTACCACATGACCGAGCGCGCCCGCGCGTGCGTGAACGACGGCATGGACATCCTCGGCGGCAAGGGCATCTGCCTCGGGCCGAACAACTGGATCGGGCGCGGCTACCAGATGGCGCCGATCGCGATCACCGTCGAGGGCGCGAACATCCTCACGCGCACGCTCATCATCTTCGGCCAGGGCGCGATCCGCTGCCACCCGTACGTGCTGCGAGAGATGCGCTCCGCCAAGGAGATGCAGGGCGCCGAAGCCTCGCGCGAGTTCGACGACGCGTTCACCTCGCACATCGGCCACGTGCTGCGCAACGCGGTGCGCACCTTTGTTTACGGCATCACGAATTGCGCCTTCGCCCCCGTGCCGGCGAACGCGGCGAGAGAAACCAGGCACTACTACCGCCACGTCTCGCGCCTGTCGGCGGCATTCGCCTTCCTCGCCGACATGTCGATGCTCGCGATGGGCGGCGCGCTCAAGCGCAAGGAGAAGATCTCCGGACGCCTCGGCGACGTGCTCTCGATGCTCTACCTCGTTTCCGCCACGCTGAAGCGCTACGAGGACCAGGGACGCATCCGCGAGGACCTGCCGCTCGTGCGCTGGGCGGTGCGCGATGCGCTCTACCGCGCGCAGCAGGCGATCGACGGCGTGCTCTCGAACTTCCCGGTGAAGGCGCTGGCGACGCTCCTGCGCTGGACAGTCTTCCCGCTCGGCATGCCGTACCGACCGCCGCTCGATTCGCGCAACCACGAGTGCGCGAGGATCGCGCTCGAGCCCGGCGCGGCGCGCGAGCGCCTGACCGCGGGCATGTATGTGCCGAAGGGCGAAGCCGACGTCACCGGGATCCTCGAGGCGGCGTTCACCGCCACCATCGCCTGCGAGCCGATCGACGAGAAGCTGCGCAAGGCAGTCAAGAAGGGCAAGATCGTGCCGCGCCCCGGAGTCGATCTCGGGACGCTCGCCAGGGAAAAGGATCTGATCTCGGCAGAGGAGCACGCGCTCTGGAACCGCAAAGAGGCGCTGCGCAAGCACGTCATCAAGGTCGACGACTTCCCGCAGGATTACGGCCGCGCCGAAGCGCTGGCGGCGCTGGAAGGCGAAACCGTGAAGATGAAGGCGGCGTGACATGCTCGCCAAGCCGATCTACGTCGTCGACGGCGCCCGCACGCCGTTCCTGAAATCCAAGAACCGTCCCGGCCCCTTCGCCGCCGCCGACCTCGCCACGCAGGCGGGGCGCGCGCTGCTCGCGCGCCAGCCGTTCGCGCCCGACGAGCTGGACGAAGTGATCCTCGGCTGCGCCGCGCCGTCGGTCGACGAGGTCAACATCGGCCGCGTCGCCGCGCTGCGCATGGGCTGCGGCCAGAAAGTCCCGGGCTGGACCGTGATGCGCAACTGCGCCTCCGGCATGCAGGCGCTCGACTCCGCGATCAACAACATCCTCGCCGCTCGCTCGCAGGTCGTGCTCGCCGGCGGGGTCGACGCGCTCTCGCGCGCGCCGCTTCTCTACGGCGACAGGATGGTGCTGTGGTTCTCCGACCTGGCGGGCAGCCGGTCTACCGGGCAGCGCCTCGCCCAGTTCGCCAGGCTTCCCGTCGGCGCGCTCCTGAAACCCGTGATCGGGATCATGAAAGGGCTGACCGACCCGATGGTCGGCCTCCTCATGGGGCAGACCGCCGAGAACGTCGCCTACCGCTTCGGCATCACGCGCGAGCAGATGGATGCGTATTCCGTACGCTCCCACGAGAGAGTGATCAAGGCGCAGGACGCCGGAACCCTGGCGCCGGGCGGCGGCGAGGTCGAGGCGCTGTACGACGCGAAAG
>JBIOYV010000002.1:0-45680 GCA_044870335.1 Burkholderiales bacterium | reverse complement strand
GCGCGGCAGCAGGTCGCGGCCGAAATCGATTTCGCCGCGCGCGATGCCCTCCTCGAGAGCGCGCTCGAGGACCCGCGGGTCGAAGAGGTAGTTGCCCATGGACGCATACGCCAGCGCGGGGTTGCGCGGACTCGGCGTGGCGTGCCGCGGCTTCTCGTGGAACTCGCGCACGCGGCCGTCGGCGAGCGCGCTGATGATGCCGAAGGAGGAGGCTTTCTCGAGCGGTACCCCGACGGCGGCCACGCTCACGTCGGCCTTGCGCGCGCAATGGAAATCGATCATCTGGCGCACGTCCATGCGGTACACGTGGTCGGCGGCGAAGATCGCCACCACGTCGGGCGAATGCGCCTGCAGCACGTCGAGGCACTGGTGCACCGCGTCCGCGGTGCCGCGGAAAAGCTGCCGGTTCGAGCGCGGCAGCAGCACCTTGATCACGCTGCCCGGCGCGTTCAACCACGGCGCCCAAGAGGCGGCGATGTGGCGCATGAGCGAGTCGGGCTTGTACTGCGCGAGCACGTAGATCGTCGAAATTTTCGAGTTCACCAGGTTGCTCAGCACGAAGTCCACGATACGATAGCCGTTCGCGAACGGCAGCGCGGGCTTCGAGTGCTCGGCCGTCAGGGGATACAAGCGCGAGCCTTCCCCGCCAGCGAGGACCAGGGCGACGATCTTCATGAGTTTGCGCACCTCTACAGTGACAGTGTGGAAGTTCTTGTAGCGACCCGGACCGATGATAGGAAGTAGTGCGAACAGCGACTATCGCCCGGACTTGATTCATGAGGTAGTAGCGGCCCGACCCGCTGTAGTCCCGGCTCGACACGGAATTCCAAGAAGCAACGATTGGCGTAAATTAGCGACCGCACGTGGAAGCGCCTGCCCGCATCGTCGTCGCGCCGAGCACGCTCTGGCGCGGCCGGCCCTATCCTCTCGGCGCCACCTGGGACGGGGCGGGCGTCAACTTCGCGCTGTTCTCCAAGCACGCCGAGCGCGTCGAGCTGTGTCTCTTCGATCCCAAGGGGCGGCGCGAGGTGGAGCGCGTCGAGCTCCTCGAGCGCACCAACTTCGTCTGGCATTGCTACCTTCCCGACGCCCGCCCGGGCCTGCTCTATGGCTATCGGCTCCACGGGCCGAACGACCCGGAGCAGGGACACCGCTTTGATCCCACGAAGGCTCTGTTAGATCCGTACGCGAAGCTGATCCGCGGCAAGATCGGCGCGGGCCTCGGCCGCTGCCAGGTCGTCGACACCGCGTTCAGCTGGGGCGAGGACCGCCGGCCGCGCACGCCCTGGCAGGACACGCTCATCTACGAGCTCCACGTCAAGGGCTTCACGCAGCGCCATCCCGAGGTGCCGGAGCAGCTTCGCGGCACCTACGCCGGCCTCGGCACCGCGCCGGTGATCGGGCACCTGAAGAAGCTCGGCGTCACTGCGGTGGAGCTGCTCCCGGTCCACGCCTTCGTGGACGAGCGCCATCTGCTCCAGCACGGCCTGCGCAACTACTGGGGCTACAACAGCATCGGCTTCTTCGCGCCCGAGCTGCGCTATTCCGCGAGCGGTACGCTGGGCGAGTTCAAGAGCATGGTGAAGACGCTGCACTCGGCGGGCATCGAAGTGATCCTGGACGTGGTCTACAACCACACCGGCGAAGGCGACCATGCCGGGCCGACGCTCTCGTTCCGCGGCATCGACAATGCCATCTACTACCGGCTCGATCCCGCCAACCCGCGCCGCTACCTGAATTTCACCGGCACCGGCAGCAGCTTCAACTCGGCGCACCGCGTGGTGCTGGCGCTCATCATGGACAGTCTGCGCTACTGGGTCGAGGAGATGCACGTCGACGGCTTTCGCTTCGACCTCGCCGCGACGCTGGCGCGCAACGCCGCGCATGCGTTCGATCGCAACGGGGCGTTTCTCTCCGCGCTGCGCCAGGACCCGGTGCTGTCGCAAGTGAAGCTCATCGCGGAGCCCTGGGACGTCGCCGAGGGCGGCTACCAGCTCGGCAACTTTCCGCCCGGCTGGGCGGAATGGAACGACAAATACCGCGACTCGGTGCGCTCGTACTGGAAGGGGGAGGGCGGCGTGATCGGCGAGGTCGCCTCGCGGCTTTCGGGCTCGAGCGACATCTTCCAGCCCGCGGGCCGCGGCCCCGCCGCGAGCATCAATTTCGTCGCGGCGCACGACGGCTTCACGCTCGCGGACCTGGTGAGCTACAACCAGAAGCACAACGAGGCCAATCTCGAGGGCAACCGCGACGGCTCGGACAACAACCGCAGCTGGAACTGCGGCGCGGAGGGGCCCACGGACGATCCTTCGATTCTCTCCCTCAGGGAAAAACAAAAGCGCAACCTGCTTGCGACGCTGCTCTTTTCCCAGGGTGTGCCGATGCTGGTCGCCGGCGACGAGCTCGGCCGCACGCAACGCGGCAACAACAACGCCTACTGCCATGACAGCGAGCTTTCATGGATCGACTGGGATAAGGCGGACCGCGCGCTGCTCGCCTTCGTGGCCAAGCTGATCGGGCTGAGGAACCGGCATCCGCTCTTCCGCCGCCGCACGTACTTCCGCGGCCGCGAGGTGCGCGAGGCGCAGATGAAGGACATCTCGTGGCTCAACCCGGACGCAAACGAGATGAGCGACGAGGACTGGGCGCGCAGCTCGGCGCGCTCGCTCGGCGTGCTCATCTCCGGCCGCGGGCTGAGCGAGCGCGACGAGCTCGGCCGGCCGGTCGAGGACGACGATGTGCTCCTGCTCCTCAACGCCCACGACGACAGCGTGGCGTTCACGCTGCCGGGGGCGGAAGGCGAGCGCTGGGACGCGCTGATCGACACCGGCCACCCTGCTTTCGAGGCCAAGCGCTACGGGCGCGGTACCACCTATCCGCTCGCGGCGCGCGCGCTCGCGCTGCTCGTCAAACCCAACAGGCGAGACCCAGCTCGAACCGATGCGTGAGGAGCTCGTGCCGCGGGAACACGCGGATTCGGTAGTCCAGGCGACCGGCGAGCCCGGGCTTTAGGTCGATGCGGTAACGGTGCTCGCCGCCCTCGAGCGATCCCTCGGGGGTGAGCTCGTGGCTGTGCTGCACCATCGGCGCCTCGCGCATGCCGCGCGCGAGCAGCAGCTCCACGCAGACGTCGGCGGGTGCGAGCCCGTTCAGCCGCACCGCGATCTCGACCGGGACGCTCTCGCCGAACTGGATGCGCGTCTTCGGCGTGTCGAGGCGGCGCGCCGCGACCCCGGACCACGCGGCTCGCACGCGCGCTTTCCACTGCGCCACGGTCTTCGCGCCCTCGTAGCCGTGATCGGAGTACCGGCGCCCCTGGCGCGAGGCGGGCAGGTAGTATTTCGAGACATACTCGCCGAGCATGCGCGATGCATCGTAGCGCGGCAGCAACGAAGCCATCGAGCGCTTGGCGATGCGGATCCATTCCGGCGAATAGCCCGCGTTCGCGCCGCTGTTCGGCCGCTGGTAGTAGAGCGGCACTACGTGGTCCTGCAGGATTTCGTAGAGCGTGCGCGCTTCCTCGCGGTCGCGCCGGT
The DNA here is from genome assembly GCA_044870335.1 of Burkholderiales bacterium. GTDB lineage: Bacteria > Pseudomonadota > Gammaproteobacteria > Burkholderiales > SG8-39 > SCGC-AG-212-J23. The sequence goes on along the minus strand of JBIOYV010000002.1, from coordinate 42,144 downwards.
GCGCCTCGAGCTCGGGCGAGGCCGGCTTGATGGCGAAGCCGTTGTCGCCGTCGTAGCCCTCGTCCCACCAGCCGTCGAGGATGGAAAGATTGAGCACGCCGTTCATCCCCGCCTTCATTCCGGAGGTGCCGGAGGCCTCCAGCGGGTGCACCGGGTTGTTCAGCCACACGTCGACGCCCGCCACCAGGCGCCGCGCGAGGTGCAGGTCATAGCCTTCGAGGAACAGGATCCGCCCTTCGAAGTCGGGGGCCTGCGACATCTGCGCGATGGCGCGGATCAGGTCCTGGCCCGGCTCGTCCGCCGGATGCGCCTTGCCCGAGAAGAGGAACAGCACCGGCCGCTCGCGGTCGGACACGATGCGCTTCATGCGCTCCATGTCGTTGAACAGCAGCGTCGCACGCTTGTAGGTGGCGAAGCGCCTGCCGAAGCCGATCGTGAGCACGTGCGGCTTCGCGGGATCTGCGTAGCGGAGCAGGCGCTCGAGGTGCGACTCGCTGCCGTGGTTGCGCGCGTGCTGGATCGAAAGGCGGTGGCGCACCATGTGCAGCATCCGCGCCTTGATGTCCTGGCGCACGCTCCAGAAGATATGGTCGGGAATGTCGCGGATCTTTTCCCAGATGCCCGGATAGCCCAGGCGGTGCATCCAGCCCACGCCGAGGAAGCGGTCGAGCACCTCGCTCCATTCCGGCGCGAGGAAGGTCGGCACGTGCACGCCGTTGGTGATGTACCCAACCGGGTTTTCCTCGGGCGAGACCTGCGGCCAGAAATCCTTGAGCAGGTCCTGCGACACGCCGCCGTGAATGCGCGACACGCCGTTGTTGTGGCGTGAGCCGCGGATCGCGAGCGCCGTCATGTTGAAGTCGCCGCCCGCGGGCGGGCGGGCGATCGCAGCGACCTTGTCCGGCGCGCCGAGCTCGCCGAACAGGCTCTTCAGGTACGGAACCACGGTGGCGTCGGGGAACTGGTCGTGCCCTGCCGGCACGGGCGTATGCGTGGTGAAGACCGTGTTGGACGCCACCACCTCGATGGCGGCGTCGACCGCAAGGCCCTCGGCCGCCAGGGCGCGCACGCGCTCGAGCACAAGGAATGCTGCGTGGCCTTCGTTGATGTGCCAGACGGTGGGCTTGAAGCCGAGGGCCGCGAGCGCGCGCATGCCGCCTACGCCGAGAACGATCTCCTGCTCCAGCCGCGTGGTGCGGTCCCCGCCGTAGAGGCGATGCACGATGTCGCGCTCGCGCTCGGCGTTCTCGGGCAGGTCGGTGTCCAGGAGGTAGAGCGAAACGTGGCCGATGCGCGCCTGCCAGACCTTCACGAGAAGCTTGCGCGCGGGCAGCGCGAGCTCGACGGTGAGCTCGGCGCCGTCCTTTCGCTTCACTGCTTCGATCGGCAGGTCTTCGAAGTCCGAGTCGTAGTACTCGGCGCGCTGGCGGCCGTCGCCGTCGATCGTCTGGGTGAAATAGCCCTGCCGGTACATGAGGCCGACGGCCACGAACGGCAGCTGGAAATCGCTCGCCGCCTTGCAGTGATCGCCGGCGAGGATCCCCAGGCCGCCGGAATAGATGGGCAGGCTTTCGTGTATCCCGAATTCGGCGCAGAAATACGCCACCAGGTCTTCGCGCTGCACCCCGCCCGCGTTCTGCCGGAACGGCGGCTCGGCGTGGTACGCGTCGAAGGCGCCGAGCACGCGGGTCAGGCTGTCGAGGAACGCCGGGTCGGTCGCGGCATCGATCAGGCGCTGCTCGTCGATCCTCTTCAGCATCGCTTTCGGGCTGTGCCCGACGGCGTCCCAAAGCGCCGGGTTGAGCTTGGCGAACAGCGCGCGCGTCGGACGGTCCCAGCTGTACCAGAGGTTTTGGGCGAGCTCCTCCAGGCGAGCCAGGCGCTTGGGAATGCGCGGATTGACCTCGAGGAAGTAGCGAGTACCGGGCGGCATGAAATTTTCCGCTCGCGGCTGTTACCGGCTTCAGTACGCGGCGCGCGGAACCGCGAATTCTACCGAAGGTTTTGTTACGGGATCGGAACGGCCGTTACGGAATGGGAACTGCCGCAAGCAGCTGCGCGCCTACGTCGACCCGGCGGGTCGAGTCGTGCGCCGGACGCAGCCGGTGCGCGGCGACGCCGGCGAGCACCGCCTGCACGTCCTCGGGCAGCACCTTGTCGCGGCCCTCGAGCAGCGCCCAGGCGCGCGCCGCATGCACCAGCGCGAGCGCGGCGCGCGGCGACAGGCCCGCCACGTAGTCCGCCGAGCGGCGCGTGTGCTCCACGATCGCCTGCACGTAGTCGAGGAGCGCCGCGGCCACGTAGACGCGCTGCACGCTCGCCTGGAGCTCCATCAGCTCCGCGGGCGTCATGCACGGGTCGAGGGTGGCCAGCAGGTCGCGCCGGTCGGTTCCGGCGAGCAGCGCCCGCTCGGCCTCGCGGTCGGGATAGCCGAGCTCGATCCTCATCGTGAAGCGGTCGAGCTGCGATTCCGGCAGCGGAAAGGTGCCGACCTGCTCGGACGGGTTCTGAGTGGCGATGACGAAGAAGGGCGTCGGCAGCTTGCGCGTCTCGCCCTCCGCGGTGACCTGGTGCTCCTCCATCGCCTCGAGCAGCGCCGACTGGGTCTTGGGCGTGGCGCGGTTCACTTCGTCGGCGAGGATCAGCTGCGCGAAGATCGGGCCGGGGTGGAAGTTGAAGGCGCCGCTCTCGCGCTCGTACACCGAGACGCCGATGATGTCGGCCGGAAGCATGTCGCTCGTGAACTGGATGCGCTGGAACTGCAGGCCGAGCGAGCGCGCGAGCACGTGCGCGAGCGTGGTCTTGCCCACGCCGGGCAGATCTTCGATCAGCAGGTGGCCGCGCGCCAGCAGGCAGGCGAGCGCCAGGCGCACCTGCGTTTCCTTGCCGAGGATGATGCCGCCCGCGGCCTGAATCACTCTCTGGATCGGGCCGCCACCGAGGAGATTGGCTTGAAACCCGGTGGGCTGGAATTCCGCCTTGAGCAGCATGCTTCGATTGTACTGGGGTTGCGTTAAGATCGCATGAGCATGTCTGCGGCATTTATCACGCATCCCGAGTGCCTGAAGCACGAGATGGGCGCGCACCATCCCGAGCAGCCCGCGCGCCTCTCGGCGATCGAGGACCAGCTCATCGCCTCGGGCGTGGCGCCGTATATCGCGCGCTACGAGGCGCCGCTCGCCACCGAAGAGCAGCTCGCGCGAGTGCATCCCGTCGAGTACGTGCGCGCGATCCGCGAGGCTGCGCCGAAGCAGGGTACGGTCCACCTCGATCCCGACACCGCGATGAATCCGTGGAGCCTGCAGGCGGCGCTGCGCGCGGCGGGCGCCGCGGTGCTCGCCGTTGACCTGACTCTTACAGGTAAAGTAACAACAGCGTTCTGTGCCGTGCGCCCCCCGGGCCACCACGCGTGCCGCGCGCGCCCGATGGGTTTCTGCATCTTCAACAACGTGGCGGTGGCCGCGCGCCATGCGCTGCAGGCTCACGGCCTCGAGCGCGTGGCGATCATCGACTTCGACGTGCACCACGGCAACGGCACCGAGGACATCTTCGAGGGCGATCCGCAGGTGCTGATGGCCTCGACCTTCCAGCATCCGTTCTACCCCTACAGCGGCACCGAGGATCCGGCCGCCAACATGGTGAATATCCCGCTCGCCGCCGGCGCCGGCTCGCGCGAGTTCCGCGAGGCGGTGCGCGCAGCGTGGCTGCCGGCGCTGGACGAATTCGCGCCCGAGCTCGTCTTGTTCTCGGCCGGATTCGACGCGCATGCCGAAGACGACATGGCGATGCTGCGCTTCACCGACGCCGACTACGCCTGGGTGACCTCGCAGATGAAGGAAGTCGCCGAGCGCCATGCGCGCGGGCGCATGGTCTCGGTGCTCGAGGGCGGCTACGCCCTCTCCGCGCTGGGCCGCAGCGTGGTGCAGCACGTGCGGGTCCTCGCCGGCCTCGAGGCTTAGCGGGCTTTCCGCGCCTCCAGCAGCTTCACCATCGCCGGGTAGCCGCGGGCGCGCGCCTGGGCGAGCGGCGTGACGCCGGCGCGATCCGGGATGTTCGGATCCGCACCCGCAGCGAGCAGAACCTTCAAGGTTTCGGTATGGCGCGAGCCGCCGTCGCCCAGCAGGATCGATTCCATCAGCGCGGTCCAGCCGAGGTTGTTGACGTGATCGCGCGGCGCGCCTGCCGCGGTCAGAATCCTGACTACTTCCGCGTTCCCCAGGTGCGCCGCGGCGATGAGCGCGGTGCCGTCATAGCGGCTGGTGACGTTCTTCGCGCTCGCGCCGAGCTGCAGCGCGAGCTTGAGGGTCGGCACATCGTCGGCGACCGCAGCGATGGTCACGATGTCGTAGCGGTCGTTCTCGAGCGCGTTCGGATCGGCACCGGCGGCGACCAGCGCGCGCATCGCCTCGTGCTGAGCGCGGAACGCAGCGACGTGCAGCGGCGTGCGCCCGCCGCCGTCGCGCACGTCGACGTTTCCCAGCTTGATCTGCGCGACTTCGCCGCGGGCGGCCGCCCGATGCAGCCCGGTATAGCGCTCCAGCTCGGCATCGCTTGGCGGGACCTGCGCGGTTGCGCTCATGCAAACCATGAATACCGCGGGGAGTGCGCGTCGCGAGCGCTTCAGACGGCCACCGGATCTTCGACCAGCGCGCGCGCCGCCGCATCGAACGCCGCATCCCCGCTCGAGCGGATGGCGAGTCGCGTCGCCGCCTCAAGATGCGTGAAATTGCGCTGCGAGGAACGTCGATAGGCCGGGTCGTAGTGCTCTTCAAGCAGGACCGCCACGAACTCGCGCCAGGCAGCCTGCGCCGCCAGCGCCTTCCAGCGCGCGATCCTTTCGCGGCCGTGCAGGCCGACGAGGCAGTCGAGTTGCGCCTCGAGCGCGGCGGGGTCCTCGATGAAATGGCGGTATGCGTCGATGAGCAGGCTGACGCGAGCCTCGAGCGCCGTGTCGAGCACGATGCAGCGCGAGGCGCGCATCGCGCCGATCAGCGCCTCGGGCACCTGGAGCTGGCCGATCTTCTTGGACTCGCCTTCCACGAACACGGGCCGCGCGGGCTCGAGCGCCGAAAGCTCGTGCAGGAGCTGACTCTCGAACCACTTCTGCGAGGGCTGCGGCCGGTCCGGGAGATGGCCGAGCACCGAGCCGCGGTGCGCGGCGAGGTCCTCCAAATCGAGCACTTGCGCGCCGTGGCGGCGCAGCGCGGCGAGCAGGCGGCTCTTGCCGCTTCCCGTCGGACCGTGGACGACCCGCAAGTGCAGCCCTTGGGGAACCTGCTCCAGCTGCGACACTACCCATCGGCGGTATTCGCGGTAGCCGCCGGGCAGCGTCTGGGCATCCCAGCCGATCTCGCGCAGGACGTGCGCCATTGCTCCCGAGCGCTTGCCGCCGCGCCAGCAGTACACCAGCGGGCGCCAGCCGCGGCCCTTGCCCGCGAACAGCGTCTCCACGTGTCGCGCCACATTCTTCGCCACCAGCGCCGCACCGAGCTTCTTCGCCTCGAAGGACGAGACCTGCTTGTAGAGCGTGCCGACGCTGGCGCGTTCGGCGTCATCGAGCACCGGTGCGCAGATCGAGCCGGGAATGTGGTCCTCGGCGTACTCCGAGGGCGATCGGCTATCGATGATGCAGTCGAACGAAGTGAGATCGATCCCCGTCATGGGCGGAATATTACGCGCGCCATGCCACCGCGGCGGCGAAGCCTTCGCCAACGCGGAGCGGGCACAGCCGCCAGTCGCGCCGGCGCAGCCGTTCGTCGTGCGGCGTTTGCTCGAGCAGCCCGTCCTCCGAGACCTCGATGCGGTCGAAGGCGAGGCCGAAAACGCCCACTCCGAGCGCCTTGGCTAGTGCTTCCTTGAACGTCCAGACCTGGTAGAAGGCACGCCAGCGCTGCGCTTCCCCGATGCCCTCGAGCCGCGCGCGCTCGCGCGGGTGCAGGGTCCACGCGCTGAGCGCGCTCCACTCCCCGCGCGGCCGTATCTGCTCCACATCGACGCCGAGTGCTTGCACGCGCCCGGCCGCGCACACCACGAGCTCGCCCGAGTGACTCAGGCTGAGGGAAGCCGGTCCCTCTCCAGCCGCCGTGACGAGGGGCCTCCCCTCGATGCAATCCAGGCGGTAGCCATCCGCTCCGAATACCCGCGCGGCTGCGTAGCGCAACAACCAGCGCCCTGTGACAAATTGCGCGCGCCGCTCTGGCCGTGCGATGGCGGCGGCGCGGCCAGCCTCGGCTGGCGTCAGCCAATCGCATTCGAGCGAGTGGCTCGCAACCGCGGGAATTGCCGTGGCGAACACCTCAAACGACGACGCCGGACCCCGCCCCGCTATGTCGGTTTTCAACGCTACGTTGAACGGTAAAAACATCGTCAGAGCCGACCCTGTAAGAACCGTCGAAGCCCGCCAAACTTTGATACGATGCACGATAGAACATTCGCGCGGAGGGCGCGGACGTTTGTAGCATTTACAACTAGACAAATAGATAAAAGGAACCAGGGGGGGACAGTTGGGCGTTGGTGCCCGCTTCGAGATTCCGGTGGCGCGCTGGAGCGCGTGGCCGCCCGTGCCGGCGAAGGATGTGGCAGATCCCGATGTGCGGTTCGTAGACGCGTCGTTGAGAAGACGTCTGGGACCGCTCGCAAGAATGATGCTGCATGTCGCGGCCGCCTGCGCGCAGAGGTTGCCCGGGTTGCGCCTTGTCTTCGCGTCGCAACACGGGGAGCTCGGCTACACGGTTGCGCTTCTGCGTGCGCTCGCCGCGCGCGAGCCGCTGTCGCCCACACTTTTCAGCCTTTCGGTGCACAACGCGGCCGCAGGCCTGCTCTCGACCGTGCGCGCGGACCGCTCGGAGTCGACCGCGGTAGCGGCCGGCGAGGAAACCCTTGGCTACGCGCTGCTCGAGTCCCATTGCCAGTTCGCGCTGGAGCCGGACCGGCCGGTGCTGATGGTCTATGGCGATGCGCCCTTGCCGCAGGAGTACGAGACCTTCGGCACGGCGGCCGACGCGTCCCTGGGACGCGGCCGCGCGCTGGCGGTGCTGCTCAGCCGAGATGCGTCGCGCCTGGCCGACATATCGACCGAGGCCGCCGATGCGGAGCCCTCGGGCGAGGCGCAGGTGGCGGCCTTTGTACGGCATCTGGAGCTCCGCCAGCCTGCCCGCTGGACGAGCGGCGCGACGACATGGAGTTGGCATTGACGTGATCGCCGCGGTCAACTACTACTGGCGCATGCTGATGACTGGGGCGTGCTTCCTCCTTTTTTCGACGGGAGGGGCCGTGGGTTCGTTTACCGTGTTCCCGGCCCTGCGCCTTATGCCCGGGGGCCCGGGCGAGCGCGAGCGGCGCGCAAGGTGGATGATCTGCAAGTTCTTCGGCCTGATGGTCGCACTGCTCAGGATCACGGGCGTGATGCGCCTGGAGAGCCAGGGCCTGGAGCGTTTGCAGCGGGCGCGCGGGGTGCTGGTGCTCGCCAACCATCCGAGCTTGCTCGACGTAGTAGTGTTACTTTCCGCCATGCCGCGGGCCACGTGCGTGGTGAAGGACGAGTGGTGGGCGAACCCGTTCATCGCCGGCGTGGTGAGCGCCGCGGGCTACATCCGCAACTCCGAGGCCGAGCAGGTCCTGGAAGATTGCGACCGCGCGCTCGGCAGGGGCGCCGCGGTGATCGTGTTCCCCGAGGGAACGCGCACGCGGCCGAACGAGCCGCTGAAATTCCTGCGCGGCGCGGCGCACATTGCACTGAAAAGCGCGCGCCCGATCGTGCCGGTGCTGCTGCAATGCGACCCGCCGACCCTGACCAAGGGCGCGAGCTGGTACCAGATTCCGCCGCGGCCGTTCTGCTTTCGCGTGACCGTGCGAGACGAGCTCGCGCCGGGCCGCCTGGCGGACCTGCGCGCGCCGAGCGTGATCGCGGCACGGCGCCTCACGCATGCGCTGGAAAGCTACTTTATCGACGGACTGAGGACGCAATGAACGACCTGAAGCTCGAGATCAAGCGGCTCATCGTCGAGGTACTTTCGCTGGAGGACATCCGGCCGGAGGACATCCAGGACGACGCGCCGCTCTTCAACGAAGGCCTGGGGCTCGATTCGATCGACGCGCTGGAACTCGGCGTGGCGCTGCGCAAGCGCTACCAGATCAGGCTCGAAGCCAACGACACCGGCATCCGCGAGTACTTCCGCAACGTAACCAGCCTGTGCCACCTGGTGGAACGATATCGGGGGTCTACATGAGCCTACCGCAGCTATCCGCAGCGCCGCAGATAACGGATTCCCAGATCTTCGAGCAGCTCAAGGCGGTGCTGAGCGCGAGCTTCGAAATCGAGCCCGGGCGCATCACGCTGCAGGCGGATCTGTTCCGCGACCTGGACCTCGACAGCATCGACGCGGTGGACCTCGCCATCAAGCTGCAGGAGATCACCGGGAAGCGCGTGAAGCCCCAGGAGTTCAAGGGCATCCGCACGGTCGGCGACGTGGTCGGCACCGTCAGGCGGCTGCTCGAGGCGTAGTATGCGGCGACGATGCGTGTCCGGACCCACATCGGCCAGATCCTGTTCGCGCTCTACCCGCTGCTGATTTTCGCCGGGCTACAGTTCCTGGATCCGCGTAGCGTCGGCCTGCTGGTCCTGATCGCGCTGGCGGTGCGCTACCGGCGCCACGTCGTGCGCCTGTTCACCGGCTTTTCGGTGGTGCAGTTCGTGGCGCTCGGCATACCGCCGCTTCTAGGCGTGGCGGTGCTCGCGACCAACAGCGAAGCCCTGCTGCGCCTGTATCCGGCGGCGATCAGCGCCAGCATGCTGGTCCTGTTCGGCGTAACGCTGGTGCACCCGCCCACGATGGTGGAACGCTTTGCCCGCCTGCAGGAGCAGGATCTCTCGCCCGCGAGCGTGCGCTATACGCGCCGTGTCACCCAGACCTGGTGCGCGTTCTTCGTCGTCAACGGCGCGATCGCCGCGTACACCGCGGTCTCCGCCTCGCGCGAGGCGTGGGCGCTGTACAACGGCGTGATCGCCTACCTGCTGATGGGCACCCTTTTCGCCGGCGAGCGCCTGCTCCGGCGACGCCTGCTGCCGGCTGCGTAATGCAGGGCGATTTCATCGCGGTCTCCCGGCTGCTCGCGACCGGCCGCGCGCCGCATCATGCGGTATGCGCGGACGGCGGCCGCGAGGTGAGCTGGCGCGAGTTCGCGCGCCAGGTCGGCGGCCTCGCCGCCGCGCTCGGCACGCGCCGCGAAGCGCGCTGGCTGATCCACTGCGAGCATCCGCTCGCCTTCGCGGCAGCGCTACTCGCGGTGCTGCATGCCGGGCGCGGCGCCGTGCTAGCGCCCGGCATGCAGCCGGCGCTGGTCGAGACCCTGCGCCCCGCCTACGACGCCATCCTCGGCGACGCCGCGCCGGCCACGCTCGACGTGCGCCGCATTGCGCCCGCGGAGGTCGAATTCCGCGCGCTCGAGGCGCGCGCCGCGCCGATCGATCTCTACACCTCGGGAAGCAGCGGCGAGCCCAAGCGCGTCGAGAAATCCCTGCACCAGCTGGAAACCGAGGCGGGCGTGCTGGAAGCGAACTGGGGCGCCGCGCTCGGCGACGCCCCGGTGATCGCCACCGTGCCGCACCATCACATCTACGGGCTGCTCTTCCGTTTGATCTGGCCGCTGGCCGCGGGGCGGCGCTTCGATGCCGGGCTGTGCGCCGAGCCTGGCCTCTTGATGGAGACCCTGCGCCGCCACCGCGACGCGGTGCTGGTATCGAGCCCGGCGCACCTCACGCGGCTGCCGGAGCTGGTCGCGCTCGAGAGTCTCAAGCCGCTGGTGCGACGCATCTTCTCCTCCGGCGGTCCGCTGCCGGCGGCAACGGCGCTGCAGTACCAGCGCCGCCTCGGGAGCGCGCCGACCGAGGTCTACGGCAGCACCGAATCCGGCGGCATCGCCTGGCGCGAGCAGGACGGAAGCGACGAAGCCGCGGCATGGCAGGCGTTTTCGGCGATCCGGATCCGCATCGACGCCGACGGCGCGCTGTGCCTGCGCTCGCCTTACCTGCCCGACGATGCCTGGCTCACCACGGGCGATGCCGCGGAGCTTCTGCCCGGCGGCCGCTTTCGCCTAAAGGGCCGGCTCGACCGGGTGGTCAAAGTGGAAGGAAAGCGGGTATCGCTGCCCGAGCTCGAGCAGGCGCTGCGCGAGCATCCCTGGGTGTGCGAGGCCGCGGTGGTGCCGCTCGCCGGAAGCAAGGAAGCGCTCGGCGCGGTGGTGATCCTGCGCGAGCCCTCGCGCGAGCAAGCCGGCCGCGAGCGGCTGGTGGGAGCGCTGCGCGACTTTCTCGTCGAGCGCTTCGACCGTGTGCTCGTGCCCAGGCAGTGGCGCTTCGTCGCGCGCCTGCCGACCGACGAGCGCGGCAAGCTCACGGCGGTCGGGTTGCGGCACCTGTTCCAGAGGCAAGACGATGCGGCTGCTTCCTGAAATTCTCGCCGAGCGCGCCGCGGGCGGCCGCGTCGAGCTCGAGCTGCGGGTTCCCACCGACCTCGACTGCTTCGCGGGGCACTTTCCCGGCCTGCCGATCCTCCCGGGCGTGGTGCAGCTCGACTGGTCGGTAAAGCTCGGGCGCGAGCGGCTCGGGGTCGCCGGCGAATTCGCGGCCGCGGAGAACCTGAAGTTCCTCTCGATCGTGCGTCCCGGAGCGCGGCTCACCCTCGCGCTCGAGCTCGACGAAGGCACGCGCGTGCGCTTCAGCTACTCGAGCGCCGAGCGCAAGTATTCGTCGGGCACCCTGGTGTTCGCCCGCTCATGACCGCGCCTGCCTTCCGGCCCTGCATCGTGATCCCGGTCTACGATCACGGCAGCACCATCCGCGCGCTCGCGGCCGCGCTGTCGTCGCACGGGCTGCCGATCTACGTCGTCGATGACGGCAGCCGCGAGGCGACCCGGGCGGAGCTCGAGCGGGTCGCGCGCGATTTCCCGCTCGTGCGGCTGCAGCGCTTGGCGCAGAACAGCGGCAAGGGAACGGCGATGAAGCATGCCCTGCGGTGGGCGCGCGCCGACGGCATGAGCCATGCGCTCCAGATCGACGCCGACGGCCAGCACGACGCAGGCGACGTGCCGCGTTTTCTCGCCCGTGCCGCCGCGCGTCCTGAAGCGATGATCGTCGGCGATCCGCAGTTCGACGCTACCGCGCCCAAGGCGCGCCTGTACGGGCGCAGGCTCACCAATTTCTGGGTCTGCGTCGAAACCCTGTCGATGGCGGTGAAGGACAGCCAGTGCGGCTTCCGCCTGTATCCTCTCGCCGCGGCCTGCGCATTGATCGAACGTGCGGCGCTGCCGCGACGCTACTCATTCGATATCGCGATCGTGGTACGGCTCGCGTGGCAGGGCACGCCGGTGGAAAACCTGCCCACGAAGGTCACTTATCCGCCCGGGGGGCTGTCGCACTTCGACATGCTGGCCGACAACGCGCGCATCACGTGTCTCCACACCATGCTGGTATTCGGCATGCTATTGCGGTTGCCGCTCCTGCTCTCGCGCAGGCTCGCGTCCCGCGCTCGGGCATGAGCGCCAACTGGGCCGGGATCGCCGAGCGCGGCAGCGTGCTCGGCATCCAGTTCATCGGCGCCTGCCTGCGCGTGCTCGGCGAGCGCTGCGCGCGGGTGCTGCTCTATCCGGTGGTGGCCTACTTCCTCCTCACCAGCCCGGCCGCGCGGCGCGCCTCGGACGAGTACTTCGTGCGCCTCGCGCGCTTCGCCGGCAGCGCCGCCGGCGTCCCGCAACCGGGCTGGGCCACGCGGTTTCGCCACATGCTGGCGTTCGCCGAGTCGGCGCTGCACAAGTTCGCCGCCTGGACCGGCCGCGCGGCGCCGGCCGCAGTCCAGTTTCCCAACCGCCCGGAGTTCGAAGCGCTGGTCGCGAGCGGCAAGGGCGCGCTCCTGATCGGAGCCCACCTTGGCAACCTCGAGATGTGCCGCGCGCTCGCCGTCGAGGAGCGGCTGGTCACGGTCAACGCCGTGGTTTACGCGCAGCACGGCCCGCGTTTTTTCGGCGCGCTCGCCCGGCTCAGGCCGGACTTCGGGTTCAACCTGATCCATGTCGCGGAGATCGGGCCCGCCACGAGCATGGCGCTCAAGGACAAGGTCGATCGCGGCGAGCTTCTGGTCATCGTCGGCGACCGCACGCCGCCGGCCGAGAACGGCCGGGTGTGCGAGGTGCAATTCCTCGGCGCGCCGGCGCGCTTCGCGCAGGGTCCGTTCATCCTCGCGGCGTTGCTGCAATGCCCGGTGTACCTGTTTTTCTGCCTCAAGGAGGCGCAGGGCTACTGCATCCACCTGGAGCGCTTCGCGGAACGCGTGGTGCTGCCGCGCGACGAGCGCGAGCAACGCCTGCGCGAGCTGGCGCAGCGCTATGCGCAGCGCCTCGAGGCCTACTGCTTGCGCGCGCCGTACCAGTGGTACAACTTCTACCGCTATTGGCCGGGCCGATGAGGACGCTCGAAGCCGAGGTCGAGGTCGAAGTCGACTTCCACGACGTGGACGCCATGCAGGTGACGTGGCACGGGCACTACGTGAAGTACTTCGAGCGCGCGCGCTGCGCGCTGCTGCGCAAGATCGGCTACGACTACCCCGAGATGCGCGACTCGGGCTACCTGTGGCCGATCGTCGACTGCAAGCTGAGGTACGTCGCCGCGGCGCGCTACGGCCAGCGCCTGATCGCGCGCGCTACGCTGCGCGAATGGGAGAACCGCCTGCGCATCGACTATCGCATTCGCGACGCCGCGAGCGGCACGAAGCTCACCACCGGCAGCACGATCCAGGTGGCCGTCGACATGGCGAGCGGCGAGCTGCAGTTCGTGTCGCCGCCGATCCTGCTCGAGAAGCTGGAGCGCGCTTGGGCCGGGTGATCATGCTCGGTGCGCTGCTCGCGTTCGGTCCGCACGCCGCCGCCGACGAAGCGCTGGCGCTCATCCGCGCGCGGCTCGATGCCCAGCCGCGCCTGCGCGCCGATTTCGAGCAAGTCAAGCGCATTGCCGAGCTCGAGCGGCCGGTGGTGGCCCACGGCCGGTTGCTGGTCTGGCGCGAGGCCGGCGTGCTGTGGCAGATCGAGCAGCCGGTGAAGATGGCGACCGTGCTGCGCGAAGACGTGACCATCCAGGTCGACGCCAGCGGCCGGCGCAAGACCCAGCAGGCCACGAGCGACGCGGCAGCGGCGCGTCTGGGACGCGTGCTGGGTGCGCTGCTGCACGGCGACACCGCGACGCTCGAGCAATGGTTCGAGATCGCCGCGCGCGTCGAGGGCCAGGGCTGGACGATCGCGCTCACGCCGCGGAGGGGCGCGATGGCCGCGTTCCTCAAATCGATGCACGTGAGCGGAGACAAGTACGTGCAAGCCGTGTCGATCGAAGAGTCCAACGGCGACTCGACGAGCATCACGTTCCGGAACCACCGCGACGCCGCCCCGCTCTCGAGCGAAGAGGCGGGACTGCTGGGTATCCCGTGATGGCGCGACACGTCTCCGCCCTCTGGGCCGGCGTCTCGGTAGCGCTCGCGGCCGCCGCGGTGCTGCTCCTCGCCCGCTATGCGCCGGTGCAGACCGATCTCCTCGCGCTGCTGCCGCCCACCGAGCGCAGCGCCGCGGCCGAGCGCGCGGTCGCCGCGATGCGCGATGCCGGCGGCAACCGCGCCGTGTTCCTCATCGGCGATGCGCAAGCGCCGAGCGCCAGGCGCGCGGCCGAGCGCTTCGCCGCGGAGCTCAGGCGCAGCGGCGCCTTTGCCTCGATCCAGTTCGAGGTCCCCGACGTCGACCCGCAGCGCCTGACGGCGCCGCATCGCGAGTTTCGCTTCGGCCTGCTCACCGACGCCGATCGCGCCGTGCTCACCGACGGCAGCTTCGAGCCCGAGCAGTGGCTGCTGCGACGGCTGAACGATCCCTTCCGCACGCCGCTTGGCGGCGGCGTCGCGCAGGACCCGTTCGGTTTCTTCGGCAACTTCATCGCCAGCCTGCCGTACCGGCAGCTGCGCCTGGACCTCGAGGACGGCCTGCTGGTGGTGCGCGCCGAGGCGAAGAGCGCGCGCGGGATCCATGTCCTCGTATCGGCCGAGCTGGCGGGCTCGGCGTACGACGACCGCGTGCAGCGCTCGAGCCTCGCCGCCGTCGCGGCAGCCGAGGCAGCGGTGCGCGCGGTCGCGCCCCAGGCCGAGGTGCTGCGCGCGGGCGCGGTATTCTTCGCCGAGGCGGCGCGCGCCTCGGCCGAGCGCGACGTGGAGCTGATCGGCGCCGGCTCGCTCATCGGCATCGTGCTTCTCATGCTGGCCGTGTTCCGCTCCGTGCGCCCGCTCGCGCTCGGGCTGCTCACCGTGCTCACGGGACTCGCTGCCGCGGTGTCGGCCACGGTACTGGTGCACGGCGAGCTGCACCTCCTCACGCTGGTCTTCGGCGCGAGCCTCATCGGCGAGGCGATCGACTACTCCATCCAGTATTTCAGCGCCTATGCCGGGGGGGGATCGCAGTGGGATCCGAGGCGCGGGCTCGCCGCCGTGCGTCCGGGCCTGACGCTCGCGCTGGCGACGAGCGCCCTGGGGTATGGCGCGCTCATGCTCATCCCCTTCCCGGCGGTGCGCCAGATCGCCCTCTTCGCCCTCGCCGGACTCGTCGCCGCGTACCTCTCGGTGATCCTGCTTCTGCCCTATCTCCTCAGGCGGGCCTACGGCCGCGACATCGCGCCGATCGCCGTGCCCATGGCGCGCCTGATCGAATGGTGGCGCGCCCGCATCGGTCCCAAGCCCGCGCTGGCCATGGTGGCTGCGCTGGTGGCGCTGTGCGTACCGGGATGGCTGGCGCTGCACGCCGACGACGACGTGCGCACCCTGAGCAGCCGCCCGGCCGCGCTCCTCGAGCAGGAAGCGCGCATCCGGTCGCTGACCGGAGTCGAGCTCGCCGCCCGGTTCTTCGTGATCGAGGCGGGCACGCCCGAGGCCGCGCTGCAGACGGAGGAGCGGCTCACCGCGCGGCTGCGTCCGCTCGTGGACAAGGGCGAGCTCGCGCATTACCAGGCGGTATCGTCGTTCGTGCCTTCGGCCGCGCGCCAGGAGGAAAACCGCGTGCTCCTGCGCAAGAATCTGCAGCTCGACGGCAAGGGGCTCGCCGAGACGTTCCAGCAGGTCGGGCTGCGCAGCACCGCGGCCGGCGACCTCGCGGCGGCGTACCGGGAATCGGAAGGCAGGCTCCTGACGCCGCAGGCCTGGGTGGCTTGGCCGGCGGCGGCGCCGTTCCGGCATCTCTGGCTCGGAAGGACCGCGGACGGACATGCGTCGGTGGTGGTTGCGGCCGGCCCAGCCGACAACAGCGCGCTGGAGGCGCTCGCGGCGGGAATACCAGGCGTGACATTCGTCGACAAGGCCGCCAGCGTTTCGCGCCTGTTCGGGCAATACCGCAGGGGCCTGAGCTATGGCCTGGGTGTTGCGCTGCTGCTCGTGCTCGGGGTCCTCGCCTGGCGCTACGGTCTGCGGGGCGGCGCAGCGGTGCTGCTGCCCGCGGTGCTCGGCATGGCCGCGGCGCTCGCGTTCACCGGCTACGGCGGCTCGGCGCTGACGCTCTTCAACGTCATGGCGCTGCTTCTCGTCCTCGGCGTCGGCGTGAACTACTCGATTTTCCTGATCGAAGGTCGCGCGCGCGCGGGAACTACGGGCATCGCGGTCGCGCTTTCCGCCGCCACGACGGTACTTTCCTTCGGCCTGCTCGCGTTCAGCGGCACGCCGGCGCTGTCGGGCTTCGGCGCCACGCTGCTTGCCGGCATCGCGATCGCGGTTCTGGGCGCGCCCTTGTCGCTCAGCCTGGCTCCGGGGAGCCTGCGGCGGTGACCCGCTGCTTCATCCACGCCGTGGGCATCGCGAACGCGCTCGGGAGCGGTTGCGAGGCGGTGCGCCGCGGACTTCTGGCCGGAGACAGCTCCGGCATGCGGATCGAGGAGGGTTGGTTGCCCGGCGGCGCAGCCCGCGTAGGGCGCGTGCGCGCAAGCTTGCCGCCGACGCCGCGCGAGCACGCGCAATTCGATTGCCGCAACAACCGCCTGCTGCTGCTCGCGCTCGAGGAGATCCGCGGCCCGCTGACCGCTGCGCTCGAGCGAGTGTCGCCGCAGCGCTTCGGGGTGGTCCTGGGCACGAGCACGGCGGGCATCGCCGAGGGCGAGGCAGCCATGGCGGCGCTGGTAGGCGACGGCGGTTTTCCCGACGGCTTTCAATATCTGCAGCAGGAGATCGGCCGCGGCGCGCAGTTCCTCGCGCGGCACCTCGCGCTGACCGGCCCGGCTTACGTGGTATCGACCGCCTGCACTTCCAGCGTCAAGGCGATCGCGGCGGCGTGCAGGCTGATTGGCGCGGGGGTGTGCGATGCGGTGCTCACCGGCGGCGCCGATACGCTGTGCCGCCTGACGGTCAACGGCTTCGCCGCCCTAGAATCGACTACGCCCGAGCTGTGCAATCCGCTGAGCCGCAACCGCCGCGGCATCAATCTGGGAGAAGGCGTGGCGCTGATGCTCGTCTGGCGCGAGCCGGCCGCGGTCGAGATCTTCGGCTTCGGCGAGTCGAGCGATGCGCACCATATCTCGGCGCCGGATCCCGCCGGCCGCGGCGCCGAGGCCGCGATGCGCGCTGCGCTCGCCGAGGCTCGCTTCGCCCCCGAGGAGGTGGACTACCTCAACCTGCACGCCACGGCGACGCCGAAGAACGACCAGGTGGAAGCGCACGCGGTACACCGCGTGTTCCCGCGCGGGGTGCCCTGCAGCGGCACCAAGCCGCTGACCGGGCATACCCTGGGCGCGGCAGGCGCGACCGAGGCCGCGTTCTGCTGGCTCGCGTTGCGGGGCGACGGCCGGCTGCCGCCGCATGTGTGGGACGGCGAAGCCGACCCGGAGCTGCCCGCGCTGATGCAGACCGTTCCGGGTGCGCGCTTCCGGCGCGGGCACGGCCGGGTCTGCATGAGCAACTCGTTCGCCTTTGGCGGCAGCAACGCGAGCCTGCTCCTCGGAGACGCCCGATGACGCTGCAAGGCGCCGCTCTCCCGGCAATCGAAGCGGTGGTGCCGCACCGCGGCCCGATGCTGTGGCTCGAGCGGCTGGTGGCGGCGGCGGACGACGTGGTCGAAGCCTCGGCCACGGTTCCAACCGGCGCCGGCCATCTCGACGCCGCACCCGGCATGCCTGCCTGGCTCGGCGTCGAGCTGATGGCGCAGGCGGTCGCAGCGCATGTCGGGCTGCGCGGCTGGCGCGACGGAAAGCCGGCGAAGCCGGGCGTCCTCCTCGGCTGCCGGCGCTATCAGTCCAAGGTGGCGAGCTTTGCGCCCGGCGCGGAATTGCGCATCGCGGCCCGGCTTGCGTACCGGGATGAAAGCGGATTCGGCGCCTACGACTGCACCATTGCCGATGAGCGCGCCGAGCTCGCCTCCGCGACGCTCAAGGTCTACGAGCCGCCCGACTTCGAGGCATTCCTCCGATCGGACGGCACGCCATGAGACGCGTGCTCGTGACCGGCTCCAGCCGCGGCATCGGCCGCGCCATCGCCGAGCGCCT
Source organism: Burkholderiales bacterium (assembly GCA_044870335.1). Lineage (GTDB taxonomy): Bacteria > Pseudomonadota > Gammaproteobacteria > Burkholderiales > SG8-39 > SCGC-AG-212-J23. Next base: position 24,608 of record JBIOYV010000002.1, on the reverse strand, counting down.
CGCGCAGTGCGGCTTCTCGGTGACGGTGCATTGCCGCTCCAACCGGGCACAGGCGGACGAGCTGGCGGCGAGAATCGGCTCGGCCGTGCTGCAGTTCAATGTCGCCGACCGCGCCGCGGCGCGGCGCGCGCTCGAGCTCGATCTCGAGGCGCACGGCGCGTACTACGGCGTCGTGTGCAATGCGGGCGTCACGCGCGACAACACCTTCGCCGCGTTGTCCGACGCCGAATGGGACGAAGTGCTCGATACCAGCCTGGGCGGCTTCTACAACGTGGTCCAGCCGCTGATCATGCCGATGGTCCGCGCGAAGCAGGGCGGGCGCATCGTCACCATCGCCTCGGTGTCGGGCCTCATGGGCAATCGCGGCCAGGTCAACTACAGCGCGGCCAAGGCCGGGCTCATCGGCGCGACCAAGGCGCTGGCGGTGGAGCTCGCGAGCCGCGGCATCACCGTGAACTGCGTCGCGCCGGGCCTGATCGAAAGCGACATGATCGCGGCGGTTCCGCTGGACGAGGCCCTTAAAATGGTGCCGATGAACCGCATCGGCAAGCCGGCCGAAGTCGCGGCCGCGGTCGCTTACATCATGTCCGACGAGGCCGCCTACGTCACCCGCCAGGTGCTCAGCGTCAACGGCGGGCTCGCATGACGCGGCGCGTGGTGGTGACCGGCATGGGCGGAATCACCGCGCTGGGGGAGCGCTGGGAGGCGATCGAGCCCGCGCTGCGCGGCGGCAGGAACGGCGTGCGCCGCATGACCGAATGGGAGCGCTACGAGTCGCTGCATACGCGCCTGGGCGCGCCGGTGGATGGATTCAAGACGCCCGCGCACTACCCGCGCAAGCAGATCCGATCCATGGGACGCGTCGCCCTGCTCGCGGTGCGCGCCACCGAGATGGCGCTCGCCGACGCCGGGCTGGGCGACGTGGCTTCGGTGCGCGACGGCCGCATGGGAGTGGCCTACGGATCGTCAGCCGGCAGCGTGGCGCCGGTCCAGGTCTTCGGCAACATGCTCGCCACCGGTTCGATGGAGGGCGTGACCTCGACGAGCTACATCCAGATGATGCCGCATACGACCGCGGTGAACGTGGGCCTGTATTTTCAGCTGAAGGGGCGCATCGTCCCAACGAGCAGCGCGTGCACCTCCGGCAGTCAGGCGCTCGGCTATGCCTACGAGTCCATTCGCTACGGCAAACAGCTGCTGATGGTGGCGGGCGGGGCCGAGGAGCTGTCGGCGCCCGGCGCGGCGATCTTCGACACGCTGTTCGCCACCAGCACGCGCAACGATGAACCCGGCGCAACGCCGCGGCCTTTCGACCGCGATCGCGACGGCCTGGTGGTGGGCGAGGGCGCCGCGACGCTGGTGTTGGAGGACCGCGACCACGCGCTCGCCCGCGGCGCGTGCATCCACGCCGAGATCGTCGGCTTCGCCACCAACTCCGACGGCGCCCACGTCACCGAGCCCGCGACGCCGACGATGGCGCACGTGATGGAGCTCGCGCTGGAGGATGCCGGCCTGCCGCCGTCGGCGATCGGTTACGTCAGCGCCCACGGCACCGCCACCACGACCGGCGACGTCGCCGAGAGCCACGCCACCTCGAAAGTGCTGGGACCGAAGGTCCCGATCAGCTCGATGAAGAGCTATCTCGGGCACACGCTCGGCGCCTGCGGCGCGATCGAGGCGTGGTGGGGGATCGAGATGCTGAAGGCGGGCTGGTTCGCTCCGACGGTGAACCTGCGCAGCGTCGACAGCGCCTGCGCCGACGCCGATTACCTTGCGGGCGTCGGGCGGGCTCTGGACCTCGAATACTTCATGAGCAACAATTTTGCCTTCGGCGGGGTGAATACCTCGCTGATCTTCAAAAAGACGTGAACATTCGATAGGGAGGATCCATGAAGTCGTCCATCAGAGCCCTGGTCTTGATCGGTGCAGTGTGCGCAGCGCAAGCGGTGTTCGCGCGAGGCCCCGTGCCCATCGTCGAGCGGCCCAGTGAGCCGATCGTGACCGGCAGCGGAAAGGGGGTCAACGGCGAGGCGTTCACGAAGGCCGCCGTCAACGCCGGCGCCGCCGTGAAATGGGAAGTGGTCCCGGCGACCGACGGGAAATCGCTGCGCGCGACGTACCGGGTCCGCAACAAGCACGTCGTCATGGTGGATATCGTTCCCGCGCCCGCTTCCTTCTCCGTGAAGTACGCCGACAGCGTGAACATGAACTACGCGGTTCAGAACGGCGCTCCGGTGATCCACCCCAGCTACAACCAGTGGGTCGGGCAGCTGGTCGACTCCATCCGCGTGGAGCTGAAGAAGCTCTGAGCGCCAAGAGGGACAATTCCGACATGCCGATGAGCAGGTTCATGCAGGCGCTGGTCTTCGGCGCCGTCGTCGCGGTGTCCTCCGCCGCGCAGGCTCAGCGCTCGCCGGTCCCCATCATCGATCGGCCCAACGTGCCCGCGGTCAGCGCCGGCGGAACGCCGGTGAGCTCCGCGGCGTTGAGGCAGGCGATCATCGCCGGCGGAGCGAACGGGCCGCGCAAATGGAACATCGTGCCGCACGGCGACGGCAATGCACTGCGCGGAACATACATGGTGCGCACCCACACGGTCGTGGTGGACATCGTGCCGGGATCGAGTTCCTACTCGCTGAAGTATGCCGATAGCGTCAACATGAAGTACGGCGTCGACAACGGCAAGCCGGTGATCCACCCGTTCTACAACGACTGGGTGGATCAGCTGATCCGCGCGATCGACGCCGAGGTGAAGAAACTCTGAGACGGCGAGTAGCGGTTACCGGCCTGGGCATCGTCTCCTGCCTGGGCAACGAGCGGCGCGCGGTGGTCGCTGCGTTGCGCTCGAGCGCGAGCGGCGTGCGGTTCTGCGAGGAATACCGCCGCGCCGGCATGCGCAGCCAAGTCGCCGCGCTTCCGGAGCTCGCCGGCGAGCCGCCGATCGAGCGCAAGATCAGGCGCTTCATGGGCGAGGTCAGCGTGTACGCCCACCATGCGCTGCGCAAGGCGATCGACGACGCGAAGCTCTCCCCCCGGCAGGTCTCGGATCCGCGGACCGGGCTGATCGTCGGCTCCGGCGTGGGGTCGCTCTCGCGCTACGTCGAGGCGATCGACGTGCTGCGCGCCACGGGGATTAGAAAGCTGCCTCCGTACGTGGTGCCGCAGACGATGGCGAGCAGCGCATCGGCGTGCCTCGCGACGGCGTACCGCGTCAGCGGCATGAGCTACACCACCTCGGGGGCCTGCGCCAGCTCTGCGCACGCCATCGGCCAGGGCGCCGAGCTGATCCGCTCGGGCAGGCAGGACCTGGTCCTCGCGGGCGGCGCCGAAGAGGCGGCTTGGACGAGCGCGGTGATGTTCGACGCGATGGGCGCGCTCTCTACCGCCTACAACCACCGGCCCGAAGCCGCCTCGCGTCCGTACGATGCCGGCCGCGACGGATTCGTGATGGCCGGCGGCGCCGGCATGCTGGTTCTCGAAGAGCTCGAGCACGCCCGGGCGCGCGGCGCGCACTGCTATGCCGAGCTCTGCGGCTACGGCGCGAGCTCGGGCGGCGACATGGTGCTGCTGTCGGCGCCGGCGGCGGCCGCTGCCATGCGCGCGGCGCTGGCGGACGCCGGGGTGGAATCGGTCGACTACGTCAATGCGCACGCCATCTCCAGTCCGCAGGGCGACGCCGCCGAGCTCGAGGCGCTACGCGAGGTATTCCCGAACCCGGCGCCGCTCATTTCTTCCACCAAAGGATTGAGCGGCCACTCTCTCGCGGCGTCGGGCGCGCAGGAGGCGATCTATTCGCTGCTGATGATGGCGGAGGGGTTCGTCGCCGGCTGCGCCAATCTCGAGCGGCCGGACGCGGCCGCGGCCGGCTTGCCGCTGCTCGCGGCGCCGCTCGAGCGCCGCCTCGAGCGGGTGATGTCGAACAGCTTCGGCTTCGGCGGCACCAATGCGAGCCTCGTCTTCAAGCTACCGTAGCAACGTGCCTACGCCGGTTTCAGGGCAGCGAGGTTGAGCAGAGTCTCCTCGCGTTCTTCCGGCACGCCGAAGCCGAACCATTCCAGCGCACCGAGGTCCGGGCGGCTCCACCACAGGTAGGGCATCGAGACGTTCCTCGGCTCGAAGCGGAAGCCCTGCTGACGCAGCATCGCCATGTATTCCTCGGCGCTGCGCTGCAGATGCATGGGGTGGCGGAACAGGAGCCGGATGATCCACGAATGGATGTAGGCGCGGGTGGACTCGGCGAAGAGCAGCACCCCTCCGGGCTTCAGGACGCGATAGAACTCGCGCAGCGCCTGCTCCTGGCGCACGAGGTGGTGGAACGTCTGGTGGCAAAACACGAGGTCGACGCTCGAATCGGCCAGCCCGAGCGAGGCGACATCGCGCAGCTGCAGCTCGATCGGCGTCGCCTCCTTGCGCGCTTCCAGGCGGGCGCGCTCCAGGGCGCGCTCGTCGGCGTCCATGCCGATGAGCCGCTGCGGGGCGAAGTGCTCGATCAGGGGGCGGAACGATTTGCCCTGGCCGCAACCGACGTCGAGCACCACCGGGTAGGCGGCCTTGCGCTCCGGAATGAGGCGCGCCAGGTCCTTCAGCGCCACGCGGATCACGCGCAGGGTCCAGGTTTCGGTGCCGAGGAACCAGAACCCGATGCGGGTTTCCGGGACCAGCGCAATCTCGGGCATGCTGTGGGTATTCATGGCAGCGCCAATTTTACGCCGTTGTTACGGTAGCATTGCGCCGTGAATGCTCCCGAAAGAATCCGTCTCACCCAGTTCAGCCACGGTGGGGGCTGCGGCTGCAAGATCGCGCCCGCGGTGCTGTCCGAGATTCTCGCCTCGACGCCGGTGCGCGGATTGCCGCCGGCGCTCATGGTGGGCACCGAAACCGCCGACGACGCCGCGGTCTATCGCCTGAACGACGAGCAGGCGCTGGTCGCGACCACCGATTTCTTCACGCCGATCGTCGACGACCCGTTCGACTTCGGCCGCATCGCCGCCACCAACGCCATCTCCGACGTGTACGCCATGGGCGGCACCCCGATCATGGCCCTCGCCATCGTCGGCATGCCGCTGGAAAAGCTGCCGGTCTCGGCCATCGCCCGGATCCTGCAGGGCGGAGAAGCGGTCTGCGCCGCGGCCGGCATTCCGGTCGCCGGCGGGCACTCCATCGACACCCTGGAGCCGATCTACGGCCTGGTCGCGCTCGGCCTGGTGCATCCGGCGAAGGTGAAGCGCAACAGCAGCGCGCAGCCCGGCGATGTCCTGATCCTCGGCAAGCCGCTCGGCATCGGCATCCTGTCGGCGGCGCTGAAAAAGGGCCGCCTGTCGCAGTCGGGGTACGCGCAGATGCTCGACTGGACCACGCGGCTGAATACGCCGGGCAGGCGGCTCGCCGCGCTCGACAGCGTGCACGCGCTCACGGACGTGACCGGGTTCGGCCTGGCCGGGCACCTGCTCGAGATCTGCCGCGGATCGAAGCTCGCGGCGCAGGTGGACTTCGATGCGCTGCCGGTGATCGCCGAGGCGCTCGACTGGGCGAAGCAGGGCGTCGCCACCGGGGCGTCCGAGCGCAACTGGGCGGGCTACGGCAGCGAAGTCGCGCTGCCGCCGGGGTTCGCGGACTGGAAGCAAAAGCTGCTCACCGATCCTCAGACGAGCGGCGGCCTGCTGGTCGCCTGCGGCGCCGGGGCCGAGGCCGAAGTGCGGGAGCTCTTCCGTAGCGACGGTTTCGACGCCCGGGTGATCGGCCGGCTGGCTGCCGGCGCACCCGCGCTCACGATTACCTGAGCATTGGCCGCAGCGTCTTCCAGACGCGCTCGACCATCAGCGGCTGCGCTTCCTCGGCGGGATGGATGCGGTCGGGCTGAAACAGCGCATAGTCCTCGCCGAAGCCCTCCATCAGCGAAGCCACGAGCGGCGTGCGGTAGCGCTTGGCCAGCTCGTCGAACGCGGCAGCGAACGCCCGCGTGTATTGCGCACCGTAGTTCGGCGGCATTTGCATGCCGACGAGCAGCACGCGCGCGCCTGCCTTCTGCGAGCGCTCGATGATGCCGGCGAGATTGTTCTTCATCTGCGCCACCGGCAGGCCGCGCAGGCCGTCGTTGCCGCCCAGCTCGAGGATGACGAGCTGCGGCTTGTGCCGGGCGAGCGCCGCGTCGATCCGCGCCAGGCCGCCGCTGCTCGTTTCGCCGGAAACGCTTGCGTTCACGACGCTATAATCGAGCCGCTCCCGCTTGAGCCGCTCGCCCAGCAACGCTACCCACCCCCGGCCCTGCGCCATGCCATAGGCCGCGGAGATGCTGTCACCGAAGACCAGGATGGATCTGTCCGCTGCAGCCACTGCGAAGGAAATCGGCAGCACGATGAGTAACAACAGCGTTCTGGCGGCGCGCGGCATCGGCAAGACGGTGAAAAGCGGCAGTTCGGACCTCGTTATTCTGCGCGACATCGACCTGGAAATCACCCCGGGAGAGGCGCTCGGCGTAGTCGGCGCCTCGGGCTCGGGAAAATCGACCCTGCTTGCCATTCTCGCCGGGCTCGACACGCCCACCACGGGTAGCGTGGAGCTCGCCGGCACCGACCTCTTCGGGCTCGACGAGGACGCGCGCGCGGAGCTGCGCGGCCGCCTGGTCGGCTTCGTGTTCCAGTCGTTCCAGCTCCTGCCCGCGCTCACCGCGCTGGAGAACGTCATGCTTCCGCTCGAGCTGGCGGGCAAGGCCGAGGCCGAGGCGCTGGGGCGCGAGATGCTGGCTCGGGTCGGGCTGAGCGAGCGGCTACGGCATTATCCGAAGCACCTTTCGGGGGGCGAGCAGCAGCGGGTCGCGCTGGCGCGCGCCTTCGTCGTGCGCCCGAAGCTCCTGCTCGCCGATGAGCCGACCGGAAGCCTGGACGCGGAAGCCGGCGCCGACGTGATCGAGCTGCTTTTCGGGATGAATCGCGAGCACGGCACCACGCTCGTCATGGTGACCCACGACGAAGGCCTCGCCCGGCGCTGCACGCGCATCGTGCGCCTCGCCGCCGGCAGGATGCTCGCGTGAAGCAGTCGTTGCGCATGCTGGCGCGCGACTGGCGCGCCGGCGAGCTGCGCGTGCTGGCGGCGGCGATGGTCATCGCGGTCGCCAGCGTGACCAGCGTCGGCTTCTTCGCCGACCGCGTCGGCCGCGGCCTGGCGCGCGACGCGCACCAGCTCCTCGGCGCGGATCTCGTGCTGGTGTCCGACCATGCCTTCGCCGGAAACCTCGCCGCCGACATCGAGAAGCGCAACCTGCGCAGCGCCTCGGCGGTCGCCTTCATGAGCATGGCCATCGTCGAGGGCAAATCGCAGCTCGCGGGCGTGAAAGCCGTAACCGAGAACTACCCGCTCCGCGGCCAGCTGCGCATTGCCGCCGCGCTAGGGGCGCCGGACGCGCCGGTTGCCGCGGGTCCGCCGCGCGGCAAGGTGTGGATCGAGGAGCGGCTGGTATCCGCGCTCGGCGCACCGGTGGGCACGCGCCTGCGGCTGGGGGACGCCGAGCTCGAAGTCGGCGCCGTGCTGACGCTCGAGCCCGAGCGCAGCGCCAACTTCTTCAACTTCGCGCCGCGCCTGATGATGAACGCCGCCGACGTGCCGGCAAGCGGCCTCATCCGTCCCGGCAGCCGCGCCTCGTACTACCTCTACGTCGCGGGTACCGCGGGTGAGGTGAAGGCGGCCGAGAGCGCGCTGCAGGTTTCGCTCGAGCGCGGCCAGCGCATCGAGACGCTCGAGACCGGCCGGCCCGAGGTGCGCGCATCCGTCGACCGGGCGCAGCGCTTTCTGGGGCTCACGGCCCTGCTGGCAGCGATCCTCGCCGGCGTCGCCATCGCCCTTGCGGCGCGCCGCTTCGTGCAACGCCACCTCGACGCGTGCGCGGTGATGCGCTGCCTGGGGGCTACGCAATCCAGGCTGGTGCTGCTGTACGGCGGCGAGTTCGTCGCGGTCGGCATCGCAGCCTGCGCGCTCGGCGCCGGCGCCGGCTTCGTCGGGCAGCAGGTGCTCAGCGCGGCGCTCGGCGAGCTCCTGCGCGCCGAGCTGCCCGCGCCGGGCCCGCTTCCGGCGCTGCAAGGCTTCCTCGTCGGGCTCGCGCTGATGCTCGGCTTTCTGCTGCCGCCGCTGCTGCAGCTCAAGAACGTGCCGGCGATGCGCGTGATGCGGCGCGAGTCCGGCCGGCCGAAAGGCGGCATGCTCGCGGCCTACGGCTGCGGCTTCGCCGCGCTCGCCGCGCTGCTCCTGTGGCAGGCGGCCGACGTCAAGCTCGGCGCCTACGTGATCGGCGGCTTTGCCGCCGCGGTGGCGGCGTTCGTCGCCGTTTCCTGGGCGATGCTGCGCCTCTTGAGCCACGCCGGCGTTTCCCGCCGGGTCGGCAACGCGAGCATCCGCTACGGCCTGGCGCAGCTCCGCCGCCATGCCGCCGGCAACGCGGTGCAGACCACGTGCCTCGCGCTCGGGCTCACCGCGCTCCTCCTCCTGACCTTTACCCGCGACGACCTGGTGCGGGCGTGGCGCAGGAGCGTACCGCCCGATGCGCCCAACCGGTTCCTGATCGGCGTGCAGCCCGACCAGCGTGCGGCGCTGGAGAAGTTCTTCTCGGAGCAGCGGATGGCGACGCCCGATTTCTACCCGATGGTGCGCGGCCGGCTCACCGCGGTGAACGGAAAGCCGGTGCGCGAGCAGGACTACGAGGAGGAGCGTGCCCGGCGCCTGGTCGAGCGCGAATTCAACCTGTCCTACATGGACGCGCCGCCCGAGCACAACACGGTCTCGGCCGGGCGCTGGTTCGCAACCACGGACGCACGCGAAGTCTCGGTGGAAGAGGGCATCGCCGAGCGCCTCGGATGGAGGCTCGGCGACGAGCTCACCTTCACGGTCGGGGGCGAGCCCTTCAGCGCGCGCATCAGCTCGCTGCGCAAGCTGCGCTGGGATTCCATGAGGGTGAACTTCTTCGTCATCGCCCCCCGCGGGCTCCTGGCGGGCTTTCCGGCGTCCTTCGTGTCGGCTTTCCGCGTCGAGCCGGGCCGCGAGCCGGTGCTGAACGAGCTGTCGACGCGCTTTCCGAACGTCACCCTGGTGGACATCGCCGCGGCAGTGCGCCAGGCGCAGGCGGTGATCGATCAGCTGATCGACGCGGTGCAGTTCGTTTTCCTCTTTACCCTGGCGGCGGGGGTGCTCGTCCTGTACTCGGCGCTGCTGGCGACCGAGGACGAGCGGCGCCGGGAGGCGGCGGTGATGCGCGTCTACGGCGCCTCGCGCGCGCAGGTCGCGGGAAGCCAGCGCGCCGAGTTCCTCGCCATGGGCGTGGTGGCGGGGCTGCTCGCGACCCTCGGCGCCGCGGCCATCGGCCAGCTCGTGGCGCGCCGCGTGTTCGAGCTCAATCTCGCGCCGAGCGCCGAGCTCTGGATCGCGGGCCCGCTCGCCGGAATCGCGCTCCTCTCGTTCAATGCCTGGCTCTCCTCGCGCCAGGTGCTGCGCTCCTCTCCGGCGCTCACCCTGCGCGACTGACATGACGCCCTTGCCGCTCGGTGACGCTTGGCTCACGATCGAAGGGGTGGTGCAGGTCGCGTCCGGGCGGCGGGCGGTAGGCCTGAGCCGCGACCCGGCGTTCCGCGAGCGCATCGCACGCGGCGCGCTGTTTCTCAAGCAGACGCTCGACCAGGGCGGCACCGTATACGGCGTCAACACCGGATACGGCGATTCGTGCGTGGTCGAAATTCCGCCGCATCTCGTCGCCGAGCTGCCGGCGCACCTCGTGCGCTACCACGGCTGCGGCTCGGGCGAGCTGTTCGACGAAGCGCAAACCCTCGCGGTCCTGGTCGCGCGCCTGTGCTCGCTGGCGCGCGGCTTCTCCGGCGTGCGCTGGGAGCTCCTCGAGCGCCTCGAGGAGCTCATCAATCGCCGCATCCTGCCGTGCATCCCGGCCGAGGGCTCGGTCGGAGCGAGCGGCGACCTGACGCCGCTTTCCTATGTCGCCGCGACGCTGATCGGCGAGCGCGAGGTGCGCTACCGCGGCAACGTGCGGCCCGCCGCCGAGGTCCTGCGCGAGGCGGGCCTCGCTCCCCTCGAGCTCGCGCCGAAGGAGGGCCTCGCGGTCATGAACGGCACCGCGGTCATGACCGGACTCGCCGCGCTCGCCTGGAGCCGCGCCGAGTACCTCAGCCGCCTCGCCGCGCGCCTCACCGCGACGGCGGCGCTCGCGATGCGCAACAACCGCGCGCACTTCGACCCGCGCCTGTTCGCGCTCAAGCCCCACGCCGGCCAGAACGAAGCGGCGGCCTGGATCCACGGCGACATGACGCTCGCCGACGAAGCCGCGGGCGCAGGCGCAAGGCTGCAGGACCGCTATTCCATCCGCTGCGCGCCGCACGTGATCGGGGTGCTGCGCGACGCGCTGACGTGGCTGCGGCGCGATATCGAAAACGAGCTGAACAGCGCGAACGACAATCCGATCGTCGACCCCGACGAGCGCCTGATCCTGCACGGCGGGCATTTTTACGGCGGCCACATCGCCTTCGCCATGGACGCCCTCAAGGCGGCGGTCGCGAGCATCGCCGACCTCCTCGACCGGCAGCTCGCGCTGCTGGTCGACGCCAAGTTCAATTCGGGCCTACCGCAGAACCTGTCGGGCGCTTCGGCCGAGCGCGCCGCGATCAACCACGGCTTCAAGGCGGTGCAGATCGCGGCCTCGGCCTGGACCGCGGAGGCGCTCAAGCTGACGATGCCGGCCGCGTCCTTCTCGCGCTCCACCGAGTCGCACAACCAGGACAAGGTGAGCATGGGATCGATCGCGGCGCGCGACTGCCTCAGGGTGCTCGCGCTCACCGAGCAGGTCGCCGCCGCCCAGCTTCTCGCCACGCGGCAGGCGCTGCTGCTGCGCCGCCGCCAGGGCGAGCTCGAGGCCGCGGCGCTTTGCGGCGCGATGCGCGCCTTCGTCGAGAGCGTCGCGCCGTACTTCGACTTCCTGGACGAAGACCACAGGCTGGACGGCACGCTCGCGCGCGCCGCCGACGCCATCCGCGCCCAGGCCTGGCCGCTCTACAACTCGTAATAGAATCCGGGCGTGGAAAGCGCGCTCTACCTGGTGTTCGGCGTGGCCCTCGGCGCGGCGTGCGGCGCCTTCGGCATGTGGCTCTGGCAGCGCGGCGCCGCCGAGCACCTCGCCGAGCTCAGGAGCGAGAAGGCACGCCTCGCGGGCGAAGTGATGATCGCCACGCTCGAGGAGCGCGCACGGCGCATTCCCGAGCTCGAGCAGGAGCTCTCCGGCTACCAGGCGGCGCGCGAGGAAAACGCGCGCCTGCTGCAGGCCCTCAACCTCGAGCGGCGCCAGGCCGACGAGAAGCTGAAGCTCCTCGCCGAGGCGAAGGAGGCGCTCGCCGAGCAGTTCCAGAATCTCGCCAATCGCATCTTCGAGGAGAAGGGCGAGAAGCTGGTGCAGCAGAACGTCGCGAACCTCGACTCGCTGCTGAAGCCCCTGGGCGAGCGCCTGCGGGAGTTCCAGGTGCGCGTCGAGGAAACCTACGACAAGGAATCCAAGCAGCGTTTCTCGTTGCAGAACGAGATCCAGAAGCTCGTCGAAGTCAACGCGAGGATGAGCGCGGATGCCTTGAACCTGACCAATGCTCTCAAGGGGGACTCGAGGACCCAGGGAGCGTGGGGCGAGGTGGTGCTCGAAAGGATCCTGGAGGCCTCGGGTTTACAGAAAGGCCGGGAGTACGACGTGCAGGCGACCTTCGAGGCCGCCGAGGGCGGCAAGGCACGCCCCGACGTCATCATCCGCCTGCCGGAGGGGAAGCACCTGGTAATCGACTCCAAGGTGGCCCTGACGGCCTATGACGCCTATTGCAGCGCCGACGATGACCTGACCAAGAAGCGGGAGCTCGCCCGCCACGTCGAGTCGCTGCGCACCCACGTGAAAGGCCTGGCGGAGAAAAATTACCAGTCGTTGTACGACATTCGCACCCCCGACTTCGTCCTCATGTTCGTGCCGATCGAGGCGGCCTTCTCGCTCGCCGTGCGCGAAAGGCAGGACCTGTTCGAGGACGCGTTCCAGCGCAGCGTCATGATCGTGACTTCGACCACGCTGCTATTTTCGCTGCGCACGATAGCCAACATCTGGCGCTACGAGCACCAGAACCGCAACGCCCAGGAGCTCGTGCGGCAGTGCACCGCGCTCTACGACAAGTTCGTCGGCTTCGTCGCCGACCTCGAGGACATCGGCAGGCGCCTGAAAGCGGCGCAGTCGAGCTACGACGACGCCTACGGCAAGCTCGCGAGCGGTAAAGGCAACCTCATCCGCCAGGTAGAGCGCATCCGCGAGCTCGGCTTGAAGCCGTCCAAGCCGCTCCCCGGCCACCTCACCGAGCTTTCAGCTGAAAGCGAGTCCGGCGCGGCGGTGCGCCGGCCGCTTCCCGTCTCGGGCGGCAACGCGGCGCCGTAATAGTCCGGTTGGCGTAGACGCCTGTCGGCGACAGCGCGTTGCATTTCAACTAGCGGGCGTAAACTTTGCTGGGGGCAATGGGATTGCCGGGAGCTCCATGCCGCTTTCGCTGCGCTTTGTCGTACCCCTCGCGCTTGCCCTCGCCGCCATCGCGTATGCGGTCGTTCCGCTCGTCGACCGCCTCACGTTCCAGTGGTTTGTGCGCGATCTCGACACGCGCGGCGCATCGATCGCCAAGACCGCGCAGGAGCCGCTCGCCGAGCTGATCGCCGACAACCGGGATCCGAAGGGAAAGGTGCTGCGCTACTTCGAGCGCATCATCCAGGACCAGCGCATCTACGCCCTGGGCTACTGCGACCGCGCCGGCCGCATCGCGTACGCGACCGCGGCGTTTCCGAAGGACATCCGCTGCAGCACTTCGGCGGGCAACGAGGAGAAGAGCTGGGTGCTGCAGCTCGCCCACGGGCCGCTGCACGTCTCGGCCAACCGCATCGTCGGCGCCGACGGCAAGAGCTACGGCGAGCTGATCGTGGTGCACGACATGAGCTTCGTGCAGCGGCGCAGCAACGATACCAAGAAGTACGTGCTCTACCTTTTCGCCGCCATTGCCACCGTGGTCGCGCTCATCACCGTGATCATCGCCGAGATCAGCTGGCGCGGCTGGGTCGCGGGCATGAAGGCGCTGCTGAAGGGCGAGACTCTGCTGCGCTCGCCGCTGGCGTGGAAATCGGCCTCGCCCGAGCTGCGCCCGATCGCGCGCGACCTGCAGTCGCTGGTGCTCGACCTGGAATCCGAGCGGCGCACGCGCGACGAGTCGCAGACCGTCTGGGGCCCGGACGCGCTGCGGCGCATCCTGCGCCAGGACCTGAAGGGCGACGAGGTGCTCATCGTCTCGAACCGCGAGCCCTACATCCACACGCGGCGCAAGGACAACGTGATCGAGATCCAGCGGCCGGCGAGCGGCCTGGTCACGGCGCTCGAGCCCATCGTGCGCGCCACCTCGGGCACCTGGATCGCCCACGGCGCGGGGAACGCCGACCGCGACACGGTCGACAAGCACGACCACGTGATGGTGCCACCCGAGCATCCCGCCTACCGGATCCGCCGGGTGTGGCTGTCGAAGGAGGAGGAGCAGGGGTACTACTTCGGCTTCGCCAACGAGGGCTTGTGGCCGCTGTGCCACATCGCCCATACGCGCCCGACATTCCGCACGCACGACTGGGAGCATTACCGCAACGTCAACCAGCGCTTCGCCGACATCGTCGCCGACGAGGCGCGCAGCGACGACCCGATCATCCTGGTGCAGGACTACCACTTCGCGCTGCTGCCGCGCATGGTGCGCGAGCGCCTGCCGCGCGCCACCATCATCACCTTCTGGCACATACCCTGGCCCAACCCGGAGGCCTTCGGCATCCTGCCGTGGCGCGAGGAGGTCCTCGAGGGCATGCTCGGCTCCTCGATCCTCGGCTTCCACACCCAGTTCCACTGCAACAACTTCTTCGACACGGTCGACCGCTTCCTCGAGGCGCGCGTCGACCGCGAGACCTTCACCATCTCCTACGGCGGCAATCCCACCGAGGTGCGGCGCTACCCGATCTCCATCGAATGGCCGCCCGCGGCGCTGCAGCTCCAGGCGCCGGTAGCCGAGGGCCGCAAGCGGGTGCGGGAACGGCTCGGGCTCGCGGACGACGTGAAGCTCGGCATAGGCGTCGACCGGCTCGACTACACCAAGGGAATCCTGGAGCGCTTCATGGCGATCGAGCGGCTGCTCGAGCTCGAGCCGCGCTGGGTCGGGCAGTTCGCGTTCATCCAGGTCGCGGCGCCGTCGCGCTCCTCGATCGACGAGTACCAGAACCTCGATGCCAGGGTGCGTGCAATGGCCGCGCGCATCAACGAGCGCTTCGGGCGCCCGGGCTACGAGCCGATCATCCTCAAGATCGAGCACCACGATGCGGTGCAGGTGTACGAGCTGTACCGGGCGGCCGAGCTCTGCTACGTCTCGAGCCTGCACGACGGCATGAACCTCGTGGCGAAGGAGTTCGTCGCCGCGCGCGACGACGAGCAGGGCGTGCTCATCCTGTCGCAGTTCACCGGCGCGGCGCGCGAGCTGTCGGAATCGCTGATCGTGAACCCGTACGACATCGAGCAGAGCGCCGCGGCGATGCACCTCGCGCTCACCATGTCGCCCGAGGAGCAGCGCGCGCGCATGCGCAGCATGCGCACCCTGGTGCAGGAGTTCAACGTGTTCCGCTGGGCGGGCCGCATGCTTCTCGACGCGGCGCGCATGCGCCACCGCCGCCGCGTCCTGTCGCGCGCGCGGGCCGCGCGGCGGCGCGCCGGCACGGGCTAGGGCATGCCGCCCTTTGCCGCCAACTGGGCCTTCTTCCTCGACATCGACGGCACGCTGCTCGACATCGAGGGGCATCCCGACGACGTGCGGATCGAGCGCCCCGAGGCCGAGCTCGTGGCGGGGCTGCACCGCGTCACCGGCGGCGCGTTGGCGCTGGTGAGCGGGCGCCCGCTCGCAGGCATCGACGCGCTGTTCCACCCGCTGAAGCTCCCGATCGCCGGCCAGCACGGCGCCGAGCGCCGCGACGCGCGCGGCAAGCGCCACCGCCACCGCTTCGCGGTGGAGGCGCTGCACCGCGCCGCCGCGCCGGTGCGCAAGTTCGTCGCGCGCAACGAGGGTCTCATCTTCGAGGACAAGGGCGCGAGCGTGGCGCTGCACTACCGGCTCGCCCCGCAGCTCGAGGCGGCGGCGCTGGCGGTGGTCGAGGAGGCCGCGAAGACCGCGGGCGGCGCGCTCGAGATTCAGCTCGGCAAGATGGTGTACGAGCTCAAGCCCTCGGGCGTCGACAAGGGAAGCGCCATCGGCGAGTTCATGTCCGAGGCGCCCTTCGCCGGCCGCGTCCCGGTCTTCCTCGGCGACGACGTCACCGACGAATCCGGGTTTCGGGTGGTGAACCGCCTCGGCGGTCACTCGGTGAAGATCGGCGAGGGCGAAACCGCGGCGCGCTGGCGCCTGGGCGACCCGGCCGCGGCGAAGTCCTGGCTCGGCGCGTGGATGAACGCCTGCACCTGCGCGAAGGCAAGCCCCTAGCTGCGCCTGCTGGCTTGTTTGCCCTTCGGCTCGAGGTCAAGCTGCGTGATCCGCTTGCCGTTGACGTAGATGCGTCCGAGCGTACGGCCGAACCGGTCCCGGCCTTGCCGCTCGATGACGAGCTCGCCTTGCCGGATGCGCCGGTCCAGGCGCGCCCGCGCTTCCGGACCTCCGGGCTCGTTCAGCGTCGGCGCACGCAGGCCTTCGACGCGCACGCGCTCCCGGCCGCACTGCAGGGTGCTGCCGTCGAAGGCACTGCAGCGCTCTCCAGCCGATGCGGCGCCGGCGAGCGCGACAGCCACGCCGGCAAGGATCGATCGAGCCGCAACCATAAAAGCCTCCCGCGAAATGCAGCACACCCGGCCTACTTTGCGCTGTAAAGAGGCCCGTGCGTTAGCCACCAGTTCACAATCGGCGGTACGAAGCATTGAACTGCGCGGGCGGGAAGGGATCGGAACCAGATCATGGCCTTGCGGCTAGGCGTGGACCTGGGTGGCACCAAGATCGAGATCGCGGTGTTCGAAAGCGACGGCCGCGAGGTGCTGCGGCGGCGCGCGCCCACGCCGCGCGCCGGGTACGACGCGGCCCTCGAGGAGTTTTCCAGCCTGATCCTGGACGCGGAACGCGCCGCCGGCGCGGCCTGCGACGTGGGCATCGGCATGCCGGGCACGATTCACCCGCGCAGCGGCCGCGTGATCAACGCCTACAACACGCCGTTCAACGGCAGGCGCCTCAAGCACGACCTCGAGGAGCGCCTCGCGCGGGAAGTGCGTTTCGCGAACGACGCCAACTGTTTCGCGCTCTCCGAGGCGCACGACGGTGCGGGCGCGGGACGCCGCGTAGTGTTCGGCGCCATCCTGGGTACCGGCGTGGGCGGCGGCATCGTGGTGAGCGGGGCCGTGCTGAACGGCCATCACGGCATCGGCGGGGAATGGGGCCATACGCCGCTGCCGTGGATGACGCGCGAGGAGCATCCCGGGCCGATGTGCAACTGCGGCCGCCGCGGCTGTATCGAGCAGTGGTGCTCCGGGCCCGCGCTCGCGCGCGAGAAGGGCGCGCGCGGCGAAGACCAGGCGCTCGCGGTCTACGCCGACCGCCTCGCGCGCGCGCTTTCGCTGGTGATCAACTTCCTCGACCCGGAAATCATCGTCCTGGGCGGCGGCGTCTCGCGCGAGCAGCGGCTCTACGCGAGCGTCCCGCAGCTCCTGCCGCGCTACGTGTACGCGCCGGTCGTCGAGACGCCGATTGTGCCCGCGCAGTTCGGCGATGCGAGCGGCGTGCGCGGCGCCGCGATGCTCTGGCCCGCGTAGCAAACGTCATTTGTAGTTCACCCGCGACAGGGACGCCCCTGCCGCAAACGACGGACCCGTCCCGGCAGAAAATTGCGCCCTGGTGGCGATTTAATTCGCGCCTGTGAAGGACTTCATCCATTGCTTCCGCCGCGACTCTGCTGGACAGTGGACGTGTATGAACCCCTGCGAAATCGAACTTCCCGGCGGGCGGATTCAGGTCGCCACTGGGACGCGCTTCAACGCAGGGACGCGGTTCATGGACGTGGACATCGCCAAACTTTTAGACGAGATGCACAACGCGGGCGTGCACCCGGGGTAGTGCTACCTTAATCGCCCCGTGGTACGGCAATCTAGATAAAGGGTCAGACCCCTTTACTTGCTTAATGCTTTCTTGATCAGCTTCAGGTCGCCGACGAGCTGCTTGAAGGCGGCCTCTTTCTCGGCCTCGTCCTTCAATCTGAGGAGCGCCGAAGGATGGAAGGTGCCGAACACATAGGGCGCGAGCGGACTCTCGACGAATTGGCCACGCATCGTCGAGACCTTGAATTCCTTGCCGATGACCGCGCGCGCCGCGGTGGCGCCCAGCGCGACGATCACGTGGGGCTTCACGGCGGCGATCTCGCGCTCGAGCCATTGGTGGCACGCGTCGACCTCGCGCTGCGCCGGGGTCTTGTGCAGCCGCCGCTTGCCGCGAAGCTGCCATTTGAAGTGCTTCACCGCGTTGGTGACGTACAGATCGTTCCGATCCACGCCGGCCGCCTCGAGGGCGCGGTCGAGCAGGCGTCCGGCCGGCCCGACGAACGGCAGGCCCTTCTTGTCTTCTTCGTCGCCCGGCTGCTCGCCCACCAGCATGACTCTTGCATGAGGATCGCCGGCGCCGAAGACCGTCTGGGTCGCGTTCGCCCATAACGGGCAGGCCTGGCAGGCGCGCGCCTCCTCGCGCAGTTGCTTCAGGGATTTGGCCATCGAGCTTTAGAATGTCCGGCTTGAAGAAAATTGCAGTATTGACGAGCGGCGGCGACGCTCCCGGAATGAATGCGGCGGTGCGGGCGGTGACCCGCGCCGCGCTGGCCAAGGGCTGGGAAGTGTTCGGCGTGCGCAACGGCTTCGCCGGGCTGGTGTCGGGCGCCATGGAGCGCCTGGCCGCGCGCGACGTCGGCGGGATCATCCAGCACGGCGGCACGGTGCTCGGCAGCGCGCGCAGCCCCGAGTTCAGGGAAGCCCACGGACGCACCCGGGCGCTCGCAAGTCTCGCCGCGCGCGGCATCGACGCGCTGGTCGTGATCGGCGGCAACGGCTCGCAGACCGGCTCGGCGACGCTCGCGCGCGAGGGCTTCGCGGTGGTCGGCGTCGCCTCCACCATCGACAACGACCTGTACGGCACCGACGTCAGCATCGGCGCGGACACGGCGGTCAACATCACGCTTGAGGCGATCGACCGCCTGCGCACCACCGCCTCGTCGCACCAGCGCGCGTTTGCGGTGGAAACGATGGGCCGCGACTGCGGCTATATCGCGCTCATGGCCGGCATCGCCGGCGGCGCCGAGGTCATCGCGCTCCCCGAGCAGGAAATCGCGCCCGCGCAAGTGGCCGCGCGGCTGCGCGCTGCCCACCAGCGCGGCAAGACCCATGCGCTCGTGGTGATCGCCGAGGGCGCGCGCTGCGGCGTGCGCGAGCTCATGCACTACTACGACGAGCAGGGCGACTCGATCGGTTTCGACCTGCGGGTCACGCGCCTCGGCCACGTGGTGCGCGGCGGTGCGCCGGGCGCCGCCGACCGCGTTCTCGCCACGCGCCTGGGCGATGCCGCGGTGGAGTGCCTCGCGCGCGGCGAGAGCGGCGTGCTGGTCGGTATTCTGTGCGGCGAGATCGCCTCCACGCCGCTCGCCGAGGTCGCCGGCCGCACCCGCCCGGCGAACGCCGAGCTCCTCGAGCTCGCGCGCATGATGGCGATGTAAGCGGTCTTGTTGGCCGCTCGCGGCTCCTCCACTCAAGTATTGCTTCAAACTTTGCAAGCCTGATGCAAGCTTCACCGCGGGCCTCTATGAGGCTCGAGTTGAGCTATTGGCTCGGCTAACCCCAGGTTGTAGAACTCCGAAGGAATGCCGTACCGTTCGGCGGTGTTCGCCTTCCAAGGGGAACAAGAACTTGGAAACAATAAAGAAGGCCTCGGCGCTGCTGCTTATCGCCGGGGCCGTATGGTTCGGGGCTGCTTGCGCCGCTGGCGTTGTTGCCGACTTCAACGGCGACGGTCGCGCGGACATCCTGTGGCGCAGCGAGGGCAGCGGTGGCACGGGGGAGAACTATCTCTATCCCATGAATGGCGCCCAGATCCTGTCCTCGGAGGGATTTCTCCGAACGGTGGCCGATCTGAACTGGCAGGTCGTCGGCGTGGGCGACTTCAACGGCGACCGCCAGGCCGACATCCTGTGGCGCAACGGCAGTACCGGCCAGAACTACATCTACCTAATGAAGGGCACGGCGATCGTGGGGGAGGGCTTCATCCGCACGGTCGTGGACCAGGACTGGCAGGTCGCCGGCGTGGGCGACTTCGACGGCGATGGCAGGGCCGACATCCTGTGGCGCAATACGACCACTGGAGACAACTACATCTACCTCATGAGCAGCACCACGATCGCCGGCGAAGGCTTCATCCGCACGGTCGCGGACCTGAACTGGCAGATCGCCGGCGTGGGCGACTTCGACCACGACGGAAAGGCCGACATCCTGTGGCGGCACTCGGCGAGCGGGCAGAACTATCTCTATCCGATGGACGGGACGACCATCAAGCCGAACGAAGGCTTTCTGAGGACGGTGGCGGACCTAAACTGGAAGATCGCCGGCGTGGGCGACTTCGACGGCGACCTCAAGGCTGACATCGTCTGGCGCAATGCGAGCACGGGAGACAACTACATCTACCTGATGGACGCCACAAACATCGTGGGCGAGGGCTTCATCCGTACGGTGGCCGACCTGAACTGGCGCATCGTGACGGTCGCCGACTACGACGGCGACGGCAAGAGCGACCTGTTCTGGAGGCACGCGGTCACCGGCCAGACCTATCTCTATCCCATGGTTGGCCTTGTCATCCAGCCGAGCGAAGGGTTCGTCCGCACGGTGAGCGACATGCGCTGGACCGTCGTTCCCGCGGGTCTCCAGCCGGTGGTGCAGCCGGCCATCGACACCGGGCTCGAATGGTCCGGCAACGAAGAGACGACCTTCGAGCGGCGCATCGTGTTTGCAAACCCGTTTCCCATCTACCCTGCGACCTATGTCTTTCGCGTGTTTCCACGAAAGAAGGACACCGGGCCGAACCCGCGCTACTACACGACTTTCTTCTGGGGCAATAACGGCGATTTCGTCTGGGATGGCGGCAACGCGAACACGTATTACGGTATGCATCCGTATCCCACTGAGCCACTCCCCTTTGGGCCTGGGCAGTGGGAAATCTCGGTCGATAAGCAGGACTTCACTACGGGCTCCGAGGTCCAGTGGGACCGCTGGTACACCCAGGTCATCCGCGTGTGGCGCGAGAACGACTCCACGACGCGCCACGAGTTCTACTGGGACTGGCCGGACAGGACCAAGCTGCTCCAGCACACCGTCAACGATCCGGATTGGGCGGCGAGGCAGCCGCCCAACCCGGCGATCGTGGTCGGCCAGGCGCCGAACAATGGGCGCAATGAGTCGTGGGGCGGCTATGTGGGATACGAGGAGTTCAAGGGAATCATCCGCGGGATGCAGTTCTACGATTCGCTTCTGACGCCGGAGCAGGTCACGAGCGAGCTTGCGACGCCGGGCTCGGCGGTCAAGCCTTGGTACCTGAATCTCAATCCCACACCCACCGATATCAACGACAAGTCCGGCAGCAACCATCACCCCGCATGGGAGGGGGCGGACCGGCCGGCGTTGTGGACGAATCCGTCCCAGTAGCGATAATCGGGTTCAAGCTGGGGGTTGAGTACCAGCGTCGATGAGTTGAGGGGCGGTGAGGAAGGTCGCGGTCTTCGGCAATGCCGGCGGCGGGAAGTCGACCCTGGCGCGAAGGCTGGCCGAGCTGACGCGGATTCCTCTCTATGTCGTCGACATGATGCAGTATCGCCCGGGCGGGGCGGCGGTCCCGCACGAGGAGTTTTTGAAGGCGCACGCCGAGGTCCTGCAGCGCGACGCGTGGATCATCGACGGCTACGGGTCGGTCAAGCTGGCCTGGGAGCGCTTCTCGGCCGCGGACACGCTGGTCTACGTCAACCTGCCGTTCTTCGTGCACTTCCTCTGGATCACGAAGCGCCTGCTGAAAGGCCTGTTCGTCACTCCACCAGGCTGGCCGAAGGATAGCCCCGTGATCAGCTCGAGCCTCAGCAGCTACCGGGTGCTTTGGCTGTGCCATCGGCATCTGACCCCGAAATACCGCGCGCTGGTTTCCGAGGTCAAAGCGAGGAAGCGCGTGCATCATCTGCGCTCGGCACGGGAAATGAGAGCATTCCTGGACGCCGCAAGGCAAGAAGCCAACTGAATCATGCATGTGCCAAAAAGTCGTTTGCACCGGCGGTGTCCCGCGGCTTAAGGTGCGAAAAAAGAGCAAAGGGACGCTCATGGGGATACGGTTATGGGTCGCGCTTGCCTGCTTGACCGCCATTTCCGTTTCATGCGGCCGTAGCAGCGGCACCTACGCGTCCTTCGTGGCCTCGCATGACGCGATCCGGCCCGACATGTCGATGAAGCAGGTTCTCGAGGCCGGGCTCGCTGAGTACCTGATCCAGTCGGACGGGAAGAACGTCGCCGGCGCGACGCTGCCGGAGAAGACTCCGGCGAGCTCGGACTGCGCGAGGCACGTGGTGGACCTGCACGCCGGAGCGGGCGGGTTCTCGCTTCGTGTCTATTGCGACATGAACGCGCCATCGAACCGGCAGCTCGTTGCGCCGGGTGTATTCGCCTCCAAGCGCGAATTGCTCGAGGGGCTCGAGCGCTACGCCTCTTGGATGACTTCCCTGCGCTTCAGGGTGGAGTCGCCTCCTCTGAAGATCGGCGGGGTGCACGATAGCTACGAGTTCGTCACCGACGAAAACGGCAAGGTGCGCTCCGTGTCGCCGATCATGTCGGGTTCATAGGGAACAAGCCTAGACCAGGCCCTCGAAGAGCTGGACGCTCACGAGCTCGCCGGCCTCGACCTTGCCGCGCGCGTGCTCGAGCACGATGAAGCAGTTCGCCTCCGACATCGAGCGCAGCACGCCCGAGCCCTGCTGTCCGGTGGTGCGCACTTTCCATTCGCCGTGTTCGCGGAAAAGGATGCCGCGCTGGTACTCGGTTCTTCCAGGCACCTTACGCAGCGGCGCTGCCGCTTTCACCCCTAGCAGAGGAATCGTGTAGTCGTCGGTGCGTCCCGAAAGGTGGAGCAGCGCATCGCGGACGAACTGGTAGAAGGTGACCATCACCGCGACCGGGTTGCCGGGCAGGCCGAAGAGAAAAGCGTTGCCGATGCGGCCGAAGGCCATGGGCCGGCCGGGACGCATCGCGATTTTCCAGAACAGCACCTCGCCGAGCTTTGCCATGAGCTCGCGCGTGAAGTCGGCCTCGCCGACCGATACGCCGCCGGTGGTGATGACCGCGTCGGCGCCCGCGGCGGCGCGCCTGAACGCGCTTTCCAGGAGCTTCGGATCGTCGCGCACCACGCCGAGGTCGACGAGCTCGACGCCGAGGCGCGCGAGCATGCCGTGCAGCGTGTAGCGGTTGGAGTCGTAGACCTCGCCTTCCTTGAGCGGCGCGCCGATCGAGGCGAGCTCGTCGCCGGTGGCGAAGAAGGCGACCTTCAGCCTGCGCTTCACCGTGACTTCGCCGATGCCAAGCGACGCGATGAGGCCGAGCTGTGCCGGCCCGAGCGCCATTCCGCCGCGAAGAACTGCAGTTCCCGCCTTGAGGTCTTCGCCCGCGTAGCGCACGTTCTGCGCCTTTTTCTGTCCCGGCGGAATAACGACGCGGTTGCCGTCTTTCCGCGCCACCTCCTGGATCACGACCGTGTCAGTGCCCGCCGGCATCACGGCGCCGGTCATGACGCGCACGCATTCGTCCGCGCCGACCTTCCCCCCGAAGACCCGGCCGGCGAACGAGCTGCCGACCTCGGTCAGCGCCGTCTCGCCGGGCTTCAGGTCGGAAAAGCGCAGCGCGTAGCCGTCCATCGCCGAGTTGTCGTGCGCCGGCACGTTGATCGACGGCACGATGTCCTGGGCAAGCACGCGCCCCAGGGTCTGTCGAATCGCGATGGTTTCCGTTGCCGTGATCGGCGAAAGGCAGGCGCGGATCGCCTCGAGCGCCTTGTCGACGCGCAGCGCGTCCGGGTCGTAGTCGTCGAGGCAGCTTACGGTCTGGAGGATGCTCGTCATGCCTTGCCCAGCTCCTCGAGCGTGTTGATGTTGCGGAAGGCGTCGGCCTGGTCGTCGAAGCTCACTTCCACGGTGGCGAGCGAGGCATACCAGGCGTCGATCTTGCGGCCGCCCGAGCGCAGGAACGCTGCGAGGTTATCGAGCACGTCCCTGCGCACGAGCGAGAACACCGGGTGCGGCTGATCCCCGGTCTTGGCGACCGCGAGATCGTTCGTCTTTAGGTGCTGTTGCAGTCGGGAGACAAGATCGGACGGCAGGAACGGCGAGTCGCACGGCACGGTCACCACGAGGGGATGCGCGGCGGCCTTGAGGCTGGCGTGCAGCCCGGCGAGCGGGCCGGCGAAGCCGCCGATCTCATCGGGCACCAGGCGGTAGCCGAAACGCGCGTACGCGTCGAGGTTCTGGTTGCAGTTGATGAGGATTTCGTCGACCTGCGGCGCGAGCCGCTCGAGCGCCCACTGCGCCAGCGGCTTGCCGCGCAGCGGCTGCAGCCCCTTGTCGACGCCGCCCATGCGGCGCCCCTGGCCGCCTGCGAGCACCACTCCGGTAACTGCGCCTGAAACAGCGCTCATGGGAGGCGATTTTACGGGGTAAGCTTCGTCCCATGAGCGATCCGGAGCGCCACGCGCGACCCGACACCCGCCACGTGCGACCCGACACCTGGCTGGTTCCTTTCATCAACCTCGGGCACCTGCTCGACCATCTCGTCATGCTGGTCTTCCCGACGGTGGTGCTCGCGCTCGCGCGCGAATGGGACCGCCCTTACTCCGAGCTGCTTCCGCTCGCGCTCGGCGGCTTCATCGCTTTCGGCGCGTTCGCCATTCCGGCCGGCTGGCTGGCCGATCACTGGAGCCGCTACCGGATGATGGCGGTGTTCTATTTCGGCATCGGCGCGTCGCTCTTCGTCACCGGCTTCGCGACCTCGCCGTGGCAGATCGCGGCCGGCCTCACGCTCACCGGGATGTTCGCCGCGATCTACCACCCGGTCGGCATCGCGATGCTCGTCGCCGCGCCGAAGAACCTCGGCATGGCGCTCGGCTGGAACGGCCTGTGGGGCAATCTCGGCCTCGCCTTCGCCGCGATCGTCTCGGGCGCCCTGATGGACCTCTGGGGCTGGCGCACCGCGTTCTTCATCCCCGGGCTGCTGTCGATCGCGACCGGTGCGGCGTTCCTGCTGCTCGTGCCGGACCCGGGTCCGGTGCCCAAGAAATCCAAGACCATCGGCCTGCATCTGGACGCGCGCACGATGGCGCAGATCTTCGCCATCCTGCTCGTCGCCACCGCCTGCGGCGGCGTGATCTTCAACTCGACGACCGGGGCGATGCCGAAGATCTTCGACGAGCGGCTGCGCGCGCTGACGCAGACCAACATCGGCATCGGTGCCCTCGTCGCCTTCGTCT
>JBIOYV010000001.1:0-121399 GCA_044870335.1 Burkholderiales bacterium | reverse complement strand
GCGGCTCGCGGCCGTAGACGTATTCGCCGACGCCGCCAGAGAACATGACGCCGTCGATGCGGCCGAGGTCGGCAATCGGATCGGTGAGGTAGAGATGCTCGATCGCGTGCGGCAGCGGCCGTTCGCTGACCGCCGCCACCAGGGCGTCAGCCATCACCTCCGCCACCCGGTCCAGGGCGGCAACGTCGATGGTGTCGCCCGCGCTCCAGGCAAACCCGGCGCGCGCCGCATGGTGCTTGCCGGCCGGGTCGAGCCGGACGATCCGCCCGCCCTCCTCCACCACCTGCAGGCGGCCGCCGATGTGCACGGCCGCAGTCGCGGTCACGCGGCCGTTCTCGATCACCGCCAGCTTGGTCGTGCCGCCGCCGATGTCGATGTTGAGGATGCGCGCCGCGCGCTGGTGGGATGCCTTCGCGGCCCCCGACCCGTAGGCGGCGAGCATCGCTTCCATGTGATGGCCGGCGGCGGCGCAGACGAATTCGCCGCCGAGCTCGGCGAGGAGCTCCCCGATCGCCTGGGCGTTCTCGCGCCGCAGCGCTTCGCCGGTGAGGATCACCGAGCCGGTATCGATGTTGTCCGGATGCAGCCCGGCGCCGGCGTAGGCGGCGTCGATGATCGAGCCGACCGCGCGCTCGTCGATGCGCTGCTCGTCGAGGTACGGCGTCAGCGCAACCGGAGACTGGTACAGCGTCTCGCGGTTCACGACGAAATAGCGGCTCTGCAGGTCCTCGCCGAGGCGCCGCATGTGCAGCCGCGAGAAGATCACCTGCGTGCCCGCCGAGCCGATGTCGATGCCCACGCTCGTCAGCGCGATGTTGTCTTGGACCCAGAGCGCGTTCGCCTCGGGCGAGCCGCCCGGGAGCTCGTCGTGGTCGTGATCGTGGTCGTGGTCCGAATCGTCGTCGTGCCGGTGCTCGGGGTCGGCGCCGTACAGATGGTCCTGCAGCGTGTGCCTGGGCTGGGTCAACCGCCCGGCGTCCTGGCCCGCTCGCGCTGGTAGCCCAGGCGCCCCGAGACCGCGTTCGCCGTGGCGATCACCGTCGGCACGCAGGTCTGCAAGGCGCGGCGGTTCATGCGCTGCACCGGAGCGGCCACGCCGACGGCGGCGATCACCGCGCCGTTGTGGTTGCGGATCGGCGCGGCGATCGCGCGCAGGCCCGCCTCGCTCTCCTCGTCGTCGATCGCATGCTCGCGGGAACGCACCTCGGACAGCATGCTCAGGATCGCTTCGCGCCGGGTCAGCGTCTTCGGGGTGTAGGCGGTCAGCCCCGCCTGCAGCACGCGCTCGACGAAATCCTCGGGCTGATACGCGAGCAGCACCTTGCCCACCGCGGTGCAATGGAGCGGCGCGCGCCCGCCGACCGCAGCCGCCATGCGGATGGCGTGCGGGCTCTCCATCTCGTAGACGTAGAGCACGCTGAGATGATCGACCACGCCCATCTGGACCGTCTCCCCGGTCTTCTCCAGCAGCTCGCGCAGCTTGGGGCGGCCCTCGTTGGCTACGTCCATGCGGCGGCGCACCAGCGCCCCCAGCTCGAACAGGGCCATGCCGAGCCGGTATTTCCCGTTATCGCGGTTCTGCTCGAGGAAACCCGCGGCGGTCAGCGTCGCGGCGAGCCGGTGCACGGTGCTCTTGGCGAGGCGCATCCGGGTCGCGAGCGTGGTGATGCCGAGCTCGTCTTCTTCGCCCGAGAACGAGTTCAGCAGCCGGATCGAGTTCGCGACCGACGAGAGCCGCGCCTTGGCCGGTCTACTGCTTCTTGGCTGTTCCATATGGCGAATTAGCGTCCCCGCATATGGAACGCACTGTACGCGATGCTAGCAGATACGCGGCAGCGACGAGCACCACGCCCGCCGCCGCGAGGAGCGAGGGCGCGAGCTCGAGCCCGGACGCCGCGCTCGCCGCGACCGCGAGGCACAGGAACGCGATCGCGATGCTCATCGCGCGCGAGCCGCGCATTTTCGCGACCCAGAACCCGTTCAGGGCGTCGACCAGCGCCATGCCGAGCGTGAAGACGAGGCCGAGCACGGTGGCGAACAGCCAGCCCGCGAGCGCGGCCCCGGTCAGCGAGAAAGCCAGCGCGTGGCTGATCGTGTCGAACGAAAGCGCGAAGGCGGCGCCGATGGCGGCGATGAACGCGGGATGGCTTCCGCGCGAGACCTGCCCGGCGAGCCAGCGGCCGCGGATGCCGACGAGCGGTACCGGCCGCTCCGCGGGCGTGCGCCAGGCCACGGCCAGGTTGGCGAGCCCCAGCACGAGAAGCACGCCGACCGAGATGGACGTTCCGAGCGCCCGCAGCCACGCCGGTGCCCCCCACGGCGGCTCCCATTCGGTGGCGGCGACCGCGACCGCGAGACCCACGAGCGTAATCACCACGCCGTGCCCGAGCGAGAAGAACAGGCCGCACCAGGGCCGGGCGCGTTCGCGTGTGCTGGCCCGCGTCAGGCCGTCGATGGCCACGAGGTGGTCCGGATCGAGGCCGTGGCGCAGCCCGAGCAGGAACACGAGCGCGGCGAGGCCGAGCGCGTCCGCGGGCAGGCCGCTCATCGCTTCGCCTCCGCGCGGATGAAGAGCTCCTCCCAGAGCTTGTTCCACTTGGCCTGCTCGTCGAGCACGGTGATCGGGTCCACCACCGTGTACTCGAAATCGTTGAGGTGCGTGCGCACCTTGGTGCTGGCGGGCACCCGTCCCATCGAAACCAGCAGCTCCTGCCCTTCCGGCGAGAGCACGAAGTCGACGAAGGCGCGCGCCGCTTTCGGGTTGGGCGCGTTGCGCGCCACGGCGATGCCCTGCGGCCGCGCCACCACCGGCTGCACCGGCAGCCAGTCGATGGGCGCGCCCCTCCTCTTCAGGCTCTCGGCGTTGGCGTTGTACACCGTCAGTCCGACCTGGACCTCGCCCGCGGCGATCAGCTCGGCGAGCAGCACATGGCCCTTGCGCACGTCGGGCCTGAGCTCCGCGAGCTTCCTGAAGTGCGCCAGGCCCGCTTCGCCGCCCCACTTCTTGACGAGCGTCGCCATCCACTCGGCGTCGGTCGCCTCGATGCCGATGCGACCCTTCCACTTCGGGTCGAGGAAGCCGAGATAGGTCTGCGGCAGCTCCTCGCGCCGCACTTTCGCCGTGTTGTAGGCGACGACGAAGAAATTCATGCGGTCCGGAATCCACATGCGGTGCTTCGGCACCGCCGCCGCCGGCAGGTCGGCGAGATAGGGCGAGTCGATCTCGGCGAAGAGCTTCTCGCGCGCCATCATCTCCATCTCGGGGCCGTTGGTCTCGACGACGTCGACCGCGAAGCGGCGCGCGCGCGCCTCGGTGATGGCGCGCTGCACCACCTTCTCGCTGATCGCGCGCCACAGCTCCACCTTGATGCCGGTCTTCTTCTCGAACGCCTGCGCGAGCGGTCCCGACTCGGTGGGCGCGAGCGAGGTGTAGAGCGTGAGCGGCTTGTCCTGCGCCAAACCGGGGCTGCACAGCCAGGCGGTGCACAGGGAAAGGACGAGCGCGGCGAGCAGCGTTCTCATTGCTTTGCGGTGAAATTATTCTATGATGAAGTCCCTCCGCGGGAACACGGTTCCACATACCGGAAAACGCGCTTTTCATGTCGACCAAGACCACGACCGCGGTCACGCACTACCACATCCAGAAGAAGCGCCGCGCCGAGTTCATCGAGGACTGGCGCAAGAACCGCCGCAGCGTGATCCGCAAGGAGGACGTGGCGCTCGCGCCGACCACGCGCGGCATGCGCAGCGGCGTCTACATGGGACACGACGGCGACTCGCCGACGCGCTGCCTCGACGCGCTGGTGCACGAGATCGATCCCGGCACCGACACCACCATTCACCGCCACTCCTGGGACGCGCAGCTCTTCATCGTCGAGGGCTCGGGCTGGAGCGAGATCGACGGCGTGCGCTACCAGTGGAAGCCGTGGGACGCGATCCACATTCCCGCGTGGAGCTGGCATCGCCACGGCAACGACGCCGGGAAGACCGCGCGCTTCATGAGCTACTCCTCAGAGCCGATGCTCTGGACGCTCGGCATGTCGCTCATCGAGGAGCGCGGCCGCGAGCCCTTCTCCTCTCTCCCGCCGCGGCCGGCCTTCACGGAAGGACCGCAGGGCGACGATCCCTACGCGCGCCGCCTGCGGCGCCTCGCCAACGAGGCCCGGAAGAGGAGAAGCGGCCGAATCCATACCCCTTACGATGAGCAGGATCTGCTCGCCACGCCGCGCGGCACCCGCACCAAGTTCCTCGTCGACCGGGCGATCGGCAGCGAGGCCTCGGGCATCACCCAGGTGATGATCCAGTTCGCACCCGGCAAGACGCAGTCGCTGCACCGCCACCCGGGGGAGGCCTGGCTCTACGTCGTCGAGGGCCACGGGCACAGCTTCATGGGGACTGCGCCCGACCGCGGCGCACACCACCGCTGGAAAAAGGGCGACCTGATCATCGTCGACCACTTCCTGTGGCACCAGCACTTCAACGACGACCCGAAGGGCGAGGCGCGCCTCGTGCGCGTGCACATGTTCGATTCGATCCTCGAGACCATGCGCGCGCTCACCGACCCGCTGGTGCTGTTCGAGGAGGCCGAGGACACGCTCCTCAGCGTGAAGGAGATCTCGCAGATCGACTGGCCCGACGATCGGCGGCCGGAGAATTGATGCCCGGCCCAGCCACGTTGCCGCCGGGGGTGCTGTCACTGCACGTGCTTCCGGCCGACCACCACGACAAGGACTGGGACGCGATCGTGGTGCCGAACGCGGTCAAGGAGCGGCTGCTTTCGCAGGCGCTGCTCACGCTCAAGCACGGACGCAAGCTTTCCCAGCTTGCCGGGCTGCCGCACGGGCTCATCGTGCTCGCCGGCCCGCCCGGCACCGGCAAGACCACGCTCGCCCGCGGGCTCGCCCAGGTGGCCGCGCTCGCGCTGGCGCGCGAGGGTGCGACGACGCTCGTCGAGATCAACCCGCACGCCTTCCCGAGCGACATGCTCGGCGAAAGCCAGCGCAACATCATGCGGCTGCTGCAGGACACGATCCCGGAGCTCGCCGCGCGCCGCCCGCACACCGTGGTGCTGATCGACGAGGTCGAGAGCTTCGCGGTGCGCCGCACCAGCGCCTCGTTCGAGACCAATCCGGTCGACGTGCACCGCGCGACCGACGCGGTGATGCTCGGCATCGACGCCATCGCTCGCAACCTCCCGGCGGTGCTCTTCGTCACCACGACCAACTTCATCGACGCGATCGACGAAGCGTTCCTCTCGCGTGCCGATCTGGTGATGCACTTCGCCCTGCCGGACGCCGATACCATCGCACGGATCTTGCAGCTCTCGCTGGCGGAACTTGCCGTGCAGTGGCCCTCGCTCCAACCGCTCCAGGATCAGAAGGGCGAAATCGAAGCCCTGGCAAAGCTGTGCCATGGCTGGAACGGCCGCCAGGTCAGGAAGTTGGTGCTCGCCGGGCTGGCGCAGCGCCTCGAGGTGGCGAAGGACCCGGCCCTGCTCAGCTTCGATGACCTGCGCGAGGCGGCGCGCAAGCACGGCGGCGTGGAATGGAGCGGCGGCGCGGCGCCTTCGTCGAAGGAGCTCTTTCCCGACGTGCCCGGCGAATTGAAGCACGACCATGACCACGGTCATGGCCACGAGCACCACCATAAGACGAGGAGGATTCGTTCATGAGAAGTCTGCTGTTCGCAGTCCTGGCTGCGATTCCCCTTGCGGGATTGGCGCAGTCGTCCCCCTATGCGGGGAAAACGGTGACCATCATCGTCGGTTACAAGGCCGGCGGCGGCTACGACGCCACTGCGCGCCTGCTGGCGCGGCACCTGCCCAAGCACATTCCCGGCAAGCCGACCGTCA
Source organism: Burkholderiales bacterium (assembly GCA_044870335.1). Lineage (GTDB taxonomy): Bacteria > Pseudomonadota > Gammaproteobacteria > Burkholderiales > SG8-39 > SCGC-AG-212-J23. The sequence goes on along the minus strand of JBIOYV010000001.1, from coordinate 115,548 downwards.
TCGTGCAGAACATGCCTGGCGCGAACAGCATGATCGCGGCGAACCACGTCTACAACGTGGCGAAGCCCGACGGCCTGACCATCGGCACCTTCAACCGCAACCTGCCAGTCGCGCAGCTCACCAAGGTCGACGGCGTCAAGTACGACATGACCAAGTTCGCCTGGATCGGCTCGGCGGCGAGCGAATGCACCATCCTCGCCTTGCGCTCCGACCTGCCGTACAAGAGCGTCGAGGAGCTGAAGAAGGCGAAGCAGCCGATCGTCATCGGCGCCACGGGGCCCGGCGCCAATACCTACGACTTTCCGCTGCTGCTCAAGGAATTTCTCGGGCTCAACCTGAAGATCGTCACCGGCTACCAGAGCAGCGCCGACATCATGCTGGCGATCGAGCGCAAGGAGGTCGACGGACGCGCGGGGTCGTTCACTTCGATCCGCCCTTTCATCGATCGCAAGCTGGTCCGCCCCGTGTTGCGGGCGCGCGCCGACGAGCCGGGCGTGGAGCAGCTTCCGATCGACGAGGACCTCGCGCCCAACGCGCGCGCCAGGGCGATCATGGCGCTGCGCTCTGCGCCCGAGATCGTCGGCCGCCCGTACGTGATGCATCCGAACACCTCGCCCGAGCACCTGAAGATCATGCGCGAGGCATTCGCCAAGGCGATCGACGACAAGGAGCTCGTCGCCGAGGCCACCAAGGCGAAGATGGAGCTCAACTACGTCGGTGCCGACGTCGCAGTCAAAGTGATGAAGGAGATGCTGTCGCAGCCGAAGGATGTCGTGGACGAGTTCAGCAAGTACGTGAAGTTCGGCGAATAATCCTATTGATTTATTGAAATAACACCAGGCCCCTCCCTACCCCGTGATCGAAGCGCTCCTCGAGGGGCTGGTGCTGGTGCTGCAGTGGAAGGCGCTCGCTTTCATGTCGCTCGGGATCCTGCTCGGATTCTGGGTGGGGCTGTTGCCGGGGCTGGGCGGAGCGACGACCCTCGCCCTGATGCTGCCTTTCATCTACACCATGCAGCCGGTGGAGGCGTTCGCGTTCCTGCTCGGCATGCACTCGGTGACGGCGACGACCGGCGACATCACCTCGGTGCTCTTCGGCGTGCCCGGCGAAGCCGCGAGCGCGGCTACGGTGCTCGACGGCTACGCGATGGCGAAGAAAGGCGAGGCCGGGCGCGCGCTCGGCGCCGCGCTCGCCTCCTCGCTCGTCGGCGCGCTGGTGGGCGCGGTGGCGCTTGCCGTAGCAATCCCGATCGTGCGCCCGCTCGTGCTCACCTTCGGCTCGCCGGAGCTCTTCATGCTCTCCCTCGTGGGAATCGCGTTCATTGCCGCGCTGAGCTCGCCGGGCGGCCGCGGCATGCTGCGCGGCTTCCTCGCCGGCGCGCTCGGCCTGTTGCTCGCCGCGATCGGGCAGGACCCGCAGGCGGGCGTGGCGCGCTACGCGCTCGGCACGCTCTACCTCTGGCAGGGGCTCGACCTGGTGCCGGTGCTGGTCGGGCTTTTCGCCATCCCGGAGATCATCGACCTCGTGGTGCGCGGCACCTCGATCGCCGGCGCGGCGCCCGCCGGAAAGCTTTCCCGCGGCGCGTTCGAAGGCGTCAAGGACACGTTCCGCCACGTCTGGCTCACGATCCGCTGCAGCCTCATCGGCACGTTCATCGGCCTCATGCCGGGCATGGGGGGCGCGGTGGCGCAGTGGATGGCCTACGGCCACGCCACTCAGAGCGCACGCACCGCCGAGGAGCGCCGGGGGTTCGGCCAAGGCGATGTGCGCGGCGTGCTGGGCCCGGGCGCGGCAAACAACTCCAAGGAGGGCGGCGCGCTCATCCCGACCATCGCCTTCGGCGTGCCGGGCAGCACCGCGATGGCGATCCTGCTCGGCGGGTTCTTCCTGCTCGGGCTGGTGCCCGGCCCGGACATGCTCTCCAAGCACCTGGCAGTGACCTTCTCGATGGTGTGGACCATCGTCATCGCCAACGTCGTCACGGTGATCGCCTGCTTTGCCCTGCTGAACAAGCTGGCGCAGCTCACCACGGTGCGCGGCAGCCTGCTGATTCCGGTGATCCTGGTGCTGGTGTTCATCGGCAGCTACACCTCCAACAACCACTACGGGGACCTCGTGGTGACGCTCGTTTTCGGCGCCGTGGGCTACCTCATGGTGCTCTCCGGCTGGCCGCGCGCGCCGCTGGTCCTCGGCCTGGTGCTCGGCAAGATCGCAGAGAACTACCTCTACATCTCCACCGCGCGCTACGGAGCGGAGTGGCTGACGCGGCCGGTGGTACTGGTGCTGATCGCGATCACCGCCGCGGTAATCGTGTATCCGCTGTTCCAGGCGCGCAGAAGGGCCGCGGCAGCGCGTGCATAAGAAAGCCTCCCTCGCGCTGTCGGCGCTGATCATGATCGTCTCGGGCTACGGAGTCGTCGCGGCCACCGCCTGGCCGTGGAAGGCGGCCCTCTTTCCCCTCGTGATCGGGGTTCCGCTCTTCGCCCTGGCGGCCGCGGAAGCGCTGTGGACGCTGTTCGGTACCGACCCGTCGAGCGATGAGGCGCGCGACTTCCAGCTCTCCATCGGCAAGGACACCCTGCGCCGCACGCTGGCCGCGGCCGGCTGGATCTTCGCGTTCTTCGCCGCGATCGTGCTGCTCGGGTTCGCGTTCGCGGTGCCGCTCTTCGTGTTCCTCTACCTCAAGCTGCAGGGGCGTGAGGGCTGGGGCATTTCGATCGCGATCACGCTGGGCACCTGGGCGGTGTTCTACGGCCTGTTCGACCTGCTGCTGCACCTGCCCTTCCCCGCGGGTTGGCTGTTCACATGGTTCGGCTCCTCCTAGCCCTCTTCTTCGTCTCCAGTTCCGCCTGCGCGCAATACCCGTCGCGGGCCATCCACCTCTTCGTCCCCAATCCGCCGGGCGGCGCCACCGATACGGTGGCGCGCGTCCTCGCCCCCGGGCTCGGCGAGGCTTTGGGCCAGCCGGTGGTGGTGGAGAACCGGCCAGGCTCCAACGGCAACCTCGCCATGGAAGCGACCGCGCGCGCCGCGCCCGATGGATACACGCTGCTCCTTTGCGCCGACGCGCAGATCGTGATCGGACCGCACCTCTACGCGAAGATGCCGCTCGACACGCTGAAGGACCTCGATCCGGTCGCGACGCTGGTGAACACGCAGATGGTCCTCTCGGTGAGCCCGGCGCTCCCCGTGCGGAACCTGCAGGAGTTCGTCGAGTACGCGCGGCGCGCGAGCCCGCCCCTCGCCTACGCCTCGATCGGCAACGGCAGCCAGCACCACCTCGTGATGGAGATGTTCAAGGCGCGCGCCGGAATCGACCTGCTGCACGTGCCCTTCAAGGGCGGCGGCCCGGCGACGGTGGCGATTCTTTCCGGAGAAGTGAGCGCGATGTTCGGCGGCAACTCGGTTTCCGGCCACATCAGATCCGGGAAGCTCCGCGCGCTCGCCGTCGCTGGCAGGAAGCGCTCGGCGGCTTACCCCGACCTGCCGCGGCTCTCCGAGCTTTATCCCGGCCTGGAAGTCACGCCCTGGCTCGCGCTTTTCGCCCCGGCCGGAACCGACGCGCGCGTCCTCGAGCGGCTGCGAAGCGAAACGGCAAAGCTGCTCGCCGACCCGCAGACAAGAGACAGAATCCGCAACGTCGGCGGACTCGAGCCTTACGTGACGACGCCCGACGAGTTCTCGGCGCAGCTGCGCTCGGAGTACGCGAAGTACGGCGAGATCGTCAAAGCGGTGGGCGCCAAGGTCGACTAGAGGTTGACGCGGCCAGGCCGAAGAGCTGCACATGGGGATTCACCCGAATGAGCTCGATGAAGAACCGCTCCGTTCCGCTGAGCAGCAGGTACAGCGCGAAGTGCCACCCCGTGCGGTACGGATGTTTGCGCGCCAGCCAGGCCGGCCAAGAATGCGATGAAGCGCAATGGGACGTCATTGAAGCCGATATGGATGAGGGCGTGCGCATAGCGGGCGGCGACGAAAAACGAGGCGAGTGAAACTTGGACCGAATCGAACGTACCTGTCGTCAGCATAAGCAGGCACACGGCGTAGAACAATACGGCAGCTCCAAGAGGTTCGCATATGCGCGCGCAGGACGCTCGACCTTTTCAGCCGGCTGGTCGATCGTAGCAGTCTGGAAGTAACGCAAGGATGCCGCTCCGCGGATCAGCGCGAGATTCCGGTACACGACCATCAGGACGAAGACAATGCCAGTAAGGCCGGCGAGCGCGACCACGGGCTGCATCAGCGCCGTGCGCTGAAGTGAAGTAACGGGAAGCGGCAGGCTGTCGGCCGGGTCACGCCTCGCCGCAGCGGCGGGGGCGAAGGTCGACTAGGGGTTACGGGATTTCCGCGAGGGCGAGCCGGGGTGCTGCCCCGGCCTTCTCGCCCGATCCTTCTGCTGCACCTCGTGCCCAGCGAGCACCGGAAGCGCCGGGCTCCACCACGGTCTGGAGCGCCGCGTCGTGCGGTGCTTCATTCGGGTCGACATGCGCGTTGGACCAGGCTCGACCGGCCGCGGTTCCTCCGGACTAGTCCTCCTCCCGCGGCAACGGTCTCTTCTGGCGATAGCCGCGCCAGAGCGGGAGCACGAGCGAGAGCACCAGCAGGCCCCACAGCACGTTGCCGAGCGGCGAGGAGAAGAGGATCAGCAGGTTGCCCTCGGACAGGCGCAGCGCGCGCACGAGGTACTGCTCGAAGAGCGGCCCGAGCAGGATCCCGATCAGCATCGCGGTGACGTGGTAGCTGGTCTTGTGGGCGATGTAGCCGATCACGCCGAAGACGAGCGCGAGCGCCATGTCGAAGAGATACTGGCGCTCGCCGAACGCCGCCACGATGGTGACGAGGATGATGATCGGCGCGAGGTAGCTGGTCTCGAACAGCACCACGCGCGACATGTAGCGCGCGAGGGGCAGGATGGTGAAGATCATGAAGATGTAGGCCACCGCCATCGAGACGAACACCCCGTAGGCCACGCCCGGATCGGTGGCGAACAGGCGCGGCCCCATGACCATGCCGTGGTACTGGAGCACGATCATCATCACCGCCGCGGTGCTGCCGCCGGGCACGCCGAGCGCGAGCGTCGGCACCAGCGTGCCCGAGGTGACGCCGTTGTTGGCGGACTCGGGTGCGATCACGCCTTCCGGCACGCCCGTCCCGTAGAGCTCCGGATGCTTGGACCACAGGCGCGACTGCTGGTAGGCGACGAACGCGGCGATGCTCGCGCCGGCGCCGGGGACGATGCCGATGAAAAGCCCCACGAACGCGGTCCACACGATGTGCCACCACTTCTGCAGCGACATGCGCAGCCCTTCGACCGTGTCGGACCAGCGCGCCTGCAGCGCGCGCTCGCGCCCGGACTCGTCGACGATCATCTTCTCCTCGAGCATCACCAGCGCTTCGGAAATCGCGAACAGGCCGATCAGCGCCGGGACCAGCGGCACGCCGTCGTAGAGCTCGAGAAAGCCGAAGGTGGCGCGCGGCGTGTTGTAGATGTGGTCGGTGCCGATGACACCGATCAGCAGGCCGAAAAACCCGGCGATCAGTCCCTTGAGCGTGTCTTTGGCGGCGATCACCGCGATGAGCGTGAGGCCGAAAAGCATCACCACCACCATCTCCACCGAGCGCAGGTACAGGCCGATCTGCGACAGCCACGGAAGCAGCGCCAGGGTGGCGAGCGTGGTGATCAGGCCGCCGAACACCGAGGCGGTGAAGCACAGCACCAGCGCCTGCTGCGCCTGGCCCTTCTGCGTCATCGGGTAGCCGTCGAGGGTGGTCGCGGCGGCCCCGCCCGAGCCCGGGATGCGCACCAGGATCGCCGGGATGCCCCCCGCGAGGTGGTTCGCGCAGTAGAGCGCGATCATGAATGCCATCGCCTGCTCCACCGGCACCGCGAGCGTGAGGGGCAGCAGCATGATGAGCGTGTTCTGCGGGCTGAAGCCCGGCAGGATGCCGACCACGATGCCGAGCAGGATCGCCGGCCAGATCACCCACCACAGCCCGAACTGGGTGGCGAACTGGTCGAGCAGGAACTCCCAGCTCATGAAAAGAGCTTCGCCAGCAGCCACTCCACCGGCCCGTGCGGAATGTCCGACTGCAGCGCGGCGACGAAGAGCAGATACACGCAGGCGGCCACCGCGAGCGGCACGAGCACCAGCGCCTTGCGGCTGCGCACGCCGAGGATCCACAGCGAGGCGAAGAGCGCGAGCAACATGCCCAGGGTGACGCCGAGCCAATGCATTGTGGCGATGAACGCGACCGTGATCACCACCAGGCCGATGCGCTTCGGCAGCACATCGCGCGGGCTGATGAGCGGGTCAAATCCCAGATCCGCTCCCCCGGCGCGAATCCGCAGGGCGATCCGAACCAGCTGAGCGAGCACCAGGACCAGCAGAACGGCGCCGATCACCACGCCGTTCGCCTTAGCCTCCCAGGCGAGGTCGGCGATCGAGAAGAAGAAGTAGGCAGCGAACGCGGCCGCAAGCGCCGGGATGACGAGATCCGCGCCCACGGGTGCCTGTTGCTTCACTCCCTGTCCACTCCCTATTTCTTCTTCGCCGTCAGCAACCCCTGGTACTCGCTGGCGAGCTCCACCATCGAGTTGGCGTAGCGCGTGCACGTCGCGCGGTCGCCGAACTGGATGGTCTCGATCGGCGCCCCGGTCTTGGCGTACTCCTCGCGGTACTTCGGCATGTCGAACACCGCGCGCGCGGTCTTCTCGAGCAGCGCGAAGCGGTCCGGAAACTTGTCGATCACCTCGCTGTGGATGGCCCAGGCACGCGACGAGTACAGCGCCGGCAGCTTGGTGCCGAAGGCCGCGTTCACGGAAGGCGCGTTGCCCAGGTACTTCGCCATCCTCCGGAGGTCGTCGTTGAAGATGCCGAGGATGCGCAGCTGGTCGCCGAGCGAGACGACCCCGGCGATTGGCAGCGCGCCGCAGTCGGCTTCGCCGTTCAGCACCGCGACCTGCGTGGGATTGCCGCCACCGTACGGCACCAGGTTGAAGCGCGCCTTCACCGCGTTGCCGAGCGCGAGCATGCCGATCGAGGCCGGGTGCGGCAGGCGGCTCACCGCGACGTTCACGGTCTTTTTCTTGGCCTCGGCCACCAGGTCCTCGATGCGCTTGAAGGGGCTCTTCTGCCGCACGAACACCACGCTGTCATCCACGTCGAGGCGGCAGAAATACTGGTAGTCGCCGGGAAACCTGTAGGCTGGCTTCTGCAGCGCGTACATGATCATCTCCGGCCCCATGTTGCCGAAGAGCAGGTTGTGCCCGTCGCGCTCGCGCTTGTGGAGGTACAGCTCGTAGCCCACCTGCCCGGCCGCCCCGGGATGGAAGGCGTACTCGAACTTGGTCTTGAGCTGCGCACCCCAGAAGTCGTCGAACGTGCGCGCCAGGCGATCGGCACCGCCGCCTTGGCCGGTGGGGATCACGACGCGCATGTTTCGCGACGGAAACGCCTGCGCCCTCGCATTTCCAAAGAGAACTGCAGCGGCCGTGCCGACGAGCAGCCGGCGCCGGGCGATGCTCGGATTCGCCATTCCATCCTCCTCGAATTTTTGTGCGGCGATTATTGCACGCCGGCTTCGCGCAGCACGCGGCGCATCAGGGCGGTTTGCTCTTCGATATACGGCGCGAGCGCCGCGCCCCGCAGGAACACGTCCTCGACCTGGTTGTCGGCCACGTACTTGCGCCAGCTCGGCGTCTTTCCGAGGCGGGCGAAGAGCTCTTCCCAGTACGCAGCGGCCGCTGCCGGCGCGGCCGGCGGCGCAACGACGCCGCGCACGTTGGCGATGATCGACATCGAGATCCCCTGCTCCTTCACCGTCGGGACGTCGGGCAGCGCGGCGAGGCGCCGCTCGGTGATCGCCGCGATCGCGCGCGCCTTGCCGGCGGCGATCTGCTCGTTGGCGTCCTGCGGCTGCGGGATCACGATGTCGACCTTGCCGGCGACCAGGTTCGCCATCCGGTCGGCCACCGCCGGCATGGAGACGAAGGTCCACTTGGCCCCGGTCGCGCTCTGCAGCAGAAGCCCCGTCATGCTTTCGATCGCGGTCACCGAGCCGCCCGCCTGTTTCAGCGCCCCGGGCTTTCGCCTGGCCTCGTCTATGAACTCCCTGAGAGTCCTGTAGGGCGCATCGGCGCGGACCACCGCGATAGTGGGCTCGAGCACCAGGCGCGCCACCGGCGTGAAGTCGCGCAGGCTGTGGGGCGGATCCTTGCGCGTCAGCGGCGTGGTGAGCCAGGTGTTGGTGAAAACGGCGAGCGTATGGTCGTCGCCGCGCTTTCCCGCGAGATACGCCATTGCGTCGGCGCTCGCCCCGGCGGTCTTGTTCACCACCCGGACCGGCTGCGCCAGGAGCTTCTCGCCCTCGATCATCTCCACCAGCGCGCGCGCAAATACATCCGAGCCGCCGCCGAGCGCACTGTGCACCACCAGCTCGACCGGCCTGCTAGGCGCGAATCCCTGCGCGTGGACAAGACTGGAACAGCAGATCGCGAGCCCAAGAAATAGTTTAGGCATGTAGCTCCATGTACACATGCTCCGGCGTGGTCGAAGATACCTGAAAACCCAGGCGCTCATAGAGACGGCGCGCCGGGTTGGTGTTTAGGACTCGCAGGCGAAGCGGCATCCCCGTTTGCTGAGCCTCCGACGCGAGCTCTCGGACCAGCGATGTGCCAATGCCCTTGTTCTGGTACGGCGGAAGGATGAAGAGTTGGTTCAGCTGAATGAAATCAGGATGCCGCACCACGGAGATGGCGCCGATGTCTTCGCCTCCGCATTGAATGATCGAATAATCCTTCGCGGCTATGGTCTCGGCGATATTCTTACGGCTCAACTCTTCACTGAACGAACCCCAGGTCTGCTCGACGTATGAGCGCATCGTAACCTCGACCAACCGGTAGATGAAGTCCGCGTCGGGCGGGCTTGCTTGCCGCAGCTCCAGACTCGCGTCGGTCATAGGTGAGGCGAACTAGGCGCAACTACAGCGCGGCGCGCTTCGGGGCGTGCGAGCCCTTGATCTGGGTGCGGTGCATGATGCGCCGCGACTTCGGGTCGAACGCGTCGCGCCGGTGCATGGTGGTGCGGTTGTCCCACAGCACGAGGTCGCCGATCGCCCACTTGTGGCGGTACACCGCCGACTCGGCGTAGGACCAGATCTCGTCGAGCAGGCGCTCGGAATCCTCGAGCGACAGCCCCATGATGTAGGCATTGCGCCGCCGGCCAAGATACAGCGCCTGCTCACCCGACTCCGGGTGCGCGATCACGACAGGGTGCGGCGTGCCGGGCGAGCTTGCCGGATCGTTGCTTGCGGCGATGCCCTTGCGCAGGTTGCCGCCCGAGTCGTAGGTGCCGTCGTGCTTGATGTCGAGATGCCTGACGCGCTCGAGGAGCCCGCGCGGCAGCTTCTTCAGCGCGACGCGCATGCTGCAGAACGAGGTGTCGCCGCCGCTCGCCGGGATCTCGAGCGAATAGAGCATCGAAGCGTCCGGCGGCCACGCGATGTAGCTCATGTCGGTGTGCCAGGCGGCCTCGCCGTCACCGAGCGCGCCGATCGGCTCGCCGTAGTCGTCGAGTACGTTCGACACCACGTAGATGTCCGGGTAGCCCGGCGGCGACTTGCGTCCCGCGCCCTGGTTGGGCGGCGGGTCGAGCGTGCCGAAGTGCCTGGAGAAGGCGAGCAGGTCGTCGTCGCTGAGCTTCTGGCCGCGGAACACCAGTACGTCGTGCCGGTACCAGGCCTTCTTGATCTCGGCGATTTCGTTCGCGCCGGCGCCCGCGAGATCGACCCCGCGGACTTCTGCGCCGACGGTGGCGTTCGGTAGGACCTGCATGACGTGTCTACACTATCATGGGGAAACGCATGCGGCTCGCCCGTCTCGCTTTCGCGCTGGTCCTGACAATAATTTTCGCGGCTGCAGTGGCGCAGCCCTATCCCGCGCGTGGAATACGTCTCATCGTCGACACCTCGCCGGGCGGCCTCACCGACCTGCTTGCCCGTCTGACGGCCGAAGCACTCAACGCGCGAGTGGCGCAGCCGGTGGTGGTCGAGAACAAGCCCGGGGCCTCGGGCAACGTCGCGACCGACCTGCTGATTCGCTCGCCGGCCGATGGCTACACCCTGATGGTCGCCGCGGCGGGCAACCTCGCGGTGAAGCCGTTCCTCGAGCGCTCGGTGCCGTTCGATCCGCTGACCGACCTCGCAGCGGTGATCAACGTTGCCGACGCCGCGCACATCTTCGTCGTGCCGGCGAGCATGGAAGCGAAGGACCTTGCGCAGTTCATCGCGCACGCCAGGGCCAATCCCGGCAAGGTCTATTACGGGTCCGCAGGCATCGGCAGCCCGCCGCATCTCTCGCTCGAGCTGTTCGGGCGCCTCGCTGGAGTGAAGCTCATGCACGTGCCCTACAAAGGAATCGGGAACGCGTTGCCCGACATGCTGGCGGGGCGCCTGCAGGCGATGTCGATCAGCCTTGGGTCGGCCCTGCCTTACCTCAGGACCGGACAGATCCGCCCGCTCGCCGCCGCCGCGAAGGAGCGCCTCGCGGGCCTGCCCGACGTGCCGACTTCGGCGCAGGCCGGGCTTCCCGGCTGGGAGATGAGCGCGTGGTTCGCCGTGTTTGCGCCGAAAGGCACGCCGCCCGAGGTCATTCGGCTCCTGAATCAGCGCCTGCAGGCAGCGCTCGACGACCCGAAGCTGCGCCAGCGCCTCCTCGAGCTCGGCGCCGAGCCCGGCGGCGGCTCGCCCGAGTCGACCTCCGAGCGCCTGCGCGCCGACCATCGGCTGTGGGGCCAGGTCATCCGCGAAGCCGGAATCAAGCTGGAGTAGAGCTCATGAAGACATCGACGCTGAAAACGCGCTTCCTCTCGCACGGCACCCTCGGCTCCAAGGACCTCGAGGCGACGCGCCGCTTCTACGAGGAATTCCTGGGTCTGGAAGTCGTACGCACGAGCCACGTTTCGCTCATGGTCCGCCTCGGCGGCAACCACGTCTACGCGGTGGTCCTCACGAAGAACAAGGAGCCGATGCCGCGCTGCTACCACAACGGCCTCGACGTGCACACCGATGCCGAAGTCGACCAGGCCTGGCGCCTGTGCACCGAGCACGCCGAAAAGTGGGGGCTGCACGACATCCAGAAACCGTCCGAGCGCCACGGCACCTACAGCTTTCTCTTCTGGGACGGCGACGACAACGCCTGGGAGATCCTCTCCAACCCGAGCGGCGGCTACACCTGGATCTTCGAGCAGGGCGACCTCGAAGGTCGGGGGCACTTCGAGAAAGGGTTCCGCCACAAGCGACCCGATCCGACAAAAGACGAACCGGGCTAAGAACTCTACTTCCCGTTCGCGGCACACTTCGATGTTGCAGAGCGAATGGACTCGACCAGCGCTCGACGCGACATCGGTTGATCGGGCCCGGCCTCCTGCGCCGATGCAGCGAAGCCGGGTCCAAGCAGTTTCAGCAGCTCGCACGCCCTCGTTCGATCTTCACCGCGAGCAGCGTCCGCGTAGTCCTTGAAATTGTCCCGCAGGACGATGTAGAGGAGGTCCTGGGCCCTCTGAACGTCCTTGGTCTCAAGGAACCGGACCAGGTTTGCGCGCTCTTTGGCCTGGACGTAACGGGCATAGGAGAGAACGTCCTCCGCATACCGTTCGCTGTGCTTTGCCGCAAGGCGGCCGGCGGCGAACAAGCCGACCATCAGTCCGAGCGCTAAAGAAACTGTCGCCAAGACGAGCCACGACCTGGGCTGCATGGGTACCCTTCGAATGCTGGCGAAGCTACGCCGGCGAGTAGCCCGCGAGTTGCTCGAGCTTCGGCGCGACGAGCTTCTTCCAGTCCTCGGCATCGTCGAAATACAAGCCGGTCATGACGAGGAAGTAAGTCTTTCGGCCGTCGCGGGCGGTGAAGATGTTGCCGAGCGGCTTGTCGCCCTTGACGAGCAGGCGCAGCTTGCTCTGGTCGTTGCCGGACTTCATGCGCAGCTCGCGTTCCTCGACCCCGCTTGCCTTGAGGCCGATGATCATGCCGACCGCCTCGGCGCTCTCGTTCAGCGCGGCATCGGACTCGCTTTGCGTCACCGAGACGCTGGCGTAGATGAACACGCGGCGCCGCTCGCTCTTGTCCGGCTGGAATTCATACTTGAGCTGGTAGGTGCCGTCGATCTGCCTGTTCTTCGAGAATTTCTCGTAGCTTGCCGGGTCGTCGTACTGGAAACCGTAGCGTTCGAGGTCGGTCGGACGAAGGAAGAGGCTCTTGTCGGCCTCCGAAAGCGGCTCCTCGGTCCCGCATCCCGCGAGGCAGACGAGGAGCAGCGCGGCGAAAGCCGTGTGCATGCCGAAGCGCGTTTGCACTGCATCCTCCTTCTTGCGGTATCGGTCCGGCGACACGCTACGCCGAAGGGGACTGCGAGCGCTATGTACTTTGCCTCCGCGCCTGCAAGGGGAGAACTACTTGGCTTTTTTGGGGTGGACCGTGCGCACGTACACGTGGCGATCGGCGCCCCAGGTGCTGCCGCGGCCCGCGCGCGGGCCGATGTCGCCCTGCTCGATGCGACGGCCGTCCACGTAGACCTCGGCGAGGATGCGGCCGTAGCGGTCATGACCGTGCGTGACGAGTCCCACTTCGCGGTTCTGCACCAGCGCCCGCAGCTTCTTCTTCGCCGCGCTGCCGCCGGGCTGGTTCATCTCGGCGGCGTAGATGTTGGTGAGGCGCACTTTCCGGTGGTTGCACACGAGCGTGTCGCCGTCGACGGCGATGCAACGCTCTGCCCACGCAGGGTTTGCCAGTGAAAGGAAAACCAGGACAAGCCATCGCCTCACTTTTTTCCCTTCACTTCTGTCACTCGGGCCGCGAGCCGGTGAGCTTGCGGTACTGCGCCATGTGCCGGATGGCCTCGCGAGGCATGTCGAGCTCTTCGCAGAGAAGCGCGAGGTTGTAATGGCAATCTGCGAACCCGGGATTCGCGCGCACGGCGCCTGCGTAGACCTCGATCGCCTCTTTCTTGCGGTCCATGTCGACGAGGAGCACGCCGAGGTTGTAGAGCAGGAGCGGCTCGCTGCCGCAGGCCGTGATGGCGGCGCGGTACGCCTGCTCGGCCTCCTCGAATCGCCCGGCTTCGTGCAGGAGCCAGCCGCGGTTCACGTGCGCGTCGACCAGCCTCGGATCGAGCTTGATCGCTTCGGCGTAGGCCGAGAGCGCGGCGGCCGGGTCGGCTTCCTCGAGATCGATGCCGCGGTCGAACCAGTCGTTCGCCGAGGCTTTGGGCGCCGCGGGCTTGCGCTCCAAGACGCTCAGCGAGCCGTTGGCCGGGTCGCCCTCGAAGGCGAGGAGGTACTGCCCCGACTCGGCCTGCCAGCGGGTTGCGCCCTCCTTCACCACCACCTTGTCGGCGACCGCGCAGATGGACAGGCCCGAGAGCGGCATGGCCTCCGGGAGATGGCGGCGCAGCTCCCGCACCGAGCGCGTGATGCGCTTGGCCGGAACCTTGGCGGCCACCAGCGCCTGCGCGGTGCGCAGCACGATGAGATCCTGGAACGAGAAGCGCCAGGCCTTGCGCGGGCCGCGCGCCGGGGACACGAAGCCGGCATCGATCAGGGCGCGGATGGTGCTGCGCGGCAGCCGCAGGAGCTTCTCCACCTCCCGCAGGCCATATTGGTGCACGCGGCGGTGCCCTATTTCTTCGCGGCCTTCTTTCCCGCCGTCTTCGCCGGCTCGGCTTTCTTGGCGGGCTCGGCTTTGCGCGCCGGCTTCTTCTCCAGGCTCGCGCGCAGGGCTTCCATCAGGTCGATCACCTGGCCGCCGCCGGGCTCGGGCGCCTCGGCGAGGGTGATCTCCTGCCCTTCGACCTTCTTCTGGATCGCTGCCTCGACGCGGCCTCGCACTTCGTCCTTGTAGGCGCTCGGGTCGAAGGTCTCGGAGGCCTGCTGCTCGATGAGCTGCTGCGCGAGCTTGAGCTCGGCGTCCTTCACCTCGGTTTTCGGAATCTCGATTTCCGTGATCGAGCGCACTTCGGCGGCGTAAAGGAGCTGCTGCATCACCAGGCCGTCGGAGCCGTCCTTTTCGATCGGCCGGATCATGACGATGTACTGCTTGCCGCGCGCGGCCCAGCGGCCGAGCGCGCAGCGGCCCGACTCGCGCAGCGCGCGCGAGAGAAGCGCGTACGGCTTGGCGCCTCCTTTGTCCGGCGCGAGGTAATAGGCTTTGTCGAAGTAGATCGGGTCGACCGACTCGACCGGCACGAACTCGGTGATGTCGGCGGTGTGGGTTCCCGCCTCCTCCATCGCCTTGAGCTCCTCGGGCGTGAACATCACGTACTGGTCCTTGGTGAACTCGTAGCCCTTCACCATTTCCTCGCGCGCGACCGGGATCTCTTCCTTCACGCACAGGTACTGCTGCTTGAGGCGCGAGCCGCAGGTTTTGTGCAGCAGGTTGAAGGAAATCGCCTTGGAGGCCTCGGTAGCGGAGAAGAGCTTCACCGGGATGGAGACCAGCCCGAACGAGATAGTCAGAGACGCGATCGATCGTGCAGCCATGTTTTTATCCTTTTTTCAATCTCACGCCTTCACCCGCTCCAGCGCCTCTTCGAGGCTGTGCTTGTCGCTCAGGGCGCCGCTCCAGCGCTCGCCCGTCTTCGCCAGGCGCTCGGCTGCATTCGTGATCCTGAAATCGAGCGGATGCGCGGCGGCGAGCTCTTCCCAGCTCAGCGGCATCGACACCGGCGCGCCCGGCGCGCCTCTCGGCGAATAGGCAACGTTCAGCGTCTTGCCGCGGACGTTCATATTGTAGTCCATAAAGATTTTTCCCGTTCTCTTGGGCACGCTCCACTCGAGGGTGATGTCCCCCGGGTGGGCGCGCATCAGGTGGCGGCCGACGAGCTCCGACACCTCCCGGGCGGCCTCGAAATCGATGCTGCGCCGGATCGGCACGAAGACGTGCAGCCCGGTCTTGCCCGAGGTCTTCACCACCGGCTCGAGCGACATGCTGTGCAAAAGCTCACGCAGCCAGAACGCCACCTCCTTGCCCTTTTCGAACGCCACGGTGTTGAGCTCGGGCTCCGCGCCCGGCGCCTCCTTCCCCGAATAGATATACGGATCGATGTCGAACACCACGTAGTCGGGGTAGTTCAGCACCGATGCCTCGAGCGAGTCGAGCGAGGAGGCGTAGTCGGTGCTCTGCGAGGCCGCGTCCGGGCCGGGCCTGGCGCGGGAATGCCAGACGTGGAACTCGAGCGTTCCGGACTGGGCGAGCCAGAGCAGGGTCGGCAGGTTGTTGCACAGCAGGTAGTCGTGGCTTTCGTCCTTGTGGCCGGAGAACACGGTGATCGTCTCGACGAAGGGCGGCCGCTCCTGCTCCCAGTGCTTCTGGAAGAAGCGCTGGCCGTGGATGCCCTCGGGCATGCGGATCATGGTGAGAGGACGGTCCGCGAGGTGCGGCAGGATGTGCGGCGAGACCTCGGCGAAGTAGCGGATCAGGTCGCGCTTGGTGAGCGCCGGCTGCTTCAGCGCTGCGTCCGCGGGCCAGTACACGCGCTCGAGGTGGGTGAGCCGAATCGGGTGCGGGCCGACCGCGAGGGTGAAGGCGTTCTTCCTGCTTTCGAGCTGCTGGAGGATCTCGCTGATCTCATCCGACCTACCGTGGCTCGTCGCCGGACCGCCGTGGCTCGTCTCAGGACTCGAGCTCTGCGTTCTCTTCACCTCCCGCGGTTCGATGTCGTCCCGCAGCCGCAGGAAGACCGGCGCACGAAGGCTCCCGTCGTCGGTCCAGTTCTGGAATTTCACCTCCGCGACGAGCTCGGGCTTCACCCACTGCGTCGGCGCGTTCACCGGCGGCTTCTCGCTGAAGGGGCACGCGCGCATGCGCCGCGCCGCCAGTTGTTTTTCTACCACTGAAATTGTTTCGTCGTCGAAGCCGGAACCGACATGTGAAGCGTATCGGAGGCGCCCATCGTCCCAATAGCCGACGAGGATCGCGCCGAGCGCAGCGCGCGCCCCCTTGCCGGTGGTGTAGCCGCCGACCACGAACTCCGCGCTCTGCGTCGCCTTGACCTTGAGCCACGCGCCCGAGCGCTTGCCCGACTCGTAGCGGCTGTCCTTGCGCTTGCCGATCACGCCTTCGAGCCCGCTCGCCATCGCGGCGTCGTGCAGCGCCACGCCGTCGTCGGCGGCATGTACGAGCTGCACGAGCGGCGACGGAAGCAGGCACTGCGCGAGGTAGCGGCGCCGGTCGGCGTAGGCGAGCTTGCGCAGGTCGATGCCCTCGAAGTCGACGAGATCGAAGCAGTAGAAAACCGTCTGCTGCGAACGGTTCTGCAGCGCGTTGAAGGACGGCTTGCCGCCCGGATCGAACGCCACGATCTCGCCGTCGAGCACCATCGCGTTGACTGATTGCTTTGCGAGCTCGGCGGCGAGCCGCCGAAAATCCTTGGCGAGGTCGAGCCCGCGCCGGGAGCGAAGCTGCACCCCCTTGGCGTCGATGAATGCGAGTGCCCGATAGCCGTCAAGCTTGGGCTCCCACATCCAGTCGGGATGATTGAAAGCCGCCTCGCCCAGCTCGGCCTGCATCGGCGCGAGGTTCGCCGGCAGCGCGCGGGGTTCCCCGGTCGGCACCAGGCGCTCGAGCGGCAGGCGATGCGCAGGCATCGCTTTCATCTCCTCGACCGAAATATTGGTCAGGACCGAACGGTCCTGGGCGGCGAGATCGGCCTTGGCCGCGAAGCGGTCCTTGTGCTTGATGAGGAGCCAGTTCTTCTGCTCCTTGGTGCGCACCAGCGCGTAGGATCCCTTCACCTTCTCGCCGCGCAGCAGGAGGCTGAGCTTGCCCTTCTCGAGCCCTTCCCGGACCTGGCGCTCCGCCCCGGCGCGGTCGTGGAACCAGTGCCCGCCCTCGTCGGGGGAATACACGCCGCAGTCCCAGACGATGACCTCGCCTGCCCCATACTGGCCGGGCGGGATGACCCCCTCGAAGGTGGCGTAGGCGAGGGGATGGTCCTCGGTCTGCACCGCCAGGCGTTTCTCGGCGGGGTCTGGCGAGGGCCCTTTCGGCACCGCCCAGGACTTGAGCACCCCGTCGCACTCGAGGCGGAAGTCGTAGTGCATGCGGCGCGCGGAATGCTGCTGGATGACGAAGAGGAGCGGCCCCTTGCGCGCCTCGCCAGCCGCCGGCGCGGGCTCGGGCGTGGCCTGGAAGCTGCGCTTGGCTGAATATTCGGTTAGCTTTTCCTTCGCCATGACGAATTCTAAGAGGCTCCGGGCCGGGGCCAGCGGCTACTCCTTCAAGGAGTGGAAAGGCGTGTTCTATCCGCAGACCCTCAAGGCCGAGGCGATGCTCCCCTGGTACGCCGAGCGCCTGCCGACGGTCGAGATCAACAACACCTTCTACCGCATGCCGGGCACTGCCATGCTGGAGAACTGGGCGCGCGCCACGCCCGAGGGCTTCCGCTTCTCGATCAAGGCCTCGCGCCGCATCACGCACCTCGCCCGCCTGAAGCCGGAAACCGCGGCCGATTCCGTGGATTACCTCTACCGGGCGCTCGCCGCCCTGGGCGAGAAGCGCGGCCCGGTCCTGTTCCAGCTTCCGCCGCAGATGAAGAAGGACCTGCCGCGGCTCGCCGCGTTCCTGCAGCTTCTGCCGCAGAATCATCGCGCCGCGTTCGAGTTCCGCAACCCGAGCTGGTTCGACGACCAGGTCTACGACGCGCTGCGCGCCGCCGGAGCCGCGCTGTGCCTCTCAGAGCGCGAGGACAACGCGCCGCCGCCGCTGGTCGAAACCGCGCCCTGGGGCTACGTGCGGCTGCGGCTCGAATCCTATTCGCACGAGGACCTGCAACAATGGGCCCGCAAGCTCGCGCAGTGCGCCTGGAGCGAGACCTTCGTCTACTTCATGCACGAGCCCACCGCACCTGCCTACGCGCAGACACTCATGCAGGTGGCGGCGTAGAATTTCCGTTTCGCGAGGAGAACGGCGCATGACGACTGACAGCCTGAAGGTCTATTGGCGCCCCGGATGCTCGAGCTGCGTGCGGATCAAGGAGTTCCTGTCCGGCCTGGGGGTCGAGTACGAGTCCGTCAACGTGTCCGCGACCCCCGAGGCGATGGAAGACCTGCGCGCCCTCGGCGTGCGCACTGTTCCGGTGGTGGCTCGCGGCCGCGACTACGTGTTCGCCCAAGAGCTCGCCGACGTCTCGCGCTTCCTCGGGCGCGACGTGTCGTTCCGGCGCCTTTCGCCGGAGCAACTCGTCGACAAGTGGCTCACCGTGCTCGAGGCGGCGCAGCGCCACGTGATGCAGATCCCGGTCGCGCGCCTCGCCGAACGCGCCACGCCCGGGCGCGACCGCAGCATCCGCGACCTCGCCTATCACATCTACCAGGTGCCGGATTCGTTCCTGCAGGCGGTCGAGGACGGGGTCGAAGACCTCACCTCGGTCTACAACGCTCCACCGCCGCCCGATGTGAAGACGGGCGAAGACATCCGCGCCTACGGCCGCAGCGTCACGGCGCGCGTGCAGCGCTGGTGGGATGCCATTCCAGACAAGAGTTGTGAAGTAGAGGTGAAGACCTATTACGGCCTGCAGCCGCTGCACCACCTGCTCGAGCGCTGCACCTGGCACTCGGCGCAGCACGCGCGCCAGATCATCTCGGTGCTCGAGCGCTTCGGCATCCAGGCCGATGCGCCGCTGACCGCCCGGGACTACGCGGGCCTGCCGATGCCGGCGGGCCTCTGGGAGTGAAATGACCTGAGGGGAGGAGACCGATGAGGCACGTGCTCGGATTGGTGGCGGCACTCGCGTTCGCATGCGCCGCGCAGGCTCAGGCGCCCGCGGCAAGGACGCTCAAGATGCAGGCATCCTGGCCGAGCAGCGTCACGGCCTGGGACAACTTTCGCTTCATCGCCGAGCGCCTGGACAAGACCACCGGCGGCGCCATCAAGATCGAGACGCTGAGCGCCGGCCAGATCGTGCCGGCGTTCGAGGTGCTCGACGCCACGCACAAGAAGGTGATCGACGGGGCGCACTCCATCGCCTACTACTGGGTCGGGAAGAACAAGGCCGCGGTGCTCTTCACCGGGGGGCCGGGCGGCCCCTACGGCATGGACATGATCGACTTCCTCGGCTGGATGTACGAAGGCGGGGGCTGGGAGCTGTACCGCGAGTTCTACCAGGACGTCCTGAAGCTCAACGTGATCGCCTTCCCGGTGCTGCCCACGAGCCCGCAGGCCTTCGGCTGGTTCAAGCGCCCGATCAAGAGCCTCGCCGACTTCAAGGGCATGAAGTGCCGCCAGACCGGCATCAATGCCGAGGTGTTCCAGCGCATGGGGATGCAGACGGTCAACATGCCCGGCGGCGAGATCATCCCGGCGGCGCAGCGCGGCACGATCGACTGCGCAGAGTGGGTCGGTGGCAAGGACGACCTGAACCTCGGCTTCCACACGGTATGGAAGTACCACTACGTGCCCGGCATGCACGAGTCGACCTCGACCGGCGAGCTGATCCTCGGCGCCGACATCTGGAAGAGCTTCACGGCGCAGCAGCAGGAGATCGTGCGCTCGGTGGTGAACGAGAGCTTCGCGCGCTGGTGGCCGCGCTGGCAGAAGGGCCAGGCCGAAGCGATGAAGGAGCTGCAGGAGAAGCATGGCGTGCGCATCCTGCGCACGCCGCCCGAGATCCTCACCGCGTTCCTCAAGGCCTGGGACGAGCTGGTGGTGGAGGAGTCGGCGAAGAACCCGTTCTTCAAGAAGGTCATCGATTCGCAACGCGAATATGCATCAGTGGTGGTACCGGCGAAGCGCTTCCTCTTCCCGCCCTACTCGTTCGCCGCGAACTACTACTGGCCCGAGAAGCAAACCACCCGCAAGGAGAAGTGATGCCCAACCCGATCGTCCATTTCGAAATTCCCGCCGACGACGTGGCGCGCGCCCAGACGTTCTACCAGAACGTGTTCGGCTGGAAGATCAAGCAAATGCCCATTCCCGCGGGCGGCCCCGCGTACTACGGGGTTACCACGCGCAAGGAAGGCGAAGCCGGCATCAACGGCGGCCTGATGAAGCGCAACATGCCCGGTCAGCCCTTCGCGAACTACGTGGCGGTGAAGTCGATCGACGACTTCCTCCCCAAGGTCATGGCAAACGGCGGCACCGTCATCATGCCGCGGCAGGAGATCGCGCCCGGCATGGGCTCCATCGCGGTGTTCAAGGACACCGAAGAGAACATGATGGGCCTCTATCAGCCCTCGAAGCACGAGATGAAGAAAGCGCCGGCGAAGAAGGCGAAGAAAGCAAGGAAGGCGAAGAAGCGGACGCGCAGATAAGAAGAAGGACGCGCAGCTAAATTCTGCGCGTTCTAACTCTCAAGTTTTAGTTGCCGGCGCGAGACAACTTGCTCGCCCATGCCGATTTCTCCCGATTCGTCGGAAGTTCCGTTGACGGGGCACCCGCCCGTGTCAAAGAATCTTCACCGACCATAACAATCGCAAACCAGAACAAAGGGGGGATCGGATGGGGGCTCAAAGTTCGGCGATGGCACACCACCCTGACCGCACCGTAGTGGCCGGGGAGGCGTTCGAGCTTTCCGACCGGCAGGCTCGCTGGCTTCACATCCTGGCCGGCCCGGCGATCTTCTTCGTCTCGCTCGCGCTCCCCTTCCTCGGCCCGCTCAACGCTCGCTTCGGCTTCGGCATCCTCTTCTGGATGATCTACTGGTGGGTCACGACCCCGGTCGACATCAAGACCACCTGCTTCGTGCCCGTCGTGGTCGCCGCGGCCTATCCCTTCATGCCGATCGACAAGGTGCTGCAGGCCTACGTCGACAAGGACATGCTCCTCATCGTCGGCATGTCCATGATGACGGCCGCCTGGGCGCGCTGGGGCTTCGCCCGCCGCATCGGGCTGCACTTCCTGAGCCTCGTCGGCAACAACGTCCAGGCGCAGACCGTAGCCTGGTTCTGGCTCTGCGGCGTGGTGAGTTTCGTGGTTGCCAACACGCCCGTCGGCGCGATCTTCGCCCCGGTGGCGGTGGCGGCGCTGCTGTACGCCGGCTTCAAGAGCTTCGAGCAGCGCTACAAGAGCGCGGCGGCCTCCAACATCCTGATCGCGGTGAGCTGGGGCGCCGCGGTCGGCGGCATGACCACGCCGCTCGGCGGCGGCCAGGCGGTGGTGACGCTCAGCTTCTTCGAGAAGTACCTCAAGCACGAGGTGTACTTCTTCGACTGGACGATCCGCATGCTGCCGCTGTCGCTGCTCGTCATGGCGGCGATGTCGGTCATGATGTACTTCTTCATGCGGGCGGAAATCACCGAGTTCAGCGGCAGCAAGGACTACTACCGCAAAGAGCTCGCGCAAATGGGTCGCATGACCTACGAGGAAAAGGTCATCTCCTTTGCATTCCTGGCGGTGGTCGGGCTGGCCATGCTGAAGCCCCTCTACGCGCAGTACGTCAAGGGTCCCAACTTCGCGTGGCTCAATTTCTCGCCGCTTTTCTTCATCGTCGCCTCGCTGCTGTTCTTCTGGCCGGCGCGGTCGAAGAAGAGCGAGAACATCATCTCGATCCCCACGCTGGTGCAGCACTTCCCGATCACCATCCTCTTCATCTGGCCGGCCTCGGTGGCGCTCGGCACCATCCTGAACGACACCGGCGTGAGCGCGGTGTTCGCCCAGTGGCTGCAGCCCTTCATCGCGGCTGGCGACGTGGCCGCCATCAGCGCCGTCACCATCGGCGCCAACGGGCTTTCCCAGGTCACCTCCGACACCGCGACCGCCGGCGTGATGATGCCCCTGGTCATCAAGGCGTTCTCGCACTGGAACGGCCTCGAGTACGGCGCGGTCGCCTTCATCTGGATCGCCGGCGCGTCGCTCAGCTTCAGCTACGCCACCGCCTCGGCCACCGGCGCGCAGGGCATCGTCGCGGGGTACGGCGCCAACCTGCAGCGCATGTTCGTCTACGGCATCATCGGCGGGGTGATCTCGATCGTGATCACCATTGCCTACTTCTGGCTCACCGTCGCGGTGCTGAAGCTCGACTTCTACATCCTGCCGCCGAGCACGGGATGAAAATTTATCTCGCCATCCGGTTCGTGGATCGGGCGTGAAGAACTGCTTATGGGATTTGCGTTCGACCCGCCAGTATGGTGACGAGAGCGGTTTTTTGTAACTTGTTGCAAACGTACCAGGGCAAACCGGACGAAAGTCCGGGACGCAAAGCCACGGGCCTAAAGCGACAACGCCAAGGCAGCCGGGCTGCACGGGGGGAAACCCACTGCAGTGGGCTGTGTTGGTTTGCGTCCGGGCCGGCTTGCCGCCACTGAAAGGGGAGAGAATGAGCTGCGCCCTCCGACGCAATCTGGCCCGCCGGCTGCTGCTGGTGCTCGCACCGGCCCTCGCAGCCTGTGCCGCGGCGTCCGCCCAGGCCCAACCCGCAGGGTCCACGAGCTTCGTGTTCGCGATCAATGAGGGCGGCGCCGCGAACGCCGACGCCGCCGACATCCTGTTCCGCTACCAGGAGCTCGCCGAAGTGGTCGAGAAGGCGCTGCGCGCGAAGGTCAGCATCGTGAACGCGCGCGGCCGCGACCGGCTCAAGGAAAACCTGAAGAGCCACGCGTACGCGCTGCTCCTCGCCCGGCCGAACGACGTCCCCGCCGAGGCGGTGCGCGACTTCGGCTACCAGCCGGTGGTGTCGGCCAAGGAGCCCTACCAGACGCTGTTCATCGTGGTGAAGAATTCGCCCATCAAGACCATCGCCGACGTCAAGGGCAGGACCATCCTGACACCGGACCAGTACTCGAACATGTGGCGGGCCGCGAATGCGATGCTGCGTGACAACAAGATCGACATGGGCAAGGAAGCCGTGCGCTCGATGCGCGACCAGGCGGCAATCGCCTGGTCGCTCGAGAACGGCTTCTTCGACGTCGGCGTGGTCAACTCCGCCTCCGGGGTCGGGCGCAGCTGGGAAAAGAACGGCGGCCGCGTGATCGCGAGAAGCCGCGACCAGATCAACATGCCGCTCATTGCCTCGCCCAAGGTATCCGCCGCGCAGGTGGAGCGGCTGCGCGCCGCGATCATCGCCCTCGACTCCACCGAGAGCGGACAGGCCATCCTGAAGAAGATCGGCATGCCCGCCGGCTTCAAGGAGAGCCCGCGCCAGGGGTACCTCGACTTCCTCGCCTGGCTGGGCGATCTGGACGTGAAGCAGCCCTGATCGACGCGCGCTCGGCGGCAGAAACGATGTCCATCACGCTGAAGGAACGGCCCGTCTTCATGATCGGCGCGGAGCGTTCCGGCACCACCCTGGTCATGGCGATGCTCGGCTGCCATCCGCGCATCGCGGTGCCGGAGGTGGTGTGGTACTACCCGCGCTTCAGGCCTTACCTCCATACGTACGGCGATCTCTCCAGGGACGCCAACTTCCGCACCCTCGCCGAGGAGATGGTGTTCGGGCTGAAGACCCCGTTCTGGGGAATGAAGGTCAACCCGCGCACCATCGTCGACGAGATCCTGGCCGAGCTCAGGGAGCGCAGCTTCGCCGGGATTTACTGCGCGATGCACGAGCGCTACGCGCGCAGCGCGGGCAACAAGCCGCGCTGGGGCGAGAAGACTCCGCACAACCTCTTTTTCGTGAAGGAGATCCTCGAGGACTTCCCCAACGCGCAGCTCATCTTCATCACGCGCGATGGCCGCGACGCCAGCGCCGACTACATCGATTCCGCCTTCGGCCCGACCAACATCTTCTGCGCCGCCGAAAGCTGGGCGCTGTGCCAGAACGCGGTGCGCCCCTGGCGCAAGAAGCTCGCGACCGACCAGTGGATGGACCTGTGCTATGAGGACCTGGTCAAGGACCCGGTCGGGGTGCTGAAAGACGTGTGCGCCTTCCTGGGCGAGAAGTTCGCCCCCGAGATGCTCGAGTTCCACAAGACCGAGCTGGCGAAAAACCGGGGCGCCACCAAGGACCACAAGCCGCTCGGGCACGAGGCGAGCGACCGCTACATCGGGATCTACAAGCGCCAGCTCAGCCTGCGCGACCAGGAGATCTTCGCCGCGGTGGCGGGCAAGGAGCTCGAGGAAGCCGGCTACAAACTCGACGTGCGGCCCGCGACCATCACCGAGGAGCAGGCCGCGCTCTGGCGCGAGCTCGACGGCCGCACGCGCGCGGCCACCATGGACGCCCCCGAAGGCCACATCGTGTACGAGAGCTACAACGACTGGCTGGTCGACCAGCGCGAGGAGCGCAAGCGCCGCGGCCTCTGGACCGAGCTGGACGTGCCGAAGAACCAGTTCCCCATCGGGCACCCCCGCGAGGAGATGATCATGGGGCAGCGCGCCTGGCGCTACTGGAAGGAGTACCTGTGCGTGAAGCGCCGCTATGCCGGCAGGTCGGCGCTCTAGGTTTTAACCTTCCCGAATAATCGCTGCAAGAAACTGTAAGCGCTCTTCGCTGGGGACCGTTTGCCACCCCTGCTCCGCACAAATTCCGATAAGAAGACACAAGAAGACACTAACCAAGGCTTACCCCCGACAACGCCGGCAGCCTGTACTCTGGCGTCGTGATTTTGATGGCTGATTCAACCGGATCGGTCGGCAAACGAAACTCGGGAGGGATCATGAGCAAGTCCGGAAAATGCCTCGCAGCGCTCGGCGCCGTCATCGTGCTCGGCTTCAGCTCCGCCGCCGGCTCGGATACCGGCAGCGATCTGATCGAGAAAGCGGCGCCGTCGGGTTCGGCACGCGACTATCGCGCCGCCAGCGCCACCGCGCTGCGCGTCGCCTCGGCCCGCAGCCAGGTCGGCGAGACCGCCGACGCGTGCACGGCGCTGTCCCAGTCCCTCGAGTCCTATCGCAAGGCCCTTGCGCAGGAAACCGGCGACAACGAGCCTGCCGCGTCGAGCATCAACGACGACAGCGACGGCATGGCCGACGTGCGCGCCCGGTTCGGCTGCAAGCGCTAGTCACCCGAATCCCCTTAGCGGTTATTAGCCCGGCGCGAGCCGGGCTTTTTATTTGTTTACAGATATTGGAGTATGCTTTCCGCTATGGCGAACGGACTAGCGGAAACGGCACCTGCGGCGAGTGGCGCCGCCCCGGCAAGCACGTGGCGCACCGAGGACTGGATCGCGGTCTACCTGGGGTTCTTCGTCATTCTGGCCACCCTGGTCCTCTTCAACACCAAGCTGATCGATCTCGGGCAGGTGGCCCCCTCCTTCCGCTGGACCACCGATGCCCAGATCGCCTCGCGGGCGCCGGACTGGAATGCCGCCCTGGAGGGCGTTCCCGCGGCGGCGCCGCTGCGCCAGGCGTTGCTCGGCAATGACCGCAAGGCCATCGAGGCGGCCGCGGCGCAGCTCGCGAAGGCCGCGGGCCGCAATACCGTGGCCGGGACGCTCGCGTCCGAGATCCGCGGCCATGCCGCGGCGACGCCGTCGAAGGTCTTCGCCTGGCCGAACCTGGCGAAAGCGCTGTGGATCGCGCTCGCCTGGGGCGCGATCGCGGCGGCAGGCGTGCTCCTCATCGGCGGAACGGCCGGGGCGTTCCTCGCGGGGTTCCCCGCGGTGTTCGCGCTGGCATGGCTTGCCCGCGTGCTCGCGGGCAACGGCCTTTTCATCGACTACGGCGTCGAGTACGTGATCTTCGCGCTGCTGACGGGCCTGCTCGTGAGCAACACCATCGGCGTTCCGGGCTGGCTCAAGCCCGCGGTGCAGACGGAGTTCTACATCAAGACCGGCCTCGTGATCCTGGGCGCGGGTCTGCTGTTCATGGAAGTGCTGCAGGCGGGCGCGCTCGGCATCGCGCAGGCGGTGCTCGTGGTGACGGTGATCTGGTACGTATGCTTCTGGCTCGCGCGCAAGCTCCGCGTCGACGACGATTTCGCCGCCATGCTGTCCTCGTCGGTCGCGATCTGCGGCGTGTCGGCCGCGATCGCCACCTGCGGCGCGATCCAGGGCGACAAGAAGAAGCTTTCCTACGTCACCTCGCTCGTGCTGATCGTCGCCGTCCCGATGATGATCGTGATGCCCTGGCTCGCCAGGAAGTTCCAGATGCCCGATCTCGTAGCCGGCGCGTGGCTCGGCGGCACGCTCGACACCAGCGCCTCGGTGGTGGCTGCGGGAGCCCTGATCAGCGACGCCGCGATGAAGACCGGCGTCATCGTCAAGTTCTCGCAGAACGCGCTGATCGGCGTCGCGGCTTTCATCCTCGTGCTGTGGTGGGCCTACAAGGCCGGCGCCAAAAGCGGGACCAAGACCGACGCCGGCATCATCTGGGAGCGCTTCCCGAAGTTCGTGCTCGGCTTTCTCGCCGCCTCGGTCGTGTTCTCGTTCTTCCTGCCCGCCGAAGCGGTGACCGGCACGCGCAGCGCGCTCACCGAGTTCCGCACCTGGTGGTTCGCGCTCGCCTTCGTGTCGATCGGCCTCGAGACGCGCTTCGTCGACCTCGCCACGATGGAGGGCGGCCGCCCGGCGCTCGCCTTCATCGCCGCGCAGCTCGTGAACGTGGTGTGGACGCTGCTCCTCGCCTACCTCCTCTTCGGCGGCGTGCTCTTCCCGCTGCCGAACATCAGCTAGCCGGTCACTTTTTCAGAATACGAAAGCCGGGTGTCGCCCGGCTTTTCTTTGTTCGGCGCTGCGCATCGGAGTAGGATGGCCGCAAAGAACGCCGAGGAGGTCCCGTGGCCAAGTACACCCTGAAGGTCAACGGCCGTAACCGCACGGTCGACGTCGAACCCGATACGCCCCTGCTCTACGTGCTGCGCGAGAACCTCGCGCTGAAAGGCCCGCGCTTCGGCTGCGGCCTGGGCCAGTGCGGCGCGTGCACCGTGCACCTGGACGGCCAGGCGGTGCGCTCGTGCCTGCTTCCGATCGCCGAGCTCAAGGGTGCGGTCACCACGCTCGAGGGCCTGGGTACGAGCGCGAAGCCCTCGAAGCTGCAACGTGCCTTCATCGACGAGCAGGCCGCGCAGTGCGGCTACTGCATCAACGGCATGATCATGGCAGCCGCGGCGCTGCTGGGGAGGAACAAGCTCCCGAGCGAAACCGAGATCCGCGAGGCGCTGGCGGGCAACCTGTGCCGCTGCGGCACCCACCAACGGATCATCGCCGCGATCAAGCGCGCGGCGCTGGCGTGAGGGAGGTTGCCATGACAAATATCGATCGGCGTGAATTCCTCAAGGCGAGCGGAGCGCTCGTCGTCGGCTTTTCCATGCTCGGCTCGGCAGGCGCCCAGACGCTGCGCGCGCCGAAGTCGGTCGCCAAGGAAGCGCTCGACTCCTGGCTGACCATCAGCCCGGAAAACCGGGTCACCGTGTACTGCGGCAAGGTCGACCTCGGCACCGGCAGCCGCACCGCGCTGGCGCAGCTCGCGGCCGAGGAGCTCGACGTCGCCTTCGAGCGGGTCGAGATGGTGATGGGCGACACCGCGACCACGCCCGACCAGTGGCTCACCGCGGCAAATCTGACCATCTTCCAGGGCGGCTCGGAGCTGCGGCGCGCCGCGGCGAGCGCGCGCCGGGCACTGGTGGAGCGCGCGGCGCAGCGGCTCTCGGTATCGGTGGACGAGCTGATCGTGGACGACGCCGTGGTGCGGGTGAAGTCCAATCCCGCGCAGGCGCTGCGCTACGGCGAGCTGATCGGCGACGGGCTCAACGTCGAGGTCGATCCGAAGATCGCGCTCAAGAAGAGCTCCGACTACCGCCTGATCGGGAAGTCGATCCGGCGCGTCGACATTCCCGGCAAAGTCACGGGCGAGTTCACCTACATCCACGACGTGCGCGTGCCTGGCATGCTGCATGCGCGCGTGATCCGCTCCGATCTGAACGAAGCGCGCATCGACGAGGTCGACCTCTCCGAGGCGCGCAAGGTGCACGGCTACGTCCAGACCGTGCGCAAGAAAGACTTCCTCGCGGTGGTCGCCCGCAGCGAATGGGCCGCGATCAAGGCGGCGCGGGCGGTGCGCGTGTACTGGCGGCCCGGCACCCCGCTCCCCGACCAGGCCAGCATGTTCGACTACTGGCGCAGGCTGCCGGTGGCGAAGGAGGAGATCACCCAGACGGCGGGCAACGCGCAGAGCGCGCTCGAGACGAGCGCGCGGCGCGTCAAGGCGCGCTACGACTTCGCGGTGCAGACGCACGCCACGATCGGCCCCTCGTGCGCGGTAGCCGACTTCAAGGACGGCAAGCTCACGGTGTGGACCTCGTCCCAGGCCACGCATTCCATGCAGCACGAGCTTTCTGCGATCACCGGCCTGGCCAAAGAAGCGATCCGCCTGGTGTTCGTCGAGGGCGCGGGCTGCTACGGCCGCAACGGCACGGAGGACGCCGCCGCCGACGCAGCGCTGATCACGCAGGCGATCGGCAAGCCCGTGCGCGTGCAATGGTCGCGCGCCGACGAGACCGCGCGCGCGCCGAAGAGCCCGCCCCGCAGCATGGACCTCGAGGCCGGGCTCGACGCGCAGGGCAACGTGCTGGCGTGGAACGCCGATTTCTACATCGCGCTCAACCATATCGTCGCGTTCAAGCCGCTCGATTTCCCGCTGCTCGCGGCGACCGAGTCCGGCGTGCCGCGGCCGGGCAACTGGGTCGGGTTTCTGTTCCAGAACTCGGGCCAGCCCTACCCGTTCCCGAACATCCGCGTGAACACCAGGCACATCAGCCAGACCTTCTTCCGCTCCTCGCACCTGCGCAGCCCCGGCAGGATCGAGAACAGCTTCGCCAACGAGTCGTTCATGGACGAGCTCGCGGCGGCGGCCAAGGCCGATCCAGCGGAGTTCCGCCTGCGCTACCTCAAGGACGAGCGCGCCATCGACGTGCTCCAAGCGGCGATGAAGCTTGCGGGCTGGCAGGCGCGGCCCGGGCCGAATCCCAACGCCGGAAGCGGCGAGCTCGTCACCGGCCGCGGCATTTCGTATCTGCGCTACAACAACGCGATCACGTACGTGGCCGCGGTGGCCGAGGTGGAGGTCGACAAGCGCTCGGGCGCGATCCGGGTCACGCGGGTATGCGCGAGCCACGACTGCGGCGAAATGGTGAACCCCGACGGCGTGGCAAACCAGGTCCAGGGCGGCGTGCTGCAAACGGTGAGCCGCACGCTCAAGGAGAACGTCCGCTGGACCGGCGACCGGGTGACGAGCGTCGACTGGGCGAGCTACCCCATCATGACCATGACCGAAGCGCCCAAGGTGGAGGTCGCGCTGCTCGACCGTCCTGGAACGACGGCCTGGGGCGCCGGCGAGCCGATGGCGTGCGCCATCCCTGCGGCGATCGGCAACGCGGTGTTCGACGCGACCGGCGTGCGGCTGCGCTCGGTGCCGTTCACCCCGGACAAGGTGAAGGCGGCGTTGACGGCGAAGACCTGATTTTTTCCTTCACTGCGGGATAATGGACGGCATGAAAGCCATTGCCGCCCTTGCAGTCGTCCTATCCCTCTTCAATCCCGCCCGAGCGCAGGATGCGGCCGCGGGTTTTCCTTCCAAACCGGTCCGCATCTTCGGCCAGGGCATGGGAAGCACGGCCGATTATGTCTCGCGCTACCTCGCGCAGCGCCTGCAGGAGCGCTGGGGCCAGCCGGTGATCGTCGACAGCCGCTCGGGCGCGGGCGGCACGATTCCCGCCGACGCGGTGGCGAAGTCCCCGCCCGACGGCTACAACCTCGTGATGGGCCACGCGGGTCCGTTCGTGAGCGCGGTGTCGCTCTACGCCAAGACCCTGCCCTACGATCCGCTCAGGGATTTCGCGCCGATCTCGATGGTCGCGACCGGGGTCACCGTGCTGGTGGTGCATCCCTCCGTGCCGGTCTCGAACGCGAAGGAGTTCGTCGCCTACGTGAAGCAGAAGGGCGAGATTCCGTACGCCTCCGCCGGCAACGGGACCATCAGCCACCTCACCGGCGAGCTCCTGAAAAAGGTCGCCGGGATCGAGATGCAGCACATCCCCTACAAGAGCGCGGGCAACGCGCTGACCGCGCTGCTCTCGGGCGAAGTTCCGGTGTCGTTCCTGTCGCCGCTCACTGCGCACGCACAGCTGAAATCCGGCAAGGTGCGCGCGCTCGCCGTGTCGAGCACCACGCGCTTTCCCGGCGCCCCGGACATCCCGAGCGCGGCGGAGGCCGGCATTCCCGGCATGGAGGCAAAGCTCTGGTTCGGCCTGTTCGCGCCGGCGAATACCCCGAGACCCGTGGTCGCCAAGCTGAACCGCGAGGTCGGCGCCATTCTCGGCGCGCCGGAGACCCAGGAAACGTTCCTCAAGCAGGGTGTCGCTTCGACGCCGTCCACGCCCGAGGAGCTCGCCGACTGGGTTCGCTCCGAGCTCGCGCGCTGGACCCCGATCATCCAGGCCGCCGGCATCAAGGCCGACTGATGAAGTACCGCAAGCTCGGCGCGCGCGGTCCGGCGGTGTCGGCGATCGGCCTGGGCGCGGGAAGCGCCACCACGCATTTCGGCGAGCGCGACGACCAGGTGCAGATCGAAACCATGCAGCGCGCGCTCGAGCTCGGCGTCACGTTCTTCGACACCGCGGACCGCTACATGAAGGGGCGCCACGAGCACCTGCTCGGGCGCGCGCTGAAGGGCCGCCGCGACCAGGTGATCCTCGCTTCCAAATTCGGCAACTTCGACCTGCCCGGCGGGCGCAAGGGGTACAACGGCAAGCCGGAGTACGTGCCGCAGGCGTGCGAGGCGAGCCTGCGGAATCTCGGCGTCGATTACATCGACCTCTATTACCTTCACCGCGTCGATCCCGAAGTGCCGGTCGAGGACACCGTGGGCGCGATGGCCAGGCTCGTGCGCGAGGGCAAGGTGCGATGGCTGGGGCTATCCGAGGCCGGACCCGGCTCGCTCGAGCGCGCATGCAGAGTGCATCCCATCACCGCGCTCCAGACCGAGTACTCGCTTTGGGCGCGCGACGTCGAGGACGCCATCCTGCCGGCCTGCCGCCGGCTCGGCATCGGCTTCGTCCCCTACGCGCCGCTCGGCCGCGGGCTTCTCACCGGCAACGTGCGCTCGCTCGACGATATCGCGCCGCACGACCTGCGCCGCCTGCAGCCGCGCTTCCAGCCCGGCAACCTCGAGCGCAACCTCGAGCTCCTCAAGCCGCTCGACGCGATCGCCGCGGCGCACGGCGCGACCAAGGCGCAGATCGCTCTCGCCTGGCTCCTCGCGCAGGGCGAGGACGTCGTTCCCATCCCGGGCACGAAGCAGCAGAGATGGCTCGAGCAGAACGTCACTGCAGTAAACATCAGTTTGGATAGAACCGAACTGGACGTTCTCGCTGATACCTTCAAACCCGGTGCACGCGCGGGCGATCGCTACACCCCCGGTTACTTCACGACGCTCGGAGCCTGACCATGTCCGCAGTCCTGCAAGCGAACAAAGATCCCCGGGTCGAAGCTGCAATTTCGCATTGGGCCCCGCGCTTCGTCGCGAACGGCGTGCCGCTTTCCGACTTCCAGGAAGTGACCGCGAGCTGCGAGCGCTGGGAGGACTGGTGCCGGCTGTGGTCCGAGCGCGCCGCGCTCCACGAGGCGCTGGGCGCAACCGCTCTTTCTCAAGGTCATGCTTTGACAGCGGCAGGCCATTACACGCGCGCGGCCGTGTGCTACCACTTCGGCAAGTTCCTCTTCGTGATCGATCCTGCGCAGATGAAGCAGGCGCACATGAAGGCGGTCGAGTGCCGCAACCGGGCGCTGCCGCACCTCGTGCCGCCGGGCGAGCGCGTGGCGATCCCCTACGAAGGCAGGCGGCTGTACGGAAATCTGCGCAGGCCGGCCGGCGCTGCAATCGCGCCGATCGTCGTGATGTGCATGGGCCTCGACTCGGCGAAAGAGGAGATGAACGACTACGAGGAGCGCTTCCTCGCGCGGGGGCTCGCCACGCTCGCCTTCGACGGTCCGGGCCAGGGCGAAGCCGAATACGACTTCGCCATCTGCCCCGAGTACGAGAAGCCGGTGAAGGCGGTGTTCGACTGGCTGGAGACGCGGCGCGACGTCGATGCGCAGCGCGCCGGGATCTGGGGCGTATCGCTCGGCGGCTATTACGCGCCGCGCGCCGCGGCGTTCGAACGCCGCGTCAAGGCCTGCGTGGCCCTCTCGGGCCCGTACGCGCGCTCGGACAGCTTCGAAGGCCGGCCGTCGATCAACGTGGAGACCTTCCGCGTGCGCTCGAAGAGCGCCACGCTCGAGGAGGCGGGCAAGGTGGCGTTGCGCATGTCGCTCAAGGGCGTGGCGCGGAACATCACCTGCCCGATCTACATCGTCGCCGGCACCCGCGACCGCCTCACGCCGCACACCGAGGCCGAGAAGCTCGCCGCCGAGGTCTCGGGTCCCTGCGTGCTGTCGGTGATCGAGGGCGGCAACCACGTGGTGAACAACCTCTGGTACCGCTACCGCGACCAGAGCGCCGACTGGATGGCGGACCGGCTCAGAGGATAAACGCGACCCCGCTGCGCTCGCAGACCGCGCGCAGCTTCTCGAGCAGCGACGCAGGCAGCGGGATCCCCTCGCGCAGCCGCCGCTCGCGCGCCGCCGCCTCCGGATCCCCCGGCACCAGCACCGGCTGCGCCGGATCCACCGGCGCCGTCCCGTGCAGCACGTCGATCACGGCGTCGAGGTCCTCCTCGAACGCGCCGTCCGGACGAAATGCCTTCGGGTCGATGGCGAGGAAGAAGTGGCCGAGCCGGTCCGGGTCCGAGGGCTTCTGCGTCTTCACCCGGATCGGGGAAAACGAGGCGCCGGAAAGCGTGCCGCCGAGGATGTGCACCATCAGCGCGAGCCCGTAGCCCTTGTGGCTCGACATCTCGGCCGTGCCGCCCAGCGGCGTTTGCCCACCCTCGCCTTTCTTTTCATAAATTATTTTTAGTGCAGCTGCTGGATCCGTCACGGGCTCTCCCTGTCCGTCGAGCACCCAACCCGGAGGTAACCGCTTGCCGTTCAGCTCGTACACCTTGATCTTGTTGTTCGCGACGCTCGAAGTGGCCATGTCGAGGAGGAACGGCCGGTTGCGCCGCGCGGGCGCAGTGAACGCGATCGGGTTGGTGCCGAGCACCGGGACCGCGGCGCGCGTGGGCACCACCGCGATCGAGCGCGTCGCGCTCGTCACCATGCCGACGAGGCCTTCCTTCGAGGCGAGCGCGGCGTAATAGCCGGCGGCGCCGAAGTGATGCGAGTTGAACACGCTTACCACGCCGACGCCCATCGCTTTCGCCTTGTCGACGGCGAGCTTCATTCCCATCACCGCCGCCGGATGGCCGAGGCCGGCGTCGGCGTCGATAAGTGCCGTTACAGAACTCTCGCGCACTACCCGCGGGTTGGCTTTTAGGTTCAATTTCCCTTTTGACTTGGAGCTCTCGTAGTCCATCAGCATCGAGACGCCGTGCGAATCGACGCCGGCGAGGTCGGTCTCGACCATCACTTCGGCTGTGGTACGCACGAGCTCGGGGTCCATGCCCCAGGAGCCGAGGATCGAGACGATCTGCTCGCGCACGCGCGCGGCGGCGCAGAGCTTCGGCGCGCTCATTCTTCCACCCGGATCCCGGCGGCCTTGATCACCTCGGCCCACTGCGCGGACTCCGCGCGCATCGCCGCGCCGAATTCCTCGGCGGAGTTGCCGACCACGTCGGCGCCCAGATCCGCGATCTTCTTCTGCAGGTCTTCCTGCTTCAGGATTCTCAAGACGTCACCGTTCAGCTGAACCAGAACCTGCTTCGGCGTCGCCGCCGGCGCGAGCAGCCCGAACCAGTTCGTCAGCGCGTAGCCCGGAAGACCGGATTCGGCGATGGTCGGAACCTCGGGCAGCAGCGCTGTCCGCCGCGGCCCGAGCACCGCGAGCGCCTTCAGCCGCCCCGCTTTGATGTGCGGCAGCGACTGCACCAGGCTGTCCATCGTCAGCATGACGCGCCCGCCGATGAGGTCGTTGAAGCTTGGGCCGCTCCCCTTGTAGGGTACGTGCTGCACATCGATGCCGGCGCGGCGCTTGAAGAGCTCCATCGCGAGGTGCGGCGCGCCCCCCGGCCCGGAAGAGCTGTAGGCAATCTCGCCGGGCCGCTGCTTCGCCAGCGCGATCAGCTCCTGAACCCCTTTCGCCGGAAGCGCTGGATTGGCGAGGAACACGAAGTGCACATCGACCACCTTGGTGATCGGCGCAAACGCCCGCAGCGGGTCGACCGCCATCTTGGGATAGAGATGCTGGTTGGCCGTCATGTTGCCCATCGTGGCCATGAAAAGCGTGTGGCCGTCGGGATCGGCGCGGGCTGCCGCCTCGGTGCCGACGGTGCCGCTCGCCCCGGCCCGGTTCTCCACGATCACCGCCTGGCCCCACGTTTCCCCGAGGCGCTGCGCGAGCAGCCGCGCCACGATGTCGGTGCCGCCGCCGGGCGGAAACGCGACGATGATCTTCACCGGCTTGGTGGGAAAGGCGAGCGCCGCCGCCTGGAAAATGAGCGCAGCTAGGAAAAGGATGATCTTCATGAATTCACTTAGACTAACCGCGCTGCCGCCTGAGAGGCAAACCCGTTCGAATTGCGGAGGAAGAAGCGATGCGTAAGCTGATCGGCATCCTGGCGGTTCTCTTCGCCTCCGCGGCACTCGGCGCGGACGAATACCCCGCACGGACGGTGCGCGTGATCGTGCCGTTCGCGCCCGGCGGCGGCACCGACATCGTGGCGCGCATCCTCGGGCAGCAGCTCTCGCAGAAGCTCGGCCAGAGCTTCGTGATCGAGAACCGGCCGGCGGGCTCGGGCATCGTCGGCGCCGACCTCGTCGCCAAGGCTCCCGCCGACGGCTACACGCTGCTCTTCGCGTTCTCGTCGCTTTCGAGCAGTGCGAGGCTCTTCAGCCACCTGCCCTACGATCCGATCCGCGACTTCGCGCCGGTCGCGCTCGCCACCACCTCGCCCCTGCTCGCCGTGGTGCCGGCGTCGCTGCCTGCCAAAAATGTCGCCGAGCTCATCGCGCACGCCAAGGCGCACCCTGGAAAGCTGAACTACGGCTCCTCCGGCCCCGGCAGCTCGCCGCACCTCGCGACCGAGCTCTTCCTCTCGATGACGGGCACGCAGATGGCGCACATCGCCTACAAGGGCATCGCACCTGCGATCACTGCGCTGCTCGCCGACGAAGTGCAGTTCTCGCTGGTGCCGATCGCCGTGGGGATGCCGCACGTTCGATCGGGCAAGCTGCGCGCTCTGGGCGTCGCCGGGCTGTCACGCTCGAGCGCCGCACCCGAGCTCCAGACCATCGCGGAGTCGGGCCTGCCAGGCTTCGAGGTGATCGGCTGGTGGGGCGTGCTCGCACCGGCGAAGACGCCGCGCAGCGCGGTGGAGCTCCTGAATCGCGAGCTGCGCGCCGCGCTCGAGCTGCCGGATGTGCGGCGCACGCTGCTCGAGCAGGGCATGGACCCGGCTGGCGGCACGCCCGAGCAATTCGGCGCGCTCATCAAGGCCGACATGGACAAGTGGGGCGAGATCGGCCGCCGCCTCGGCGTGAAGCTCGACTAAGCCGCAACTCGGCGCTCCAACCTAGGGCGCTTGGCCGTAGATGGCGTTCACCGCGGCGACGATCCGCAGCGGCTGCGCCCAATCCGGATACTTCTCGCGGAACTCCACCCGCAGCACGTCGGACGCTTCGCCTGCAGACTTCCCCGCGCGCTTGAACTCGGCCACGCGCTCCTGCAGGCCCTTCATGTAAGCCCGGTATTGCCTGATGATCGAAGCGTCGGCGAGCGGGCCATGCGCGGGCACGAGCCGCTGCGCCTTGAACGCATCCAGCGCCTCGAGGCTCTTGAGCCAGGTATCGGAGCGCGACTGCGGCGTGGCGAAAGCAGGAAAGACGCCGCTCATCGCGAGATCGCCCGGAAAAAGCACGCGGTCCTCTTCGACGAAGAACACGGTGTCGCCCCGCGTGTGGGCGGGGCCGAGCCGGACCATCCGCACGCGAACGCCGCCGAGGGCTGGAAAAGATCTTCACCCACTCCATGCCCATCTCGTCGACGTCCTGCTGCTGCGCCCTGGCGCGGATGAGCTTCGCCGCCGGCGGCAGGCCGGCCTCGCCCGTGGTGTGCTCGGGAGGGTGGCGCGCTTTCCGACCACGATCCCGACGTTCGGCACCATGGGCACCAGCTCGTCTGGAATCGCGTACACGTGCTCCGAGATCTTGACCGTGGTGCCTTCCTTCACGATCGGTGGCGCCTGCGCCATGCCGTAACCAGGTAGAAGGAAGGAAAGAACAAGGCCTTAACCAACTTCATTTTTCCTCACTCCGGTTGAATGCCGATGTCCTGAATGATCTTTCTGAACCTCGGAATGTCGCGCCGCACGAGCTCGCGCAGCGCCTCACCGGTGCCGCCGGTGGGCTCGAGCCCGGCCGAGCCCAGGCGCTCCGCGACGCCGGGCGCGGCGAGCGCGTGCTTCATCGCGTCGTGCAGGCGCTCGGCGATCGGCCGCGGTGTCCCCGCAGGAAGCGCGAAGGCGAAATAGGTCGGGACGAGCGTGTCGTCGTCCGCGCCGGCTTCCCCGAGCGTCGGCACGTCGGGAAGCAGCGCCGAGCGGCTCTGCGCGCCGATGGCGAGCGCGCGCAGCCGCCCATCGCGCACGAAGCCGAGCACCGCCGCGGGCGAGGCGATCGTGACCCCGGCCTCGCCTGCGAGCACCGCCTGCACCGCCGGGCCCGCACCCTTGTACGGCACATGAGTGAGATCGATGCCGAGCCGCGCCTTCAGCGCTTCGATGTTGAGCTGCGCCATGCTCGCGATGCCGAAGCTCGCGTAGTTGATGGCCCTCGGCCTTGCCTTGGCAAGCCGCGCGAGCTCGCCCAGCGACTTCACCGCAAGCTTCGGATCGACCACCAGCACATACGCCGCCGAAGTCACGATCCCGACGTACTCGAAGTCCTGCAGCGGGTCGTACGGCAGGCTCTTGTAGAGGCTCGGGTTGATGCCAAGCGCACCACGGTCGGTGAGGAGCAGCGTATAGCCGTCGGGCGCGGACTTCGCCACCGCCGCCGCGCCGACGAGCCCGTTCGCCCCGGGACGGTTCTCGACGACCACCGGCTGACGCAGCGCCTCGGCCATGCCCTGCCCTACGGTGCGCGCCGTCAGGTCGGCGCCGCCGCCGGGCGTGAAGGACACGATCAGGCGGATCGGACGCGAGGGATACGTTTCCTGCGCGAGCGCAAAGCCGTTCCATTGGAAAAACAATGCGCCGACGAGAGCGACACAGAAGCTTCGTCGCTTGACTGCCCTCATGACTCGAGCTGCCACCACCCCACGCCCATGCCCATGATGCTGCGGAAAAGCGGCTCGTACACGAGGAACTCGGGCTTGTGCGCGCCGGCCGCGCCGAGGAGCACGATCCACTGCCGCAGCTCCGCTTCACCGTGCTCGATCAGCTCGGAGGACGTGAGCCCGGAGAGCCGGTGGCCCTCGCCGGCGCGCATCCAGGCGACGATGCGGCGATCGAATTCGACGCTGATGTCACCGACGTAGCGCGAGCCGACGTGGTGCGCCCACGGATGCGAAGGCGAGAAGTGCGACAGGCCGCCCGAGGCGCAAAGGACGATGCGGCGGGCGCCGAGCCGTCGATCGATCACGCGCCGGAGCGCCTGGCCGAACGCGTAGCAGCGCGCGGCGGAAGGCGCCGGCGGATGCACTGCGTTCACGAACACCGGGACCACCGGCGTGCCGCTTTCGCGCACCAGGTAGAGAATCGGCTCGACATGGGCATGCGAGAGCAGCTTGCCATCCCTGAACGACGCAGAGAAGCCGACGTCGAAGCCCTCGTCCAGGCACCCCTCGAGCAGCGTGGAGGCGATTTCCGGATGGGCCGCGACCGGGGCCGTCCGCTTGCGGTCCCAGTCGTCCGCGACGTACTCGCCGCCGGTGTACACCAGAAGCTGCGGCAGATTGCCGGGGCCGAAATTCTCGGTCTGGTCGTCGCCGACCATCAATACCGCGTCGGCCCGCGCGTGCTTCAGGCGCTCGCGGATCGAGCGGTGCGCATCCCGGATGTGGGCGTAGCGAGCGCGGTTGTCGTCCAGCGTTTCGGCGCGCGCCTCGGCCGTGTCCGCGGCGGGCCGACCGGCTTTGCGCTCAACGTTCGCCCTGGAGCGCGCGCGCCGCGCGTCCCAGGTCTCGGGCTCCTGGAACGTGTACGCGTGCGAGGTGGCGAAGGCGCAGATGAGCGGCACCCGGGCACCTTACCTGAAACTCTAGAGCGGCTTGATCTCCACCTTACGCCACTTGATGACGCCGCCGGGCGCGTCCTTCGCCCCGTTGCCGAACTGCAGCGCGAACGGACCCTGCGCGAACTTGCTGTCGGTCACGTTGACCGTTTGCTGGCCGTTCAGCACGACGGTCAGCCGAGAGCCCCGCGCCGTGATCTCGTAGGTGTTCCACTTGCCGCCGGCCTTGGGCATCGGGGCGACCTTCGCCACGTCCACGATCGCGCCGGTGCCGTACGAGGGCTCCGGACGCTGGTCGTAGATGTTGACCTCGTAGGCGCTGACTGCGCCAATCTTGTTCGGATCCTGCGCGCGGATAAAGATGCCGCTGTTGGTCGTGTGGTCGGCCCAGAACTCGGCCCGGATCTGGAAGTCCTTGTACGAGTTCTTCGAGACGAGATAGCCCCCCTTGCCCCTGTCGGCCACGACCGCACCGTCTTCGACGCGCCAGTTTGCGTCGCCGATGCGGTTCCAGTTGTCCAGGCTCTTCGGAGTTCCATCGATCAGCGTAGTCCAGCCGGAATCACCGCCGGGCATCATCGAGCAGCCGGCAACGAGTGCGAGCAGCGCTACAGCGAGCAGCGACAGGCGTTTCATGGCGTTCCTCCCCTAGGATCCCGCCTGCACCGCAGCGGGCGAGGGCATTCTACGCGCAGTAACATAGATGTGAAAATGTCGCGTGAGGAGTGTCGTGCATAAGTTTTTCTTGCGCTGCGCCGTCCTGATCGCAGCCTTCGCGGCGTGGACGCCCCCGGCTGCATCGCAGCCCTACCCCGCGCGGCCGGTGCGGCTCGTCGTTCCGTTCCCGCCCGGCGGGCCGGCCGACATCTTCGGCCGCCTGGTCGCGATCAAGCTCGGCCAGGCGCTCGGCGAGCAGTTCGTGGTCGACAACCGCGGCGGCGGCAACGGCAACATCGGCGCGGAGCTCGTTGCGCGCGCGGTGCCGGACGGCTACACGCTGCTGCTCCTGCCTTCCGCGCTCGCCGCGAACGCGAGCCTGTACTCCAGGCTGCCCTACAACCTGACGCGCGATTTCACCGGCGTCGCGAGCCTCGGCACGTTCCCTCTAATGCTCGTCACGCACCCTTCGGTGCCCGCAAAGAGCGTTCACGATCTGATCGCGCTGGCGAAGGCGAAGCCCGGGGAGCTCACGTTTGCTTCCGCCGGCTCGGGCGGGGGCGCACACCTCGCCGCGGAGACCTTCGCGCTCGCCTCAGGAATCAAGATGGTCCACGTGCCCTACAAAGGGACCGGGCCCGCCGTGCTGGGCGTCCTTGGCGGCCAGGTGTCGCTCATGTTCGCGAGCGTGCCGTCGGTCCTGCAGCACGTGCGCGCGGGCAAGCTCACCGCGCTGGCGGTCACGAGCGCGCAGCGCTCGCCGGCGCTGCCCGGGCTGCCGACCATCGCCGAGCAGGCGTTGCCGGGCTACGAGCTGGTGTCCTGGTTCGGCATCGTCGCGCCGGCGGGCACCGCGCCCGAAATCCTCAAGCGGCTCAACGCGCAGGTCCGCGCGCTGATTGCCGCCCCGGACTTCGAGGCGCGCCTTAAGGACGAAGGCGGCCAGCCGCTCTCGATGTCGCCGGAGGAGTTCACGGCGTTCATCGGGCGCGAGACCGGGCGCTGGGCGAAGATCGTGCGCGATGTCGGCGCCAAACTCGACTAGGACTGCGATGAAAGCTGACGCTGCGAAAAGCCTGAAGGCCCAGCCCTTCACCGAGACCTTCCGCGAGTTCGTGGAGCGGCTGCGCGCGGCCGGCGAGCTCGCCGACATCCGCCAGCCGGTGGACATCCGGCACATCGCGACGCTGGTCGATCAATCGGACAAGGCGCTCTTCTTCCATCGGCCTGCGGGCTACGACATGCCGGTGGTCTCCGGTCTCATTCGCTCGCGCAGCCGCGCCATCATGTCGATGGGCTGCACCGACTACGCGGAAATCGAGGCCAAGCTGCAGCATGGCATCGACCACCCGATCCCGCCGCGGCACGTCGCGACGTCTCCCACGAAGGAGCGCATCCAGTCGGGCGACGAGGTGGATCTGTTCCGGCTGCCGGTGCCGATGTCCTCGATCTACGACGGCGGCCCGATGATCACGGCTGGCGTGGTCATCGCGCGCGATCCCGAGCACGGCATGAACAGCGGCGTCTACCGCTTCATGCTGAAGGAGCGCGCGCTCACCGGCATCGACATCGTCACCCCGAACAACATGCGTCTGTTCGCTCAGCGCGCCTACGAGGCGGGCAAGCCTTGCCCGATCTCGATCTCGATCGGCACCCACCCGATGGAGATCATGGGCGCGGGGTACCGCGCGCCGATCGGCATGGACGAGATGGCGATCACCGGCGGCATCCGCGGCGCCGCGGTGGAGCTCGCACCGTGCGAAACCATCGACCTGCCGTACGTGGCCGACGCGGAGATCGTGCTCGAGGCGGAGATCCTGCCGACCGGCTGGACGCAGCCCGAGGGCCGCTTCGGCGAGTTCACCGGCCTGATGGGCGGGCTGCACTGGAATCCGAACGTGCGGGTGAAGACCGTGCTGATGCGCCGCGATGCGCTCTATTACGCTCTGCACATGCCCTGGGAGAACACCTGGCTTGCCGCGCCCACGCGCTATCAGGCGATCCGGCGCGCCCTGCGCACCGCGGGCGTGCAAGTGAAGGATATCAATGTGACGCTCGGGGGCCGCGCGTTCTGGCACGCGGTCATCTCGATCCGCAAGCAGGCGGGCGAGGGCAAGAATGCGCTGCTCGCGGCACTCTCCGTGATGGACCTCAAGCACGTGGTCGTCGTCGATGACGACATCGACGTCTTCGACCCCACGGAGGTCGAATGGGCCATCGCGACGCGCGTCCAGGCCGACCGCGACGTCATGATCGTCACCCACGCCCGCGGCAAGCCGCTCGATCCAAGCCTCGCGCCCACCCCGCCGGGGGTCGTGCCGACCACCGCCAAGGTCGGCATCGACGCGACGATCGGGGAAGGCATCCCGCGCGAGCGCTACGAGCGCATCTCGTATGCCTATGCGGACCGAGCCCGGATCGCCGACTACCTTGCGGGCAAGACGGACCCGGCGCAGCCCGGCGGGCCCGGCGCGGCCGCCGAGCTCGCTCAGAAGATTTTCGGACTCATCGATAAAACGCCGCTTTACTACACCGAGCTGGCGGACAAGTTTTCCGGCTATGACTTCCAAACCGTCGCGCGTGCGCTGGGCAGCCTGCACGCCGAGCAGAAGCTCTGGCAGGACGCCAAGGGCCGCATTTGCGTGCGCGGGTCCGCGTTCGCCGCCAAGCCGTAGCCAGGAACAAACTGGGCGCAGGACGTGTTACCGGTGTGAGTTCACTGGGAGGTGACCATGAAACTGCGCACGTCTGTGCTTTTCTCGACGGTCTTGGTGCTGGGCATTCCGGCGGCGGTATTGGGCGACGACGATCACGGCCGAGGCCCCCGCCTGAAGGCGGACCCGTTCGTCTTCGTCGGCAAGGCAGGCGACTGCGGCGCTGGCTTTGCGGCGGGGAGCAACATCGTCACCGCCGCATGGCTGGGCGGCATGGGCCTGCCGGATAACGGCGGCCAGAATTCGAACCCGGCCAATCCGGCCGACAACCCGAACAAGCGCGACCCGCACCTCGGGCTGCTCCTGTCGAAGAACGGACCGACCGCCGACTGCTCGGCGGCAGGCGCCGAGATCAGGGGAGTGAAAGGAATGGTGGTCGACGCGAATTTTGCGGTGGGATTCGACTATCGCAACGGAGGCCACTGCGGCGCAGGCGCTCCGCGGTTCAACATCGATACCGATGCCGGCTTCTTCTTCGTCGGCTGCGCCAACGCGCCGCAGACGCCGGCGCCGCAAGATCCCGCCCAGTGGACGCGTACGCGCTCGGTATTGACGGCGTGCGGCGCCGAGTGCTTTCCCGCGGCGATTCCTGCCGGGGCCAGAATCCGCAGCATCAGCCTGATCTTCGATGAAGGCACCGATACGGCGAACAACGATACCGAAGGCGTCGGTCTCGCGGTCCTGGACAACATCTTCATCGACGGCCGCTTCATCCGCAGCGGCAAGGGTGTCGAGCCCAAGGGCGGCGGGCAGGGACGCGACGACGACGATTGATCGAGCCGGCTGAGCCGGCCGACTATTTCCCGCTGCGTCCGCCGCCCAGCGACGCCGGGTCGGCGCGGATCTGCATGAGGCGCCCCTCGTCGTCGAGCTGCGGCACGCCATACGCGGCGAGGATCGCCTGGATGCGCCCGCGGTTGGCCTCGATCAGCCGCTCGACGCGATCGCGCCATTCGCGCTCGCCGAAGCGTACGCCCATGGCGATGCGGAAATCGAACTGGATGGCCGGGTCCGGCGCAAAGGGCACGACGACCACCTCGGCGGCGCTCGCGCGCTTTGCGAAGTAGCCGACGATCGGTCCCCACATGAACGCGACGTCGATCGCTCCGCCCACCAGGTCTTTCTCCACCATCTCGCCCGGATAACGCTCCGGGTCGCCCGACTGGGTCTGATAAGGCACCACCTGGTCGAAGAGGCCGCGCTTGAGCAGCCAGTCGGCCGGCGGGGTCTGGCCGACCACGCCGAGCTTGAGCGACTTCAGCTTTGCCGGCTCGAGCTTCATCAGGTCCTCGGGAGCCTTGACGCCGTCGAGGCCCTTGCCCTTCACGTACGCGAGCGCGTAAGTCGAGCGGTAATAGGGCTTGGTGGTCGCCGCGAGCTCGAAGCCCACCGGCACGCCCGGCACGAGGTCGCACTTGAAGCGGTCCGAATCGGGCTCGCGGCCGCGCAGCGTATTGCGGATGAAGCCCATGCGCTGCGGAAACCACGTGTACTCGAGCTTCCAGCCGAGCTCGGCCGCGAGCAGCTCGGCAATCTTGTTCTGGAACCCCTCGCCCGCGCGGTTGGAGAACGGCAGATTGTTCGGATCCTCGCAGACGCGCAGCACGCGGTCATCGCCTGGAGCGGCGAGCGGCTGGCCGGGCGCAGAGAGTAACGCGAGCAGAGCCGCTGCCACGAGGAGCACAGCGCACGGCGTGCGCCGTTGGCTCATCTTGTCGCCTCCGGCAGTCCCCGCGCGCCTTGCGTCCTGGCTGTGTCGAGTCCACTCACGCCGCGGAAAGTCGCTGCGCTGAAATCCGTCCGCGCAAGGTCGGCACCCGCGAAGTCGGTATCGATGAACTTCGAGCCGCTCAGGTTGGCGTCGGCG
The DNA here is from genome assembly GCA_044870335.1 of Burkholderiales bacterium. Lineage (GTDB taxonomy): Bacteria > Pseudomonadota > Gammaproteobacteria > Burkholderiales > SG8-39 > SCGC-AG-212-J23. Next base: position 72,181 of record JBIOYV010000001.1, on the reverse strand, counting down.
AGGTTGGCGCCACGCAGGTCGGTCACGCTGAATTCCGCGCCGATCAGCCTGGCCCCCGCCAGATTGACTCCCGAGAGGTCGGAAAAGCTGAAATCGGCGCGCGAGAAATCGGACCCCGAGAGATCCGCGCCGCGCAGGTTCGCCGAGACGATATTCGCGCGCATCAGGCCCATCGACTGGTTCTTCATGTCCGCCGCGCCATCCGTGCCTTTCAGCACAGCCTGCTCCAGGTTCACCCTTCGCAGGTCGCCGATCAGGCGCGCCCCGGAGAGGTTGGCGCCCTTCAGGTTGGCGCCCTGCAGCTGGATCGAGAACATCATCGCCCCCCGCAGATCGGCCGCGGTCAGGTTGGCGCCCTCGGCGAAGCTGACGGTGAGATTGCAGCGCGAGAGATTGGCGCTCGTCAGGTTGCTGCGGTTGAGCACCGCCGCCCCGAGATTGGCGCCCTTGAAATCGAGCCGCGAGAGATCCAGACCGGAGAGATTCTTGGCGTAGAAATCGGCGGGCGCGGCCGGCGATGCCCGCTCGAGCGCCGCCACCACCTGTTCGCGGGTCAGCTTCTCGTGGTCCGGCCAGTCGTCGGCCGCCCCCGCCCACTGTGGCAGCAGCACCGCCACCAGGAGGAGGCGGCACGAGCGCCTCATTTCAGCTCTTCGAGCCGCCCGGGCTGGATGACTCCGTCGGAGCGCCCCTTGAGATAGGCATAAAGGCCGTCGAGGTTGTCGGTAACCATCTTGCTGCCGTCGAAGTTCGGCATGCCCTTCTCCGGGCGCCCTTTCATCAGCGTCTGCTTGAACTCCTCCTTGGAGAGTCGGCGCATGGACTCGAGCAGCGAGGGCCCGACCAGCCCTTCCTGCTTGGCGCCATGGCAGCGCTCGCAGGCGAGCGCGCGCCAGGTACGCCAGCCTTCGAGTGTGGTCTTGTCGACCTTGTTGCCGTCTGCGACCTGGTAGGGCTTGCCGTCGGCCGCCTGGCCGGCTTCGAGACCGGCAAGCACGAATGCGAGGCCGGCGATCCATCGGCTGATTTTCACCTTCGTGCACTCCTGCCAGACAAAAGGGCTGGGTCCCGGAGGACCTCAGCCCCTTCGACCTTCAAAGCCGCGGCGAGTTTACGGCAGCGAGAAAACGGTGAGCACGCCACCGAGCTGAGTGAACTTGTTCAGGTCCTTGTAGCCGCCCACGGCGCCGAGCCCGTCGGTGTCCTTCTCCAGGCCGGCTGCAAGACCGATGCCGGCCCAGCCGCCGATTCCCGAGAGCACGCCGATGTACTGCTTGCCCTTGTACTGCCAAGTGTTCAGGTTGCCGATGATCCCGGACGGCGTCTTGAACTTGTAGAGCTCCTTGCTGATGTCGTTGGCGTCGACGCACTTCACGTAGCCTTCGAGCGTGCCGTAGCAGGCGACTCCACCCGCGGTGACGAGCGCGCCGCTCCACACCGAGAACTTCTCGGCCTTGGACTGAACGATCTTACCCGCGCCGGCATCCCACACGATGAAGTTGCCCATGCCGCCGTGGCTTCCCGGCGCCGGATACATCGACAACGTGGCGCCGACATACGGCTGGCCCGCGGTGTACTCGACCTTGAACGGCTCGTAGTCCATGCACACGTGGTTGGTCGGCACGTAGAACAGCTTGTTGGCCGGGTTGAACGCCGCCGGCTGCTGATCCTTCGTGCCGAGCGCCGCCGGGCAAATGCCCTTGGTGTTGACGTCCGAGCCTTGCGCCTGCGTGCTGAACTGCTTCACCACCTGCGGCCGGCCGGACTTCATGTCGACGCCGGTGGCCCAGTTCACCTTCGGATCGTATTTCTGCGCAACCAGCAATTCGCCCGTGGCGCGGTCCAGCGTATAGGCGAACCCGTTGCGGTCGAAGTGCACCAGCACGTTGCGCGGCTTGCCTTTCACGTTGATCCCGTCGGCCAGGATCATCTCGTTGACGCCGTCGAAATCCCACTCGTCATGCGGCGTCATCTGATAGACCCACTTCGTCTGGCCGGTATCGACGTCGCGCGCCCAGATCGTCATCGACCACTTGTTGTCGCCCGGACGCTGTACCGGGTTCCAGGTGCTGGGATTGCCCGAGCCGTAGTACATGAGATTCAGCTTCGGATCGTAGCTGTACCAGCCCCAGGTGGTGCCGCCGCCGATCTTCCACTGGTCGCCCTGCCAGGTCTTGGTCGACGAATCCTTGCCGACCGGCGCCATCTTGCCGTCGGTCCAGGTCATGGTCTTGTCCGGATCCATCAGCATCTCGTTGTCGGGCCCGGTGCTGAAGGCCTTCCAAACCTGCTTGCCGCTGTTGATGTCGTAGGCCGCGACGAAGCCGCGCACGCCGAACTCGCCGCCGGAGATGCCGGTGATCACCTTGTCCTTGAAGATGTGCGGCGCGTTGGTGTTGGTCTCGCCTTTCTTCGGATCGCCGTTCTTGACTTTCCACAGCTCCTTGCCGCTCTTCGCGTCGAGCGCGACCAAGGTGGTGTCGGCCTGCTGCAGGAAGATCTTGCCTTCGGCGTAGGCGAGGCCGCGGTTGACCGTATCGCAGCACATCACCGGAATCACCGTCGGATCCTGCTTGGGCTCGTACTTCCACTTGATCTCCTGGTCGGCGAGCCCGATGGCGAACACCTTGTTGGGGAACGGGCTGTGGACGTAGAGCATGTCGCCGATCACCAGCGGGCCGCCTTCGTGTCCGCGCAGCACGCCGGTCGAGAACGTCCAAGCGACGCGCAGGTTCTTCACGTTGTCCTTCGTGATCTGCTTGAGCGGGCTGTAGCGGTGGTTCTGCATGTTCCCCGCTTGCATCGCCCATTGAGACGAGTTCTGCGTCTGCTTGATCACGTCGCCGTTGGCGAGCGCGCCCGAAACGAGCGTGCAGCCGACCAATGCGCCCCATGTGTACGAGAGTTTCGTTGCCATTTTTTCCTCCTCGAGACCAGCGCGGATTCCTGCGACCACCCGTTGACGGGCTTAATATACGCTGGCCTTCGTCAAAACAGAACGCATCTCGTGAAGACAGAACCTCTGCGACGAAACGCGCTTCTTCCTGCTGCGCTGCGACTGTTCCGAAAGCGAACACTCGAGTGTTCAGCTGTGTCGCAGTCGCTGCAGCTTTGCGCTTTGCATGTGCTAGAACTGAAGAGTAGCTTGACCCGGACCATGTTCTTGCGCCTATTGGCCTGCGCGGCGCTCGCCTGCTCGAGCGCCGGCTTTGCCGTCGACACCGCTTCCGGGACGCCTGCGGGCGACCTGCCCGATCCGGAAACTGCGATCTGGAAGAAACTCAAGAGCTCGCTGTTCGAGAACCGCCCGGTATCCTCCGGCGCGGTGGAGCTCACGGCACCGGCGCGCGCCGAGGACGGCGCGGTGGTGCCGATCGCGATTCGGGCGAAGTCTCTCCAGCAGCCCGGGCGCTACATCAGGCGCCTCTATCTCATCGTGGACAACAACCCGTCGCCGATCGCGGCGGTGATCGACCTGACTCCCGAGAGCGGCCGCGCCGACATCGAGACGCGCATTCGCGTGGAGCAATACAGCTATGTGCGAGCGGTGGCCGAGCTCTCCGACGGCACGCTTTCCGCTCAAGCACGCTTCGTCAAGGCCTCCGGCGGTTGCTCGGCGCCGGCGGGAGGCGACCCCGCCGCAGCCGGCCGCACCGGGCGCATGCGCCTCGCCGTGGACGCCGACGGCGCCTATGGCGAGCCGATCGCGGCGCAGCTCATGGTGAGCCATCCCAACCACTCGGGACTCGCCATGGATCAGCTCACGCGGCTGTACACGCCGGCGTACTTCGTGCGCTCGGTGAAGGTGAGCTATGCCGGCAAACCCGTGCTCGCCGCCGAGGTGGATTTCTCGATCAGCGAAAATCCGCACTTCCGCTTCTACTTCGTGGCGTCCGACCCGGGGGAACTGAAGGCCGAGGTGACGGACACGAAAGACCTCAAATTCGAGACCGCCGTCGCGGTGCGGCGCGGTGCGAGCCGGGCGCGGCCCGCGCCCTAGTCAGCGCGGCACGTCGCAGCGCTTCATCGCCTCGCCCTGGACCTGCATGAAGCGCTTCGCCAGCTCCCGGGTTTGCGGCGGATCGCGGAACAGTCCGCCGCGCTCGCCGCCGAGGCTCTGGTAGCGTGCAGCAGTGGCGGCTTCCACGAAATCATCGTAGGAGTATTTCTGGGCGATCTGGTCGATCACGCAGGCGCACTTGTACACGAACTCCTGCTTGCCGGCGTTCCTCTGCATGCACTCGAGGACGAACTCGACTCGGCCCGAAGTCGGATAGTCATTCGCGCTCGCTCCCATCGCTGCAAGCGACAGCGCCAATGTGGGCCAGACCAATGCGGGCCAGGCACATGCAGCAGGCCAGAGACGCATATCCGATGCTAGCACGCGCGATCGCCGCTTTCGCCGCGGGGTTCATCGCATCGGCAGCGCATGCGGCGCCCTATCCCGAGCCGCTCGACCTCGGGCACGGTGTGCACGTCTTCGTGGGCGCGCGCGAAGAGGCGAGCCGGGCGAACGGCGGACATATCGCCAACCAGGGGTTCATCGTCGCCGCCGAGGGCGTGATCGTGATCGACAGCGGACTCTCCGCCGGATTCGCCGCGCACATGCTGCGCATCATTCGTTCCCGGACAGCGAAGCCGCTCATCCTTGTAATCCTTACATGGCCGATGGACGAGGCGATCTTCGGCGCGGCCCTGTTCCAGGACCGCGGCGCGCCGGTGCTCGCTCACGAGGCGGCTGCACGGCTTATTGCCGAACGCTGCGAGCGTTGCCTCGCCCAGCGCCGTACTGCCGTGGGCGAGGAGCTCATGGCCGCTACCCGGGTGCCGCGCCCCGACCGTGTCTTCCGGGGCTCGCAAACCCTGCACGTGGCCGGCCGCAGGCTCGAGCTCATCGACGAGGACGGCGCCGCAGCCCCGGGCAGCATCGCGGTCTGGGATCCGGAATCGGGAGTCCTCTTCGCCGGAGGCCTCGCGAGCTTCGGGCGCATTCCCGAGACCGGGAATGGCGCGTTGGACACATGGATAAAGGCTCTGGGCCGCCTCGCCGCACTGCCCGCCCGCAGCGTGGTCCCCGTGCATGGGCGGCCCGGCGTCCCGGGTGACCTGGGCGAGCTCGCCGGCTACCTGGACGCGCTGCAGAGACGCACGAGGCAGGCTTATGCCGCAGGCATGAGCCTGCTCGAGGCGCCGCGGCGTGTCGCGGTCGACGAGTACAGGGACTGGGCGCTCTACGGCCTATTGCATCCACGCAACGTGCATCACGCGTATCTCGCCCTGGAACGGCGCGAGCTCGAAGGTGAGTCTCCCTGAAACCCCTGCGTTAGGCGCATACTATGTTCGGCAGAGAGGAACCCATGCTCACGGATGGAAGCCACGCACGTCTCGTCCACTCCGTGACTCGCGGTACGTCTCGCAATGCGAGCGCGCCCGAGCACGTGAAGCGCTCGTGGCTGCGTTGCCTGGACGAATACGGCCTCGATCCCGAGTCGGGCGGCGAGCCCGCGGTCGTGTCCAACCAAGAGCTCGTCGCGCGCAAGGAGCGGAGCCTCGATCTCCTGTCCTTCGCCGACCCCGAGCTGGCGCATCTTCACCGCCAGCTCGCCGGCTCGGGCCACTCGATCATCCTGACCGACCGCGACGGCGTGCTGCTCTCCTACTACGGGGATCCTAGCTTCAGGCACGCGGCCGCCCGCGCCGGCCTCGTCCCTGGCGGCGTGTGGAGCGAGCGGCACGGCGGCACCAACGGCATGGGAACCTGCCTCGCCGAGCGCACGCCGCTCATCGTGCATCGCGACCAGCATTTCCTCGCGCGCAACACCGGCCTGACCTGCTGCGCGGCGCCCATTTTCGATCCCGCAGGGGAGCTCGCGGCGGTGCTCGACGCCTCCGGCGAATCGGACCGCGCGCAGCAGCACACGCTGGTGCTGGTGAACCTCTCGGCGCAGGCGATCGAGAAGCGCCTGTTCCTGCATCGGTTCCGCGACGCCTTCGTGGTGCGCTTCCACAGCCGGCCCGAGCTGGTGGGAACGTCGAGCGAAGGCCTGCTCGCGTTCGATGCCGAAGGCAGGATCGCCGCGGTCGACCGCAACGCCCTCTTCCAGCTCGGCTGCAAGCAGGCGGCCGACCTGATGGGCGGCGCACCGCTCGAGCGCGTGTTCAACATTTCGCTGCCGGCGCTGCTCGGCCGCTGCCGCAAGAAGTCGTTCCACCCGCTGCCGGTCTACGAGATGCGCCATGGCGGCCGCTTCTTCGCCCTCGCGCAGGAACCCGAGTCGGCGCAAGGCACGGCGCGCGCCGCGCCGCCCGCGCGCCCCGCCGCGGCGGCGCCGGCGCCGGTCTCGAGCCCGCTCGACGAGCTCGATTTCGGCGACCCGGTCATGGCGCGCAGCATCCGCGCTGCCAAGCGCATCGCCTCGCGCGCGCTGCCGATCCTCCTGGTGGGCGAAACCGGGACCGGCAAGGAGCTCTTTGCCCGAGCGCTGCATGCCGCGAGCGAGCACGCCGCCGCGCCGTTCGTCGCCGTGAGCTGCGGCGAGCTCTCCGAGCCCCTGCTCCAGAGCGCGCTCGCGCAGGCCCGGGGCGGAACCCTGTTCCTCGACGACATCGGCGAGCTGCCAGGCGCGCTGCAGGCGCGCCTGCTGCACGTCCTAGAGCGGCGCGAGGCCGGCGCGGAGCCGGGCGAGCGCGCCGTGGACGACGTGCGGCTCGTCGCGGCGAGCACCGCGAGCCTCGAGCCCCGGATCCGCCGCAAGGAGTTCCGCGAGGACCTGTTCTATCGCCTGCAGGGGCTCGCGCTGACGCTGCCGCGCCTCTGCGAGCGCGCCGACAAGCGCGCGCTCATCCGGCACGTCTTCGCGCAGGAAGCAGCCGACACGCCGTCGGTGTCGCTCGGCGAGTCGCTGATCGAGGCGCTGTGCGCGCAGCGCTGGCCGGGCAACCTGCGGCAACTGCGCAACGCGCTGCGCGCCATGATCGCGCTGCGCTCCGGCGACCGGCTCGACCTGGCCGACCTGCCGCCGGACTACAGCCTGGGCGCGCGCGTCGTCGAAGCCGAGCCGACCGCCGAGGGGCTCAACGCGCTCGGCCGGGCCGAGCGCGCGGCGCTGCTGCGCGAGCTCGAGCACGAGCACGGCAACATCAGCCACGTCGCGCGCAACCTCGGCGTCAGCCGCAACGCCGTGTACCGGAAGATGCACCGGCTGCGCATCGCGTGGCCCGCCAAGGACTCCCAGCACTGACGCCGGAAGTCAGTTCGTCAAGACGCCGAGGTTGCGGGCGTGGAACCGCAGGTGGTCCTCGATGAACGTCGCGATGAAGAAGTAGCTGTGGTCGTAGCCCGCCTGCAGGCGCAGCTCGAGCGGCACCCCGGCGCGCGCGCAGGCCTGCTCCAGCAGCGCCGGCTTGAGCTGGCTCTCGAGGAACTGGTCGGCCGCGCCCTGGTCGACGAAAAGCGGCGGCCCGTTCCAGCCGCGTTCTTCGATCAGCGCGGTCGAATCGTATTCGCGCCACGCGGCGCGCTCTGGCCCGAGGTACCCGGTGAGCGCTTTCTCGCCCCAGGGGCAGCGCATCGGCGAGGAGATCGGCGCGAACGCCGACACTGACTTGTACTTCCCGGGATTCTTCAGCGCCACGGTCAGCGCGCCATGCCCGCCCATCGAGTGGCCGAAGATCGCGCTTTTCCTCCCTTCCACTGGAAAGGACGATTCGACGAGCTGGGGCAGCTCTTTCGCGACGTAGGAGTACATCCGATAGCCGCGAGACCATGGGGCCTGCGTCGCGTCGACATAGAAGCCCGCGCCCAGGCCGAAGTCGTAGCTCTCGGCCTCGCCCGGAATCTTCAGCCCGCGCGGGCTGGTGTCGGGCACGACGAGCGCGAGGCCAAGCTCGGCGGCGACGCGCTGCGCGCCGGCCTTGACGATGAAATTCTCCTCGGTGCAGGTGAGCCCCGAGAGCCAGTAGAGCACCGGCACCGCGCCCGCCTCGGCCTGCGGCGGGAGGAACACGCCGAAGCGCATCACGCAGCCGGTTTCGCGCGACGCGTGGCTGTAGACGCCCTGCGTGCCGCCGAAGCACCGGCTGCGGGATACGACCGTAGTGGTCAGTAGACCCTCAACAAACCCTCAGTAGACCACCACCGCGCGGATCGATCTCCCGGCGTGCATGAGGTCGAAACCCTCGTTGATGTCCTGGAGCTTCAGCTTGTGCGTGATGAGATCGTCGATGTTGATCTTGCCTTCCATGTACCAGTCGACGATCTTCGGCACGTCGCGGCGGCCTTTCGCCCCGCCGAACGCGGTGCCCTTCCATACGCGGCCGGTGACGAGCTGGAACGGGCGCGTCTTGATCTCCTGGCCCGAGCCGGCCACCCCGATGATGACCGACACGCCCCAGCCGCGGTGGCAGCACTCGAGCGCCTGGCGCATTACCTCGACGTTGCCGATGCACTCGAAGCTGTAGTCGGCGCCGCCGCCGGTCAGTTCGACCAGGTGCGCCACCACGTCGCCGCCCACCTCCTTCGGATTCACGAAGTGCGTCATGCCGAACTTTTCGCCCAGCGCCTTGCGCGCGGGATTCAAGTCGACGCCGATGATCTTGTTGGCGCCGACCAGGCGCGCGCCCTGCACCACGTTGAGCCCGATGCCGCCCAGGCCGAACACCACGACGTTCGCGCCCGGCTCGACCTTGGCAGTGTTGATGACCGCGCCGATGCCGGTGGTCACGCCGCAGCCGATGTAGCAGACCTTGTCGAACGGCGCGTCCTCGCGGATCTTGGCGAGCGCGATCTCCGGCAGTACGGTGTAGTTGGCGAACGTCGAGCAACCCATGTAGTGGTAGACCTGCTTGCCGCCCAGCGAGAACCGGCTGGTCCCGTCAGGCATGAGGCCCTTGCCCTGCGTGGCGCGGATCGCGGTGCACAGGTTCGTCTTTCCGGACAGGCACGACTTGCACTGGCGGCACTCGGGCGTATAGAGCGGAATGACATGGTCGCCCTTTTTCAGCGACGCGACGCCCGGGCCGACGTCGACCACGATGCCCGCGCCCTCGTGTCCAAGGATGGCGGGGAACAGCCCCTCGGGATCGGCGCCGGAGCGCGTGAACTCGTCGGTGTGGCAGATCCCGGTGGCCTTGATCTCCACCAGCACTTCGCCCGCCTTCGGGCCCTGCAGCTGCACCGTCTCGATCGTTAAAGGCGCGCCCGCCTTGTGCGCGACCGCTGCGCGGACGTCCATGGATTACCGCGCCAGAACGCCGGAAGCCTTGGCGGTATGCGTCGCGATCGCATCCATCAGCGCCGGCGACAGGCAGTCATACGGCTCAAGCTTGAGCTCCTTGAGCCTTCCTCGCACCGCGCCCATGTTGGCTGGATCGGCGCCGGACTCGATGATCGACGAGACGAAGGCGGCGAACTGCGCCGGCTGCCAGCCCTGCTCCTTCGAGAGCTCGGTGTGGATGAAGTCGAGCCCGAAGAATGGGTGGCCCTTGTTCTCGATGCGCCCGTACATGTGCACGCCGCATTCCTTGCAGGCGTAGCGCTGGATCGTCGCCTTGGGATCGACGATCGCGAGCTTGTTGCCGTTCGCCTCGACGCTCACCTTGTCGCGCGGCACGACGGCGACCTGCGAGAACAGCGACCCCTTCGGCTTCCAGCACTTGGTGCAGCCGCATACGTGGTTGTGCGCCGACTGCGCCCCGATCGTCACCTGGACCCGGTTCTGCGAGCAGCCGCACCACAGCGTCCCGCCGGCGAAATTCGCCGCTGCGGGCTTGAGGCCACCATCGACCTGCGGGTGTATCTTGACATTGCTCATCGTGAAATCTCCCGTTTGCGCTGCATCGGACAACTCGCGAGCATCTTGCACCCGAGGCGCCCGCGAAGGCAACGCGTCAATCGATCCCCCGGCATCTGTTCGGTGCCGGGGTCGGCATGTGTTCCGTTTTGGGACAGCCGGCCGCTTTGCTGCACGGCGCATCGCAGCATCGCTGCTATGCAGCGCCGCATGCGCAACCGGTTACGCGGGCCCGCCCGGTCTCTATGAGATCACCGCGCGGACCGTAATGCCCCATCTTGAGGAAAACCTGCGCTACGCCACCACGCGGGAGCAACGCTGCCTGCAGCCCGACGAGCTCGCCGCCTTGTTTCCTGTCCTGCGCCATCCGTCGCTTGAAGGCTGTCATCTCGACGACGAGCGCCGGCACGGTAACAGCGTTCGCTACCGCCTGGTCTGTGCCAGCCCGCAGGTCGCGAGCGGGACAGCTCGGCTGGATGCCGCTGGCGAGCGCATCGCAGGAATCCTGGAAGTCAAGATGGGTGGCAAGAACATGACGTTCTCCCAGCGCATCGAAGCCGTCCGCGAGCGCGACTGCGAGATCCCTCAGCGCAGGTAATGCTTGCGCGCCTCGATCTTGAAGCGCCCGAAGGCCTGCCTTAGCATTGCCCGATGCCAGGGCCGCGGATCGACGTGATGCTGGTCGACGACCACGCGGTCGTGCGCATGGGCTTCCGGCTCCTCGTCGACGGCGCTCCCGACATGCGCGTGGTCGCCGAGGCGGCGAGCGGCGAGGACGCCGTGCGCGCCATCGAGGACGCGCAGCCCGACGTCGTGGTGATGGATATCTCGATGCCCGGCATCGGCGGGCTCGAGGCGGTGCGGCGCATCCTCGCCAGGGTACCCGACGCGCGTGTGCTGGTGCTCTCGGCGCACGAGGACGCGATGCATGCCCGGCGCACGCTCAAGGCGGGCGCCGCGGGCTACCTCACCAAGCGCAGCGCCGCCGAGGCGCTGATCGAGGCGATCCGGCAGGTCTACCAGGGCAGGAGCTTCCTCGAGCCGCAGATCGCGGAACAGGTTGCCGCGCAGCAGGCGACATCCGAGCCGCTGGATACCCTGAGCGAGAAGGAGTTCAAAGTGTTTCTCGCGCTCGCGGGCGGCCAGTCGGTCCAGGATATCGCCGCGGTCATGTCGCTCAGCCCGAGCACCGTCGGCACGCATCTGTACAACATCAAGCAGAAGCTCGGCGCCGCGAACTCGGCCGAGCTGGCGCTCATCGCCATGCGGGCGGGCCTGCTCACGCCCTAGTCTCGAGCCGCTCTTCGCGCCCGGCGGCCGCGGCCGGAAGCACGGCGCGCACCGTCACGCCCTCGCCCGCCGCGCCGGTGATCGCAAAGCAGCCGCCGAAAGCCTGCACGCGCTCGCGCATCCCCGCGACGCCGAAGCGGCCGTTCTGTCCCGCGGCGCCCTCGCGCAGGCCTCTGCCGTCGTCGCGCACGCACACCACCACGGCATCGGCGAAGCCGTCGGCGCGGCTGCGCTGCACCGAGACGCTCACGCGGCGTGCCTCGGCGTGCCGCACGGCGTTGGTCAGGGCCTCCTGCACGATGCGATAGACGGTGATGTTGAGCGCCTCGCCGAGGCTCTCGAGATCGCCCGACAGCTCGAGCTCCCAGCGTACCTGCGGGTGCCGCTGCGCCCAGGTCGCCACCGCGTCGCGCAGCGTCTCGGCGAGGCCCAGGTCGTCGAGCCCGCTCGGCCGCAGGCGCCGCATGATGCCGTGGACGACGTCGTAGATGTGCGAAGCCACCGACACGATGGTGTTGGCGTTGTCGCGTACGTCGGACTTCGCTTCGCCGGCGCGGCCGGCGATCGCCGTGCCGATGGTCTTGATCGCCGTGACGCACTGCGCCAGCTCGTCGTGCAGCTCCCGGGCGATGGCGCGCCGCTCGTCCTCGAGCCGCGACTGGATGAGCGCGGTGAGCTTTCGGTTCTGCTCCAGCTCGCGCTCGGCCGCCTGCATGCGCTTGTGCTCGGTGATGTCGCGCATGCTGCAGATCTCGCCGATCACGCGGTCGGCCGCGGGATCGATCAGCGGCGACGCCGAGAGCGCCACGTCGAGCACGCGGCCGCTCTTCGTCAGGCGCTGGCTCTCGGCGAGCTCGACGGGAGCGCGCCGCCCGATCGACTCGAGCTGCGCGCGCAGCTCCTCGTGCCGCGCCGCCGGCGCGATCAGCGTCGCGGGGCTGCCGACGAGCTCGCGCTGCGCGTAGCCGAGCAGCCGCTCCGCGGCCGCGTTGCAATAGGTGATCCGCCCCGACAGATCGCTGATGATGAGCGCGTCGCTCGATTGCTGCGCCACCAGGGCGAGCTGGCGGTTCTGCGCCAGGCTTTCCTCGAGCGCCTGCGCCATGCGGTTGAAGCCGCGGCTGATCGCGTCGAACTCGTCGGGATGGAACGCGGGCAGGCGCACGTGGAAGCGCCCGCGCGTGAGCTCCGCCAGGCCGTCCAGGATCTTCGGCAGCGGCCTGAGCGCGCGTTTGAGCAGCCAGAAGACCGCCGCATTCACGAGCACCAGGAAGGCGAGCGCCAGCAGCGCGAAGTTCTGCAGATCGTCCCAGGCCTCGACGATCGAGCGCGACGCGTCCGGCGTCACCACGATCGACCCGCCCGGCAGGTTGAACCGCGCCTCGGCGACTTCCGGGCGCACCAGGGCGTTGAACCACTCCGGCACCCGCTTGCCCGACTGATAGGTCGGCGCCGGCGACTCGTAGAGGAGCGCCCCTGCGCCATCGTAGAAGCGGATGTCGTTGCCGCGCACCCGTCCGACGCGGCGCAGCAAGACAAGCAGCGTGTCGCTGCGCTGCGTCGGCCCGGGCTCGAGATAGACCCCCGCCACCACCGTCTCCACGAGCTGCACCGCGACGCGGGTCGTCGATTCGATTTCCTCGCGCACCGAGCTGCGCAGGTCGTTCACCATCTCGTACACCATCGCGAGGGTGAACGCGACCGTCACCAGCGTGATCACGAGGTTGATGCGAAGCCGCAGGCTCATTGGACTACCTTCGACAGATCGTCCGTGGCTCGGCGCAGCGCCGCCGCCATCTCCGGGCCGGTGGCCGAGTGCCCGCCATTCTCGATGAGGCGCAACTCGGCCTGAGGCAGCCGTCCGGCCAGCTCGCGCGCCGCCCGCGGCGGACATACAAGGTCGCGGCCGCCCTGCACGATCAGCACGCGCGTTCCGCCGAGCCGCTCGAGGCCGGCGAGCAGCTCTCCAGGGAGCAGGAAGCAGCCGTGTGCGAGGTAGTGGAGCTGGATGCGCGCTCGCGCGAGTGCGGCCGCCGGATCCTGTCCACCAACGGTCGCAGCCGCCTCCCCCGCATCCAGGCGCATGACCGCATCCTCGTAGGCAACCCAGCGCTGCGCCGCGTCTGCATCGTTGCGGCTGACCAGGCCATGATAATGGCCGAGCAAGTCCCGGCCCGCGCCCTGGGCAAACGCCTGCCATGCCTGCGGCACGAGTTCTCCGAGGCCGCCGAGATACCAGTCGACCTCTTCGCGGCTGCCCAGGAACACCCCGCGCAGCACCATCGCCGCCACGCGCCGCGGGTGCGCCGCGGCATAGGCAAGCGCCAGCGTGGCGCCCCAGGAGCCGCCGAAGAGCAGCGCACTTTCGAGCCCGAGGTGCAGGCGCAGAACCTCGACGTCCTCGACCAGGCGCGCAGTGGTGTTCTCTTCAGTGGACCCGCGCGGAGTCGAGCGTCCGCAGCCGCGCTGGTCGAACAGCACGACGCGGTAGAACCGCGGATCGAAGAAGCGCCGATGGACCGGCCTGACCTGGCTGCCAGGACCGCCGTGGAAGAAGATGACCGGGAAGCCAGCGGGGTTGCCGCACTGCTCGACGTGCAGCGCGTGGCCGCCGCCCACCGGCAGCTGCTGCTCCGCAAAGGGCTCGAGCGGCGGATAGAGAGTCGACTCGGCGGGATTCACGCTAAGCGGATTATCGGCCGCCGTCTCATGAAAATCATGATTTTGCGGGACGGACGGGCACGTCCCGAGGCGCTTTGCACCATAATGTTCGTGGGAGGGTGAACGGCCATGCCGGACGCCCTGCCACTCAGGAGACACACATGTGGACCAAGCCTGAATACACCGAGATGCGTTTCGGCTTCGAGGTGACGATGTACATCGCCAGCCGCTAATCCCGGCCGGTACCGAGACCAGGGCCCCGCAAGGGGCCTTGCTTTTTATGCAGATACGGGTGCTTGGGTCGGCCGCCGGAGGCGGCCTGCCGCAATGGAACTGCAACTGCCGCAACTGCGATGGCGTGCGCAAGGGCACGATCCGCGCGCGGCCGCGCACGCAGTCGTCCATCGCGCTCTCCAGCGACGGGACCGACTGGATCCTGTTCAACGCCTCTCCCGACGTGCTCGCGCAGTTGCGTGCGTTTCCAGGGCTGCAGCCCGGGCGCGCCATCCGCGACACCGGGGTGCGCGCGATCGTGCTGATCGACGCCCAGATCGACCACACCACGGGGCTCCTGATGCTGCGCGAGGGCGGCAGGCTTTCGGTGTACTGCACCCCGCAGGTGCGCGAAGACCTGACGCGCGGCAATCCGGTATTCGGCGTGCTCGAGCACTTCTGCGGCGTCGACTGGCATCCGGTCGCGCCTGACCCCGGCGCCACATTCGAGGTCGCGGGCGCCGCGGGGCTGTCGTTCACAGCGGTCCCGCTCAAGAGCAAGCCGCCGCCCTATTCCCCGCATCGCGACGAGCCGCGCCCAGGCGACAACATCGGCGTGCGGGTGGTGGATGCCCGCACGCGACGCTCGCTCTTCTACGCGCCTGGACTGGGCGAAATCGAGCCGCACCTGCAGCCGTTCCTGTCCGGGGCCGACTGCGTGATGCTCGACGGCACGTTCTGGACCGACGACGAGCTCGTCCGGCTCGGGGTATCGGAGAAGCGGGCGCGCGACATGGGACACCTGCCCCAATCGGGCGCCGGCGGCATGCTCGAGGTGCTGAGGCCGCTCGCGGCGCGCAAGATCCTCATCCACATCAACAACACCAACCCGATCCTGGACGAGGACTCGTCGGAGCGCGCAGAGCTCGAAGCCGCGGGCATCGAGGTCGCGTACGACGGAATGAAGATCGAGCTGTGAACTCCTGGACGAAAAGCGAATTCGAGCAACAGCTGCGGGCGAAGGGGGATCGCTATCACATCCATCACCCCTTCCACGCCGCCATGAATAGCGGCCGCTGCACCCGGAAGCAGGTGCAGGGCTGGGTGCTGAACCGTTTCTACTACCAGATCAGCATCCCGATCAAGGACGCGGCGATCCTCGCCAACATGCCCGAGCGCGAGCAGCGCCGGCGCTGGATCCAGCGCATCCTCGACCATGACGGCGCCCAGGGCAGCGAGGGCGGCATCGAGGCGTGGCTGCGCCTGGGCGAGGCGGTGGGCCTTGCGCGCGAGGAAGTCACCTCGCTCAAGCACGTGCTCCCGGGCGTGCGCTTTGCGGTCGACGCCTACGTCAACTTCGCCCGTCGCGCCCCCTGGCAGGAGGCGGTGTGCGCCTCGCTCACCGAGCTGTTCGCGCCCGAGATCCACAAGGAGCGGCTCGCGGGCTGGCCGCAGCACTATCCGTGGATCGACGCCTCCGGCTACGCGTACTTCCGCGGGCGCCTGGCCGAGGCGCGCCGCGACGTCGAGCACGGTCTTGAGGTGACGCTCGAGTATTTCCGCACCCGCGAGCAGCAGGAGCGGGCGCTGGAGATTCTGCAATTCAAGCTCGATGTCCTCTGGAGCATGCTGGATGCGATGCAGCTCGCCTACGGAATAGGCCATGAGTGAAGACCCGGTATTTGAACTTTCGCGCCACTTCCGATTCCAGTGGGAGCCGGCGCAGAACGCGTACGTGCTGCTCTATCCGGAGGGGATGGTGAAGCTCGGCGGCAGCGCCGGGGAGATCCTCAAGCGGGTCGACGGCGCCTCGCCGGTGTCGGCCATCGTCGCCGACCTGCAGCACGCCTTTCCCGGCGTCGACCTGCGCCGCGACGTGACCGAATTTCTCGCGCATGCGCGCGACAAGGGATGGCTCCGTGTCCGCTCGGCCTGAACCGGGACCGCCGCTCTGGCTCCTCGCGGAGTTGACCTACCGCTGCCCGCTGCACTGCGTGTATTGCTCGAACCCGATCAACTACACGCAGTACAAGGATGAGCTCTCCACCGAGGAGTGGGTCCGGGTGCTGCGCGAGGCGCGCGAGCTCGGCGCGACGCAGCTCGGCTTCTCGGGCGGCGAGCCCTTGATGCGCGACGACCTGGAAACACTCGCCGGCGAGGCGCGGCGCCTGGGCTACTACTCGAATCTCATCACCTCGGGCGTGGGGCTCAACGAGCGGCGCATCGCGGCGCTCAAGGAAGCCGGCCTCGACCACATCCAGGTGTCGTTCCAGGACTCGACACGCGAGATGAACGACTTCCTTTCGAGCACCCGCACCTTCGAGCTCAAGCGCCGCGTGGCGAAGATGGTGAAGGCGCACGGCTATCCGATGGTGCTCAACGTCGTGCTGCACCGCCTGAACATCGACCACGTCGGCCAGATCCTCGACATGGCGGCCGAGCTCGAAGCCGACTACGTCGAGCTCGCCAACACGCAGTACTACGGCTTCGCCTACGCCAACCGCGAGTCGCTGCTGCCGTCGCGCGAGCAGCTCGAGCGCGCCGAGGGGGTCACCAACGCGTTCCGCAGCCGCATGGGCGAGCGGATGAAGATCTTCTTCGTGGTTCCGGACTACTACGCGAACCGCCCCAAGGCGTGCATGAACGGCTGGGGCTCGGTGTTTCTATGCGTGAGCGCGGACGGCGTCGCCCTGCCCTGCCACGAGGCCCGCATGCTGCCGGGGCTCGAGTTTCCCAGCGTGCGCCGCCACGACCTGCGCTGGATCTGGCGCGATTCCCCGGGTTTCAACCGCTATCGCGGCGACGAGTGGATGCGCGAGCCCTGCCGCAGCTGTCCCGAGAAGGGCCGCGATTTCGGCGGCTGCCGCTGCCAGGCCTATCTCGTCACCGGCGAAGCGGCGAACGCCGATCCAGTTTGCGATAAATCGCCTCACCACGCTTTGATCACCGGGATCACCGCGCGGGCAAGGGCGGGCACCGTCAACGTAGAGACAAAGCCGCTCCTTTTCTACCGGGATGACGAGACCTCGCGCAGGCTTTCAGCCCAAAGCGAAAAAACCGCTTCATGAACGCGCCGCAAGCCGCCGGCGTCGCCATTAGCGCCGCGGTGAGCGCGGCGGGCCTGATCAAGCGCTACGGCGAGCTCGCCGCGGTCGACGGCCTCGACCTCGAGATCGCGCCGGGCGAGTTCTTCGGATTGCTCGGGCCGAACGGCTCGGGCAAGACCACCACGATGCACATGCTCGCGACCCTCGTCCGTCCAAGCGCCGGCACGGCGCGCGTCGCCGGCTTCGACCTCGCAAGTGCGCCGGTGCAGGTGCGCGCCTCGATCGGCCTCGTCTTCCAGGAATCGGCGCTCGATCGCACCCTAACCGTGGCGCAGAACCTGCGCTTCGCGGGCCTGCTGCACGACCTGCCCCCGCGCGTGATCGAAGAACGCAGCCGCGAGCTGCTCGAGCTCTTCGATCTCACGGAGCGGCGCGACCAGCCGGTGGCCGCGCTTTCGGGGGGCATGCGCCGGGCGCTCGATATCGTGCGCGGCGTGCTGCACCAGCCGCGCTGCTTGCTGCTCGACGAGCCGACCATCGGGCTCGACCTGCCCAACCGGCGGCGCATCTGGCGCTTCATCGAGCGCCTGCGCGCGCGCACCGGGATGACGGTGCTGCTCACCACCCACTACCTGGAGGAAGCCGACGCCTGCGACCGCGTCGTATTCATCCGCAAGGGCCGGCTCGTGGAATCGGGTGCGCCGCGCAGCCTCGTAGCCCGGCTCGGCCGGCACATCCTGGAGGTGGAAGGCGCCGACCTCGACGGCCTCGCCGCGGCGCTCGAGCCGGAGCTCGGCCCTGCGCTGCGCGAGGGGGATGTCGCCCATTTCCGCTGCCTCGAGGAGGACCTCACCCTGCTTGCGCGACTCCAGGCGGAGGTTGGAGGAAAAGCTTCCGCCTGGCGCGTCAGGCGGCCGAACCTGAACGACGTCTTCCTCTGGGTCGCGGCGGGAAAGCGGGTGGATTGATGGTTTTTCGACCCATCTACGCCGTTCTGGAGCGCGAACTGCTGAGGATGGTACGGCAGCGCACGCGGCTGGTCGCCGCGATGGTGCGGCCGCTCATCTGGCTCCTCGTGATCGGCGGCGGATTCGCCGCCATTGCCGGCGCCGACTACAAGAGCTTTCTCGTGCCCGGCGTCCTCGGCATGACCATGCTCTTCGGCGCCATGCTCGCCGCCCTCGGCACGGTCTACGACAAGGAATCCGGCGTCATGCGCATGATGCTGGTCGCGCCCCTGCCGCGCGCGTGGATAGTGATCGCGAAGCTCATCGCCGCCGCGGCGGCCGCGGCAGCGCAGGCGCTGCTGCTCCTTGTCCTGCTGGCGCTCCTCGGCTACACCGGACGCGGCACCGACTGGGCGCTGCTCGCGGCCGCGATCGCGGCCACCTCGTTCGCCTGCGCAGGCATCGGCATGCTCACCGCGTCGTTCTCGCGCACGCTGGAGAACTTCGCCGGCATCATGAACTTCGTCATCTTCCCGGTGTTCTTCCTGAGCGGCTCGCTCTACCCGGTGCGCGAGCTGCCGCCTATCCTCTACTGGGCGGCGACGCTGAACCCCTATACCTACGGCGTCGATTTCCTCAAGCACGCGCTGCTCGCGGGGCGCGCGGGCGCGGACTTCTCTGTCGCCTCCGACCTTGCGGTGCTTGCCGCGGCCACCGTGGCCTCGGCCGCGGTCGCGAGCTGGCGCTTCTCGCGCGAATCCGCGTATGAGCCGATGATCCATGTCCCGGCGGGGCGCGCACGATGAACCGGCGCGGGTTTCTCGCCGCCGGATCCGCTGCGATCGGAGCAGGGGTCTGCGGCCTGCCCCTGGCAGTAACCCGGATCCCGCCGAAGCCGACGGCCCTCGCGGACGTGCGACGCCTCGTCGCAGAGCGCGTCGACCCGATCAGCGGGCGCTGCAGATACGTCGCCGATGTTGGCACGCGGCAGGTTGCCCAGCCGATCCTCTATGCCCGCCGTGGCGATGACTTCGACGCGCTGATCGAAAACGCCCTCCCGCAGCCCACCACGGTGCATTTCCACGGGCTGACGCTGACGCAGGCCCAGGACGGTGCAGGGTTCGACCCGATTGCGCCGGGCGGGCGAAAGCGCGTGCGCTTCAAGGTGCGAAACCGCTCCGGACTGTACTGGTTCCACCCCCACCCGCACGGCTTCACCGCCGAGCAGGTCTATGCCGGGCTGGCCGGCCTGCTGGTCGTGACCGACGACGAGGATCAGGCGGTCGATGCAGCGCTCGCGCTCGCGCCCGGGAACCGGCTTGCACTCGCCGTCTCCGACGTGCGCGTCGAGAATGGCGTCATCCGTCCGTACGCCCCGGGTACTCAAGACTGCCTGCGCGGCTGGCTTGGGAACCAGGCAATGGCAAATGGCCGGCTCGACTCCACTTGGCCCGTCGCCCCGGGCTGGGTGCGGCTGCAGATCCTCAATGCCTGCAATGCCCGCGGGCTGCTGCTCGGCTTTCAGGATCGCAATGCGGACGGGAAGGACGTGCTTCTTCCCTTCCATCTGCTCGGGACCGACGGTGGCCTGCTCGCCGCGCCGCACGAGCTCGATCGCGTATTCCTGCACGGCGGCGAGCGCGTCGACATCGCGCTCGACGTGGGCGGCCGGCGCGCGCTTCAGGCGGTGAGCCTGGAATTCGACGCCCGCCATCACGCGCAGAGCGGGGCCGGCGCGCACCGCCATCCCGCGCGCGCGCGCTACGCGCCGCTCGCGGCCGAGGCGGTTTGCGAAAGCACCTCGGAGTTGCGCGATGCTCCGGCTGACGGAGCGCAGATCGCTCTCTTCTCGCTGCGGGTCGAGGGCGCTCCGGTGCGCACGCCAGCGCTCCCGGCACGGCTGTCCGCACTTTCGGAGGCCGCTCCTGCGCCGGACACGCCGACCCGGCGCATCCGGCTCGACTTCGACGAGCGCACGGGCTTCCTCATCGACCAGACGCCCTACGCGATCGACGAGACCGGGTTCAGCGTGGGCCGCGGCGCGCGCGAGGTGTGGGAGATCAAGAACAGCCCCATCTCGATGCCGCACGCCATGCACGTGCACGGCTTCGGCTTCCGTGTTTTGCGCCGGCAGGGCACCTTCGGCGCGGCACGCAGGCTCGCCACGGAGACCGCCGGACGCTTCCCCACCGACCTCGGCGTCAAGGACACGGTGCTCGCGTGGCCGAACGAGACGCTGTGGCTCGCGCTCGACTTCACCCTGCCGCGGGAAGCAGCGTTCGGCGGCCCGCAACGGTACATGTTCCACTGTCACAACCTGGAGCACGAGGACGGAATGATGATGCGCAACATCACCGTCCTCTAGGCCCGGGCAACGGGAGATCACGATGACGAACGGTCTGAAACGCCTGCTCCTCGCCTTTTCACTGCTACCGACCACGGCGCTGGCCGGCCTCGCGCTGGTCGGCAACGAGAGCGCCGGCACGATCACGCTGATCGACACCGCGCGCGACGAGGTCGTGGGCGAGATCAAGACCGGCGGCAAGCCGCGCGGCGCGGCGATCCATACCGCGCGCAAGCTCGCCTACGTGTCCGACCAGCCGAGCAACGCGCTCCTGGTGGTCGACCTCGAGAAGCGCGCGGTCACGAAGAAAATCGACCTGGGCGAGTCGCCCGAGGGGGTCTACATCTCGCCCGACGGCAAGCTGATCGCCGCCGCGGTCGAGCTCACCAACAGCGTCGCCTTCATCGACACCGCGACCGATGCGGTCGCGTTCCGGGTGAAGATCCAGGGCGACAATCCCGAGCACGCCGTGTTCTCGCCCGACGGGCGCTTCGTTTACGTGAGCGCCGAGGAGGACGACAAGCTCGAGGTGATCGAGGTCGCCGCGCGCAAGCTCGTGGCGCAGCTCAAGGTCGGCAACCGGCCGCGCGGCATTGCGTTCACGCCCGACGGCGCGAAGGCCTATGTTGCGTGCGAGCGTGCCGATACCGTCTATGTGCTCGACGCGCGCCAGCACAAGATCCTGCGCACCATCAAGGCCGGCCTGCGCTCCAACGGGCTCACCATGCATCCGGACGGCAAGCGGGTGTATCTCTCCAACGGCGGCGCCGCCAACGTGATGGTGATCGACACCGCCACCGACAGCGTGACCGCGACCATCCCGGTCGGCCAGCGCCCCTGGAACATGGCGCTGACGCGCGACGGAGCCAAGCTCTACGTCGCCAACGGCCGCTCGGACAGCGTGTCGGTGATCGACACCGCGAAGAACGTCCGCCTCAAGGACATACCCGTCGGCAAGACACCGTGGGGCGTGGCGATTTTCGAATAGCCGCTTTCGTCGCCGGGGCGGCCGTGGCCGCGCACGCGGGGGCGGCGCCGCCAAACCCGGCGGCGGAGCTCGAGGCGCCGGCGGTCGACGTCGTCGGCACCACGCCGCTGCCGGGCGTCGGCACGCCGATCTCGGCGGTGCCCGCCAACGTGCAGACCGCGACCGACCGCCAGATCGACGCCCTGCCCTCCCCGGCGCTGCCGGACTTCCTCGAGCGCGGGATGGGCGGCTTCGTCTCGTCGACCTCGCAGGGCAACCCGTACCAGAACGACGTGAGCTTCCGCGGCTTCAGCGCCTCGCCGCTCCTCGGCACGCCGCAGGGCATGTCGGTCTACGTCGACGGCGTGCGGGTGAACGAGCCTTTCGGCGACGTGGTGAACTGGGACCTCATTCCGAAGAATGCGATCTCCAGCGTCACGCTGATCCCCGGATCGAACCCGGTGTTCGGGCTGAATACGCTGGGCGGAGCGCTCGCGGTCATCACCAAGAGCGGCTCCACCTATCCCGGCGTCGCGGCGCAGGCCTACGGCGGCTCGTTCGGGCGCCGCGCGCTCGAGGCAGAGGCCGGCGGCTCGCGCGGCAAGGCGGACTTTTTCGTCGCCGGCACCGCGTTCCGCGAGTCCGGCTGGCGCGAGCACACCTCGAGCGAGATCAACCAGGTCTTCGCCAAGGTCGGCCGCGAGGATGCGCGCAACGACCTCGACTTGTCGGTCACCGTCGCCGACAACAAGCTCGCCGGCACCCAGGCGCTGCCGCTCTCGATGCTCGGCTCGCCGCGGCAGGCCTATACCTGGCCCGACGAGACCGACAACCGACTCGCCGGCGTGAACCTGCGCGCGACCCGCGCAATCGACGAGGCGAACCTCGTTTTCGCCAACCTCTACTACCGCGAGACCAGGACGCGCGTCTTCAACAGCAACGTCAACGACGATTGCGCGCCGGGACCTTGCGCCTTCAACGCGGTCAACAACCTGACCAACATCGATCAGGACCGCCTGGGCGTTTCGCTGCAATACACGCGGCTCGCGCCCCTGGGCGGCCGCAAGAACCAGCTCACAATCGGCGGCAACCTCGACAGCGCCCGCACCCGGTTCACGGGCGAGTCGCAGCCGGCCGATTTCACCGCGGACCGGGGCACGGTTTCGAGCGAGGCGTTCGCGCTCGACACCTCGGTCCGCGCGCGGCAGGAGCTCTACAGCCTCTACGTGCAGGACGTCCTCTCGGTCACGGATGCCTGGAACGTCACCCTCGCGGCGAGCGCGAACGGCGCGCGCGTGCGCATCGAAGACACGAGCGGCACGCAGCCGGATCTCAACGGCGATCACAGCTTCTTCCGCGTCAATCCGGCCGCCGGCGTCGCCTGGTCGCCGCGGCCCGGCGACAGCTGGTACGCGAACTACAGCGAGGGGATGCGGGCGCCGACCCCGGTCGAGCTCAGCTGCGCCGATCCGGCGGCGCCGTGCCGCCTGCCCAATATCTTTCTCGCCGACCCGCCGCTCAAAAAAGTGGTGTCGCGCACCCTGGAGGCCGGCCTGCGCCAGGGGCTGGGCGCGAACCTGCGCGTGAGCGCGGCGGTGTTCAGGACTGACCTGTCCGACGACATCCAGTTCATCAGCACGAGCGGCACGGCGATCAACGCCGGGTTCTTCCAGAACGTCGGCGATACCCGCCGCCAGGGCCTGGAGCTCGCGCTGGAGGGCAGCGCCGGGGCGCTGCGCTTCGCCGCCCGATACGCCCGCGTCAACGCGACCTTCGAATCGCCGTTCTCCGCGTTCAGCCCGAACAACTCCTCGGCCGACGCCGCCGGCGATCTCCGCGTCGAGCCCGGGAACCGGATCCCGGGCATCCCGCGCGACGCGCTCAAGCTGCGCGGCGAGCTCGACGCGTTCGGGCGCGCCACCTTCGGCGCGACGCTCCTCGCCTTCTCGAGCCAGTACGCGCGCGGCGACGAGAACAACCAGGACCGCAACGGGCAGGTCCCCGGCTATGCGCTCCTCAACCTCGACGCGCGCTGGCGCTTCCCGGGCGACTGGGAGCTCTTTGCCACCGTAACCAATCTCTTCGACCGAACCTACGCGAGCTTCGGCGTGCTCGGGGCGAACTTCTTCACCGGACCGGGCAGCAGCTTCGACGCTGGGAACATCCAGCCCGAACAGTTCCGCACGCCCGGACTGCCGCTCGCGGCCTGGATCGGACTGCGCTACGAAAGCGGCCGGAAGAAGTGAGACGCTGCTCGAGCCGCGCTCAGCGCTCGAGGCGGAAGTTGATCGGCACCAGCACCGGCACCTCGGCTGAGTCCAATCCTTCCGGCGGAACCGGCAGTACCCCAGCCTTGGAAACCATCGCGACTGCCTGCTGGTCCAGCACGGCGAAGCCGCTCGACTTGTACACCTGGGCGTCGATCAGGCGCCCCGAGGGTGCGACGCGCAGGCGCATCGTCACCGAGCCTTCCCATCCGCGCAGTTCGGCGATCCGCGGATACTCCTTGTAGCGGTTGAGCGCGTTCGAAAGGCTCCTGGTGTAGTCCGACAGCGCCTCGGCCGACGGAGCAAGCCGCAGCGGCGCCGGGGCCAGCAGCGAGACGGTTTCCGGAGCGGACTGGAGCGAAGCCGCGGCGGGCGGCGGAGCGGCAGGCTCCTCCTTGGTAGCGGGCGCCGCATCGGTCGTCTGCGCACTCTCGAGCGTCTCCACCGGACGCAACGGTTGCGCGGCCGGCTGGACTGCAGGGACGGGCTGTTTTTTCGGCTGCGCGCGCTTGACCGGCGCAGGCCTCGTTACGGAGCGCACCGGTTCCGGTGCGGGCAATGCGGACTCGAGCGCAAGCTCCACGCGCAGCGGCATCGGGGCATTGAACGCAGGCGCCTTGGGCGTGGACGGTGACAGCATCATCGCGACCGCGTGGATGAGCACCGACGCGGCAAGCGCTGCGCCGAAGCGGCGCTCGTGGGCAGCGGGTTTCACGACGAGTTCCAGTGCGGCCACATCCGGATGAAGACGCCGTCGCGCAAGTAGAGGTGCCGCAGCGCTGCCAGAACGTGCACGGCGATCAGCGCCGCCAAGACGTACGACGTAACCACGTGGGTCGTGTTGAACAGCGCGTAAAGGCGCCGATCGTCGACACCCCAGGGCGGAAGCAGGACGGCATTGAAGAGGTTGACTCCGAACTTGCTGAAGTTGGATGCCAGATAGCCGGCGACGGGCATGACGAGCATGCAGGCATAGAGCGCAACGTGGCTCGCGCGTGCTGCGGTGCGTTCCCACGCGGGCACGGACGCGGGTAGCCGGGGTGCCTTGTGGGTGAGACGCCAGCCCAGGCGCACCAGCACCAGCAGGCCCAGCGTGAGGCCGGTCGATTTGTGCAGGTTCACGTAAACCGTCCGCGCGGGGGTCTTGCGGGGAACACTCTGCAGATACCAGCCGAACGCGATCTGTCCGAAGATCAGCACGGCGAGCAGCCAGTGGAGCGCCTTGGCGACTCCGGTGTAGCGCTCGCTCGCCGCGTGCTGTCCTGGACGTTGGTGCAAATCGGACGCCTCCAGAACGGATTCTGCGCACGGGAGCGCCCGATCCGCAACGCCTGCGAGACGCCAGAGACCGGCTCAGATCAGACTAGAGATTTTCATGAGCCACCCGATGCACGATTGCCGATCAGGACGCGAAGGCGCTAAAGAACTCTTTGCTTGCCGACCCGCGGGTTCACGCGTCCGCCGTCGGCGATGCCGATCGCGACCACGATCTCGTCCGGGCGCGGCGCATCGGGCACCCCGACGGTCACGGTCTCGAAGTGGTCGAACGACCACGGGTTGTCCTTGTGGCCGAGCGGCAGGTCGAGCGTCGCGCCCGCGGCGGCCACCCGCTGCGTGGACGGAATCAGGGCCTCGCCGCCGCCGAGCGCCGCGCGCATCGGTTTGCCCATCTTGGGATGGCAAAGCGCCGCGGCATGCTCGAGGTCGCCGTTCACGCCGACGATCGCGCCCTTGCCGTAGGACTCGGCCTTGTGCGGCAGCAGCGCCACGAGCTGCGGCATCACCAGCTCGGCGAGCTGCGCGCCGGCGTCGAAGAGCGGCGACAGGTCCTCGACGTAGCGCCCGGCGAACGGGTTATGGATCACGGCGAGCGCGATCGCGCGCGTGATCGGGCGCGGCGCGTTTCTTCCGGCTTCGGAATAGACCACGTCCTTGGTGAGGAGCAGCCTGCGGATTTCCATGCGTTGCCTCCTGTGTCAATAGCTCGGTACTTTGCTCGGGGCCCTCGGCTTCATGAGCAGCAGCGAAAGCGGCAGCGTGAGCAGGACGGCCACGCCCATGGCGGCGATGCTCGCTTCGACGCCGTAGCGATTGCCAAGCAGGCCGTAGCCGAGCGGCGCCGCGATGCCGCACACCGACCCGATGGTATAGAAGAAGCCGAAGGCGCGCGGCAGCCGCTCGGGCTCGACGTACTCGCCGATCGTCGCGTAGAGGACCGACGAGGTTCCTTGCAGCACCACGCCGAGAAGCGGCAGCAGCAGGAACGCGCCGACGCCCGGCAGCGCGAGGGCGGCGAGGATGCCGCCACCGGTGGCGAGCTCCGTGAGAACGATCATCCGAGCGATACCGAGCCGCTCGGCGGCGAGGCCGCACGCGAGCTTGCCCGCCATGCCGCCCACCAGCACGAGCGGAACCGAAAGTACGGCCCAGTGCTCGGGCAGCCCCTTCGCGATCAGCAGAAACGCGATGAAGGTGAGAAAGGCGGTGCGGGTGCTCGAATCGAGTACTTCGATCAGGCAGAGCGCCGCAAAGCCGCGGCGATCGCGAATTCCCCAGCCGCCCGCGGCTGCTGGCGCGGGCGCCGAATGCGCGCGCGCATCGGCGACCAGCAGCAGCACCGTAGCCGCGGTCAGGATCGCCGCAATGCCGAACCCGATCACGGGGGCCTGCCACGACCACCCCGCCACCAGCAGCAGGGAAACCACCCCGCCGAAAGCGAACTTGCCGACGTCGCCGGCGAAGTTGTAGGTGCCGAGCGCAGCGCGACGTCCATTCTGCGCAAATGCGCGGGAGATGATCGCCGAGCACAGCGGATGCTGCACCGCCGAGCCCGTGCCCGCGAGGAACAGCACAGCCAGGATGGCCCAGAAGCCCGAAACGTAGCCGAGCGCGACGAAGGCGCAGCCGGCAAGCAGCGTGCCGAACGCGAGCAGGTTGCGCTCGCCGAAACGCTCCGCGATCAGCCCCGCCGGGATCTGGAACGCCGCCATCGCCGCGCGATGCGCGGAGCGGATGAGCCCGACCTGCGCCAGCGAAAGCCCGAACGTCTGCGCGAGAAGCGGCAGCAGCACATAGCTCACGTCCGACAAGCCGTCGTGCAGCGTATGCGTCGCGCAGCAGGTCGCGAGCGTGCGTTTCTTCATGTCATTCGACCCGGATGCCCCCTGCCTTCACGACCTTCGACCAGAGCTGGTACTCCGCGCGGATCAGCGCGGTGAGCGCCTCGGGCCTGCCGCCGACCGCGGTGCAGCCTTGGGCGGCAAGGCTCTCCTTCATGTCCGGCGAGTTGAGCAGCGCGGACGCGTCGCGCTGGATGCGCTCGACGAGCGCCGCCGGCATGCCGCCCGGCCCGAGCAGCGCGTACCAGAAATCGACCTCATAGCCGTCGAGGCCCGCCTCGGCCGCGGTCGGGACGTCGGGCAGCGCGGCATATCGCGTGCGGCTCGCCACCGCGAGCGGCCTGAGGCGGCCGCTCTTGAAATGCTGCAGCCCCGAGAGCACTGCGGCGTACGTGATCTGGATGTCGCCGCCGAGGATGGCAGCCATCGCGGGCGCGATGCCTTTGTACGGGACGTGCACCATGCTGATTCCGGTGAGCTGCATCATGAGCTCGCCCGCCAGATGAACCGGCGTGCCGATCCCCGAAGAGCCGAACTTGACCGCTCCGGGATGCGCCCGCGCGTAGCCGATCAGCTCGCCGAGCGTCTTCGCCGGCAGCGCCGGGTTGGCGGCGACCACCATCGGCGCGGAACCGACCTGGGTAATGGAAGTGAAATCGCGCTCGATGTCGAACGGCAGCTTGCTGAGCGCCGGGTTGCTCGCGTGCGAGGAGAACGCCATGAGCAGCGTGTACCCGTCCGGTGCGCTGCGCGCCACGAGCTCCGCGCCGATGTTTCCCGAGGCGCCCGGGCGGTTGTCGACCACGACCGCCTGGCCCCAGCGTTCACCGAGCTTCTGCGCCACGAGCCGCGCGATGATGTCGGTGCCGCCGCCCGGCGCGAATCCCACCACCATGCGCACCGGCCGCGCCGGGAACGTTCCTTGAGCCAAGGCGACGTTAGCCGCCGCTGCAAGCGTTACCGCGAAAAGCACAGCTCCAAGCCCGCGCATGCCATCGCTCCGTGACCGTGAAGAACCGGCCCGGATGATCGCACGCCCGGACCCGGCCTAGCCGGCGGCCCGGCGCCGCCGCAGGTAGGCGGCGCGCACTTCCGAGCGCAGCCGCTTGGCGTCCCAGTCTTTCGAGATGAACTTGTGAATGCGCGCCGCGTTGACCGCCTCGGCGAGCGCCCCCGTATCGAGCCTGGCGCTGATCAGGATCCGGATGACGCTGGGATGGAGCTTGCGCACCGCGGCGAGAAAATCCGCCCCCGTCATGGTCGGCAGGCGCTGGTCGCAGACCACGATGTCGTAGGTGTGCTTGGACAGCGCGTCGAAGGCCGATTCGGCGCTCGCCGCGGCGAGCATGCGATACCCCGCCGGGCCGAGCGCCCGGCTGATGAGGACCAGCTCATGCTCGTTGCCGCCTACGAGCAGCACCGAGGGCGCTTTGTCCCGGTCCGTGGCGGAGGGCGGGCTGAGACGCAGGTCCTCGCGCAGCGCCAGCGTGCATTCGTCCGCGGTGCGCGGAGCCGCGAAGTAGTAGCCCTGCATCTGGTCGCAGCCATGCGAGCGCAGGAAGTTCACCTGCGCCTCGGTCTCGACGCCCTCGGCGACGACCTCGAGGTCGAGGCTGTGCGCGAGGTTGATGATGGCGAGCGTGATCGCGGCGTCGTCCGGGTCGGCAACGATGTCGCGGATGAAGACCCGGTCGATCTTGAGCTCGTTGACCGCGAAGCGCTTGAGGTAGGCGAGACTCGAATAGCCGGTGCCGAAGTCGTCCACCGACAGCCTGACGCCGAGCTCCTTCAGACCGAGCAGGGTGCGCGCGGCGCCTTGTCATGCAGACCATCGCGAGCCAGCATCACGGCGATCCACGCTGCGAGCATGAGCGGCGGCAGCAGCGCGCGGGCGAGGCGCAAGGCTCCCAGCCGGGCGACGGCCATCAATGCCGCCGTCAGCGCCAGGGCCGCGAGCGTCATCGCCAGCGGGATGCCGGTCTGACCGAAAAAGAGCTGACTGGCGACCGCAACGCCCAGCGCCGCCAGGGCCGCGAGCGCCACGACGTTGAAAAGCCGCGCCTGCGCGCTGCGCTCGGCGTCCTCGGGATCGTCCGGAACGGCCAGAAACGGCCAGAGCGACGCTGCCACTCTCCCTTCCGTGGCCGGCATTGGATTTTCAGTCTAGCAGAACGCGCGTTGCGATATGCTGCGCCTCGGGCGTAGCATGTCCCGGCCCTTAGAGGAGGAGCCATGAGAATCGTGTTCGCCGCGGCAGTTCTGTCGGGTGCCACCGCTGTGTGCGCGCAGTCGCTGGACGATCTGAAAAACGACGGCCGCAACACCGACAACATCCTGACCTACGGGATGGGCTACCACCAGCAGCGCTACAGCCGGCTCAGCCAGATCGACCGCAAGAGCGTGCGGCGGCTGGTGCCGGTGTGGAGCCTGAGCCTCGACAACAACTGGGGCGAGCAGGCGCAGCCGATCGTCTACAACGGCGTGATGTACGTGACGAACGCGCGCCACACGGTGGCGATCGACGTCGCGACTGGCAAGCAGATCTGGAAGCACACCCTCGAGTGGCCGCCCGAGACGCCGCGGGTGGTGTGCTGCGGGGTGTCGAACAAGGGCGCGGCGATCTACAACGGGCGCGTCTACCGCACTACGCTCGACGCGCACGTGATCGCGCTCGACGCGAAGGACGGCAAGGAACTCTGGAGGACCAAGGTCGCCGAGTGGAAGGACGGCGTGTCGCTCACGCTCGCGCCGCTCATCGCGAACGGCGTGCTGGTGATCGGCAACTCGGGCGCGGAATTCGGCGTGCGCGGCTTCATCGACGGCATCGATACCGAGACCGGCAAGCGCCTATGGCGCCGCTACACCATCCCGGCCCCCGGAGAGAAGGGCAACGAGACCTGGCCTCAGGGCACCAACGCCTGGGAGGTCGGCGGCGGCTCGGCGTGGATCACCGGCTCGTATGACCCGCAGCTCGACCTCATGTACTGGGGAACCGGCAACCCGGCGCCGTGGGCGTCGCAGTCGCGGCCGGGAGACAACCTGTACACCTCTTCCGTGCTCGCCATGCGGCCCAAGACCGGCGAGATCGTCTGGCACTACCAGTTCACGCCGAACGACGCCTACGACTTCGACGCGTGCTGGGAGCTGATCAACGCCGACCTCAAGATCGACGGACGCGATCGCAAGGTCATCATGCAGCTCAACCGCAACGGCTTCGTGTACGTGCTCGACCGCGCGAGCGGCAGCCTGATCTCGGCGCGGCCCTATGCAAAGGTGAACTGGGCGAGCGCCGTCGACCCGGACACCGGGCGACCGGTCGAGAGCGACGTCGCGAAAAGCATCCGCGCGGGCAACCCCACCGAGATGTGGCCCTCTACCCGCGGCGGCAAGAACTGGATGCACGCCTCGTTCAATCCGCAGACCGGCCTGCTCTACGCGGCGACGCTGCACGAAGGCCGCATGTACAAGCACCTCGAGATCAAGCCGCACGTCGTCGGGCAGCGCTACCAGTACATCGAGAATCTGCCAATCCCGCGCGCGGCCGGCGAGCCGATCGGCCACATCGACGCCATCAACCCGCTCACCGGCGAGAAGAAATGGCGCGTGCCGCTCATGGACTTCCAGGTCTGGTCGGCGACGCTGTCGACCGGCGGCGGGCTCGTCTTCACCGGCAAGGAAACGGGCGAATTCATCGCGCTCGACGCCGACACCGGCAAGCAGCTCTGGCAGTTCCAGACCAGCTCGGGCATCAACGCCATGCCGGTGACGTACACCCACAAGGGCCGTCAATACGTCACCGTGCTCTCCGGCATCGGCGGCCTGTACTGGAACATCGCCCGCGAGCAACTGAAGAACGTGCCGCAAGGCGGCTCGGTCTGGACGTTTGCTCTGATGCCGGATTGATGCGGCCGCTCGCCGGCGCGCTCGCCCTGGCCTGCGCGCCGGGATTCGCCCAGCAGTCCGTGCAGTTGCAGGCCGGGGCAGAGCTCTACGCGCGCAACTGTTCCGCATGCCACGGTGCGCGCATGCTCGACCCGCAGGGCGCCTTCGACCTGCGCAAGTTCCCGCGCGACCAGCGCGAGCGCTTCGTAACCTCGGTGACCAAGGGCAAGAACGCGATGCCGCCGTGGGGCGACGTGTTCAAGCCCGAGGAGATCGAGGCGCTGTGGCTGTACGTGACAACGGGAGAGCGCGGCTGAAGCTCCTGCTCCTCGCTCTCGGCCTCGCGGTCGCGCCCCCGGCGCTCTCGCAGCCCTTCCCCGCCAAGCCGGTCCGCATCGTCGTTCCCTTCCCGCCCGGCGGCGGCGCCGATGCCCTCGCCCGGCTCATGGCACCGAAGCTCACCGGGATCTGGAAGGAACAAGTTGCGGTCGAGAACCGGCCTGGCGCGAGCGGGCATATCGGCGCCGACTTCGTCGCCCAGGCCCCGGCCGACGGGACGACGCTCCTCATGAGCTCGACTGCATCGCTTACGGAGAGGAACGTGGCGCAGTTCGCGCCCGTGACCCTGGTGTCGGCTTCTCCTTACGTGGTCACTGCCTCCCTGAAAACTCCGGCCGCTTCGATACGCGAGCTCATCGCGCTCTCCAGAGCGAACCCCGGCAAGCTGAGCTACGCGTCTTCGGGCAGCGGAGCGGCATCGCATCTCTCGGCCGAGCTGTTCAAGTCCATGGCGAGGGTCGACCTGCTGCACGTCCCCTATAAAGGCACCGGCCAGGCGGTGACCGACCTCCTCGCGGGACAGGTCGATCTCCTCTTCGCGCCTTCGCAAACGGTGATCCAGCACGTGCGGGCCGGAAAGCTCAAGGCGCTCGCCACCACCGGCGCGCGGCGGACCGAGACCCTGCCGGACCTTCCCACCGTGGCGGAGTCCGGCCTTCCCGGCTACGAAGCGCTCGGCTGGTTCGGGCTGCTCGCGCCCGCCGCCACGCCCAGGCCGATCGTCGAGCGGCTGAGCGCCGACGCCAACCGCGTGCTCGCCGACCCGGATGTGCGCCCCAGGATGATCGCGCTCGGCGCCGACCCGCGCGGCAATAAGCCCGAAGAGTTCGCCCGCTTCATCCGCGACGACCAGGCGAAGTGGGCAAAGCTCATGCGGGAGGCCGGCATCAAGCCGGAGTCGCCTTGATACGCGCATGCGTCGTGGCGCTGCTTTTTCTGGCCACGACGGCGCACGCGCAATGGCGCGAGCTCACCTGGGTCGATCCATCGCTTCGCTGGCGCACGCTGGAGACGGCGCACTTCTCGGTCCATTTTGCCGACCCGCAGCGAACGCAGGCGCGCATCGTCGCCGGCATGGCCGAGGAGGTCTACCCGCGTGTCACCGGACTGCTCGCCTGGCGTCCGGAACAGCGCGTGCACCTGGTGCTGCTCGATTCGGCCGACTTCGCGAATGGCTACGCCTCGCCGCTGCCCTTCAACTATTTCGCCATCTTCCTCGCGCCTCCGGACGAAAACGAGCTGCTGCAGAACCGCGAATGGCTCGAGCTCGTGCTCACGCACGAGTTCACTCACATCGTGCACCTCGACAAGGCGTATGGCTCGCCCTATTCGCTGCGGCGGGTTTTCGGCCGGCTGGCGCTGCTCTTTCCGAACGCGCTTGAGCCGACCTGGATCACCGAAGGCCTCGCGGTGTACGTCGAGTCGGATCCGAGCCGCGGCTACGGCCGGCTCGGGCAAAGCCATTTCGAAGGCATGATGCGCGCCGAGGCCGCGCGCGGCTTCCTGTCGCTGCGCGAAGTGAACGCGGAGGGCCGCGGCTTCCCGCTCAACCGCGACTACCTTTACGGCAGCTATTTCTTCGCCTTCGTGCGCGAGCGCTACGGGCCCGAGGCGGTGACCCGCCTGGTCGAGACCTACAGCGGCAACATCATCCCCTTCAAGGTCGAGTCGAACCCGGTACAGACCACGGGCAAGCCGATGGATGCGCTGTGGCTCGAGTACCAGGACTGGCTGCGCGCGCGTTTCGCACCTAAACAAGGTGAATCTTCAACAGATGACACCAAAGACGTCATCGCCCGAGCGTGGGCGATTTCCAGCCCGGTGCTCGCGCCGCGGGGAGTCCGCTGGTCCATCCAGGCCGACGGCTATACCTCGCCGAAGCTCGTGCGGCAGACGGGCGATGGCGCGCCCGAGGTCATTCGCCGCGTCGAGCAGGATGCGCGGCTCGCAGCGGCGCCGGACGGCGCGCTCGTCGTGGCGCAGGCCGACATCTGCCGCAACTACAACTATCTTTACGACCTCTACCGGCCCCGCGCGGACGGCGACTGGGAGCGCCTCTCGCGCTGCGGACGGTTTCGCTTCGCCGCCCCGCTCGAAGACGGCCGCATCGCGGCGCTCCGCGTCGATGCCGGCACGACGGAGATCGTGATGCTCGACCGGCAAGGCACTGAGGAGCGCTCGCTCTACCGGGCCGCGGACGGAGAAGCGCTGACCGGCCTCGCCGCAAGGGGCGCCTCGGTGGTGGCGACCAGCCTGCGCGCCGGACGCTGGTCGCTCATCGAAGTTGCCGGCGGCCAGGCGAGGGTCCTCGTGTCCGATGAAGCGGTCAAGCACTCGCCGCGCTTCGGCAACTCGGAGGACGAGATCTATTTCGTCGCCGGCTACGGCAAGGTGTACAACGTCTGGTCGCTGCGCCGCGGCGAGCGCAGCCTGTCGCGCTGGACCGCCGCGCCGAACGGCGTGAAAGAGATCAGCGCGCCGAGCGGCGGCGAGATCCTGCTCACGACGATCGAAGCCGACGGCGATACGCTGCGGCTGCAGCGGCTGCCTGCCGCGCCTTTGGAACGGCGCGATCTGCCACCCCGCTCGGCCGAAGCGCCGCCGCAGCAGCCGAGAGCGGAGCTGGATCTCCCGGACCGCCCCTATTCGCCCTGGTCCTCGCTGCGGCCGACCGCGTGGCTTCCCGTCATCGGTCTCGCCGATGGCGCAATCGAGCTCGGCTTCACGGTGTCCGGGCAGGACGCCCTGGGCCTGCACCGCTACGTCTTCACGCCCCGGTACGAGTTCACCCAGAACGAGCCTTTGGTGGATCTCGAATACGTCTACGATGGGCGCCATGGCGCGCTCCTGAGCCGCTCTCTGACCGTGAAGGGTCAGGATGACAACAACGAGATCACCGCCTACAGCATCAAGGAACGAGCGCAATGGGTCTCCACCTGGCGCGCGCTGTCCCTCAACCGGCGCTTCTACTGGGGGCTCGGCGGTGCCCTCGAGCGGGAGCGCCTCCATCAGGTGGGCTTCGACTCGACGCTTCAGGATGAGCGCGTGCTCGGGCTTGTCGGCGGGCTCGACACCCGCCGCGAGCGCTGGCTCTCCGAAGGGCCGAGCCAGGGCATGTGGCTGCAGCTCTTCGCTGAAACCTCGAACGGGCTCGGCGGCGCCTTTTCCGGCAACGTCTACCGGGCGGACTGGCGCGGCCACATCGCGCTCGGCAGGACGGTCCTCGCGCTGCGCTGGAACGAAGCGTACGGCCAGGACAAGGCCGAGCCGTTTCAGCTCGGCGGCAGCGCTTCCGATGACCTGTTCATCCTGCCGATCCTCAACCAGCGCGAGTTCGCGCTGCGCGGCTACGGCAGCGGCGAGCCGGCGCTCACCGGGCACCGAGCGCGCGTCGCGACGGTCGAATGGCGAACCCCGATTCGCGACGTCGACCGGCACCTGATGGTGCCGCCGGTCGGGCTGAACCGGCTCTCGCTGAATCTCTTCGTCGACGTCGGCGCGGCCTGGGAGCACGACACCCGGCCCGACTATCACCGCGGCGTAGGCGCCGAGCTCATCACGGAGCTGCGCATCGGCTATCTGATCGGACTGCAGGCCCGCGCGGGAATTGCGAGGGGCGTCGATGAGCCCGGCAGGACCACCGGGTACCTGCGCGTCGGGCGATCGTTCTAGAATTCCCAGGAACTGGACTGATATGCACAAACCCATGCTGAATCGCCGCACGGTTCTCAAGGCTGGACTGGCTCTCGCAGCGGCGGGAATCGTCCCGGCTCGCGTGCTCGCGCAGGCGTCGAGTGCGAGCCCTGCCGCAAAGCCGTTGCCGGCGCGAGGAGAGTTCGTGGTCCGCGGCGCCACCGTGCTCACGATGGATCCGCAGCTCGGCGATTTCGAGCGCGGCGACCTCCACGTGCGCAACGGCGCGATCGTGGCGGTGGCACAGGCGCTGGCGGTGCCCGGCGCGGCCGCGATCGACGGCCGCGGCATGATCTGCATGCCGGGGTTCATCGATACGCACTGGCACCTGTGGACCACGGTGTGCCGGCCGATCATCCGCATCGACGACCCGAAGCGCGGCTACTTTCCCGTGACCAGCGCGCTCGGGCGCCACTTCACGCCCGAGGACAGCTATCGCAGCGTCCGCCTCGGCCTGGCCGAGGCGCTCAGCGCCGGCGCGACCACGGTGCACAACTGGGCGCATAACGTGCGCACCCCTGCCCACGCCGATGCGGAGCTTCGCGCCATGCGCGACTGCGGCGTGCGCGGCCGGTTCAGCTACGGGCAGGCCCAGGGCATGCCCGACGACGAACCGATGAACTACGGCGACGTCGCAAGCGTGAAGCGCGGGTGGATGCCCAACGACGGCATGCTCACGCTCGGCATGTGCTCGCGCAACTTCGGTCCGTCGCAGACGGCGCTGCGCGGCACCATCTCCCTCGACATGGCGCGCAAGGACTGGGGCGGCGCGCGCGCCCTCGGCCTGCCGATCACGCTGCATACCTCGGGGCCGAGCCCGATCAAGGCGCTCGACGAGGCGAAGCTCCTCGGGCCCGACGTGCAGCTTGTGCACCCGCTTCTCACGAGCGCCGAGGAGCGCCAGATCCTGCGCAGCCGCGGCGTGAGCTACAGCATCGCGCCGATCGGCGAGTCGCGCCGCCCGGCAAGCGCCGGCGTGATTCAGCTCGGCGAGCTCCTGGAAGCCGGCGTCAAGGTGAGCCTCTCGATCGACACCACCGGCACCTACGGCTGCGACTACTTCGAGGCCATGCGCATCCTCTACAACCTGCACCAGCATCGCATCGGCGCGCGCGTGCCGCTCACCTCGAAGCGCCTGGTGCAGCTCGCCACGCTCGACGGCGCGGTCGACCTCGGCATCGCCGAGCGCACCGGCTCGCTCACGCCGGGCAAGCGCGCAGACCTCATTCTCGTTCGCACCGGCGACGTCAACATCGCTCCGGTCGGCGATCCGTACGAGGCGCTGATCTCGTTCGCACAGCCGCGCAACATCGACACGGTCGTCGTCGACGGCCGCATCCTGCGACGCGGCGGCGAGTTCACCGCGCTCGATCACACCGAAGTGCTGAAGGAAGCGAACGAAACCGCGGCGGCGCTGCGCGCCCGCGCCAGCTGGAGTTAACTCGAGAAGCGTGCCCGCGGCGGCGAATTGACCGCGCTGCTCTCCCCCTGGCGTGGGCGCGCCTCCAGCGATCTGCATTCTGCCATTCTTCGCCAGAATTCATCGGCACCTTTGCAGCGGCGGGACCCGCCTTGCGGCGACTTTCGCGTGCTCAATCGCCAACGGCAAACGACGGGGGCATCGCATGCGCACGGCACCGAGACGGCTCGCGCAGTACCTCATTCTGTTCCTGGCGGCGGGCACGCTCGTGTGCGGCTGCGAGCGCACCCGTCCAGGGGCGCCGCTGCTCGAGCCGCAAGACCCGGCCTGGAGCCGCATCGTCCATTCGCACAGCGCCGGCGTGCTTTCGCGCAAGGACACGATCCGGGTGCTGTTCTCCGCTGACGTGGTCGAGCCGGCTCGAGTCGGGAGCAGCGCCCGGGACAACCTGCAGGTCTCGCCCACTATCAGCGGCAGCGTGGTCTTCGCGAGCCCGCGGGAAATCGTACTTACGCCGGCAGGCGACCTGCAACCCGGGCGCTACTACCGCTTTACCCTCAAGCCCGCCGGCCTCGCCAGCCTGGCGGGCTCGCTCAGGCCCTACGAGTTCGTGGTGCAGGTGCAGCCGCGCCAGTTCGAAGTGAGGATTGGGGGTCTCGCCGCCGAGCCGAAGGACGACCGGCGCATGCTGCTGCACGGCTCGGTCCTCACCGCCGACGCCGAAGCGCCCGAACAGGTCGAAAAGCTGCTCACGGCGAGCCTCCTCGGCGAGCGGCTGAAGATCGAATGGCGGCATGCGCCGGACGCACGCCATCACGAGTTCACCGTCGCCGGCATCGAGCGCAGGGACGAGCCGGGCAGCGTCTCGCTCAAATGGGACGGCCGCGCCCTCGCCGTCGACACCCGGGGCGAGCGCGCGATCGAGGTGCCCGCCCGCGGCGAGTTCAAGGTCACCCAGGTCCAGGCGCTCCAGTCGGGCGGCGAGCAGCACGTCCAGGTGTTCTTCTCCGAGCGCCTCGATCCGCACCAGGACCTGCGCGGCCTGGTGCGGATGGGCACGGGCGAATCGACCTACCGCATCGAGGGTAACGTCCTCAGGCTCTATCCGCAGAGCGGACTCGACGGCGACGTCGCCGTCACGCTCGAGGCCGGCATCCGCAACGCCAAGGGGGCGAGGCTGCAGAGCGCCTCCCGCCACAGCGTCGCATTCTCCAGCGCCAAGCCGCAGGTGCGTTTCGTCGGCAAGGGCGTGATTCTGCCGGAGAACAAGGTCCTCAGCGTCCCGTTCGAGGCGCTGAACGTGCGCTCGGTACGCGTAAGCGCGCTGCGCGTCTATGAAAGCAATGTCGGGCAGTTCCTGCAGGTAAACAAGCTCGACGGGCAACGCGACCTGAGCCGCGTCGGCCGCTACCTCTGGAGGAAGACAATCCACCTGCCGCCGGGCGAGTCGAACCGCTGGAACCGCTACGCGCTCGAAGTGAACGAGCTCTTCGAGAAGAATCCCGGGGGTCTGTTCCGCCTGACGATCTCGATCACGCGCGCCGATTCGCGCCATGCCTGCCCCGACGGAGCAGGCGAGGCCGCGCCGATGGAGCCGCCGCCTGCGAGCGCCGACGACTTCAGCGAGCGCGAAGCGAGCAGCTGGGACTACGCCGAGCAGTATTACGGCGCCGACGGCCGCGAGGACTGGCACCAGCGCGAGAACCCCTGCAACGGCGCCTACTACCGCTTCGCCGCGGGCACGCGAGACGCGCGCAACTTCCTCGCCTCCAACATCGGACTGGTGGCCAAGCGCGACCAGCGCGGGCATCTCCTGGTCGCCGCGACCGACCTTCGCACCGCGAAGCCGCTCGCCGGCGTGAGCGTCACGGCGATGAATTTCCAGAACCAGCCCATGGTGAGCGCCTCGACCGGCGCCGACGGCATGGCGGGCTTCAAGCCGAGCGGCACGCCCTTCTACCTGCTCGCGGACCGGGCCGGCGAGAAGGGCTACCTCAAGCTTTCGCAGGGGACGGCCCTCCCCGTGAGCCATTTCGATGTCGGCGGCGAGAAGGTCGCCGCGGGCCTCAAAGGCCACATCTACGGCGAGCGCGGCGTGTGGCGGCCCGGCGACGAGCTCTTCCTTACCTTCGTGCTGCAGGATGCCGACAAGAGCCTGCCGCCGGCCCATCCGGTGACCATGGAGCTGCGCGACCCGCAGGGCCGGCTCGCGCAGACGCTCACCAATGGCGCGCCGGTCGGCGCCTTCTACAAGTTCGCCATCAAGACCGACGCCGACGCGCCCACCGGCGACTGGATCGCGCGGGCGATCCTCGGCGGCGCGAGCTTCAGCCGCACGGTGAAGGTCGAGACCGTCATGCCCAACCGCCTCAAGGTCGAGCTCGATGTCGGCGGCGGCAAGCTCGCCGGCGGCGCGCCGCTCGCCGGCAAGCTGTCGGCGCAGTGGCTCACCGGCGCCAGCGCCGCCGGCCTGAACGCCGACGTGAAAATGCGCCTCGCGAAGACGACCACGCGCTTCGAGCGCTTCGCCGATTTCGCCTTCGACGACCCGGCGCGCGAATTCGCGCTCGAGCCCGAGACGATCTTCGAGGGCAAGCTCGACGCCGCCGGCGAGGCGGCCTTCGAGCATCGCGAGCGCACGCGGAAAGAGGCGCCGGGCATGCTCACGGCCACGCTGACCACGCGCGTCTTCGAGCCCGGCGGCGCGTTCAGCATCAACCGGCAGGGCGCGCCTTTCTCCCCCTACGACCGCTATGTCGGCGTCAAGCTGCCGAAGGGAGACGTCGCGCGCAACATGCTGCTCACCGACGCACCGCACACCGTCGAGATCGCCTCCGTCTCGGCAGGCGGCCAGCCGGCGGCGGCAAGCATCGAGGTCACGCTCTACAAGATCGAATGGAAATGGTGGTGGGACAAGTCGGGCGAATCGCTCGCGCAGTACGCCGCCGCGTCGCACTCGAGCGCGATCCAGAAGGACGCCGTGGCCACCGACGCCGACGGCCGCGGCGCATGGAGCTTCGAGATCCGGTATCCGCAGTGGGGCCGCTACCTGGTGCGCGCCTGCGACACGGAGAGCGGACACTGCACGGGCCACACCTTCTACATCGACTGGCCGGCGTGGGCCGGACGCGCCCAGGAGCAGTCCGGGCCGGGCGCGAGCGTGCTCACCTTCAACGCCGACAAGGACCAATACACGGTCGGCGACCGGGCGCTCATCCAGCTGCCGGAGGCAAGCCAGGGGCGCGCCCTGGTGACCGTGGAGAACGGCACCGGCATCCTTCAGGCGCGCTGGGTCGATCTCGAGAAGGGCCGCGCCCGCTTCGAGGTACCGGTCACGCGCGCGATGAGCCCGAACGCCTACGTCAGCGTGACGCTGATCCAGCCGCACGCGGAGAAGAAGAACGACCGCCCGATCCGGCTCTACGGCGTGATCCCGCTGATGGTGGCCGATCCGCAGACGAAGCTGAGGCCCAGGCTCGACGCGGCGAACGAGTGGGCTCCCGGATCGAAAGTCGCGGTCGAGGTTTCCGAAGCCGCGGGCCGCGAGATGACCTATACCCTCGCCGTCGTCGACGAGGGCCTGCTCGGGCTCACCAACTTCAAGACCCCCGAGCTGCACGAACAGTTCTACAAGCGCGAGGCGCTCGGGGTCGCCACCTGGGACCTCTTCGACGACGTGGCGGGGGCGTACGCCGCGGAGCTCGAGCGGCTGCTGGCGCTCGGAGGCAGCGACGCGGGTGACGCCAGGGAGGCGAAGGAGGACAAGAAGCGCTTTCCGCCGGTAGTGAAGTACCTCGGGCCGTTCAAGCTCAAGAGCGGCGCGAGGAACCGGCACGAGCTGCAGCTCCCGGCCTATGTCGGGTCGGTGCGGGCGATGGTGGTAGCGGGCGAGGCCGGCGCGTACGGCTCGGCCGAGAAGTCGGTGTATGTGCGCCAGCCGCTGATGGTGCTGCCGACGCTGCCGCGCACGGTCGGACCGGAGGAGGAGCTGAGCGTGCCGGTGTCGATCTTCGTGTCGGACCCGTCGATCAGGGAAGTCACGCTCAGGCTCGAGCCCGATTCGCAGTTCCGGCTCGTCGGCGGCGATTCGGTCAAGGTCGCCTTCGCCAAGCCCGAGGAAAAACTCGGAGTGCTGAAGCTGAAGAGCGCGCCGCGCCTGGGCACGGGCAGGCTCAGGTTCGTCGCGACCAGCGGCGCGCACCGTGCACAGGCCGAGGTGTTCCTCGAGGTGCGCAGCCCCAATCCGGCGACGACGCAGGTCCTGCGCAACGCGCTCGCGCCGGGCGAATCCTGGGACGCGAGCGTCGCGCCGCACGGGCTCGAGGGCACGAACGTCGTCACGCTCGAAGTCTCGGCGCTCGCTGCGCTCGATCTCGAGCGGCGCCTGCAATACCTTGTGCGCTACCCGCACGGCTGCATCGAGCAGGTCACCTCGGCTGCGTTTCCGCAGCTCTACCTGCCAGCCCTGCTCAAGCTCGAGGACGCGCGCAAGAAGGAGATCGAGACCAACGTGCAGGCGGCGATCGAACGGCTGCGCGGCTTCCAGCAACCCGACGGCGCCTTCGCCTACTGGCCGGGCGGGTTCGTGACAGGCGGCTTCGACACCCGCAGCGCGTGGTCGAGCAGCTACGCCGGCCACTTCCTGGTCGAGGCAGGCCGCCTCGGCTACAACGTGCCCTCCGCCATGCAGTCGGACTGGCTGCGCTTCCAGAAGCAGGCGGCGCAGGCCTGGACCGCCGGCAGCGGCACACCGGCTCTCGATCAAGCCTACCGCCTGTACACGCTGGCGGCGGCGAATCAGCCGGAGCTCGGAGCGATGAACCGCCTGCGCGAAACGCCGAGCCTGCCCTCCGCGGCGCGCTGGATGCTCGGCGCCGCGTATCAGCTCGCCGGCATGAGCGACGCCGCCGGCGAACTCGTCAAGACCGATCGGGTCGAGCTCGAGGACTACGCGCTGCCGGACGCGACCTTCGGCTCGCGTCTGCGCGATGCCGCGATCGTGCTGAATGCCATGGTGCTGCTTGGACAGGCCGAGCGCGCTAAGCCCCTCGCGGACGAGGTCTCGACGCAGCTCGCCTCCGGGGCCTGGCACAGCACCCAGTCGGTGGCCTATGGCCTGATGGCGATGTCGAGGTTCTCCGGCCGGGGCAAGGGCGGCGGTTATACCTACGAGCGCACCTTGGGCGGCCGGACCGAGCGGGTGAGCGCCGACGCGCCGATCGATTCCACCGTCCTCGCGGATTTCCCTGCCCGCGGCGCGCCGCTCGGGCTGAGAAACACCTCGCAGCGCACGCTCTTCGCCGCCGTCGTGGTGCGCGGCGTTCCAAAGGCGGGCGAGGAGGACTCCGCCGCTTCCGGTCTTGCGCTCGAGGTGGACTATCGCGATGCCGACGGCGGCGCGCTCGATCCGGCGCGGCTCTCCCAGGGGCAGGAGATCGTTGCCGAAGTGCGGGTGAAGAACACCTCGCCGCACCGGCTGGACAACATCGCGCTGACGCAGATGGTGCCCGCCGGATACGAGATCCACAACGAGCGCATGGAAGGGGTGGAGGGCGCCGGAAAGCGCAGTCCCCAGGCGCAGCGCACCGGGCTCTTCTTCCTCCCCGACGGCTCGCCCGCAGCGACGAGCGCCCAGGTCGAGCACCTCGACATCCGCGACGACCGCATCCTGCGCTACTTCGCCCTCAAGCCCGGCGAAAGCATCAGCTTCAGGACGCGGCTCACCGCAGCGTACCTCGGTCGCTTCTACCTGCCCGGGACCTCGGTCGAGGCGATGTACGACGCCACCAAGAACGCGCGCGTCAAAGGGCGATGGGTCGAGGTCGTCTCCGCCGCGCGCTGACCTGCGCGCTCGCCGGGATCGGCATCGCGCTTTGCGCGTGGCGCAGCCTGCCCGATCCGCTGTTCGACGAGCCGCTCTCGACCGTGGTGCTCGCGCGCGACGGAACACTGCTCGGGGCGCGCATCGCCGACGACGGCCAGTGGCGCTTTCCCCCGGGCGAGCGGGTGCCCGAGAAGTTCCGCCATGCGATCGTGGCCTACGAAGACAAGCGCTTCGAGCGCCATCCCGGCGTCGATCCGTTCGCGCTCGCACGCGCCGCGCGGCTCAATCTCCTGCGTGGGCGCATCGTCAGCGGCGGCAGCACGCTCAGCATGCAGGTCGTGCGGCTCTGGCGCGGCGAGCGCAACCGCGGCCTCTCCGACAAGCTGGTGGAGATCCTGCTCGCGCTGCGCCTGGAGCTTGGATATGGCAAGGAAGAGATCCTCGCGCTACACGCAGCGCACGCCCCATTCGGGAGCAATGTCGTCGGGCTCGAGGCCGCAGCCTGGCGCTATTTCGGCCGCGATGCGCAGCATCTCTCTTGGGCCGAGGCCTGCACCCTCGCCGTGCTGCCGAACAGCCCGGCGCTGATCCATCCCGGGCGCAACCGCCCCAAGCTGCAGGAAAAGCGCGACCGGCTGCTGCGCCGGCTGCACGACGACGGTCGCCTGAACCGGCTCGAGCTCGAGCTCGCGCTACGCGAGCCCCTGCCGGCGCGGCCGGTGGCGCTGCCGCAGCACGCGCCGCACCTCCTGGAGACGCTGCGCGCGCAGTTTCCGGACCGGCATCGCTTCCGCACCACCCTCGACCCGCGGCTGCAGGGCGCGGCGACGCAAATCGTGCGCGAGCGCGCACGCTCGCTTGCGCGGCAGGACATCCACAACGCCGCTGCGCTCATCGTCGAGCACCGTACTTTCGAGGTGCTCGCCTACGTCGGCAACGCCGAGTGGTCGGTCACCAACGAGCGCGGCCATGCCGTGGACATCGTGCGCCGCGCGCGCAGCACCGGCAGCATCCTGAAGCCGTTCCTCTACGCGGCGATGCTCGACGCAGGCGAGATCCTGCCGGGCACGCTGGTCGCCGACGTGCCGACGCAATACGGCGGCTACATGCCCGAGAACTTCGACCACGGCTACCGCGGCGCGGTCCCGGCCGAGGTCGCCCTGGCGCAGTCGCTGAACGTGCCCGCGGTGCGCATGCTGAAGCAGCACGGCGTGCAGCGCTTCTACGATTTTCTGCGCCCCCTCGGAATGACCACGCTGCGCCGCAAGCCGGAGGACTATGGCCTCACGCTGATCCTCGGGGGCGCCGAGGCGCAGCTCTATGACGTTACGGCGATGTACGCCAACCTCGCCGACATCGCGCGGCGGACCTCGCCCGGCCCGCCGGGGCCCTATCGCCGCCTGAGGCTCCTCGCAGACCAGGAAGCCGTTGAGACGAACACCGCCGAGATCAGCCCGGGCGCAGCCTGGCTGACGCTGCGCGCGCTGCTCGAGGTGGCGCGCCCCGGCGAGGAAGCCCACTGGAGGAGCTTCGCGAGCAGCCGCAGGATCGCCTGGAAGACCGGCACGAGCTGGGGCCTGCGCGATGCCTGGGCGGTCGGCAGCA
Source organism: Burkholderiales bacterium (assembly GCA_044870335.1). GTDB lineage: Bacteria > Pseudomonadota > Gammaproteobacteria > Burkholderiales > SG8-39 > SCGC-AG-212-J23. Next base: position 28,772 of record JBIOYV010000001.1, on the reverse strand, counting down.
CCACGCGGCATACGGTGGCCGTCTGGGCCGGCAATGCGAGCGGCGAAGGCCGGCCCGGGCTGACCGGCGCCTCGGCAGCAGCGCCGATCCTGTTCGACCTGTTCAACCGGCTCGAGCCCGCAGACTGGTTCGCGCCCCCGAGCCTGCACCTCAAGGAAGTCGAGGTGTGCCGCAACGACGGCTACCTCGCGAACGGAAACTGCGAGACCGCCCGCGAATGGGCGCCGCGCGACAGCCACTTCGATCGGGCGAGTCCGCACAACCTGCGCGTGCATCTCGACCCCTCGCGGCGCTACCGCGTCCACAGCGCGTGCGAGCGCGTCACCGGCATGGCGCACGCCGACTGGTTCGTGCTGCCGCCGGGACAGGAGTTCTTCTACCGCCGCCGTCACGCCGGCTACCCGGCGCTCCCGCCCTATCGCCCCGACTGCGAGGCACTCGCCGCGGTGCGCGGCACACGCGGGCCGGTCGACTTTCTCTACCCCGGTGCCGGGACCAGGATCTACATTCCAGTCGACCTCGCCGAGGCGAAGAGCCGCGTAGTTTTCGAGGCCGTGCATCGCGACCGCGAGGCCGCGCTGCACTGGCATCTCGACGATGCCTACGTGGGCACGACCCGCACTTTCCACCAGCTCGCGCTCGACGCGCCCGCTGGCGCACACACCCTTACCGTCGTGGACCAGCAGGGCAATCGCTCGTCGCGGCAGTTCGAGGTCCTGGCGCGCGAAAACAGATCGGGCGGCCCTCTTTTACTCCCGCCCTGAGCGCCGGCCGCGGCGCCGCCGGCGCCGGGCAAGCACCTCGCACACCGATGCGGTATCGGCGCTGCCGAAGCCCTGCGCCATCGCGGCATCGTAGATCGGGCCGCAGGCGTCGAAGAGCGGCGTCGCGGCACCCGCGGAACGCGCGGCGTCGCCGATGATGCGCATGTCCTTCTGCCAGATCTCGACTTTCATGGTCGCCGGGCGGTAGCGACGCTCGACCATGAACCCGCCGCGCAGGCGCAGCACGCCGTTGCCGACGGCGGGATTCGAGGCGAACAGCGCCCACGCCTGGCGCGCGTCGAGCCCCAGCCTGCGCGCGAGCGTGATCGCCTCGCCCGAGGCCACGTTGAGGATCGCGACCAGGTGGTTCGCGACGAGCTTCATCCTCATGCCGCCGCCAAAGTCCCCGACGTAGGGAATCTGGTCGGTAAATACGCGCAGCAGCGGCCGCACGCGGGCGCAGGCCCGCCGCTCGCCGCTGGCGAAGATCATCCAGTCCCGGTCCCCGAGCCGCGCCGCGGTGCCGCTGATCGGACAGTCGAGCGCGGTCCAGCCGGCGCGCGCGAGCTCGGTCTGCGCCCGGCGCTTATCGGCAATCGGCAGCGTGCTCATCTCCACGACGATCCCTCTTGCGGCGCGCGCGGCTCCCGCCCGCCCGAGTTCCCTGACGGTAGCCTGGAGGGCCGGGGTCGAAGGCAGTGATGCGATGACCACGCGGGCGCGCATCGCGACCGCGAAGCTCGACTCGAGCGCACGTCCGCCGGCGCGCTCGAGGCGCCGCCGCGCGGCCGGCGCCGGGTCGTAGCCGACCACGTCGTGGCCGGCCGAGAGCAGAGCCTCGGCCATGGCTCCGCCCATGATCCCGAGGCCGATTACGCCTACCGGCGGTTTCCGTTTTCTCATGCGGCGACGATACTATGCCGGGATGAGAATCCGCGCCCTCCTCTTCATTTTGATTGTTTGGGTTGCCACACCGATCGGAGCGTGGGCGCAGAGCTGGCCGGCGAAGCCGATCCGCATGCTCGTTCCCTTCCCGCCCGGCGGCGGCGTCGACTACGCGGCGCGCATCGTCGGCAAGCACCTCTCCGACCGGCTCGGCCAGCCGGTGCTGATCGAGAACCGCGCGGGCGCAAACGGCATCATCGCGCTCGAGGCGCTGAAGGGCGCGCCCGCCGACGGATACACGCTCGGCACGGTTTCCAATGGCCCGCTGGTCATCAATCCCAGCATGTACCTCAAGCTGCCCTACGATCCGGTGCGCGATTTCGTCGCGATCGGACGGCTCGTCAACTTCCCGCTGCTTCTCGTGGCGCATCCCTCGGTGCCCGCGAAGAGCGTGCCCGAGCTGATCGCGCTCGCAAAGGCCAAGCCCGGCGCCTTGACCTTTTCGTCGCCTGGCGTAGGGAACGGCAGCCATCTCGCCGGCGAGCTCTTCGCGTCGATGGCGAACATCACGCTGGTGCACATTCCATACAAGGGCACCGCGCCCGCCGCCACCGCATTGCTCGCAGGCGACGTGTCGCTCGCCTTCAGCAGCATCCCCACGGTGCTGCCTCACGTGCGCGCCGGCAAACTGCGCGCGCTTGCGGTGGGCGATGCCGCGCGGGTGCCCTCGCTCGCCGAATATCCGACCATCGCCGAAAGCGGCCTTGCAGGCTACGAGGCATTTTCCTGGGCGGGCGTCATCGCGCCCGCAGGCACGCCGCCGGAGATCGTGGCGCGCGTGAACTCCGAGCTGGCGCGGATCCTGCGGCAAAAGGAAATCACCGAGCAGCTCGCCGCCGAGGGCACTCTTCCGGTGCCCGACACGGCCGAAGAATTCAGCGCCTATATCAAGAGCGAGCTCGTCAAGTGGGCCGCCATCGTGAAGCTGGCGAACATCAAGCCGGAGTAGCCATGCACATGACCGAATCGATGCCCGGGTCGAGCAGCACCAGCCTCGAGGCCATGATGAAGTGCGTCGCGCGCTTCGCCGAGCTGCACGGCTCGGAGAAAGCCTTCGTCGACTATTGCCTCGTTCCCAGGTAGACGCCTCCCACTGCGATAGCGAAACCGGCGAGCGCAGCGTGGCTCAGCGTCTCGTGAAACGCGACGAAGGCCATGATCGCCGTGCCCGGCGGAACCAGGTAGAAAAGCGCCGACACCCGGCTGGCTTCCCCGCTTCTCAGCAACACGTACAGCAAGCTGAAGGCCCCGATCGAATTCGCGAGCGCGAGCCACGAGGAAGCGAGGATCAGCGGCCAGTTCCATTCGACTTGCAGCCCATCGACTCGCAGCGCGGGGAGGAAGACCGCTGCGCCCGCCGCTGCGAGCTGGATGAAACCGCCGGTGCGCAGATCCATCGTGCTGCAAAACTTCTTCTGATAAAGCGTGCCGCAGACCAAAGCCGCCAGCGCTGTGAACGTCGCGGCGTAGCCCGCCCAGCTCGCGCTGCCGAGCGAGATGTGCTCCCCGACCACGAGCGCTACGCCGATCAGGCCGGTGCCCAGCCCGAGCCATTGCCGCGATCCGATGCGCTCGCCGAGGAACGGGACGGCGCCGACGGCGGTGAAGAGCGGGGCCAGGCCATTGACCAGCCCGGACGTGCCGGCACTCACGCCGAGCTCCAGCCCAAGGTATGCGCAGCCGAGCGCCAAGCCCTGGATCAGCACGCCCGCAACCGCAAGGTGTGCATAGTCCGCGAGCTTGTCGGGCCACGGAGCTTGGGTGGCGAGCGCGATCAGGAGCATCACCGCTGCCGCAACGGCGAACCGGATCAGAAGGAGCGTAAAAGGGCCCGCGTAAGGCAGGCCGATTTTTCCGGCGACCCAGGCGCTGCTCCACAGAACGACGAATAACGCGCCAAGCGAGGAAATCGTCGGCGCCTGGCGGGCGGCAAGGGTGTTCATCGGTCACTTTCCGTTGCGCATTTCTCATGCGCAGATCGCATGGATGAAAACGCCCATGTTGCCCGCTGCGCAGAGCACGCTCAACCGATCTTCCTGCATCGCATGCATGCGCAATGCGCATCCATGACCGGGCGCGCTGCCGCGCCGCTGCACTAATCTACGTGTGCGCCGGACGCCTTGATGATCGGCCCCCACTTCGCGAGCTCGGCCCGGATGAAATCGGCGAGCTTCTGCGGCGTTCCGTCCGGCGTCGGATCGACGCCGACGTCCTGCAGGCGCTTGAGAATCGTCGGGTCGGCGAGCGCCTTGTTGATCGCGTCGCTCAGACGCGTGACGATCGGCGCCGGGGTCTTCGCCGGGGCGAGAATCGCGTTCCAGGTGTAGCACTCGAAGCCGCTTACACCCTGCTCCTGCAGCGTCGGCAGATCCGGCAGCGCCCGCGCACGCGTCGCCATGCCTCCGCCGATCGCGCGGATCTTGCCGGCCTGAACCTGAGGCAGCACGGTCGGCAGCGCATCGAAGGCGAGCGCAATCTGCCCGCCCACCAGGTCGGCCATCATCGGCGCGGAGCCGCGGTAGGGCACATGCACTGCCTGTAGTCCGCCTGCAGCGGTCTTGAACTGCTCGCCGCACAGGTGAAGGATCGAGCCCATGCCGGAGGAGCCGTAGCTGTACTTGCCGGGGTTCGCCTTCAGCAGTGCAATCAGCTCCTTCACGTCCGCAACAGGCAGGGACGGATGCACCGCCAGTACGCAAGGCGTGACCCCCACCTGCCCGACGGGCGCGAAGTCCTTGATCGGGTCGTAGGGCATGCTCCTGTACAAACCCGGGTTGATGGCGTGTGTCGATACCGTCGCCATCAGCAGCGTGTATCCGTCGGGCGGCGCTTTCGCCACTTCGGCGGCGCCGAGGTTGCCGCCTGCGCCGGTCTTGTTCTCCACCAGGAACGTCTGGCCGAGCAGCTCGGTCAGCTTCGCGCTCATGACGCGCGCCACCTGGTCGGTCGGACCGCCGGCGGCGAAGGACACCATGATGCGGACCGGCTTCGAGGGGTAGCTCTCCTGCGCGCCCGCCTCGTTGCAGATCAGCGTGAAGCTCAGGGCCAAGCCAAGCAGTGCGACGGTCAGCTTCTTTCGCTCTTTAGGCACGGAATTCGGTCTTCTGGGTTCCCTGGTAGAGCGCCTTCACCTGCCGCCCGACGGCGTCGGCGTGCGCGGCAAGCGCGGCTTCGTCGAGGTCTGCCTGGGGCCGCGGCTCCGGGTCGAAATGGCGGTACCTGTCCGTGCCGCGTACCAGCACGGCGGAATCGCGTACCTTGGTCTGGCGCACGTAGGTCGGGATGTAGCGGACCGACAGGCCGATGCGGCGGTCGGCGCTGCGGTTGGCGTCCGACCCGTGCACCAGCTTGATATGGTGCAACGACATCTCCCCCGCGCCCATCGCGAGCCCCACGGCCTTCGACTTGTCGACCTCGACCGAGATCTCCTGGCCGCGCGAGAGCAGGTTGTCCTTGTGGAAGGTGTCCACATGCGGCAGCTGGTCGACCCTGTGGCTGCCGGGGATCACCTGCATGTAGCCGTTCTCCTCGGTGACGTCGGTGAACGCCACCCAGGCGGTGACCACGTCGTCGGGCTCGAGGCCCCAGTAGGTGGAGTCCTGGTGCCACGACACGAACCCCGGGCTGTGCGCTTCCTTGATGAAGAAGTTGGTGGTCCAGCACAGGATGTCCGGGCCGATCACGTCCTCGACCGCGTCGAGGACCTTCGGATGGTGCACCAGCTCATCCGCCCACGTAAAGAGCAGATGCATCTTGTGCCGCCAGTTTCCCTGCAGCGGCTTGCCGGTCTTCGCCTCGTGCGTTTCGAGGGCGTTGCGAAAGCGGCGCGCGTCGGCGGCGCTCATGACGCGGACCGGAGAGTAGAAGCCTTCGCGCTTGTACTGGTCGACTGCCGCCTGCGACAGGAGCTTAGGCATGGATCGGTCCGTCGATCGTCACCGGCGCGTCCGCACGGCGAAAGCGCTCGATGGTCGGCCTGAGCTCGGGGCGCACGTGGTCTTCGTTGTAGCCGTTGAGCAGCGTGCCGAGGAGCCCGCGGTCCACGTCGCTCGTGCCCATCAGCCAGTCGGCGATCGGAAAGGTTAGGTTCATGTTGCGGCTCATCATGATCCCGTAATTGTGGTGCGCGGTGTGGTGGCGGCGGATGGTATTGATGAACGGCGCGTGGCGCACGAACCCGTTGTCGCGAACGTGGCAGCAATAGTGGAAGGTCTCGTAGATGAGGTACTGCCCGATGATCGTGACCATCAGGATATAGCCGGCGTTCGGGTTCACTGCGGCGCCGAGCGCGAGCGCGAACGGCACGCCGAGCGCCATGAAGGTGAAGAGCGCCCGCCACGGGAAGAAGATGATGCGCCACTCGCGCGTGGTGCTGACCGTCATCTCGTTGTCGGTGAAGTACTGGTGATGCTGGCGCGTGTGCCGGTCGTAGATCGCGCGCAGCGCCCACACGTCGACGAGGCGATGCATGACGCGCTTGTGGATCCACCACTCGAACAGGTTGGACAGGAAAAACACCGGGATCACGAGCAGCCATTCCCAGCTCGCGCCCTGCAGCCGCGACACGCACCAGGCGATCACCGACAGCCCGACGACGTAGATGACCCCGATGTGCAGCGGGCCGCTGTAGAGCGGATGGATCTGCGCCCGGTACTGGTCGCGGAATTTGAGCTGGCGCTCCGTGGGGTTATGGGTGTCGGCGAACATGAGCCCTCCGCTTGCTTCGGCCATGCGCCCAGACTATACCTTGGCCACCGGTATATGATGCCTTCAGAGGAGGAACACCATGTCGACAGCGAGAAGGGAATCTGCGCGCGTTGGTTTCGCGGCAGCGATGCTGCTCACCGGCGCTCTGTGCGCGGTGCAGGCGCAGCAACCGTCCAAGACGCTCACCATGCAGGCCAGCTGGCCGGCGTCCAGCACGTTCATGGACAACTTCAACCAGTTCGCCGACCGGGTGAACAAGGCCACCGGAGGAAGGCTGCAGATCAAGACCTCCGCGGCGGGAACCATCGTGCCGGCGTTCGAGGTCACCGATGCCACCCACAAGGGCGTGCTCGACGGCGCGCACACCTGGTCGGGCTATCTCATCGGCAAGCATCCCGCCGCGGTGCTCTTCACCGGCGGCCCGGGCGGGCCCTTCGGCATGGATCTCTTCGACCACCTGGGCTGGTACTACGACGGCGGCGGCCAGCAGCTCATGGATGAGTGGTTCGAGACGATCATCAAGCGCGACGTGATCTCGCTTCCGATCCTGCCGTTCACGCCGCAGATGTTCGGCTGGTTCAAGCAACCCTTCAAGGGCTGGGCCGACCTCAAGGGCCGCAAGATGCGCGCCGTCGGAATGAACGCGCAGATCCTCAACGCCGCCGGCGCCACCGTGGTCAGCATGCCCGGCGGGGAGATCGTTCCGGCCGCGCAGCGCGGCGTGGTCGATGCCGCCGAGTGGTGCTGCCCGGCCGAGGACGTGAAGCTCGGGTTCCACAACATCTGGAAGTACTACTACATGCCGAGCATGCACGAGATGACCGAGGTGGGCGACCTCATCATCTCGAAGGCGACGTGGAAATCGCTTTCCCCGGACCTGCAGGAAATCGTCAAGATGGCGGCGACCGAAACGTATCTGCGCTGGTGGCTCACCTACAGTCGCGAGAACGCCAAGGCGCTCGCCGAGATGCGCACCAAGCAGGGCGTGAACGTGCGGCGCACGCCGACCGAGGTCCTGATCAAGCAACTGGAGACCTGGGACGCGATCCGCGACAAGTTCGCCAAGGAGGACGCCTTCTTTGCGAAGGTGGTGGAGTCCCAGCGCCAGTACGCCGCCAACGTGGTGCCCGGACGCATGGCCATGTATCCCGCCTACAGCTTCTCGGCGGACTACTACTGGAAGAAGAAGCCGAACGGGAAGTGATCGGGTCTGCCGTTGCCGGTGCAGCGCTCGTCGGTGCAGCGTTCACTTCAGGCGGTCGTCGATGTCATGCGGGTGCCAGCGAGCGGGGATGCGTCGCTCGCCGTGCTGCCGGTCGCGCCGACGGGCGCAGGGTCGCAAGCGCGCGCTGAGCCCTGCGAGATCCTGATCGCGGGGGGCGGCACGGGCGGAGTTGCCGCGGCGCTCGCCGCCGCTCGGAACGGGCGCCGCGTGGTGCTGCTCGAAGAAACCGACTGGCTCGGCGGCCAGATGACTTCGCAAGGGGTATCCGCGCTCGACGAGCACGAGCACATCGAGTCGTTCGGCGGCACGCGCAGCTACTACGGCCGCGGGTCGCGGTGGACGCAATCGGGCGCATGCTGCGGCCGTACGTCGATTCCGGCCGGCTGACCGTCCTGCGGCGCACGAAGGCCGTCGCCGCGACGACGGACGGCGATCGCGTGGCCGACGTCTTCGCAATGGGATTGGAGGACGGCCGCGTGATGCGTTTCCGCCCTCAACTCGTGGTTGATGCCACTGAGCTGGCCGATCTGCTCCCGTTATCCGGCGCGAGTACGTGGTCGGCGCCGAGACGGTCGACCAGACCGGAGAGGCGCAAGCACAGCCCAAGGAAGCCAAGCCGCATTGCGTGCAGAGCTTCACCTACACGCTTGCCTGCGAGCGCCGCGACGGCGAGAACCACGTCATCGCGCGACCCGAAAAGTACGAGCACTACAAGGCGAGGCAGCCCTACAGCCTGCGCATCGAAGTCCACGCCGGCGAGATCTACGGCGAGACCAGCGGCTGGCTCGAGTACCGGCTGTACGACACGCTGCCGGGGACCAAGGGCGGGCTATGGACCTACCGCCGCCTCATCGACGGCAAGAGGTTTTCGGGCAACGACCTTACGCTGTTCAACTGGCCGGGCAACGACTACCGCGACCGCAGCCTCCTCGATTGCCCGGCGCTCGAAGCGGCGCAGGCGCTGCAGGACGCGAAGCGCGTCAGCCTGGGTTTCCTCTACTGGCTGCAGACCGATCAGGCCGCGCCCGAGCTGCTGCTGCGCAAGGACGTGATGGGCACCCAGGACGGCCTGTCGAAGCATCCTTACATCCGCGAGTCTCGGCGCATCAAGGCGAAGAAGACGATCGTGGAACAGGAAGTGTCGGCGCGCTATCAGCAAGGACCGCACGCCGCGCGGTTCGCCGGTTCGGTCGGGGTCGGCTGGTACCCGATCGACATCCACCGCTCGGGCCCCGACGACATCGGCGCGAGCTGCCGCACCCGGCCGTTCCAGATTCCGCTCGGCGCCCTTCTGCCGCTGCGCGTCGCCAATCTGATCGCCGGTGCGAAGAACATCGGCACCACGCACATCACCAACGGCTGCTATCGCCTCCATCCGGTCGAATGGAACATCGGCGAGGCCGCCGGAATGCTGGCGGCGTTCGCCCTCGGCGAGCGCGTGCCGCCCGCCGCGGTGCGCGAGAATGCTGCGGCGCTTCATCGGTTCCAGCGCCGTCTGCAGGACGAAGGCGTGCCGCTTGCCTGGCCGAGCTTATGATGGAGGGTATTCGCCAAGGAGCTTTGCCATGACCCCGGAGCAGGTCCTCGCCCTCAAGCCGAAGATCCTGACGCAGGCGCAGCGCGAGCGCTATTTCGAGGACGGGTTTCTCCTCGTCGAGCGCGCGATCAGCGAGGGTTGGCTCGCGAAGCTGCGCGCCGCCACCGAAGAGCTGGTCGAGCGCAGCCGCAGGGTGACGCAGTCCGACACGGTGTTCGATCTGGAGCCCGGCCATCGTCCCGAGGCGCCGCGCCTGCGGCGGGTGTCGAACCCGGTCGAGCAGCATCCGGCGTTCTGGGACTATTGCCTGAACTCGGTGATGGCGGACATCGTCGCGGACCTGGTCGGTCCCGACGTGAAGTTCCACCACTCCAAGCTGAACTTCAAGTGGGCGAACGGCGGCGAGGAAGTGAAGTGGCACTACGACATCAGCTTCTACCCGCACACCAACTATTCGCCGCTCACGGTAGGCACCTACCTTTACCACTGCGGCATGGAGCAGGGCCCCCTCGCCTGCCTGCCCGGGAGCCACGAGATCGAGCCGATGCTTTCGCAATACAACGCCGAGGGCGCCTGGACCGGCTGCCTGTCGGACGCGGATGTCGCGAAGCTCGACCTTTCGAAGATGGTTTACCTGCCCGGGCCGGCGGGCTCGCTGACGATCCACAACTGCCGCACGCTGCACTACTCGGCGAAGAACGACTCGGACCTCGGCCGGCCGCTGCTGCTCAACGCGATGACCTCGGCCGACGCGTTCGCTTATACCGTGAACCCGATCAGGCCGAAGCACGACCAGTACATGCTCCGCGGCAAGCGCGCGCAGTTCGCGCACCATGATCCGCGGCCCTGCCTGATCCCGCCGGACTGGTCGAAAGGCTACACCTCGATCTTCGCCCTGCAGCAGGAGGAAGAGGCGGAAATCGCCCGCTAGTCTCCGGGCAAGAAGCGCTAGAAGCCCAGGGACGCGAGCGCGTCGGCGGCCGCGCTGCGCCGGCGGACGATTTGGGCCTCACCGCCGTCGAGGTAAGCGCCGAGATGGTCGCTGAGCTCGCGTGCGTCGTCGCCAGCGCCGTCGATCAGCGCCGACTTGCGCCGCCGCAGGAATTGCATGCCCATCAGGTAAAGGCCGGGTGAATCGACCACCCCGCCGTCGTGGCGGATGCGGCCCTTGCGGTCGAGCACCGGGACATCGAGCCAGGAGTAGTCGGGCCGGAAGCCGGTCGCCCAGATCACCGTGCGGATCCCGGCGCGCTCGAGCTCGAGCGTGAGCGGCGGCGTCGCCGGGACGCGGGTGCGCTCGAAGCGCTGCGGCGGTGGCACACCCCCGCTCGGTTCACCGCTCAATTCGCTAACGACTTCGTTGCGCGCCGCCCAGTCGTCGATCAGGCCGAGCAGCCGGTTCATCTTGAGGTCGGAGAGCGCTGCCACGTTGGCCAGCGAGCCTGAAAACTGCGCCACACCGTCGCGGATCCCGGCGAGACGCCCGACCAGCTTGACGCCGAGCGCAGTGAGCGAGTTGAGGTCGACGTCGCGATAGTCGGAATAACCGGCAAGCTGAAGCGAGGGCACGTTGCGCGCGCGGTTGAGGTCGTCGACCTCCTGATAGCCCTGGTCCTGCACGCCGGCGACGTCCATCCACCACAGGATGTCGCGGCCGCGATAGCGCCGCGGCACGCGGATGTGCTCGCCCACCGCGAGCGTGACCTCGCGCCCGGAGCGCTGGATCTCGTCGGCGAGCTGCACGCCGGTGGCCGAGGCGCCGACCACCAGCACGCCGCCCGCCTCGAGCTGGTCCGGATTGCGGTACTGCATCGGCGTGAGCGCCGCGGTGCCGTGCGGCAGCGCCTGCGTGAAAGCGGGCACGCTGGGGATGTTGCACGCGCCGCTCGCCAGCACCAGCGCCCGGCTGCGCCATTCGCCGAGATCGGTCGTGACGGTGTAGCCCTCGTCGGTGCGCCGCACGCGAGTCACCGCCGTATTCGTCCGCACCGGGGCGGAGATCACCTGCGCGTACCGCTCCAGGAACGCGATCGTCTCGGGCATGGTGCGATAGCCGTGGGGATCGTCGCCCTTGTAGCGGTAGCCGGGAAGCCGGCTCTGCCAGTTCGGCGTGAGCAGGCGCAGCGAATCCCAGCGCTCGGTCTTCCACGAGTTCGCCACCTCACCGCGCTCGAGGACCACGTGGTCGATCGAGCGCTCGGTGAGGCAGCGGCTCATGGCGAGGCCGGCGTGCCCCGCGCCGACGATGAGGACGGTGGTTTTCAGTTCACGCCTCAGTTCATACTCTTCTTCGCGACCGAGACCGAAACGTTGGTCGGGTTCGTGATGACGTCGTACACGGCCGAGCGCTTCTGCGACTGCGCCACCAGCGCCTCGAGGTCGTCCTTGGAAGCGTCGGCGTCGATCTCGAAGTTCACCTTGATGTCGTTGAAGCCGTTGCGCACGTCGCTGTCGATACCGAGGATGCCCTGGATGTCCATCGCGCCCTCGAGCGTGGCCTTGACCGAGCGGAGCTGGATCTTGCGCAGCTGCGCGATCGAGGCGACCCCGGCGGTCAGGCAGCCGGCGAGCCCCGCGAGCACCATCTCGACCGGCGTCGCGCCCTTGTCCTCGGAGGCGAAGATCTCGGGATGGTCGGTGTCGAAGGTGAACTCGGTCTTGTGGCTCTGCTGCTGCCCCAGCCCGTAGAAGCCCTGGATGCTGGTCTGGCTGTGGGTGCCGTTCATCCACTTGCAGCTCGCTTTCCAGTTGAACTTGGCAGCCTCGGGCGCCTTGCTCAACGCATCTCGCGCGCCGAGCAGCGCGTCGACGTTGACTCCGTTCTGGACCTGCTTGTCTGTGTCGGTGCTCATCGTTCCCTCCTCGAGTGTGTGCAACAAAAAGTCCGGCAACCGCGGCGCAGTCTATCCTGCCCGTGTAACCCGACGGTTTCGGTGGCGCTGGATTATGGTTTCAGCTTGGGGCCTGCGGCCTCGTCGGATGATAATCCCGGCCCGGCGGGTCTGGGAAAGACTTGCGAGGTTTGCGCTCATGCTTTTATCCACCAGCGGTTATCGAGCACCTGTGCGATTCGCTGCGCCGCCCGCGCCGCACCGTCGGTTTCGACCGGCTTGTAGCGCACCGGGGCGTGCATGGCCTCGAGCGCGCGCTCGGCAAGCGCTTCGGGCATGAGGCCGGCGTAGGCGAGCGAGCGGTCGGCGCCATAGTTGGCGAGCCGCTTGCGCACGTGGACGTTCTGCTCGAAGTGCCGTGCCAGCGGGAAGCTCAGGAACGGCCGGCGCGTCGCAACGAGCTCCATCGTGGTCGACAGGCCGCCCTGCACCAGCGCAAGGTCGCAGCAGGCGAGATGCTCGAAGAGGTTGTGGACGTACGGACGGATTTCCAAACCGGGAGTACTGGGTATTTCTTCCAGAGAAAGTCGAGGCCCGGCGACCAGGATCATGCGCAGCTCCGGCAGCTGTTTCTTCATGCGCGGGAACGCTTGCGCGATCTTGCCGAGGAGTTTGCCGCCGACCGCGGTGCCGCCGACCGACGCGATAGCGATCTTTTCGCTCGTTTTGTATCCCAATCGACTCCTGAGCTTCTCGGTATCCGAAAACGTTCCGGGATCGAACGGCAGCGTGTAGCCGGTGTAGGCGAAGTTGCGGTCGGTCCATTCGCGGATGCGCGGCAGCCCGGGGCCGAACGGCGCGTCGGTCACGTCGTCCGGGTTGCCGACGAAGAGCGCCAGGTCGCGCACGTAGGGGAAGCGCGCCACGTGCTCGATGTCGTCGGCGTTGCGGTCGGCGCACAGGTGCGCCTCCCTCCCGTCGTGCCCCTCCATCGGCAGGCAACCGACGAAATCGGTCAGGAAAACGAATGGCTGGCGCTTGAGCTCGGGATTCTCGTGATAGTAATAGTCGACGTCCCAGGCCTCGTCGCCGATCACGAGGTCGTAGTGCTCGTCGTCCATCAGGTCGGAGAAGGTCATGAAGTTCCGCACCATGATCTCGTCCATGGTGCGCAGCGCGAAAAAGGCGTGCAGGTCGTGCTCGCCCGCGACGTGCTCGAAATGCCGGCTCTCGTTGGCGAGCCGTCGGGTGATCGGGTGCAGCCGCTCGCCTTCCTGCGCGAGATAGCGCGCAGCCGGGTCGACCGTAAACCAGTCGATGTCGAGGTCGGGCTGGAACTTGCGCAGCTCGCGCGCGATGGCGAGGTCGCGCTGCACGTGGCCAAGGCCGATCGGGCTCGAGATGAAAAGCGCGCGGCGCCTGCGGCTCATCGCCCGCACCCACGTGCCGCCGCGCGGCTTGCCGCCGACGAAGTCGCGCACCGCACGGTTGAACATCACCGGGTCGCGCGCCGCCTGCAGGTGGCCCCCGCCGCCCACGGTGAGCATGCGCGCCCCGGGGACGAGGCCCTGGATTGCCCGCCCTCGCTCGATCGGCACGCGCTTGTCGGCCTCGCCGTGGATGACGAGCGTCGGGCACTTCACGCGCTTCGCCAGCTCGGTCACGTCGCTCTTCAGCCAGCCGTTCCTCCCCCAGTCGACCAATTCGCCGCTCGAGGCCCAGCCGTAGCGCACACCGTCCTCGAAGGGCTTGGTCGAGTGCGGCTCCGGGAAGAGAAGCGAGAGGAACCATTCCAGGTATTTCGGCCAGTCGGTGCGCATGCGCTCGCTCTCGGCGCGCACGCGTTCGGCGATCTGCGGGTCGTCGATGCGCGCGTGCGCGTAGCCGCCGGCGACGATGACGTGGCTCGCCCGCTCCGGGTGCTCCGCCGCGAAGCGCAGCGCTGTCATCGCGGTCGCCGAGATGCCGATTACCGCGCAGTGGTCCACGCCCGCGGCGTCGAGCGCCGCGAGGAAGTCGCCGTAGTACTCGTCGAAGGCATAGTGCTCCTGCCCGCGCGGGCGGTCGGAGCGGCCGTTGCCGCGCAGGTCCATGGTGAGGACGCGGAAGTGCTCGGCGAGGTAGGGCACCGTCGCCTTCAGCATCTGCGTGTGCGCGATCTGGAAGATCGGCGCGAAGGCGATCCACGGCCCGCTCTCGCCGTACACCGCATACCAGCTCTTCACGCCGTTGCGCTCGATGAAGCCGTCGCGCACGGGACGCAGCGTGCCGAAGGGGAGCTCCTGACCCGACGGCAGCCGCCCCGCTTCGGGAAGCTCGCCCACCACCTTGTGGAAGATCGCGGGAAAGCGGTCCATCATGCCCTCCTCGTTCGCCGCTCGGCCTTGCGCACGCGCGCATCGATCTGCTGCAGCAGCGTCTCCACCGCGTCGAGCGCGGCGCGGTTCGCCGCCAGCTCCTTCTTCTCGCCCAGAAGGTCCGCGAACTCCATGCCGATCCAGAACTGCGAGATCCAGGTGGCGATCACCTCGGCGCTGAAGGGCGGCGGCAGCTTCATGCCGTCGGCCTCGAGCGTGGCGAGCGCGTCGCGCACCGCGTCGGAGACGATCTTCTTCCAGGCCTGGATGCGCGGAATGAACTTCTCGCGCAGGCCGGCGTCGGACAGGCTCGCCGCCCACAGCTCCGCCTGCAGGCGCACGAACCCGGACGCGAGGTCGCTCTTGTAGAACTCGCGCGCGCGCCCCCATTTCTCGGCGAAGCCGCCAGGGGAGGTGTACATGCGGCTCTGGCGCTCGAGCAGCCGCTGGTTGGCATGGTCGAGGACCGCAATCACGAGCTGGTCTTTGCTGCGGAAGTGATAGTTGATCAGGGCGTGGTTGACACCCGCGTCCCTGGCGATCTCGCGGATGCTGAGGGCCGCATAGCCCTCGCGCGCGAGGCGTTGGAAGGCCGCGTCGAGGATCTTCGCCTTGGTCTCGCCGTAGTCGGCTTCTGCCATGGTTTGCACAGCTGCGGTTTGAACGACTGGTTTAACCATATGTTCAAATTCTGGCCCCGGCGCCAACGCGCTGTCAAGACCTCTCGCGCACGGTGTAGGACGACAGACGCCTACGCGGCGGAAACAATCCGGGCACACGGCGTGCGCGGGCCGCAATCCGTCCGAAACGCGCGGTTCCTACGATGCCGCCATGGACGAGCCGCGCAATCGATTCGGTTCCGGCGGGGCCCTCGCGGTCACGGTGGCGGCGGTGGCGCTGCTCGCCGTCACCATGGGCACGCGCTCGGTCTTTGGCCTGTTCCTGTCACCGCTCAACTCGGCGAGCGGCCTCGGCGTGGCCACGATCAGCTTCGCCATCGCGGTGAGCCAGCTCACCTGGGGCGTCGCGCAGCCGTTCGCCGGGATACTCGCGGAGCGCATCGGAGCGGCACGGGTGATCCTGGGCGGCACGCTGCTCGCGGCCGCCGTCGGCGTGATCTTCCCGTTCGCTCACGGCGCTCCCATGCTGGTAGCCGTCTTTGCCCTGGGCGGGGTCGCGGCCACCGTCGGCAGCCCTTCACTTCTGATCGGCATCGTGAGCCAGCGCGTACCGGCGCAGCAGCGCGGCATGGTCGCGGGACTGATCGGCTCCGGCGGGCCGCTTGGGCAACTCGTGATCGCCCCCGCCACGCAGGTGATGATCTCGCTCGGCGGCTGGGTCAGCGCAGCGCTGGCGCTGGCCGCGCTGGCGCTCGCTTCGCTTCCGCTCGCCCTCGCCTTTCGCACGCCCGCCGCGCCAGCCCGGACGGCGGCCGCGGCGCCCGACAGCCTGCGCAAGGCGCTCAACAGCCCCCATTACTGGATCATCAACGCCACGTTCTTCGTCTGCGGGCTGCACGTCTTCTTCCTCATGACGCACCTTCCGGGCGTGATCGAGCTATGCGGCCTGCCTTCCAGCGTGTCGGGCATGTCTCTGGCGGCGCTGGGCCTTTTCAGCATTGCCGGCAGCATCGCCGCCGGTTTCGTGATCCAGCGCTGTTCGATGAAGCGCACCCTCGCATCGCTCTACGCCGCCCGCGGCATCGGCATCGCGCTCTTCATGGCAGCGCCAAAAAACGAGCTCACGGTGCTCGCGTTCTCGGCGTGGATGGGACTGACCTACATGGCGGTGCTCCCGCCGACCGCGGGGCTCATCGGCCGGCTCTACGGCGCGCAACGCCTCGCGACGCTGCTCGGCATTACGTTCCTGGTGCACCAGGCGGGCGCGTTCCTCGGCGCCTGGCTCGGCGGCGTGGTGCTCGAGCGTACTGGCAGCTACGACCTGATGTGGCGCCTCGACCTCGGGCTCGCGGCGCTCGCGGCCGCTGTCAGTCTCGCCGTGCGCGAGCAGCCGCTCCAACGCGTGGCAGCGGCAAATCGGGACGGCGTGCTGTCGCTCATCCCGCGCGGCTAATGCGGCCGGAAGAAGAGTCCTTAGAAGGAGCGCGGCTTGGCCCGTCCCGGCCCCCTGTGCTCCGAACGCGAAGTTCAACGCAGTCGGCTTCCCGTCCGCACGCGTGCCTTTTGGCCATGGTGGGCGACCGAGCATGCGCTGCGAAGTGTAAGACCTTCGCCAAAGCGCCACTTGCTAGACTTGCCCATGGTCGGCACTTCTCTCCGACTCAGGACCACCTGCTGGATCGCGCTTCTTGCCGCGTGCGCTGCGATGCCGCACGCGCTGTGGGCGGCGGTGCTGGCCGTTGGCCATGGCTATGGAGCATCGCCGGAGGCGGCCCGCGCCGCCGCACGCGCCGATCTGGCGCTTCAGCTCCAGCGTCGGGCGGCCGCCCGGCTCGATGGCCTTCCCGGCACGGCGGCGGTTTCAGTGAGGCGCGCGATCGCCGGCGGCCGTGAGCTGCCACTGATCGCAATCGAGCTCGCGGCCACAGGCGCGCGCGACGCGGAGCCCCTCTACGAGGCGCGGCTCACGGACGAAAGTCTGGCCGCCTACGACCGCGAAGCGAGAAGGCTCGCGGAGGGCCTGCGTCGCCTCGACTCTGCCAGGAGCACCGCGGCCGAATTCGCCAATGCAATGGCGCTGCTCGACCAGTACCTGCGCATCCAAGCCGTGCGCGGTCTTTTCTCTTCGGCCGGCCAACCCGCGGTCGAATTGGATGAAGCGTCGTTGTGGAGCAGCGCCGCGAAGAACTTGTCACCAGCTACTGGAGCGCAGGACGTCGCGCGGAGGGTGAAGCTCGAACTGGAACGGGCCAACATCACGCAGTGCCGCATCATTGCCCCGGTCAGGGCGGACACCGCGGAAGTGACGGCGCTTTCGGCTTCGGTCGCCGACGAGTTGTTGGGCGCGGCGCGTGCGGTAGCCCGCAGCGAGACCGCAGCTTGTACGCTCGACGGAAGGTACAGGCAGAGCGACGGACGACTCCTGTTGAGCTTTTTTTTGCTGGACGCCTCGTTCAATACCCAACGAGCGTTCATGTTCGTGCTGCCCGCTGCGACGGTGCAGGGTTCTCAAGCGCTGCCGGCGGCGAGCGGCTTCGCCCTCGCGCTCAGCCGGGGGCTGGTCCGGGTTGACTTGCCGAGCGAAAACGCAGGCGTGCCCCCAGTCGGCAATGCCATGGAAGTACACCTCCGGATGGGTCGAGGGAGCCGCGGGCTTTACTATCGCCCCGGGGAGCGCGACAGGGTGCTGGTAAAGCTCGATCGCCCCGGCTACTACTACATCGTCGGCCACATCCAGAAGGAAGCCGAGCGCTTCAGCTATCTGATGGAAATCGGAGAACAAGGCGCGAGCGAACGCTTCGTTCGCCGGGTCGCCGCCGATCAGGCGCATCGGTGGCAGACGGTCGGCGAGTTCACGGTCGAAGCACCGCTTGGGCTCGAAGCGGTGCAGGTGTTCGCCACGAGCGGGCCGCCGGGGAAGATGCTGCCGGCGACGCGCTTCGATCCGAGGCGTAATCTGCACCTGATCGGGACCGATCCTGTCGACGCCATCAAGCGCGCGCGGGGGCTCGTACTCGTGAACATCCCCGACGCCCGCAAGGAGCCCGCCGGCAAGACGAAACCGGCGCCGTTCGCGGTTGGCGAGGCGGTGCTGCAGTTCTCGACATTGCCGTAAGAGCCACGCAGAATAGCGGCGCTACCCTGGGGAGGGAGAGAACGATGCAGGCGACTTTCATGGCCGGGGGCAGGCTTGTCCTTGGGGGACTCATCTGCGTCGCCGGCTGCGGATCGATCGCGCCGCTCGCGCCGCTTGCGCTCAAATGGGGCGCGGATCTCATTTCGGCTGCGGCGAACAACTACTCGCCGCAATATTCGCAGCAGCTGGAAAGCCTGCTCCTGGCCGTGTACTCGGACCAGGTGGCGAAGAGAACGCCGGGCCAGCAAATCGGGCAGGCCGGGCAGGCTGCGTACCCGTCCCCCGCAGGCCAAGCGCAGCCCTACCCCGAGCCAGCCTATCCAGCTGCTCCGACGCAGGCGGACCCTTACCCGCCGATCGGTGCGGCGGCTTCGAACACTCCCTACCCCTCGCAAGCCGCGTCTTCCGCCAACCCCTATCCGTCCCCCTCGCAAGCATCTTCGCTCACCAGCCAGCCAGGTTACGGCGCGAGCGCGTCGTCAGCGATCGTCCTCGACGTCGCGATTCTCGCCCAGCGCGCGAGCGACCGCGCGGCGCGGCGCACCGAGCCGCAACCGATCCAGGATGGCGAAGTACTGCGCGACGGCGGCAGCGATCCGCGCAAGGGCGACGTCGTGAAGTTCTCCTTCCGCACGAATTGCGATTGCTATGTCTACGTCATCGGTGTCGATGCGACGGGCTACGTCGCACGGGTATTTCCCGACAAAGCCGGCAAGCCGGTGCGCGCGAATCAGCAGTACGTCGTGCCGCAAGGAACCGCCTGGTACGGCCTCGATCAGTACAAGGGCACCGAGCAGGTGTTCTTCATCGCGTCGCGCCGGCCGCGCCCGGACATGGAGAAGTCGCTGCAGCAGCTGGCCCAGACTCCGCGAGCGAGCCTTTCCCGGAACTATCGCGCGGTCCGCGAAGCGGCACTTCCCGATGCGGCCACGCGCGGTCTGGTGAAAGTCAACATGGGCACGAAGAGCACGGTGAGCAGCGAATCGGGCCAGCCTTACTCGTTCACGCCGCAGGCCTTCGCGGCGCAGCCCGGAACCGACGACGTCGCCGTGACGCGGTGGTTCCGACACGAGTGAGCGTTCCGAAGCGCGCGCCGACACCCCGACAACTCATTGCCGAAAGGAACCGCCATGCGCAAGCTGTCCGTCGCAGTGCTCTTTTGCGTCTTTCTCGAAGCGCCGGGCGCCCTTGCCATGGACTGGATGGACTACCCTTACTACGACGTAGTCTATTCCGTGGAGGGGTGGCAAAAAATGGGTCCGCGGGCGGACGGAAAGCTCGACGCGGGTTCGTTCTCGTTCTCGGCGCAGATCCCGCAGGCGGCCGCGACCGGAAAGGCCACATTTCAGAACTTTCAGCTGATAGTGCCCCTCGGCGATCCTGTTGCCCTGTTCATGAGGAACGCACTCGAGGGAAGGGTGTTGAAGACCGTGCTGGTTGAGGGGTTCCCCAAAAATGCGACCAAACCGGCACCCCGAGCTCCGTTTGCGGTGCGGCTCTCGGATGTACGCGTGGGTTCGCTCTCCATGGACATGAATGGTGGGCATGCGCTCGTGTCCCTCCAGGCATCAAAGATCGAGGTCTTTACGGCTAACCAGACCGCGACGGGGGCCATGCAGCCCGGGCAGCAATTCGGCTGGGATATCAGGGCCGGCAAAGGGATGTGAGGCCCCCGTTGCACCCGGGGATCGTGTTTCTGCTCAGCGCTGCGGCGGCGCTCCCCGTCGCGGCGCAGGACCGCGTCCTGCGCCCGTCCAAGCCCGCCGCGCAGACCCCCGCGATCGCCGAGCAGCGCGTCGCGCTTGTCATTGGCAACGGGCAGTACAAGGACGCCCCGCTTCTCAACCCGGTCAACGACGCGCGCGCCATCGCCAAGGCCCTTTCCCGCTCGGGCTTCCAGGTCGTGCAGAAAGAAAACGTGGGCCGCGCGGAGATGCAGGTCGCGCTGCGCGAGTTCGGCGACGCCTTGAGAAAGGGCGGGGTCGGCCTGTTCTACTTCGCCGGACACGGCGTGCAGGCCAAGGGCACGAACTTCCTGATTCCGGTCGACGCGGACATCCAGCGCGAGGACGAAGTCGGGTACAACAGCATCGACGCAAACCAAGTGCTCGACAAGATGGAGGCCGCGAACAACCGGCTGAACATCGTGATCCTGGACGCCTGTCGGAACAACCCCTTCGCGCGCACCCTGCGCTCGAGCGCCGCGGGTCTCGCGCAGATGGACGCGCCGGTCGGGACCTTCATCGCGTTCGCCACCGCGCCCGGCTCCGTCGCGAGTGATGGCCAGGGCCAGAATGGCCTGTATACGCAGCACCTGCTCCGGGCGATCCTCCGCCCCGGGGTGAAGATCGAAGACGTATTCAAGGAGGTGCGCGCCGGCGTGCGCCGCGACTCCAACGGTAAGCAGGTGCCCTGGGAGAACACGTCCCTGGAGGGAGACTTCGTGTTCGTCGCGAAACGCGCCGCGCCGCCCGCTGCGGCCGGCGCGGCAGGTCCGGAGAGGAAGATCGAGAAGATCGCGGCGCCGTCGCTCAAGCTGGGCGACAGCTGGACCTACCAGGCGATCGACCTGCTGAGCGGGTCGGTCACCGGAAAAAACACCATGACCCTCACCGCCGTCACTGCCGATACGTGGCGCTTCGGCGACGACTACGTCACCGACAAGTCATGGAACCTGCTGCGCGAGACGAAAGACGGCAAGCTGGTGCAGAAATGGACGCCGAAGCGGCCCACCTACGAGTTCCCCATGGAGATCGGCAAGACCTGGACGGCGACTGCGGTGCGCGATGCGCCCGACCGCGTCGTCGAGCAGTCGTACACATTCAAGGTGATCCGCCAGGAGCGCGTGATCGTGCCAGCGGGCGTCTTCGACACGTTTCGCGTCGAGGGATCGAACAAGTACAAGACGAAAAAGAAGAAGGACGGCGCGACCGGGGAAGGCGTCGGCGTCCACCGCTACTGGTACAGCCCGGAGGTCGCTCGCGTAGTCGCCTACGAGTATGAAGAGACCAACTGGAAGGGCGTCGTGTACCGCAAAGACCGCTACGAGCTCGTCGCCTACAAGCGCGGCGGCAAGCCTTAGTCCAGGTTCACTCCGACTTGGCGCCGCTCTGCTTCACGAGCCGGGCCCACTTGTCGAGATCGGTGCTCATGAAATCGCGGAACTGCGCCGGGCTGCTGCCGACGGGCTCGGAGCCGTCATCGACGATCCGGCTGCGGATGTCCGGTGCGTCGAGCGCCTTCACGAGCTCGGCGTGCAGCCGGGCCACAATGCCCGGCGGCATCGCGGCCGGGCCGATGACCCCGTACCAGCCGACCACCTCGAATCCCGGCAGCGCCTCCGCCACCGCCGGCAGCTCCGGAAGCGCGGCGAGGCGCCTCGGCGTCGTCACCGCGAGCGCGCGTAGCTTGCCCGAGCGCACCTGCACGAGCGCGCCCTGCAGGCCGGAGAAGCTGAACTCGTAGCGTCCTCCGATCAGGTCGATGAGCGCCGGACCGGTTCCCTTGTACGGGATGTGCTGCGCGTTGACGCCGGTCATCTGCTTGTAGAGCTCGCCGGCAAGATGGCCTCCCGTCCCCAGGCCGGCCGAGCCGTAGTTGAGCGGCCCGGAAAAGCCTTTCGTCCATTCGACGAATTCCCGCAGCGTGCGCGGCGGCGAGGCGGGATTCACCAGAAGAAGGAAGCCGGCCGCGGTGAGCTGCGTGATCGGCGTGAAGTCGTTGACCGGGTGGTACGGCAGGCTCGGGTTGAGCGCCGCGTTGGCCGTGTGCTGGTGATACGCGAGAAGCAGCGTGTAGCCGTCGGGCGGCGCCTTTGCCGTGATCTCGCCCGCGACCACTCCCGAGGCGCTGGCGCGGTTGTCGACGATCACCTGCTGCTTGAGCGCCTCGGAGAGCTTCGCGCCGAAAATGCGCGCCAGCAGGTCGGTCGTGCCGCCCGGCGCAGCGGGCGTAAGGAGTCGGATCGGCCGGCTTGGATAGTCCTGCGCCTGCGCCGCGAGCGCGGCGGCCAGCACCAGGCCGAAAAAGAGAGCTTTTTGCAAGGGAAACATGCGCAGCTCCCCTCAGTATCCGCTCTTGCGGTCGACCACTTCCCTGAGCGGCTTGCCTTCCAGGAAGCGTCCCAGATTATCCGCGAACAGGCGCGCGACAAACCTGTCGCGCTGCGGATGGGGACCGCCGATATGCGGAAGCACGATGATGCCCTCCGTCGTCCAGAAGGGGTGCTCCGCGGGCAGCGGCTCCTGCCTGAACACATCCAGCACCGCGCCGGCGATCTTCTTTGCCTTGACTGCGGCGATCAGCTCGTCGTCCTTGATGAGATGGCCGCGGCCGAAGTTGAGCAGCCACGCGCCGGGCTTCATCATGGCCAGGCGCTCGGCGTTGATGAAGTTGTCGGTCTCCGGTGTCGCGGGCAACAGCAGGAGCACGAAGTCGGATTCGGCCAGCGCTTCGGGCGTTCGATCCGCGGGCAAGACCTTGGCGACATTCGGCACCGGCTCCGGCCGGCGCCGCGTGCCGATCACGCGCATGCCGAGGACGGACGCGATCCGCGCAACGTGCTGGCCGATCGCTCCGAGACCGAGAATGCCGAGCGTCTTGCCGGTCAGGGGTTGCGCGACCGTGCGGACCCACGTGCCGCGCTTCTGGTTCGCGACGGCCGCGGCGCAGGGCTTGGCGACGTAGAGCAGCGCGGCGATGATGTTCTCCGGCATCGACTCCGCGTGCGTGCCGCGGGCGCAGGTGAGCGTGAGCCTCTGCGGCAGGTCGGGAAGCGCGAGCCATTCCTCCACGCCCGCCGTCATCACCTGCGCCCAGCGCAGCTTCGGCATCGCCGGCAGCAGGCCGGGGGGCACCGCGTACGCCATCAGCGCCTCCGTCCGCGCGAGCTGATCGGCGGACGGTTTCTCCTTGCGCGACAGACTATCCACCGCGACGCGGTCGGCGAGGCCGGCCGCCTTGATCGCGTCAAGGTACGCGGCGGTCGAGTCGGTCCAGAGCAGGACGTTGGCGCGGCTGGTCACGCTGCGATTCCTCGAAAAGTAGCCGGCAAGTCTAACCTCACTCGGCCTTTCGACGGATACGTGTCCGCAGCCCCAGCGCCGGCCGCGAGAGGGTACGCCCCTTAACCTCGCAGCGTCAGGCGCGAGCCGGAGGCACTAAGGGATGAACTCGTAGGCGCCGATATCGATGGCGTTGCGGGTCGGACGGGTCTCGCGGTTGGTGGGATGCACGTACTGGTAGATCGGCGTCAGGACGAAGCTGCCGCCGAGCCCCGGCGCCGTTCCCAGATCGATGCCCGGCGTTGCTGCGGTAGGACGGTAGTTGAACGCGGCGACATCGACGAAGTTTGGGGTGTTGGTCCGCAGGTTCGAGACTTGCGTTGCCGTGCCGCCGACAGTGGTACCGTTTCCGACGAACAGGTTGTTCTGCACCGTCGCGGTCGCGCCCGCCGCGATCGAGATGAACGTGCCCGAGCCCCGGTCGTTCACGAACGTATTGTTTACGACATATAGCGTCCGGCTCGGGTTGCTCAGACTTTCGGCGCCATACGCCAGCATGTCCGGGTTGTCCGTGAAAGGACTCTGCTGAAGCAGGTTTCCGACGATGTAGGCAAGGCCGCCATCCGGCAGATCGATGTTGTAGCTCGAGGTGCCGTCGGCCTCGTCCATTATGCGGTTGTAGAGGATGTAGGTCTCCAGCGCACGGCTCTTCACGGTATGGCCGATCCGCGCGTGATGCGAATAGCTGTAACGCAGCGTGAAGCGCTCGGTGTGGCCTATGTACATGTTATGCGAGCATCCGAACCCGGGCTCGCAGCCGCCGTTGCGCGCGAATTCGCTGTACTCGATGAGCAGGCTCCCGTTGCCGGAGTCCGCTCCGAGAATGCCGTTCTCGTTGTCGTGGAAATAGCTGCCGCAGATCGCAAGGTCCCTGCCCTCGGCCCGGATGCCGGCGCCGTTCTTGTCCGGAACCGCCGCGCCCGAGAATTCGATGTTCTCCACCATCATGTTTGCGCCCTGCGTCACCCAGATGCCCTTGCCATTGGATATGCTCGCCGGCGCAACGAGATGCGCACGCCCGCCGACGCCGCGCAGCGTAAGGTTGTTCGTGGACCAGGTCGACGCGGGGCCGTTGTATACGCCGGCATCGATCTCGACCACGTCACCGCTGACCAGGCCGCTGACCTGGCTTGGGGCGGCAAACTGCCGGCCGGGACCGACCCGCACTACGCGAGTCGGTGCGAAAGCCTGCGCCGCGACCGCGCCCGCCACCGTCACGTTGGCGCTGCGCTTGAAGGTCGCGCCGCCGTCGCTCGTGAGCGCTACGGTGTAATTGCCGTTGGCCAGGCCCGCGAGCGCGTAACGGAACGTGCACGCACCGGCGTCCTGCGTCACGGGAGCCGTAGCCGCCGGGGTGCCGGCCGTTGTATTGAATCCGGCGAACGCGTACACGAGATTGGCGCTCTCCTGGTGGCGATTGAGCAGGCTGCTGTCCACCGCCCCGCTGACGCCCGCCCCCACCCCAGTCACATTCACGGTCGCGGTACGCTGCGTGCTGCCGCCGCTGCCGGTGCAGGTCAGGGTATAGGTACTCGTGGCTGATATGGAATTGATCGTCTGGTTGCCCGAGGTGGCTTTGCCGCCAGACCAGGCACCTGTGGCGGCGCAACTCGAGGCATTGCTCGAAGACCAAGTGAGCTGCGTCGAACCGCCCTGTGCCACGGTGGTGGGCGCCGCGCTCAGCGAAACCGTGGGCGCCGGAGTAGGCGTCGGCGTCGGAGTCGGCGTAGGTGTCGGCGTGGGCGTGGGCGTGGGCGTCGGTGTTGGCGTAGGCGTCGGCGGCGGTCCTGCGACGGGTTGTCCGCCGGAGCTGTTGTCACTACCGCCGCCACAAGCGACGAGACTGAACGCGCAGATCAGCGCCAGCGAGGCGCCATAGCGCGCAGTCCTCTTTGATTCGCGCCGGTTCATGTTGGTGTCAGCGATTGTGAAGATTTTTGTTGGAACAGCGTTAGGCCAAAGTTGCTCGGCCCGGCCGGTATTTTCGCAAGAGTCGATGACTCGAATGCCAAAAGCTGCCGAATAAGTTCGCGCTTGTCGGCGATGTGCGACAAATCTCCGCTGCTCAATCCCTCTGCAACGCTACGCGGTCGCGTGCGCAAGGAACGGGCGCAACTCGCGCAGATCGGAGAGCGCTTCCAGCGCGTTCACGCGCCGGATCACCTCCTCCGTCTTCGCCGCTCCCAGAACCGGCACCATCAGTACGCGCGCCTTTGCGTTCACGCTCTCGGTGTCCAGCGGATTTTCCTTGGTGCCCGGGGCGTGCCGCGTGAAGTGGCTGACGATGCGCCCGTCCTTGAGCGTCACCTCGACCCGCCCGCTCCGCGGCGCGGCGCGATCCATGAGAGCGCGATCCGCGATGAGCTGAACGCGCTCCCTCACGGCGCGCACTTCCGGATCCTCCATCCGCTCGTAGGAGTGACTGCCCTCGAACGACACGGTGCCGTCCACCAGCGCGAGCGAAATGATGTGCTGGCAGTTGACGTCCGGCATGGCACGGTCGTTGACGACGCGGGCGCCGTCTTCCGGGAGCCGGACGACGATACGCTCCACATTGTCCGGCGTGAGCCCGTGCTCGCGATGCAGCCTGAGGAATGCGTCGAGAGGCGCCTGAATCGGGTAGCCCACTGAATAGGGCTTGATGGCGGTCTCGGTCACGAAGTAGCGGCTCCCCAGGCCCGCAACCATCTCTTCCGGCTTCGGGTCGCTGGACAGAGCAACGAGCGCGTTGTGCTCGCCATCGAGCACGTCCCGGACGCCGCTGAATCCCATCTGCGCCATGACTGCCGCGGTGACGCCGTTGCGTGCGCCCATGCCCGAAAAGTCGAAAGCCTTCTCCACGTGCTCGGCGTCGCGCACCCAGCTCCAGATGCCCGAGACCTGCTGGGCGGCGTACGAGAGCGCGTGCCGCATGGCCTTCTCATCCAGCCGCGCGAGCGAGGCCGCCGAGCCCACGGCGCCCATGGTGGCGCTGGTGCCCTCCGCGCTGCGGTGCGACCCGCGTACGAGGTCGGGTCCAAGCGCGAGGAGAAAACGGCAGCAGAGGTCGTAACCGAGCGCGACCGCGTGCAGCAGCGCAAGCCCCGAGCTGCCCTCGCGCTCGGCCATCGCAAGGGCTGCGGGCACCACGGCCGAGCCAGGGTGCGCCTTGGTCACGGGCTCGAAGTCATCCGTTTCGTCCGCGTGGGCGAACATGCCGTTCGCCAGCGCCGCGTTGACGGCCGTGGTCCTGAGATCGGTAGCGACGACGGTCGCTTCCGCCACTCCGCCCTGCGCCCGCGCGTATCGGATCGCCATCTCTCCGGGCTTGAGGCGCGCCCCCGATACCATCGCAGCCAGCGTGTCGAGAATGCGATGCCTGGCCTCGCGCGCCACGTCCGCCGGCAGATTCCGGCCGCGGGCCTCGACCATGTAGCGCGCCAGCCGGCCAGTGATATCAGCAGAAGACATTCAAACCTCCTGATCCCGCTACCAACGGCACCCTAGCGCGACTGCAGCAAGAACAGGTATTCCTGCAGATCGATGCCAACGCGCGCGCAATTCGCCTTGATCAGCGGGCCCAGGCGCTCCAGCACTTCCGACGAACGCTCGGCGCTCGCTTGCTCGAGGATCTGCAGCGCCGCCGCGATGTCTCCCGGGGCGCGGCCCGGCGGCGGCATCGTGCCTAGATTCTGACGAGGTCCGGTCCGTTGCGCCTCGCCCTTCACCGCCGCCCGCTCCAGACGCCCGAGCGCGACCTTGAGGAGGTCCTCCACCGAGGCGACGTCGTCGTTTCCGAGCGCGGCAACGCCGAGGCTGGTATGGATACCCACCGCCTCGGCGCCGTGCGTGATGCGAGCGCTGTCGAGGCGCTGCCGCAGGCGTTGTGCGACAGCGACGGCCTGCTCCGCCGCGGTCCCGGGCAATAGCACCGCAAACAGCGCCTCGCCCGTACGGCCCATTGCGTCCTCGGCGCGCAGCATCGCCTGAAGCAGCTTGACGAGGCGTCCGAGCAGCTGGCCGGCGGCCGCGCTTCCGAATCTCGCCTCGATGTCGGCGTAGTTGTCGATACGTAGGCTGACCACCGAGAGCGGCGTGCCGTGCCGGCGCGCGTCCGTGAAGTGCTTATTCCCTTCGGTCAGCAGGTAGCCGGCGGTGAAGGCGCCGCTGAGCCGATCCCACATCTGCTCGTCATCGTCGACCTTGAGAGCCTGGTGGCTCGCCTCGAGGTCGTGCTTTGCCTGCACCAGGCGCAGCAGGTTATCGATCCGTGCGACGGCCTCGACACCCTTGATCGACTTGCTGATGAAGTCGCTCGCGCCCTGGTCGCGGGCGCGCCGGCGCGTCGCATCGTCCTCGTTGCCGGAGAGGACGAGGAACGGCAGCTCGCGGATGCGCGGCGAAGTGGAGCTGCGGATGCGCTGCAACAGCCCGAATCCGTCGAGACCGGGCATTCCCAGATCCGAGATCACCACCACGATGCCCGGATCTCGCTCGATCGCCGCCCAGCCCGCCTCGCCGTCGGCGGCTTCGGAGGTGTCGAAAGAGCTGCGGATCACCTTCGCGACCGCGCTGCGCACCGCCTTGGAGTCGTCGACGATCAGTACTCGGGGCTTGTCCACGGTCTTCTCCCCACGATTGTTCTGCGCGGCAGGTCCTGTGATGCTACAGCTTGAAGACCCAAATGAGAATTACGTACCGCCCCATGCATCGCATCGTCGCGTTCTCGCTCTGGCTGACTGGAATCTGGCCATGAGCGCGCCCCTTTCAAGGTCAACGCGCACGATTACCGCCACTAGGTGCAAATAAGAATGAAGAGCTGAAGGACCGGTTCTGCCAACCGGCTCTGGAGTGGTGACTGCGCCAGGCACCCTCTCCCGCTCATGGTTCGATCCTCACGGTTATGAGTTCGAGCCGCACGGGCAATAGTACTTTCAGCGGTTATCTCTTTCGCCCACGTCGCCCATTTTCAGGTAAGCGCTCCATGTAATATTTGCAAGGTACGCTCGAACGTCATGGGAACTGATTCGGCGACTGATCCGCGCGTGGAGCGTCGGCAAAGCAACCGGGTTCCCCGGATTCTTGAGAGCGAGGGCCGCGCTGTGCGGCTCTTCCGTCCCGTCGTGTTGGTCGTGACGCTGGTGACCGGCGGTATTTGACGCGTCGAGCGTTGGCTCCGCAGTCGACGCGTGACCTTGCGTACCGAGGAATCCACGCAACGGCTGGTAGCCGCTGCGGTTCTTAACGCTCCTCGATTTCTTTTGGACGTTCGCTCGGGATGTGTCTTGGCTTCACGGACTTGGGATTCCGCGACTGCCCGGCATACCCGACGGATTCAGTAACCATCTAGATACGACCTGCGTGGACGGAGCATGACAAGGCAAGCTTGCGGTGCGCGACGGCAACACCTCCTCCTGTTTGGAGCGCTGGTCTTTTTTTGGCTCTCCGGTCTCGCCGGATTCAGCGCCCAGGCGCAGACATCGGGCCCGGGGATCAATCTCGTGCGTTGGGACACCGCTGGCACGCTGGTGATGAGGATGACGAACGGCGTGGTGATCAATAGTGCGACGCTACCGTCCAAGAATTTGACCTTCATGAGCGACACGAC